>NZ_JBIAFG010000008.1:0-284968 GCF_042869175.1 Micromonospora sp. NPDC007208 | reverse complement strand
TGCCAGGCACCATCTACCAGCACACCCAAGATCCCAACCAACTGACACATGTATCGGGACTTCAACACTGACAGATGTCATGGGACTCAATAGTTAGGAGCTGACGGAAACTGTCCAAGATTGCGTCGGGGTATGCGCCTTCGGCGAGTAGGCGGCTAATTCCAGCAGGACGATGTCCGCCGTCTCGACGGGCAGGAAGGTCACTCGATCGCGTGGACGAACGCGGCCCGCGTGGGTAGACCGAGCGCTTCGGCCAGAGTCAGATTGCCGAGATCGCCAGACCCGGACTGCCTCCGCTCCGCGATCTTGCACTTTCTGTCCCGGCAAAAGGTGCATCCGACCCATATCGATGACCGCAACTGCAAGATCGGCGCGAATTTCTGCGCGACGCCGCCCCTGCTCAGGGGCGCAGCAGTACCGGGCCGGCGTCGATGCGGGTGCGGAACAGCGCGTACGGCTTGCGCCGCAGGTCCTTGCCCCGCTGGTACTGCGGCTGCCGGTGCAGTTGGTTGGCGGTGACGTAAAGGTACCCGTCGGTGGCCACCGACATGGTGTCCGGCCAGAGCAGGCGCGGGTCGTGCACCAGCGTCTCGTACTCGCCGTCGGGCAGGCGACGCAGCACCGCGTTGTGCTCGTACGAGGTGAGGTAGATCCGCCCGGCGTCGTCGGACTCCAACCCGTCCGACCCGGTGGCCTTGTCCCCCTCGTCCACGACCGTGGCCGCCACCGCCTCCTGGGTGACCGACGGGTCGGCCAGCGCCTCGGCGGACACGCTGTGCAGGCGTCGGGACATCAGCGGCGCGTAGTACAGCCGGCTGCCGTCGGCCGAGATGGCGATGCTGTCCGAGCCCATGCTCACCGGCTTCGGCGGGCCGTCGGCCGGCCGTTCCAGGAACGGCCGGCCCTCGACGAAGGGGCGGTAGTTCTTCAACGGCTCCGCCTTGGTGGACGGGTGGTCGTGCAGCCGCCGCCAGGAGGCTCCGCTGGCCAGGTCCACCACGATGATCCCGTTCGGCCCGGAGTCCGCCGAGTCGGTGATGTACGCGACCCCCGCCTCGCCCCGCCGCAGGTCGAAGCGGACGTCGTTGAGGTACGTCGTCGGCAGCGCCACGTCCGCCGGAAAGGTGATCACCTGGGCGACCGTGTCGGTGTCCAGGTCGATCCGGACCAGCTTCGGGCCGCCCGGCTTCGTGGGCTGGAACATCGGGCTGCCGGTGTCCAGTACCCAGAGCCGGTCGGCCGGGTCCACCACGATGCTCTGCACCGAGACGAACGCGCCCGCGTCGTCGTCGCCGGACGGGTCGTTCCACGCCTGGTCGGGGTAGGGCACCTCTCTTCCGTCGCGCAACTCGACGACGGTGGCCGGCACCTCGTCACCCCACTTGGGGAAGTTCACGAAGATCCGACCCCGGTGCGAGACGCTCACCCCGGTCGGCATCGGGCCGGTGAAGGTGTGCACCAGCTCCAGCTCGCCCATCGGCTCGTCGCCGACCGGCCCGTTCATGACGTCCGCTCCACGGTGTTCATCGGCTCGCTCCCTACCGGTCGGCTGCTACCGCGCTTCGGGGCGGTTGTTCCCGCCCTGGCGTCCGGTATGCCTCCGATCAGCTCGCTGGTGCGCTGGCCCGCGCGGCGGGCAGGCCGGGCACCGGGACGTCGACCGCGAGCAGCGCGCCGTCCTGCGGGCCCGCCGCGTCCAGCCCCACCCGGGCGGTGCCGATGAAGAGTCGCCGCAGGTCGGGCCCGCCCAGGCAGATACCGGCGGGCTGCTTGGCCGGCAGCCGGATCTCCCGGTCGAGGGTGCCGTCCGGCCGGTAGCGGCGTACCGCGGAACCGCCCCACAACGCGATCCAGAGGTGGCCGGCCGCGTCGAGCGTCATGCCGTCCGGGCCGCCGTCGGCGGGGGACAGCCGCAGGAACGGCTCCCGCCCGCACACGGCGCCGGTGGCGGGGTCGACGGTGAACCGGTCGATCTCGCCGCGTGGGGTGTCGGCCAGGTACATGGTGGTGCCGGTCGCGTCGAACGCCGGCCCGTTCGGAATGGTCAACCCGGTCACCGCGGGGACCGGCTCGGCGCCCGGAGTGAGGCGGAACAGCGTGCCCCCGCCGGGCACCATCGCGTACGTCATGCTGCCGGCCCAGAAGCGGCCGTGCGGGTCGGCGACCGCGTCGTTCATCCGGGTCGGCTCGGGCGCGTCGGCGACCAGTTCGACGACCGGTCGGGGGTCGCCGGCGGCGGGTAGCACCGTGACACCGGTCCCGGCGGCGGCCAGCCATTCACCCGGTCGGTCGGCCACCGGGGCGACCGCGCCGAGCGGCATGTCGAGGCGGCGCAGCTCCCGCAGCGGGGTCGGGGCGTCGCCGTCGGTCTCCAACAGTCGCCCGGCCAGCAGGTCGACGAGGACCAGCCGGTCATCGACCCAGCGCAGGCCCTCACCCAACTCCAGCCGGTCGGTGCTCCAGACGGTCGGCTCGGTCAGCTCCATGGTGCTCCTCCAAAGGATCGTCAGCGGACCGTACCGCCGGGGCCGTGGTCGAGCAGCGCCAGCTCGGCCCGGTCGGGCAGACCCTCCCAGTCGCCCCGGGTGGCGACCGCGAACGCGCCGGTGGTGACGGCCCGGTCCAGTCGGGCCGGCGCGTCGACGCCGTCCAGCCAGCCGGAGAGCAGCCCGGCGACGAAGGCGTCGCCCGCGCCGACGGTGTCCACCACCGGCACCGTCCGGGCCGGACGGTGGATCGTGCCGGTCGCGCTGTGGCTTGTCGCTCCACCGGCGCCGTGCTTGACCACGACCTCGGTGACGCCGGCCGAGAGTAGCGCCGAGGCCGGTTCGGCGGCGTCGGTCAGCACGGCCAACTCGTCGTCGGAGGCGATCACCAGGTCGATCGACGGCAACAGCGGGCGCAGCGCGGCAGCGGCCTCCGCCACTGACCAGAGCCGGTTGCGGTGGTTGACGTCCAGGCAGACCGTGCCGCCGGCCGCGCGGGCGCGCCGCACGGCCTCCACCACCGCCTGGTACGGCTCGACGCCGAGCGCGCAGGTGATGCCGGTGACGTGCAGCAGCCGGGGTGGTGGCCCGGAAGCGGCGAAGGCCCGGGCCACGTCGGCGGGGCCCAGCCGGGAGCCGGCCGACCCGGCGCGGTGGTAGGTGACCCGGTTGATGTCGGCGACCCGGTTCTCGAAGAGGATCAGCCCGGTCGGGGCGGTCTCGTCGACCCGGGACCAGGTCAGGTCGACACCCTCGGCGCGCAGCGTACGGCGGACCAGCTCGCCGGGCTCGTCGGCGCCGGTGACACCGACCCAGGCGGCCCGGTGGCCGAGCCGGGCCAGGCCGATCGCCACGTTCGACTCGGAGCCGGCGACGGAGATCCCGGCGGTGCCACCCAGTCGCAGTGGGCCGGTGGTGCGAAACGCCGCCATCGTCTCGCCGAGGGTGAGCAGGTCGGTCATGGCCGGACCGCCGCGAGGAAGGCGGCGGCGCGCTCCCGCAACGCCGCCGGGTCGCCGCCGCGGACGGCGTCACCGAGCAGCGGGGAGCCGACACCGACAGCTGTCGCGCCCCGGTCGAGGTAGCGCCGCGCGCCGTCCGCGTCGACCCCACCGACCGGCACGAACGCGGTACCGGGGAACGGGTCGCGCAGGGCGCCGAGGTAGTCGGGCCCGCCGAGGGAGGCCGGGAAGAGCTTGATCGCGGCGGCCCCCCCGTCGGTGGCCCGGACCACCTCGGTGGGGGTGAGGGCACCGGCGAGCACCGGCAGCCCGAGCCGGCCACCCTCGGCGAGGCTCGGTGCGATCGCCGGGGTGACCAGGAAGCCGGCACCCGCGTCGGCCGCCGCACGGGCGTCCTCGGCGCTGAGCACGGTGCCGGCGCCCAGGGCGAAGTCGGGCCCGAGGGCGGCCCGGGCACGGCGGAGGATGCCGAGCGCGTCGGCGCTGGTCATCGAGACCTCGACCAGGGCGACGCCGCTCTCGGCCAGGGTGAGCACGGCGGCCAGCGCGGCCGCCGGGTCCGGGCCGCGCACGATGGCCAGCAGTCGATGGGTACGCAGCTCGTCGAGCAGGTTCATCACGTGTCCTCAGTGGATGCGGTGGGCGGAGATGGTGAGTCGCCAGCTGACCTCGCCGCTGGCCGGGACGGCCACCGCGTCATCGGGGCCGGCGTCGGCCAGGTCGAAGGCCGCGCCGAGCATCGGTTCGATGCCGACGCTGCGGTAGGGGCGGTTCGCCGGCCAGCCGCCCAGGTTGCGCCAGAGCGCGGTGCTGCGGGGCTGGCCGGCGCACTCCAGCTCCAGGGTCAACCGGTCGGCCCCGTCGAGCACCTGAACCCGGGGGCAGTCGAGCAGCACCGCGCCGAGCGCGGTCCCGTCGTCCGGCCCGAACGTGTCCAGGGTCAGCCCGGCCGGTGTCGGCCACGGCCCGGTCAGCCACGGGTCGCCGGTGGGCCAGCCGCCCGGCGGCAGGAGCGCGGCGGCCTCCGGGTGCAGCCGGGTCGGGGTGCCGGCGGGCGCGTCCAGGCGGGCGGTGGGGGACAGGTCGAGCAGGGCGTGCGCGGCCCAGACGAACCGGTACCCCGGGTCGGCGGCCAGCCGGTAGTCGGCCACCACCACGCCGCCGGAGTCGGTGATCCGGCGGGTGAGGGTGAACGTCGGCCGCTCGACGACCACGGTGCCGGGGCCGGCGCTGCGCCACGGCCGCGACCACACCTCGCCGTGGTCCGGCTCGCCGCGCACGGTGGGCAGGCACTCCTCCAGGCCGCCGGCGTCGACGAACGCGTCGTCGGGGCGTACCTCGTGCCGGCCGGGTTCCGGGCCACGCCAGAGCCACTCCCGACCACCGCCGTGCAGGCTCGTCCACCGGCCGCCGTGCGCGGCGTCGTACGCCACCCGCAGGGCCACCGGCCGCGCGTCGGTCACCACTCGGCGAACGACCCGTCGGCGTGCTGCCAGACCGGGTTGCGCCAGGCGTGTGGGGTCTGCGCTGCCTTGCGGACCGCCATCTCGTCGACAGTGATGCCCAACCCGGGCCGGTCGAGGCGGGCGATGTGCCCGTCCACGAACCGGAACGGCTCCGGGTCGACCAGATAGTCCAGCAGCTCCGAGCCGGCGTTGTAGTGGATGCCGATGCTCTGCTCCTGAATCAGGAAGTTCGGCGTCGCGAAGGCCACCTGGAGACTGGCCGCCAGGGAGATCGGGCCGAGCGGGCAGTGCGGGGCGAGCAGCGCGCCGTACGTCTCGGCCAGCGCGGCGATTCGACGGACCTCGGAGATCCCACCGGCGTGCGACAGGTCCGGTTGGACCACGGCGACCCCGGCCTGCAGCGGTCCGAGGAACTCGGACCGACCGTAGAGCCGCTCACCGGTGGCCACCGGGATCGGCGTGCCGGCGACGATGTCGCGCAGGTGGTGAGCCTGATCGGGCAGGACCGGCTCCTCCACGAAGAACGGGCGCAGGGCGGCCAGCTCGGGCAGGATCCGGCGGACGGCGGCCATTCCGGCGCGACCGTGGAAGTCCACCGCGATGTCCCGGTCGGGGCCGAGCACCTCGCGGGCGGCGGCCACCCGGCCGACGACCGCGTCCACCTCGGCCGAGGTGGGAATCGGCGAGAGCCGCCCGCAGGCGTTCATCTTGACCCCGGTGAGGCCGGCGGCGACCTGCGCGGCGGCGGCGTCGGCCACCTCGCCGGGTTCGTCCCCGCCGATCCACGAGTAGATCCGCACCCGGTCGCGCACGTGCCCGCCGAGCAGCGCGTGCACCGGCGCGCCGTACGCCTGCCCGGCGATGTCCCAGAGCGCCTGGTCGAGGCCGGCGACCGCGCTGGAGAGGATCGGGCCGCCCCGGTAGAAGCCGCCCTTGGTGAGCACCTGCCAGTGCTGCTCGATGCGCAGGGGGTCGGCACCGAGCAGATATTCGGAGAGCACCTCGACCGCGCTGCGCACCACCTCGGCGCGGCCCTCGACCACCGGCTCACCCCACCCGACCAGCCCGTCGTCGGTCTCCACCCGGCAGAACAACCACCGTGGCGCGACCAGGAAGGTCTCGATCCGCGCGATCTTCACTGACTGCCCCTTCGTCCCCGTGCCTTCTCGACGTCGCGGACGGCCTTGTCCAGCAACTGACGCATCGCGGTCTCGGCCGCCGTCTCGTCCCGGTCGCGCAGCGCGTCGACCACCGCGCGGTGGCTGGGCACCGGGTCGTCGTGCGCGGTGCCGCCGTGCACCAGCCGGTCCCGTTCGGCGAGACCGGTCTCCATCACCACCTCCATCCGCTCCAGCAGCTCGTTGTGGGTCGCGGTGAGCAGCGCGCGGTGGAAGGCGAGGTCGGCGGCGATGGCGGCGGCGGGATCGCCGTTGGCCTGGGCCATCTCGGCCAGTGCCCGGTCGAGGGCGGTCAGGTCGTCCTCGGTGGCCCGGGTGGCGGCCAGCCGTGCGGCGGCCGGCTCGATGATGGCGCGTACCTCGTGCAGCTGGTCGAGCAACCGCTGGTCGGTGCCCTCGGTGAACTGCCAGCGGATCACGTCACCGTCGAGCAGGTTCCAGTCCGCACGGGGTCGGACGAAGGTGCCGCGCTTCTGTCGGGCGTCGACGATGCCCTTCGCCGAGAGGACCTTCAGCGCCTCGCGGAGCGCGGTGAGGCTGACGCCGAACTCCTCCTGCAACGCGACGATGTTGAGGGTCGCGCCGGCGGCGATCTCGCCGGTGAGGATGCGACGGGCGATCGCTTCGACGGTCTGCCCGTGGACGCCGCGGCGTGCGTACTGTGCCAATGCTCCTGGCCTTTTCGCTGGTCGGTATCGATCTCTCAGGCCGAGGCTTTCACCGCTGTCCAGCCACCGTCCACCACGAGGCTCGCGCCGGTGACGTACGCGGCGTCCGGCGAGGCGAGGAAGGCGACAGTGGCGGCCACCTCGTCCGGTGTGCCGAAGCGCTTCGCGACGGTCTCCGCGACGCTGCGCTGCCGGTCCTCTTCGGACACGTCGGCCCAGGCGGCGGTGAGGATCGGCCCGGGCAGCACGGTGTTGACCCGGACCTGCGGGCCGTACTCCACGGCGAGTTGGCGGCCGAGCGCGACCAGGCCGCCCTTGGCCGCGGCGTACGCGGGCCGGCCGGGCAACCCGACCAGCGCGTGCACCGAGGAGATCAGCACCACCGCGCCCGAGCGTGCCCGCAGGTCGTCCAGGCAGGCGCGGACGCCGAGGAACGAGCCGGTGAGGCTGACGCCGAGCTGGTGGTCCCAGGACTGGCGGCTGGTCTCGTGCGCCGGGGCGACCCGCACGGCGTACGCGGTGCTGACCAGGATGTCGATCGGGCCGAGGTGGTCCCGAACGGCGTGCACGGCGACGGTCCAGTCGGCCTCGTCGCTGACATCGCCCATTACGGACAGTGCACGGTGGCCGCGCGCGGTCAGTTCCTCGGCCAGCGGGGCCGGGTCGGCCACGTCGAGCAGCGCGACGCCTGCCCCCTCGGCGGCGAGCCGCCGGGCAATGGCCGCGCCGATCCCACCCATCGCACCAGTGACCAGCGCGTTCTTGCCGTCAAGCCGGCGCATAGGCTGATCCACCTGACCTCCGCCTTGGTCTCATCTAATCATTAATTACGAAGATATCTTGACAGCCGACGAGGGGCGATGCAACCTTCTCGTCACAGCATTCACATGGACGACACATCGCGTGGTGACGCTGAGTGTCGTAAAGGAAGGGATACCTCCGTGAGCGACTTCGACCCCGGTCGCCGGCGATTCCTTGGCCACCTCGGGCTCGCCGGCCTGGGCGCGCTCGGCGCCAGCTCGTTCCTCAGCGCGTGCGCCAGCTCCGCCAGCGGGCCGACGACGAGCAACGGCTCAGGTGCGGTCACCATCCAGTCCAACCTCTCCTCGCCGCAGGCCAAGGCCGCGATGGAGAAGCTGATCGAGACCTTCAACGCGCAGGGCAAGGGCACGGCGAGCCTCAACACGATCGCCTCGGAGACCTTCCGGACCCAGCTGCCGACCTACCTGACCTCGGCCAACCCGCCGGACCTCTACACCTGGTACGCGGGCTCGGTCGCCAACGACTACGCCAGCAAGAACCTGTTGCTGGACGTCTCCGAGGTCTGGAAGTCGCTGGACGACTACCCCCAGTCGCTGCGCACCCTCTCCACCGACGCCAGCGGCAAGCAGATCTTCGTGCCGATGAACAACTACTGGTGGGGCTTCTTCTACCGCAAGTCCAACTTCGCCAAGTGGGGCGTGCAGGAGCCGAAGACCTGGACCGAGTTCCTGGCTCTCTGCGAGACGCTGAAGAGCAAGGGCATCCCGCCGATCGGCATCGGCCTCGGCGACACCCCGTGGGTGGCCTCGGCCTGGTTCGACTACCTCAACATCCGGATCAACGGCGCGCCGTTCCACCGCGAGCTGCTCGCCGGCAAGCAGCGCTTCGACGACCCGAAGGTCAAGGCGGTCTTCACCCGCTGGCGCGAGGCCCTGCCCTACTTCGACCCCAAGGGCAAGGCGTACCCGTTCCAGGAGGCGACCACCGCGCTGCTGGCCGGCAAGACCGGCATGTTCCTGATCGGCACCTTCTTCGCCGACGCCGCACCCAAGGACGCGCTCGGCGACCTGGACTTCTTCCGGTTCCCGATCATCGACCCGGCGGTGCCGCTGGCCGAGGAGGCACCGACCGACGGCTTCTTCGCCAGCGCGAAGACCGCCAACCCGACCGGCACCAGGGCCCTGCTCAGCTACCTGGCCGGGGTTGAGGCCCAGGAGGCGTACGTCAAGGCCAGCTCCGGCATCGTGCTGCCGGCCAACCCCAAGGCCAAGGCGTCCGACTCGCCGCTGGTGGTCAAGGGCAAGGCGATGCTGAACGAGGCCAAGGAGCTGACCCAGTTCTTCAACCGCGACTCCAGCGACGCGCTCCAGCCGACCGCGGACACCGCGCTGACCAAGTTCATCGACAAGCCGGACCAGATCGACGCGATCCTGCGGGAGTGGCAGGCCGGCGCCGAGAAGGTCTTCAAGGGCTGACGTGACAGCAACGATCTCCACGACTTCGGTCACCCCCACCCGGCGGCGGCGACGGTCGGCTCGACTGTCGCCGCTGCTGGTGGCGTTCGTCCTCGTGCCGTTCGCGGTCGAGAGCGTCTGGGTTTTCTGGCCGGCGATCCAGGGCTTCTGGTTCTCCCTTACCCGCTGGGACGGGATGACGCCGCCGACCTTCGTCGGCACCGACAACTACGTCGAGCTGGCCGGCGACGCCACCTTCCGGGGTGCGCTGGTCAACACGGTGATCTGGTTGGTGCTCTTCGGCGGCCTCTCCGTGCTGGGTGGCTTCGGGATGGCGCTGGTCCTGCAGAAGGAGCGGCGTGGTGTCGGCTTCTACCGGGCCGCGCTGTTCACCCCTGTGGTGTTCTCACTGGTGGTGACCGCGCTGGTCTGGCGGGTCTTCTACCAGCCTGACGGCATCGCCGACACGCTGCTGCGGGCGGTCGGCCTGGAGCAGCTGATCCGGCCCTGGCTCGCCGACCCGCAGACCGCCCTGTACGCGGTGATCCTGCCCGCGCTGTGGCGGCAGATCGGCTACGTGATGGTGCTGTTCCTGGCCGGGTTGAAGGCGATCGACCCGGCGTTGCACGAGGCGGCCCGGATGGACGGCGCCAACGCCTGGCAGCGGCTACGGCACGTCACGATTCCCCAGCTCAAGGGGGTCAACGCCGTCGTGCTGTCGGTCATCGTGATCGACTCGCTGCGCTCGTTCGACATCGTCTGGTCGCTGACCAAGGGTGGGCCGTACCACTCGTCGGAGCTGCTCAGCACCTACATGTACTCGACCGCGTTCCAGAGCCTGCGGCTGGGTTACGCCTCGGCGATCGCTGTCGTGATCTTCGTGCTCGCGCTGGCCGTCATCCTCGGCTACCTGGTCCGCGCGTTCCGGGAGGAAGCGTCATGAACAAGCTCCGTACCGGGGCCTTCCACACCGGCATGATCCTGCTCTCGCTGCTCTGGCTGGGCCCGGTGCTCTGGGTGGTGGTGATGTCCACCCGGTCGTTCGACGACATCGCGGCGCACGGCGTGGGCAGTCTGCCCCGGTCGTTCACACTGGACACCTACCGGCAGGCGTGGACCGACGGCGGCGAGCTGCGCGCGCTGATCAACAGCATGCTTGTCACCGTCCCGTCGGTGCTGGTGAGCCTGGCGTTGGCCGCGATGGCCGCCTTCGCGCTGAGTCGCTTCCGGATCCCCGGGCGGCGGACGATCCTGCTGCTGATGCTCGCCGGCAACCTGCTCCCACCGCAGATCCTGCTCATCCCGGTGGCCAAGTTCAGCGAGCTGACCGGCCTGTACGACACGCTCTGGGCGTTGATCGCGGTGCAGGTCGGCTTCGGTCTCGGCTTCTACACCTTCGTCCTGCACGGCTTCATGCGGGACCTGCCGGGCGAGATCCAGGAAGCGGCCACCATCGACGGCGCCGGCACGGCGCAGATCTTCACCAGGGTGATGCTGCCGCTGACCCGACCCGCGCTGGCCGCTCTCGGGGCGCTCTCCTTCACCTGGATCTTCAACGACCTGCTCTGGGCGATCACCGTGCTGCGTACCGATGACAACATGCCGGTCACCCCGGCGCTGCTCGCCCTCCAGGGCCAGTTCGTCTCGTCCTGGAACGTCATCGCCGCCGGTACGGTCATCGCGGCCGTCCCCACCGTCGCGGTGTTCCTCCGCTTCCAGCGGCACTTCGTCTCCGGCCTGGCGCTCGGAGCGGTCAAGTGACCGCCGAGACCGGGCAGCGCTGGACGCTGCGGGGCACGCACACCGAGTACACAGTGACGGTGCCCGGGCACGGTCGCTGGCTGGAGCTTGTCGCGTGGGGGCCGCACGGCGTCTCCGACGGGCCCTCGCCGGTCGCCTACGACGGCCCGGTCCCGTTCCTCACCGCCGGGGACGCCGCCCCCATCGAGTACGCCACCGACGCCGACCGCCCGTTCACCGGCGCCGACCTGGTGATCGAGACCTCGAACGGGCAGCGCCGGGTGGGCTTCACGCACACCGACGCGCGGGTCGACGCCGACCAGCGGGAGCTTGCCGTCGAGTTCGCCGACCCGGTCACCGGGCTGCGCGCCACCGTGCATTACCGGGTGCCCGTCGGCACCGACGTGGTGCAGCGGTGGGTCGAGCTGACCAACGACGGCACCGACGCGCTGCGGGTCGTCCGGGCCGGATCGGGCGGGTTCTGCGTACCGACACCCCACGGCGCGCTGCTCAGCCACCAGTGGGGGCAGTGGGAGCAGGAGTTCCAGCTCTCCCACGTCGAGCTGGGCCACGGCACCTTCAGCATCGGCAGCTCCCAGGGCGTACCCGGGCATTTGCACGTGCCCTGGCTGGCCGTGCGCGACACCGCCGAGCCGGTCGGGCCGGCGTGGGGGATGGCGTTGGCCTGGACCGGCTCGTGGGAGATCAGCGCCGAGCGGGACACCGGCGGCCTGACCCGGGTCCGGGTCGGCCGTCAGCTGGTCGACGGCCCGCTGGAGTTGGCCGCCGGCGAGCGGCTGACCCTGCCGGTGGCCACCGGGGCGTACAGCCCGGACGGCCTGGACGGGCTGGCCCGGGTCTGGCACACCCACCAGCGGTTGTTGGCCGGGGAGCGGCTCAGCCCCCGCCCGGTGCTCTACAACTCCTGGGAGGCCACCTACTTCGCGGTCGAGGCGCAGAGTCAGCTCGCGCTCGCCCGAATCGCCGCCGAACTGGGCGTGGAGACGTTCGTCGTGGACGACGGCTGGTTCGTGGGCCGCAACGACGACACCGCCGGGCTGGGCGACTGGACACCCGACCCGGCGAAGTTCCCGGCCGGGTTCGACACGTTCATCGCCGACGTCCGCGCGCTCGGGCTGAACTTCGGGCTCTGGGTCGAGCCGGAGTGCGTCAACCCGAAGTCCTCCCTGTACGCCGAGCACCCGGACTGGGTCTACTCGGTCGACGGCCGGCCGCTCACCCCGGTCCGCAACCAGTACCTGCTCGACCTGGGCCGGCCGGAGGTCGCCGAGTTCGTCCACTCCACAGTCGACGGTCTGCTGCGCCGGTACGACATCGACTACCTGAAGTGGGACTTCAACCGGCCGCGTACCGAACCGGGTCGACCCGGTGGGGTCGGCCCGCTCGACCTGGACGGCGCGCACGTCGCCAACCTGCACCGCATCTACGAGCGGTTGCGCCGGGACCACCCCGGGGTGCTGATCGAGGCGTGCGCCGGCGGGGGCGCGCGGACCGACCTGGCGATGGCCGCCCGGGCCGACGTCTTCTGGCCCAGCGACAACACCGGTCCACTGGACCGGCTGGCCATCCAGTACGGCTTCCTGCACGCCAACGCCCCGCACCTGCTCAGCTCCTGGGTCACCGACGCGCCCGGCCTGTTCGACCCGCGACCCCGAACGCTGGCGTTCCGGTTCGTCCTGGCGATGGCGGGTGTGCTCGGCATCGGCGCGGACATCCGGGCGTGGACCCCGGCCGAGCGGGTCGAGGCGGCCGGTTGGATCGCCCGCTACAAGGAGATCCGGGACGTCGTCACGCACGGCGAGGTGCACCTGATCGGTGGCCCCGACCAGGCCCGCTGCGCGGTGCAGTACACCGCGCCGGACGAGAACCGGGTGGTCGTCCTGGCCTGGCACACCGGCCGGCTCGACGGTGCCGGGCTGCTTCCGTCCCGCCCGGTCCGGTTGCCCCTGCGCGGCCTCGACCCGACGGCCCGTTACGCGCACGGCGACCGGCACTACTCAGGCAGCCACCTCGCCACTGTCGGTCTGCCCGTGCAGTGGAGCGCGACCCACGACGCCGACCTCATCGTGCTGACCCGCGACTGAGATCGGAGCACCACCACCCCACCCCCGAGGGACAGGAGTACCTCCATGCGCCTGAACCGACCGCTGACCGCTGCCCTGGCCGTGCTCGGCCTGGGCCTGGCCAGCCCGATGCCGGCGATGGCCGGCCCACCCCACGTCGCCTCACCCCACGCCGGCTCGCCGCAGGCCGGTCATGGGCCCGGTCGCCCCGGCCACGCCCCGGCGGCCACCGGCGCGGAGGACCAGGGCGCGCCGACCTTCTTCAACAGCGGCCTCGCCCCGACGCCCTACCAGGGCTGGAACACCTACTTCGGCCTCGGTGGCGATCCCACCGAGGCCGAAGTACGGGCGGTCACCGACTACATGGTCCACAGTGGCCTACGGGACGCCGGCTACACCTACGTCTGGATCGACGGCAACTGGGCCGCGCCCACCCCGCGCAACGAGGCCGGTCAGCTCGTCGCCGACCCGGCCCGCTTCCCCGGTGGAATGGCGGCGCTGGCCGCGTACATCCACAGCAAGGGGATGAAGGCCGGCATCTACACCGACGCCGGCCCGTACCTGCCGGGGCAGTGTGGGCTCGGCAGCAACGGCCACTACCAGGCGGACATCGCCCAGTTTGCCGGCTGGGGCTTCGACGCGCTCAAGGCCGACTGGCTCTGCGGCCGGGCCGCCGGCCTCGACCCGGAGACCACCTTCCGGGAGTTGGCCGAGGCGGTACGCCAGTCGCCCCGGCCGATGCTGCTCAACATCTGCAACCCGGTCAGCTCGGACTGGGGCGGTGGCCCGTACACCCCGGAGCAGCTCTCCACCTGGAGCTACACGTACGCGCCCACCATCGCCGACTCGTGGCGGACCTACACCGACGTGGGGCTCACCGACCCGAGCCCGCAGTGGGCGTACCCGTGGGTGCTGCGCAACATGGACGTCAACGCGTACCACCCGGCGGCCACCGGGCCGGGGCACTACAACGACCCGGACTACCTGCTGCCCATGCGCCCGCTGCCCGGCGGCGGGTACGAGTTGAGCCTGGACGAGTCCAAGACGCAGCTCGGCATGTGGGCCATCATGGCCGCGCCGCTGGTGATCGGCTCCGATCCGCGTGGCCTGCCGAAGGAGATGATCTCGGCGCTGACCAACCCGGAGATCATCGCGGTGGACCAGGACCCGCTGGTCCGGCAGGGCGTCAAGGTCGCCGACACCGGCACCGACGCGCAGGTCTGGAGCAAGGTGCTCGCCGGCTCCGGCAAGCGGGCCGTGGCGCTGCTCAACCGGCACGACACCGCCCAGCAGATCACGGTGAACTTCGCCGACGTCGCCCTCGGTGGGTCGGTCAAGGTCCGTGACCTGTGGTCCCGCTCCACCGTGGACGCCCAGCCGGGCACCCCGGGCGAGCAGCCGTTCACGGGCTCATACACCGTCGAGGTGCCCGCGCACGGGGTGGCCATGCTCGGCCTGACCGGCACCGACCAGGTCGCCGGCGCCGACCTCGGTGGCACCGCCAGCGCCAGCCCGGCGCTGGTCCGGGTCGACGACACGCACGCCACCGCCTTCGTCCGCGACGCTTCCGGTGCGCTGGCGATGAACACCCGCACCGGCGCGACCTGGGGGAGCCGGTGGACCTCCCTCGGCGGCCCGGTCGGCGGCCGGATCCTCGGCCAGCCGGCGGCGTACGGCTCCGCCGATGGGCGGCTCGACGTCTTCGTCCGCGGCACCGACAACGCCGCCTGGCAGCGCAGTTACGTCGCCGGCAGCTGGGGGCCGTGGCGCAGCCTCGGTGGCACGCTGACCGACGCGCCCACTGTTGCCTGGACCAGCCCGACCCAATGGACGCTCGTCGCCCGCGGTGCCGACGGCAAGCTCTGGTCACGTACGCCGAGCGCCGGCTGGACCGGCGTCGGTGCTCCCGAGAACCGGCCGTTCTACGGTCGGCCGAGCGCGGTCGTCGACGACGCCGGCGTGCTGCACGTGGCAGTGCGCAGCCGCACCGACGAGGTGTGGTGGAGCAGCCGGACCGGCACCACCTGGTCGGCCTGGACCAACCTGGGCGGCACCACCAGCGGCAGCCCGACCCTGCTCGCCACCTCCGGCCGGGTCTACCTGTTCGCGCTGGCCGCCGACAACCGCCTCTGGCAGCGCAATCTGGCCGACGGTGCCTGGGGCGGCTGGTTCCGACGCGGTGAGTTCACCACCGACGCGTTCCGGGGCGCCCCCGGGGCCGCCGCCGGTGCCAACGGCAGCGCCTGGCTGGCGGTACGCGGCGTGGACGACCGGGTGCACCAGATCGTCCTCTGATCCACGGTGGCGGGCCGTCGACCGGCGGCCCGCCACCCAATCACCTGGCTCAGGCCGGGACGAGTTCCCGGCATCGGCGCAGGGCGGCCTGGGCCAGCGGCGCGTCCCGGCCCGCGATCCCGGCCTCCAGTTCGGCTACCGCTCCCGCGGCCCGCCCCGGATCACCGGCTGCGGCTGCCGCCTCTGCCAGCACCAACACGGCCTCGGCGGCCCACACCAGGATGCCCTTTCCGCGTACCAGCGTCAGCGCCTCCGCCGCGTGCCGGGTGGCCTCGTCCGGACGCCCGGCCACTGTGAGCCGGGCCAGCGCCGAGAGCGCCTGCACCAGCGGCCAGATCGCACCGACCCGCCGGGCGTCGGCCACCACCTCCCGCAAGGCCCGTCCCGCGTACTCGAAGTCGGTGCTGCCTTCGTCGCTGCCGGCGGTACGGGCCAGCACGGTCGCCAGTTCGGCCCGCGCGTCCAGCAGGGTGACCGGCATCCGCTCGGCGTTGGCGACCAGCCGGCTGAGCCGCTCGGCGAGCCCGTCCAGCCGGCCGGCGGCCCGGTCCAGTGACAGTTCGGTCGCCTCCACCAGGGACGTCAGCCGCTCGTACCCGGTCTCGTCGACAAGCGCCCGACCGGCCGCCAGCAGCGCGTCGGCCTGCTCCGGGTGGCCGGCGTGCAGCGCGCCCTGTGCCCAGTTCAGGCAGGCCCGCGCATGCTCGCGGGGTCGGTCGGCCAACTCGGCGGACGCGCGCAACTCGGAGATGATCGCCCAGGCCGCCGGGTCGCCCAACTCCAGCAGCAGCGAGGCTCGGGCGATGCGGACCGCGAGGTGCGCCGCCGGATCGCCGCTGGCCGCCGCGGCGGTCTCCGCCTCCGCGCACCTGGCCAGGTGGTCGTCGACGTGCCGGCCGACGACGGTGTCGGGGGCCGCCAGCACCGCGAGCGCCGGGGCCTTGCGGCGCGGTGCGCGCAGGTACGGCACGGCACGCTCGATCTCGGTGTACCCGCGCAGCGCCTCGCCCTGCTGCCGCAGCATCCGGCCGAGCACCAGACCCAGCTCACCTCGGGCGCCCGGCGGCAGCCGCCGGTCGGCGAGCAGCCGTTCCAGCACCGGGATCGCCTCGGCCTGGCTGAGTCCGTCGATGGCCGACCGGCCCAGCTTGGCGGCGAGCCGAACCCGTACCGGCCGGGGCAGCTCGGCGATGTCCATCGTCTGGAGCAGGAAGCTGGCGGCGGTCGCGTCGTCGCCGCGCTCGGTGGCCAGGTCGGCGGCGGCCTCGGCGTTGCGGACGAAGTCGGCCCCGCTGCCGGCCCGACGGTAGTGGTGCGCCAGCTGAGCCACCGGCCTCGGCAGTTCCTGTTCCAGCACTCGCGCCACCCGCAGGTGCAGCCACTCCCGGCTCTCCCGGGGCACCAGGTCGTACACCACCTGTCGGGCCAGGTCGTGGCGGAACCGCAGACCGTCCCCGGCGTCGTGCAGCAGGCCCGCCCGGTGTGCGGTGGTCAACGCAGCGCCGATCGCCATCCGGTCCAGGCTGAGCACCGAGGCGAGGATGCGCTGATCGGGCGCCATCCCCAGTACGGCCGCCGCGCCGAGCACCTCCCGGGTGGCCTCGTCGAGCGGGCGCAGCCGCCAGAGCAGCACGTCACGGAGGACGAACGGGACGCTGTCGTCGGCCAACGGGTCGCCGCCCCGCTCGGCGAGCGTACGCAGCACCTCCTCGACCACGAACGGGATGCCGGCGGTGCGGTCGAGCAGGGTGGCGGTCAGCTGCTGCGGCGGATCGTCGAGCCGCAGGGTGCGGGCCGCCAGCCGGCGTACGTCGTCGGCGTCCAGCGGGCCGAGCGCAACGCGCGTGACGCTCCACGGGGGAGTCCGCGCCAGGGCGTCGTGGATCGGCGTACTGCTTCCCGGTGTCGCCGTACGCGCGGTCAGCACCACGGCCAGCCCTTCCACCGGGTGTGTGCTCAGGTAACGGAGGAGTTCGCAGGTCGCCGGGTCGGCCCAGTGCAGGTCTTCCAGCAGAAGGGTGGCGGGGCTCAGCGCGGCGAGCACCGCCGCGACGGCGCGGAGCAGGCGGTGTCGCTCGGCCGCCGGGTCGGTCAACGGGGGCGGCGCGTCCGGCAGTACGTCGGCCAGTTCTGGCAGCAGTGGCGCGAGGGCGCCAGCCACCGGGCTGAGCGGACCGAGTTGGTCGGCGCCGCCCCGGATCGCGTCCAGCAGCACGCCGAGTGGGAACGGCTCGGGCACGTCGTCACACTCGCCGACGAGGTGCCGGCCGGGAAGTTCGGCGAGCAGTTCGGCGACGAGTCGGCTCTTGCCGATCCCGGGCTCACCCTCCAGCAGGATCAGGCAGGGTGGGGTGGCGACGAGCCGGCGTAGCTGGGCCAACTCCGCCGCTCGGCCGACGAACTCGACCGGCCCGCGCAGACGTTCGGGGCGGACGGGAGTTGGGCTCCCGCCGCCCCGTGTCTTGTCCTTGTCGCCGTCGATCACCGTGGGCCGAGCAGATCACCTCTGTCCGGCGCGGCGGTGGGCCGGCGGGCCGGCGGTGACCTGGGTCACAAACCGAACCGCCGGCCCGTCTACACGGTCAGGACTGGACGGTGACCGGCACGGTCTTCAGCGAGCCGTCACCGTTGCGGAACTCCAGCACTCCGAGGTAACGCTGACCCGGGGCGAGACCGAACCAGCGCAGGGTCAGGTTCGCCGTCGCGCCCGGCTGCACGCTGCGCTGCTTGGGGTCGATGGTGAACCGGCCGGTGGACGTGTTCGGCGCGCCCGGCAGGTAACTGGTCACGGTGTACGCGTTAGCGCCGTCCTTGATGTTCTCGGTGAACTCCTGCTCGACGACCACGATGTAGTCCCCCGCGCCGTCCGGCAGGGTCACCTTGGCGCCGTCCCGGCCGCTGGCCGTGGCGGTGACGAACTTCCCGAACTTGTCGTAGACGTTGAGGCTGAACTCGGTGCACTCCATCACCCCCTCCTCGTCGTCCCAGTCGATGTGGGAGCAGGTGGGCCGCTGCGACGTCACCTGGACGAGGGGGCTGCGGGTCCCGGCCGGCACGTGCAGGGTGGTCCTGCTGATCGACGCGGGAAGCGGCACCGGCAGGTTGTTCGACGTGCTCCAGTCCCAGCTCGGCCCGTCGCCCTTGAGGGTGACCACGTTGCTGGTGCCCGAGGTCAGGCCGGAGAGCTCGGAGATCAGCTGACCCTGGTAGCCGACCTCGGCGGCGATCCGGACGCTGCCGAAGGTGCCCTTGCCGGTGATGGCGTCGGGGGCGACCAGCCCGGAGTTGTGCACGACCAGCGGGCTGCGTACCGCGTGCTTGTACTGGTCGCGCCAGGTCAGCGAACCGTCGGTCCAGGTGTCGAACGCGCCACCGGTGTTGGTGACCTCAACGGTGAAACGGGCGCTCTTGCCCGCCCCGATCTGCAGCTTCTTCGGGGTGACCTTGACCTGGTAGCCCGGCGGGGCCTGCACCGACGAGGAGTAGGTGCTGGTCTTGTCGCTGACGTTGGTGACCGTGCGGGTCACCGTCTGCTTGCCCACCATCCGGCCCAGCGAGATGGACGGGTAGTTGAGCTGTGCCGTGTCGATCGCGCCGGCCGTGTCGCAGCCGTCCAGGTCACCGAGCCCGTAGTCGCTGCCACGGTCGGCGGACACCCCGCACAGGTACTGGATCCAGTCCTGCTGGTTGGAGTCGTAGACCAGACCCGGGTCGAAGGCGCTTCCCGGCTCGACCTGGCCGGCACCGTAGTTCAGCGGAGTCGCGTCGTACGTGCCGATCTTGATCGGGTTGCCCTTGTCGGTCCTGTCCACCGCGCTGGTCATCAGCGCCGAGCGGACCGCCGCCGGCGACCAGCCGGGGTGCTTGGCCAGCAGCAGGGCGGCGATACCGGCAATGTGCGGCGCCGCCATCGAGGTGCCCGACTCCAGCGCGAAGTCGTTGCCGCCGATGGACGGGGAGAACGCGGCCACGATGTCCTGACCGGGCGCGCTGATGTCCGGCTTGAGCAGCTCACCGGCGTTCAGGTTCGACGGGCCCGCCGAGGAGAACGCGGCGACCGCGGGCGCCTCGACCGTCTCCAGCTTGCTCGGTGAGATGGTCGCCGTGGCATTGCCCTTGGCGACGTACGCGGTGACCGTGGCCAGGTCGACCTCGTTGATGTGCACGGTCGGCACGGCCTGCACGTCGGCGTTCAGGGAGTTCAGCTCGTCGTTGTACAGAACCATGCCGACGCCGCCGGCCCGCGCCACCTCGATGCTCTTGTCGGTACGCGGGATCTCGCCGCGCAGGCAGAGCACGATCGCGCCCTTGACCTTGGCCGGATCCAACGTGTCGTCGGCGCAGAGGCCGGCACCGTAGGCGCCGTCCGGGTCGATTGCGCTGTCCTTCGCGAAGACCAGTCGGGCCGGCCCGACACCGGTCTCGCCCATGCCCACACCGGCGATGGTGGTGCCGTTGCCGAGGGTGAGCTTCCGGGTGTTCTGCCGGTCGGTCGTGCTCGCGGCCACAGTGGTCAGCCAGGGCGTCGAGTTGTCGACGGTGTTGGCGAACGGGCCGGAGTTGCCGGCGGCGGCGGCGACGAACACCCCGGCGGCGGCCGCGTTGAAGAACGTCGCGTCGACCGCCCCGAACCGCTCGGTGTCGTCACCGATCGAGTAGTTGATCACGTCGACGCCGTCCGCGACCGCGTCGTCGATGGCGTGCACGATGTCGATGTCGGTGCCGGTCGCTCCGCCCGCACCGTTGTCGTACAGCGCCTTGTAGATCGCCAACCGCGCGGCCGGCGCCATGCCGGAGATCATGCCCAGGTCCTGGGTGCCCGACGTGGCCCGCACGCCGTGGATGCCGGCCGCGGTGCTGGCGGTGTGGGTGCCGTGGCCGTTGCGGTCGCGCGGCGAGGAGTAGTCGTCCGGGAACGCGTCGGCGATGCCACTGTCGTTGTACCAGCGCGCACCGATCACCTTGTTGTTGCAGGTGACCGGCGCCTCGACGCCGACGTCGCAGGTGCCCTTCCACTTGGCGTCGATGACGGCCTGGTCGGGGCGCGGGCTCGGCAGCGGTGCGAAGCTCGCGCTCTCCGGCCAGTAACCGCTGTCGATGACCCCGATGATCACGCCCTCACCGGCGTGGGAGTCTCCACCGAACTCCTTCTTCCACACCCCACCATTGCCGGTCAGGCCCAGGTAGTCGGGGGTGTGTGAGGTGGCGGCGTGCACCTTCTGGCTCTCGTACACCGCTCGGACACCCTTGGTGGCGCGCAGCCGGGCGGCCTGCGGCCCGGTCAGGTCGGCGGCGAAGCCGTTGAACGCGGTCTCCATGGTCACGCGGGTGCGCTCGGCTGGCACGCCGACGTGGTCCAACACCGACTTACGCTGCCGGCGCAGGTGATCCCGGTACGCGTTGGCGCTGCCGGACGTGCGGTTCAGCTTGGCCCCGTCGGCCGGCTTGGTCGCCGCGATCCCGGGAACCCCGCCGGTGTAGGTGGCCAGCGGCTCCTCGGCGAGCTGGACGAGGTAGCGGGCGGTCGGCCCACTGCCTGCCGGCGCGGCGCTGGCGCTGGCAGGCAGGCTGGTCAGACCGGCCGCGGTCAGCGCCACGGCGGCCAGCATGCTGACCCCGTACCTGGCCCGTCCGGTCCGATGTGCGTTCGGTTGTGGCACGTCGTTGCCTCCACGTTCGGTGCCGGCCGCCACGACTGATGACGGTGGCCGAAACCTAGGATCGGTACCGATCATCGAGAAGCACCCGTAACCTGCCTGTCATCTTGGAAACAAGCTCGTAACACAACGGGTACTTTGCGCGTCATTTCGGAGCGCCGACATGGGGGATCCATGCCATTTGGCCGGTTGCCCGTGCCGTCGGTCGAGTCGGCCTTCGTGGTCTTCGACGCCCAGGACTCCGGATGCCTGTCCTACGGGGTCGAGGAGGCGGGCCGCCGCTGGCTCGTCAAGACGGCCGCCACGGTCGAGGGCCAAGCATCCCTCGACCGGGCCGTCGCGGTGCACGCCGCCGTACGCCACCCGGCCATCGTCCGTCCCAACCGGACGATCCACGGCGCGGCTGGTCCGACTCTCGTCTACCCCTGGTACGACGGCACCGTCCTGAACCACGCCACCGTGCACGGCGCGGACCGCAGCGGGCTGACCCGCTTCCAGCACCTGCCGGTCCCGGAGGTCGAGGTGGCGCTCGACGTGATCCTCGACGCCCACCTCGCCGTCAGCGCCGCCGGCCTGGTCGCGGTCGATCTCTACGACGGCTGCTTCCTGTACGACTTCGCCGCCAGCCGGATGCGGCTGATCGACCTCGATGAGTACCGCCCCGGTCCGTTCGTACTTGCGGCGGATCGGCTGCCCGGGTCGCGTCGCTACATGGCGCCGGAGGAGTTCACCCGCGGCTCGGTCATCGACGAACGGACAATGGTGCACGCCCTCGGCCGCACGCTGCACCACCTACTCGATTCGCCGCACGCCGCAGGGGATGCCGCCAAGCACCGGCGTGATGCAGCGGGGGCGTGGCGGGGCAACAGCGACCAGCGTCGGGTCGTGGAACGAGCGACGAGGCTGGCGCCGGCCGCCCGGTACCCCAACGTGCCAGCACTGGTCTGCGCCTGGCGGCTGGCGACGCCCCGAACCGGGTAGTGGCGCGTTTCCCAGGGTGGCCCAGGCGTCCAGTCACGTCGGATTTCGGCGGGCGTCGGGCAGCTTCGCGCAGCTTCAGGCGCCGCGGAACACCCGGAGCGTTGTGAGTCGTTGAGCAGGCGCAGCAGCCCATGTGTCCCGTCGAGCAGACCGAGCGCAGCGCCGGTCCAGGCCCGGCAACCTGGGAGCAAGCCCTCTAACTCGGAACAGCGCGCGGATGTGGTTGTCCGGCTTGAGGGGCTGCTCGGCATCGGCTGGTTGCTCCTACGTTCGTCGGTGGTAGTGGTTGCGGCGGGGGACCTGTTCGGGGTCGAGCCAGGCGGGTGGGATGAATTCGGGGTGGCCGTCGCCGGCGAGTTGGACGGTCCAGTCGCTGTGGTGCAGGTGTCGGTGGTGGTGGCCGCAGAGCAGGACGGCGTTGTCGAGGCTGGTGGTGCCGCCGTCGGCCCAGTGTCGGATGTGGTGGGCGGCGCACCAGCGGGGCGGGCGGTCGCAGCCGGGGAAGGCGCAGCCGCGGTCGCGCAGGACGAGGGCGCGGCGCAGTGGGCCGGTGATGAGGCGGCGTTGTCGGCCGACGTCGAGTGGTTGGCCGGCGCCGCTGAGGACGGCGGGTAGCAGGGTGGCGTGGCAGGCGAGTCGGCGCACCGTTTCCGGGGTGAGTTGGAGGCCGGTGTCGAGGGTGCCGGCGCCGAGCGTTGCCGTGAGCGCGTCATAGGGGGTGGTGACGACGATCTGCGCGGAATCGCCACCGCTGTCGGGCAGCTCGCCGGTCCGCAGGGCGAGTCGGCAGAGGTCGGCGAGGGCGTCGTGGCGTCGCTGACCGGGGGACCGGGAGTCGTCCGGTCCGGACGGGGAGGTCAGTGGGTCGATGGCGGCGCGGAACAGGCCGGCGGCCTCCGCGTCGAGGGTGGCGGTGAGTCGGAGTCGACCGTCGGTCTGCTCGGACAGTGTGAGGTGTCGGTCGCGGTTGGCGCGGCGTGCTTCGGTTTCGAGGGCGGCCTGGGCGGCGGCGTCGGCGATGTCGGGGGCGACGTGGTCGAGGATGCGGGTGCCGAGTTTGCGCAGCAGGGTGGGGTCGAACTGCCGGGCCCAGTCGGTGAGCACACCAACGGCCTTGTCGGCGGCTTCCTGCCCCGCTGAGGTGTGCACCGTCGTGACGGTGTCGGCGATGACCCGCGCCTGGTCGAGGGTGATCCGGCCGTCAGCCAACGCGTGTCGGATGTCGGGGTTACTGGTGTCGAGGGTGGCGGCGAGGTCGACGAGCCGGCGGGCGGCGGGGATGGTGAGTCGCAGGCGTTCGCGCAGCCACACCGTGGTGCTGGAGGCGCCTTGGGCGCGGGCGGTGCCGCGGCCGTCGAGCTCGCGGATCAGGGTGAGGGTGACGGCGGCGAGGCGTTGCTGAAGGCGGTGCGCGGCGTCGAGCGCCGCGACCAACTCGTGCTCCGGGAGGGCCCAGGCGGGGGCGTCGACGCCGGCGGCGACCGCCTCGTCTGCCTGCGCCAACTCCTCGACCATGACCCGAGACTAGAACAGGTGTACGACACTTTCAGTCACCATGATCGATTGAATTGACGGCACGCGGCGTGGAGGTGGCAGGCCCCGCTGCGACTGCACAATGCCGGCAGTTCTGCTTCGGTGGGGTCGTAGTGAATGCCGTCACCGCTCGGCTCCTCCGCTGCGGCTTCGGGTGGCCCTTCGGCAAGCGTTTCCGAGAGGCAAGGTGCGGGCGACGCGATGCGGCGTGCGAGTGCCGTACCTCAAAGCGAGGCGGCGTGTGAGACGACAGGGGCGCGACGCGGCATGGTCGCGGCCGGGCCGAGGTCGCGACCTGGAGTGTCAGTCGCGCCTGACGAGGCCCGGGCCGGCGATGATGTCGATGTCGCCGTCCGCGATCTCGTGGCCGGCGGCGCAGCGGAGCACCGCGCGGATCGGCTCGCCGCAGTCGTGGTGGGTGGCGACGATGGAGGGGCCGGTGTCGGTGGCGGCCCAGGTGTCGCCCCAGTTGCGCAGTGCGGTGATGACGGGCAGGAGTTCGCGGCCCTTGCGGGTGAGTTGGTACTCGTGGCGGGTGCGCTGCCCCGGCTCCCGGTAGGGGATTCGTTCGAGCAGCCCGGCGGTGACCATCTCCTTGAGTCGGGCGGCCATGGCGGGCTCACCGACGCCGACCCGGCGGACGAAGTCGTCGAAGCGGCGCGTGCCGAGCAGGGCCTCCCGCATGATCAGGACCGTCGACCGGCTGCCCACGATGTCCATCGCCCGGGCTACCGAACAGTTCTCGCTCGTCCAGGATTCGCGGTCGTCTCGTAGGTCCTCCATGCCATCCAGCCTACCTGACTTGCGTGAGGGCTAGCCAGGTGCTTCACTGGGGCGTGCTGACTTCAGCAAACGCAAGTCAGACCATCAGCCTGAAGGATCTTCAGTGACCACCAGCGCCACAGCCCCGACTCCACCGGGAGCGACCCCACCCGGGCCAACAGCAACCGGGCCGGCCGGCACCGCCCGCTCAACCTTGCGCGGTTCCCGCCCGGTGACCCTGATCGCCATGTGTCTGGGCGCGATGATCACGTTCCTGCAGATCACCGCGACGGTCTCCGCGCTGACCACGATTCAGCGGGACCTGCGGGTCGACCCGACCACAGTGGTCTGGATTCCCAGCGCCTACACCCTGATGGTGGCGAGCGTCGTGCTGTCCGCGGCGACCCTGGGCAGCCGCTACGGGCGTAAGCGCATGTTCGGCGCCGGGGTCGTCGCGATGATCGTCGGCGCAGGTGTCGTGGCTGGCGCTCCGACCGTGGCCTGGGTGATCGTCGGGCAGTTGGTGGCCGGTCTCGGTGGGGCCCTGATCCTGCCGAACAGCCTGGCGATCCTCGGCGCGACCTTCACCGACCCGCACCGACGGACAGAGGTCATCACCGCCTGGTCGGCGGCGTCCGGCATCGGGCTCGCGATCGGCCCACTCATCGCGGGCACCCTGCTACGGCACTACCAGTGGCACAGCGTCTACCTGTCGACGATCGCGCTGGGCCTGGTCACCCTCATCGTCGCCGCCGTCGGGGTAGCCGAGTCCCGCCCGAACGTCGCCCGACTCGACGTGCCCGGCCTGCTGCTGGGCACCGTCGCCATCGCGGCCGCCGTCTACGCGCTGATCCAGGGCGGCAAGGTCGGCTACACCAGCCCGGTGGTGTCGACGGCCTGGGTGGTCGCGGTCGTCGCACTTGTGGCGTTCGTGCTGGTCGAGCTGCGGACCAGCGCGCCGATGCTCGACGTACGGCTGTTCCGGTCCGCGTCGTTCAGCGCTGTCATGGTCGTCGGCGCGGTGTCGCTGTTCGGTTTCACCGGCGTGGCGATCCTGCTGGTCCTCTTCCACGAACGAGCGCAGGCGCTCAGCCCGCTGGACACCGGCTGGCGGATGCTGGTGCTCTTCGGCGCCTACGTGCTTGTCGCCTTCGGTGCCGGGCGCGCGATCCGTCGTACCGGATTCAAATTGCCGTTGACCCTCGGCCTGGTCCTCGGTGCAGTCGCCAGCTTCGCGCTGGCGAACCAGGGGCCGACCACGTCGTTCGGTCACCGTTGGGCGTTGTTCGCGTTGTTCGGCGCGGCCAGCGGTCTGGTGGTGGCCCCGGCGACGGCGGCAGCGTTGGCAAGCGTCGCGCCCGCCCAGGCCGGCATGGCCTCCGGGGCGGTCAACGCCGCCCGCCAGGTCGGCTCGGTGCTCGGCTCGTCCCTGCTCGGCACGCTCCTCACCACCACGATGGTTGCCGACCTGCCGGACCGGCTCGCCGCGCACCAGGTGGGCGAACCCACCCGTACCGCAGTGCAGGCGGCGGTGGCCTCCGGCGCCAACGGCCACCAACCGCTGCCCGACCCGGTCCGGGCGGCGATCGCCGAGGCGCTGACCTCCGGTGTGCAGGCCGGGTTGCGGATCAACGGCGTCGTCTTCCTGGTCACCGCCGTGCTGGCGCTCACCCTCATCCGCAACCGGCCGCACCAGCACTAGCTAGGCCGCACCAGCACTAGCTAGGCCGCACCAGCACTAGCTAGGAAGCCAGCCCGTTCAACTCCTCGACGGCGTCGGCCGGCAGTTTCAGGTCGGCCGCCGCCATGTTCTCCCGCAGGTGCGCCACGCTGGAGGTGCCGGGGATCAGCACGATGGTGGGGGAGCGCTGGAGCAGCCAGGCGAGGGCGACCTGCTGCGGCGAGGCGCCCAGCCGGGCGGCCACGCTGTCGAGCGTGTCGGACTGCAACGGTGTGAACCCGCCGAGCGGGAAGAACGGCGCGAACGCGATGTTCTCCGCCGCGCACCTGTCGACCAGGGCGTCGTCCTGCCGGTTGGCGACGTTGTAGAGGTTCTGCACCGTGACCACCGGCGCGATGGCCTGGGCCTCGGTGAGCTGGTCGACCGTGACGTTGCTGAGCCCGAGGTGCCGGATCAGGCCCTCCTGCCGCAGTTCGGCCAGGGCGGTGAACTGCGCACCGAGCGGCGCTTCGCCGGTGCCCTCCGCGACGCCTACCCGCAGGTTGACCACGTCGAGCACGTCCAGGCCGAGGTGTTCCAGGTTCTCCCGGACCTGGGCCTTGAGTTCGTCCGGCTCCAGGGCCGGGATCCAGGAGCGGTCGGCGCCGCGGCGCGCGCCGACCTTGGTGACCAGGTGCAAACCCTGGGGGTACGGGTGGAGCGCCTCGCGGATCAGCTCGTTGACCACGAAAGGTCCGTAGAAGTCGCTGGTGTCGATGTGCCGGACGCCCAGGTCGACGGCCTCGCGGAGTACGGCGAGCGCCTGCTCGCGGTCGCGGGGCGGGCCGAAGACACCCGGGCCGGCCAACTGCATCGCCCCGTAGCCCATCCGGCTCAGGGTGAGGCCGTCAGCGGGGGTGAGGGCACCGCCGGGAAGGTTCTCGCTCATGTCATCCTCTGTCCGTCGTCGTCGTGACATCCGGGGCCGCTCGGAACCGGCCCTCCGACGACTGTGCGCCGGCATCCACCCGGGCGGCAGGGCGAGGTGTTCCTGGTAGTGACACAGCCAGTCACCGGGCCGCCCGGCGATCTACCGTCGGTGGCATGGACGCAACGAACCCGCTCGGCGACTTCCTGCGTGCCCGCCGGGAGCAGACCCGGCCCGAGGACGTCGGGCTCGGCCCGGGCGTGGGCCTGCGGCGGGTGCCGGGGCTGCGGCGCGAGGAGGTGGCGATGCTGGCCGGCATCAGCGCCGACTACTACCTCCGGTTGGAGCAGGGTCGCGAGCGGCATCCTTCGGTGCAGGTCCTCGATGCCCTCGCCGGGGTGCTGCGGCTGGACCCGGAGGCGACCGCGTACATGATCGGGTTGAGCCGTGCGCGGTCGCGCCGGGCGGCCCGACCGGCCGCCGAGCGGGTGCCGACCAGCATCCTGCACCTGCTGCGGCAGCTCTCCATGCCGGCGTTCGTGCAGAATCGCTACCTCGACATCCTGGCCTCGAACCCGATGGCGAGGGCTCTGTCGCCCAATCTCGCTCCGGGTTCGAACCGACTGCGCGCGGTGTTCCTCGACCCGGCGGAGCGGGAGTTGTTCCGCGACTGGCGGCAGGCGATGCAGAGCGTGGTGGGGCAGATGCGTGCCGACTCGGTCGCGGCCACCGACGATCCCCGATTGGCGGCGCTGGTGGGGGAGCTGTCCCTCAAGAGCGACTGCTTTCGGCAGCTGTGGGCGCGCCACGAGGTGCGTCGGCGGGAGGGCGTGGTCAGCCGGCTGCACCACCCCGAGGTGGGCGACCTCGACCTGTACTGCGACAAGCTCGCGGTGGCGGGCGCCGACGGGCAGCTTCTGGTGATCTACCACGCCGAGCCCGGTACGGAGTCCGCCCGCTCGTTGGCGCTGCTCGGCTCGATCGCCGCCAGCACCGCTGACGACGCGCCGGACAGCCTCCGACCCGGTGACCCCGCCCGCCTCTATCCGCTGGAGTGAGCCGGTCAGGGCCGCTGTGGGCTCGCCTGGGTCGGAATGTGCTCGTAGCGCTTGCGCATGGTCTCGCTGGCGGCCGGACCGGCAGCGAAGACGAAGTTGGCGTCGTCGAGCGGACGGCCGGTGTTGCGGTCCACAATCACCGGGTCGGCCTCCACGCCTG
This sequence comes from Micromonospora sp. NPDC007208, assembly GCF_042869175.1. Lineage (NCBI taxonomy): Bacteria > Bacillati > Actinomycetota > Actinomycetes > Micromonosporales > Micromonosporaceae > Micromonospora > Micromonospora sp. NPDC007208. The sequence continues at coordinate 257,134 of NZ_JBIAFG010000008.1, read as the reverse complement.
TGGTCTGGTCGACGAGGATCATGCTGCGCTCGCTCGGGTCGAGGCGTGAGTTGCCCCAGGCGGCGAGGGCGACGACGACGGGCCGCAGGCTGCGGCCGAGGTCGGTGAGGACGTACTCGTAGCGGTCCGGCCGGGTCTGGTATCGGCGACGTTCGAGCAACCCCTGACCGGTGAGGGCCTTGAGCCGGCTGGTCAGGATGCTGGACGAGACGCCCAGGTTGGCCTGGAACTGATCGAACCGGGTGTAGCCGTCGAAGGCGTCATGCAGGATCAGCAGCGTCCACCACTCGCCCACGTGGCCCAGCGCGCTGGACAGCGGGCATTCGCGGTCCTCCAAGCGGATCTTCCCGGCCACAACCGTGCCCTCTCCCGAGTGGGTGCTAGTGTCGAAGTTAGTAGGTGCTACTTCAGAAGTAACTATACGACGAGGCGCTCGGCCGCGACCGGAAAGGCTCCAACCATGACCGACACCGAGGCCGCACCGGCCATCATCCGCCGCTACTTCGAGCTGGCCGGCCAGCCCGACTCCGCCGACTACTTCGCCCTCTTCGCGGAGGACGCCGTGGTCGAGGACGAGTCGACCGAGTACCGGGGCATCGAGGCCATCCGCCAGTGGCGTCGGTCCGTGCCGCTGGTGTCGTACGAGATCACCGACGTCGAGGACGCCCCCGCCGGCACCGTCGTGACCGCGACGATCACCGGCGACTTCCCCGGCAGCCCGTTCGCCGGCCTCCGGTACCGCTTCGGCGACTACGACGACAACGCGATCCGGCTGCTGCGCATCGCACCGTGACCACCGGCGACGGCCCGGGCGGGCGGGCGCCGGCCCGGGCAGCTGAGCGGCGGGCTTGACGACGCTTGTTTGTGAGTGCACACTTACAAACATGCGATCCACCGCCGAGGCCCGCCGGGTCACCGTCCTGAACACCGCCGTGTCGGTGTTCGCGCGCGCCGGCTTCCACGCCACCCCGGTCACCGCCGTGGCCGCCGCCGCCGGCATCTCCGAGGCGTACGTCTTCCGGCTCTTCTCCGGAAAGCTCGGCCTGTTCGTGGCGGCGGCCGGAGCGTGTTTCGACCGGATCGCCGACGCGATCGAGGCGGGTGCGGAGCGCGCCGAGGGCGACAGCCCGGAGGAGATCCTCGACGCCATGGGCGGTGCCTACGCGGAGCTGATCGCCGATCGCGATCTGCTGCTCTTCCAAGTGCAGGCGCAGGCCGTCACGGACATCCCGGAGGTCGCCGAGGCGGTGCGGGCCGGCTACCGCCGGGTGGCGACCTTCGTGCAGAGCCGGGCCGGTGCCAGCGACGCGCAGGTGCAGCAGTTCTTCGCGTACGGCCAGCTGTGTCACCTGATCGTGACCGCCGGCTTGGAGCAGGTTCCGGAGCCCTGGGCTCGCGCCCTGACCGCCGGCATTCGCCACCCCTGACCGATCCCCGTTGCCGGGCCGCTTCGGCGGCCCACTTTTCGAGCCCGACAAGTGTGTGAGTGCACACTTACAAACAAGGGAGTATTCCGATGACCACCGACACGACGATCACCGAAGTGGTCCTGCCCGGCGTGGTGGAGCCCGACGGCCTCCTGCTGCACCGGCGCGCGATGCCCGTCCCCGCCCGGGGGCAGGCGCTCGTCCAGGTCGAGGCCACCGGCATCTCGTTCGCCGAGCAGCAGATGCGCCACGCTCTCTACCCCGGCCAGCCGAAGTTCCCGTTCGTGCCCGGCTACGACCTCGTCGGCACCGTCCGGGCGGTCGGTCCCGGCGGAGACGACGCGCTGGTCGGCACCCGGGTGGCGGCGGTCACGAAGACCGGCGCCTGGGCCACGTACGCGCTCGTCGACATCGACGTCCTGGCCCCCGTACCCGTGGGTCTGGACCCTGCCGCGGCCGAGACCGTCGTCGTGAACGGGGTGACCGCCTGGCAGATGCTGCGGGACGCCGACCTGACGGCCGGGCAGACCATCCTCGTGCACGGCGCGAACGGCGGCGTGGGGAGCGTGCTCGTCCAACTCGGCCGACACCTCGGCCTGCGGGTCATCGGCACCGCCGCGGCACGGCACCACGCCGGGCTGCGCGAACTCGGCGTCGAACCGCTCGACTACCGCGACCCGGAGATGGCCGCGCGGGTCCGCGAACTGTCGCCGGGTGGCGTCGACGCAGTCTTCGACCCGGTCGCCGGCCCGGGCGTACGCACCTCGTACGCCCTGCTCGCCCCCGGCGGCAAGCTGGTCGTCTACGGCAACGCCGCCGCCGTGGGCACCGGGCAGTCGGTCGTGTGGGTCTTCGCGAAGCTGCTGACCCGCCTCTACACCTGGAACGCGCTGCCCAACGGCCACCGGGCTGGTTTCTACAACTTCTGGGCCGGTCGGCTCACCCGGCGTGCCGCGTTCCGTCGTCGCCTGCGCACCGACCTCGGCGTCGTGCTCGACCTGCTGCGGCAGGGCATGATCGTGCCGCAGATCGCCGCCCGCTACCCCCTCAGCGAGGTCTCCGCGGCACTGGTGTTCGCCGAGAATCGCAGCCGGGCCGGCAAGGTGGTGCTGGAGCCCTGACCTCCGGCCCCGTCCAGGGCGCTGGTGCGGCGGGCCGCCGCGAGGGCGTACGGTGAACATGTCGCCCGGGGGACCCCGGTGGCCGCCAGACGCCGTCGCCACCAGCCCGCCAGGGGCGTTACCGCTCATCTTCTCCATCGCCGCGACGCACCGGTCGTGTCGGCTGATCGCTATTCGCGTCCCGACCGGCCGGCCATCGCATCGTCGGCGTCCGGCAGTCGGTTGCCCGACGCGCGCACGCAGGTCACCCTTCGTGCCAATTGTTCCGAACGCCTTAGTTAGGGAGTACCAGATGAGGATCGCCAGAGACCGGATCGTCACCGCACTTCGCGACCGGGGCCAGCAGGCCCGGGCCGACTGGGTCGAGCGCGAGCTGCCGGAGCGCGTGGACCCGGCCAAGCACTCTGGGCTGCTCGCCACCCTGAACCTCAACCCAGCTGATCTCGTCGACGCGTCCTCCCCTTGAGGATTGCGCTGCTCGGACCGATCGCCTGGCGTACACCCCCACACCACTACGGCCCGTGGGAGCAGGTGACCGGCCTGCTCGCCGAGGGGCTGGTCAGCCGCGGGGTCGATGTGACGCTGTTCGCGACACTGGATTCCGTGACATCCGCCCAACTCGACGGAGTCTGCCCACGGGGGTACGCGGACGACCCCGACCTGGACGGTCGGGTGTGGGAGGCGATGCACGTCTCGCACGCGATGGCCCGCTCGGCGCAGTTCGACCTGGTGCACAGTCACCTGGACTGGCTGCCCCTGGCGTTCGCGGAACACTGCCGCGCGCCGCTGCTGACCACAGTGCACGGCTTCTCCGGCGCGGGGATCCTGCCCGCCTATGGCCGAGCCCGCTCGTCGTACGTGTCGATCTCCGACGCCGACCGGGCGCCCGAGCTGGACTACGTGGCCACGGTGTACCACGGCGTCGACGTCGACGGACTGCCGTTCACCAACGAGGCCGGCCCGGGGCTGGCCGCCTTCGGCCGGATCCACCCGGACAAGGGCACCCACACCGCGATCGAGATCGCCCGCCGCGCCGGCCGACCCCTGACCATCTGCAGGATCGTGCAGGACGAGCGGTACTTCGCCGAAGAGGTCGCCCCGCACATCGACGGCGATCAGGTCGTCTTCCTCGGGTCGGTGGGTCCGCGGCGGCGTGCCGAGGTGCTGGGTGACAGCGCCGCACTGCTGCACCCGATCGCCTTCGACGAGCCGTTCGGGCTGTCGGTCGTGGAATCGATGGTCTGTGGCACTCCGGTCGTCGCCTACAAGCGGGGGTCCATGCCCGAGGTCGTCGACGAAGGGGTGACGGGTCTCCTCGTCTCCACCGTCGACCAGGCCGTCGAAGCGATCACCCGGGTCGCCGGCCTCGACCGGGCGCAGTGTCGGGCGCGGGCTCTGGAGCGCTTCGGCGCGGACCGGATGGTCACCGACTATCTGGCCGTCTACGACAAGCTCGTCCGCAACTGACTGAACCGCACCGCTCTCCGTTCCGCCGGTCACACACGCTGACCGGCGTACGCCGTTCCCGCGTGAGGCTCACCCCGTACTCCTGCGGTGGCCGACAACCGGAAGGCCCGACGTTCATGCTCAGCTACGGATTCCTCAGCACCCACCCACCGACCCGGTGCGGGCTGGCCACCTTGAACGCGGCCCTCGCCGCCCAGTTGACCGCCGACGGCACCCGCGGCGGCATCGTCCGGGTCACCGATCACGGCGACGACCAGCGGCCCGCACCCGGGGTGGTGCACACCTGGTCGGCGCGGAACCCGGCCGGTTGGCGGGAGGCGGCGGCCGCTCTGAACGCGTACGACGTGGCGATCGTCCAGCACGAGTACGGCATCTACCCCGGCACCGACGGCGAGGAGGTCCTGCCGTTGCTGCGGCGGCTCAGCGTGCCGAGCATCGTGGTCCTGCACACCGTGCTCAGCCAGCCCTCGGCCCGGCAGAAATCCCTGTTGGAGCAGATCGTGGCGACCGCCGGGGCGGTCGTCACGATGACCGACACCGCCCGCGACCGGCTGCTCGTCGGGTACGCCGTGCCAGCGGGCAAGGTGACGGTGATCCCGCACGGCGCGGCCGAGCTCGCCGGCGTACCCGTCGACAGGCGTACCCGCCCGCACCTGCTGACCTGGGGGCTGCTCGGGCCGGGCAAGGGCATCGAGTGGTCGTTGCGGGCCCTGGCGCGGTTGCAGGATCTGGAACCGACTCCCACCTACACGGTGGCGGGGCGGACCCACCCGAAGGTGATCGAGCACCACGGTGAGGCGTACCGGGCGGGGCTGCACCAGCTCGGTGCCCAGCTGGGCGTCGCGCACGCCGTCGACTACCAGGACGTCTACCACGACCAGGAGGCGCTGGGCCGCTTGATCCGCTCCGCCGACGTGGTCGTCCTGCCCTACGACTCCCGCGAACAGGTCACCTCCGGCGTACTCATCGAAGCGGTGGCCGCCGGGGTGCCCGTCGTGGCGACGGCGTTCCCGCACGCCGTCGAGCTGCTGACCGGTGGGCCCGGTCTGGTCGTACCCCACCAGAACCCGGCGGCACTGGCCAAGGCGATCCGGCGGGTCCTGATCGAACCGGGCCTGACCGCCCGGTTGGCCGGGCGGGTTCGTCCGCTGGCCGCGCACCTGCGGTGGCCCGCGGTGGCGGCGCGCTACGGCGCCCTCGCCGAAGAGCTCGTCGACGCCCGCTCGCCCGCCGCCAGCGCCGTGCCGGCGTGACGGCGACCACCGGACGCCCCCGGACGTCGACGGGTGGGCGCTGGGGGACGGCACCAGCGCCGAGCTTCGCGCACCTGGCTCGGCTCAGCGACGACACCGGTCTGTTCGAGCACGCACGGCACGCCATCGCCCGGCGTGAGCATGGCTACTGCACCGACGACGTGGCCCGTGGCCTGGTGGTCGTCAGCCGCGAGCCGGAGCCGAGCGAGGAGCTGCTCCGGCTGGCGGAGCGATACCTGGCGTTCCTGACCCACGCGCAGGACGCCGGCGGCGCGTTCCGCAACCGGCTCGGGCACGACCGCCGCTGGGTCGACGAACCAGGGCTCGGCGACTGGTGGGGTCGAGCTCTGTGGGGCCTGGGCACGGCCGTCGCCCGCAGCCCCGCCCCATGGGTACGAGAGGAGGCGCTTGTCGCCTTCAGCCGGGGTGCCACCCGGCGGGCCAAGGCCCCGCACACGATGGCCTTCGCCGGTCTGGGTGCGGTCGAGGTGCTCCGTCGCCACCCGGGCCACGTCGCCGCCGCGTCCCTGCTCGCTGACGCGGCCAGCACGATCGGCCCGCCGGCCTCCGATCCGGGCTGGCCGTGGCCACGGCAGGAGCTGACGTACGCCAACGCCGCCCTCGCCGAAGTGGTCATCGCCGCGAGCCAGCTTCGCGAGGGTGGCCCACCTCTCGACGACGGCCTGCGCATGTTGACCTGGCTGCGCGATGTCCAGCTCCGCGACGGGCGGCTTTCGGTCGTACCCGCCGGGGGTTGGCGGCGCGGCGCCGTACGACTGCGGCACGACCAGCAGCCGATCGAGGTCGCCGCCTTCGCCGATGCCTGCGCCACGGCGGCCGCGGTCACCGGGGACCCCGAGTGGGACAACGAGGTGCGGCAGGCTGTCGGGTGGTTCCTCGGCGACAACGACCTCGGCACGCCGATGTGGGATCCGGCGACCGGCGGCGGCTACGACGGGCTGACCGCGCACGGGCCCAACCTCAACCAGGGAGCCGAGTCCACCCTCGCGCTCATCTCCACCCTGCAGCACGCGCGGCGGTGGTCGTGACCCGGAGCCTGGCCGTCCGGCAGGACATCACCCTCACCCCGGATCCACGCCGCGTCATCGTCAAGCTCTTCGTTCCCGGTGAGGACGCCGCGGTGGTACGCACCCGCGCGCAGGCGCTCATCGACCGGGTCGCGCACCTCGACGACGAGGAAACCGCCCGGCTGCTGCGGGACACCCTGGACCGGTTCGGTGCCCGGCACCGCGACCTGGCCGGCACCTTCCACCACCACTACGACCTGGTCCGGCACCGCGCCGCGCGGGCCCGGGACCTCTCGCCGAACAGCCGGCTGCTGGTCGGCGCCTACTTCAGCCACGAGTACGCCGTCGAGGCCGCCGCCCTGTGCAACCCGTCGATGGTGGCCCACCCGGACCAGACCGACCTCGGCCCCGGGCAGCTGCGCGTCGCCGTCAGCCTGCGCCAGGTCGGCGAGGGTCACGTGTCCTCGATCGGTTTCGCCACCGCGATCGTCGGACCGGGGAAACAGCTCACGATCGCCGATCGGACCGGGCCGTTGGCCGTCGGGCAGCGGACGGGCGTACGGCACCGCCGGGACCTGCTCGTTGCCGGCCTGGCCGAGGAGGACTGCGACAACGAGGTCGCGGCCACGGTGCTTGACGCGTTGCCCGAGTGGTACGACGAGGCCGCCTTCGAGCGGGTGCTCGGCAACCTGCCACCCGATCTGCTCTCCCGCAGCACCGGGTTGGGGACCGTCGAACAACTGCGTCGTACCAACGCCGGTAGTTACGCCACTGCCTTCCCCGCGGACACGGTCCTGCACCAACGGGTGCTGTGGCCGGCCACCCCGGCGGAGAGCAACGGCATGGAGGACGCGCGGTTCGTCCGTTTCGTCGACGAGTCCGGGCCGGTGTACCGGGCCACCTACACCGCCTACGACGGCCGGAACATCGCCACCCGCGCACTGGCCAGCGACGACCTGCGCCGGTTCGAGATGACCCCGATGCGCGGGCCGGGTGCCCGGAACAAGGGGCTCGCGTTGTTTCCGCGTACCGTCGGCGGCCGGCACCTGGCGCTCTGCCGTGCCGACGGCGAGACCATCGGCCTGACCGCCCTGGACGGCGAGAACCGCTGGCAGACTCCGACCCCGTTGCACGCACCGGGCGAGAGCTGGGAGTTGATCCAGGTCGGCAACTGCGGATCACCGATCGAGACCGACGTCGGCTGGCTCGTGCTCACCCACGGTGTCGGGCCGATGCGGCGGTACGCGATCGGTGCGCTCCTGCTCGACCTGCACACACCGGAGCGGGTCGTCGCCCACCTGCCCGGTGCGCTTCTCGCACCCGACGAGAACGACCGGGACGGGTACGTACCGAACGTCGTCTATTCCTGCGGCGCGCTCGTGCACGACGGTGAGCTGTGGATGCCGTACGGGGCGAGTGACGCCCGAGTGGGATTCGCCACCGTGCCGCTGTCCGCGCTCCTCGGCGCGATGGTCGGGGCGGGCGGAGAATGCGCTGGGGCGGGGTAGCCTCACCGCTGGACAGGGGGAGGTGGAGCGTGGCCGACGTCGGCGAGGTGGTGCGTTGGTTGCAGCTCAACGCGCCCCGGGGTGGCCCGGACGAGGTGTCGCAGCTGGTCGCCCGTGCGGCGCCGGCGTTCGACGCCAGCGAGATCGTGATCTATCTGGCCGACTACACGCAGACCCTCCTCGTGCCGCTGCTCGGCGCGGGTCTCGACCGGGACCAGTTGCCGATCGAGACGACGCTCGCCGGCCGGGCCTTCACCACCCTCGACATCCAGCGCGCGCCCGACAACCCGGACCGGGTCTGGGTGCCCCTGCTGCTCGGCTGTGAGCGGATGGGCGTACTGGAGATCGTCTCGCCGGCCGCCGCCGACCAGACGATGGACGGTCCGGCCTGGGAGGTGGCGGTCAACATCGCCCAGATCCTGGTCAACCGCCGGCTCTACGGTGACGTGGTCGAGCGGATGCGGCGGCGGATGCCGATGCAGGTCGCGGCCGAGATCGTGTGGGGCCTGCTCCCGCCCCTGACCTTCGCCACCGACGACCTGGTGGTCACCGCGATCCTCGAACCGTGCTACGACGTCGGCGGCGACATCTTCGACTACGCGTTGAACGATGACGTGCTCAGCGTCGGGCTCTTCGACACCTGTGGGCACGGCATCAAGGCGAGCACCCTGGCCTCGCTGGTGGTCAGCGCGTACCGCAACGCCCGTCGGTGCGGCCTCGACCTGGTCGACACGGCGATCAGCATCGACCGGTGGGTGCGGTCCGAGCACCCGAACTTCTTCGCGACCGGCTTGCTGATCGAGTTGGACCGTCGGACCGGCCACCTCAGCATCATCAACGCGGGGCATCCCGGTGCGATGTTGCTGCGCGACGGCAAGGCCGTTCGGGAGCTGCCGGGGCCGACCATGTTGCCGCTCGGCCTGGGTCACCTGTCCCCGCACCGACCGCGGGTACACGAGGAGAATCTGCACCCCGGTGACCGCATTCTCGCCTACACCGACGGCATCACCGACGCCCGGAGCGCGGAGGGTGAGCAGTTCGGGCTGGACCGGCTCGTCGACTTCGTCAACCGCGCCCTCAACGACCGGTTGCCCAGCCCGGAGACGATGCGTCGTCTGGTCCGCGCGGTCGTCGGCTACCAGGACGACCAGCTCGAGGACGACGCGACGGCCCTGTTCGTGGAGTGGCGGCCACCGCACCTGCCGCTCGCGCACCTCCGCGACCTCGCCGCCGGCACCAACCCCTGACCGCGCCGCCGCGTCGCCGACCCGCGAACCCCGCAGTGGGATTTTGCACTCGCAGTGCACTTGTCTCCGATTGCGGGGCTGTCTAGCGTCACCTCATGGCTGACTCATGGACCTTCGCCGTGGCGCGTGACGACCTCGCGCAGACCACGCTCGTCGATGGCTCCACCCCCGCCGTGGCCGAGGGCGAGGCGCTGTTGCGCGTGGATCGCGTCGGTCTCACCGCCAACAACGTGACGTACGCGGTGCTCGGCGACTCGATGCGCTACTGGCAGTTCTTTCCGCCGGCGGCGCAGGGGCTCGGGCCGCAGTGGGGCCTCCCGCCGCTCTGGGGCTTCGCCGAGGTGGTCGCCTCGGCGGTGACCGGGGTCGAGGTGGGGCAACGGATCTACGGTTACCTCCCGCCCGCCGGTCACCTGGTGGTGCGGCCGGACCGGGTGGACGCGTCCGGGTTCCGGGAGGCGAGCCCGCACCGGGCCGAGCTGCCGTCGCCGTACAACGCGTACCGGTCGACCAGCGGCGACCCGGCGTACCAGCGCGACCAGGAGGATCTGCTGATCCTGTTCCGGCCGCTGTTCTTCACCTCGTTCATGCTGGCCGACCAGGTCGTCGACAACGACTTCTACGGTGCCGAGACGCTGCTGGTGTCATCGGCATCGAGCAAGACCGCGTACGCCGCCGCGTTCGAGCTGCACCGGCGCGGGCCGCGCCTGGTCGGTCTCACCTCACCCGGCAACCTGGCGTTCACCCGGTCGCTCGGCTGCTACGACGAGGTCGTGTCGTACGACGACATCGACGCCCTCGACGTGGTCCCGACCGTCTACCTCGACCTGTCCGGCGCGCCCTCGACCCGTGCCGCCCTGCGTCGGCGCCTCGGGGACCGGCTCGTCCGGGACATCGCGGTCGGGCTCACCAACCAGACGCCGAACGCCGACGCCGCCGAGGAGGTGTTCTTCGCGCCGGTGCAGATGCGCAAGCGCAGCCACGACTGGGGCCGCGACGGGCTCGACCAACGGTTCACCGAGGCCTGGCAACGCTTCGCCGCCGTGGTGAGCGGGTGGCTGGACGTCCGGGTGGGTGCCGGGCCGGCGGCGCTGCAACACGCGTGGCTCGACGTCCTCGCCGGTCGTACGCCGCCACGGGTGGGCCACGTCATCCAACTCTGAACGGGCTCAGGCGGCGATGTCCTCGCTGAGCTGGAGGCGCAACGCGGCCAGCGAGCGGGTGATCAGCCGGGACACGTGCATCTGCGAGACGCCGATCCGGTCGGCGATCTGGGCCTGGGTCAGGTTGCCGTGGAAGCGCAGGCTCAGGATCTGCCGTTCGCGTGCCGGCAGCGTGGCGAGGGCCGGGCCGAGGGCGACGCGGATCTCGACGAGGTCGAACGCCCGGTCGTCGTCGCCGAGGGTGTCCCCGAGCTCCCGGCTGCCGTCGGCCCCGGTCGGGGTGGACAGCGACGTGGCCCGGTAGGCGCGCGCCCCCTCCAGCCCTTCCAGGACAGTCTCCTCGGTCACGTCGAGGTGGGACGCGATGTCGGCGACGGTAGGCGAGCGGCCGAGGGTCTGGGTCAGGGCGCTGTTCGCGGCGCTGATCGACAGGCGCAGCTCCTGGAGGCGGCGGGGCACGCGTACCGCCCAGGTGCGGTCCCGGAAGTACCGCTTGATCTCGCCGATGATGGTGGGAATGGCGTACCCGCTGAAGTCGACACCTCGGTCGTGGTCGAAGTTGTCCACGGCCTTGATGAGCCCGACGAAGGCGGTCTGGGCCAGGTCGTCGTCGGGTGCACCGCGTCCGCCGTAGCGGCGTGCCAGGTGCCGGGCGAGCGGCAGCCACGCCTCGATGGCGCGGTCCCGCACGGCCGGGCGGCGGGGGTCGTCCGCCGGGGTAGCCGCCAGCGCGGCGAGGAGGTCATCCGGGCTCTGGTCGCTTGTGCGCTGATCGATGCTGGTCGCGTTGTCGACGATGGTGGCCATGTGGGTGGTCCTTCCCGCAGGCCCGTCGATCGAGTCGACCGGAAGGGTCTCCGAACCGGCTACCGCCGGGGCGCACGTACGGGCGAAGGTGCGCTGTCGCAAGGCCACGAGCACGGGCCTCGCCACCGCGTCATGTCGTTCACTTGATGACCCGGACACTACCCGAAAGACCGACTAATTTCTAGCCGAAAGTATGAGACCAGGCGTTCGGCGAACGGTCAGCGCGCTGGGATCAGCCGCGCTGGTCCGAGGCGTCGACAGCGCTCGGGGCCGGCTGGGCCGGCTGCACCGCGAACGGGTGGCGCAGTTGCCGCATGGCCTCCTCGCTGCTGTCGAAGGTCACCGCGGGCCCGTCGAGCCCGTCGCCGTTCGAGGTGGCGAGGAACAGGGCAGGTCGACCGTTGTCGTTCGATGTCATGCAGGGATCCTGTCTCTACGAGAGGGGTGCGTCTGGGGCCTCGGCAACGTCGGCCGTGCGACCTGGTGACGCTTCGGCGCACACGCTCGCGCCCGAATGCTGGTGTCCTGTGCACGGGCGAGCACCCGGCGACACCGACACCCCGCACCATACCCGGCGCCGCCACCTCGTATGCGCCGCCGACGGACCCGCGTCGCTTGTGGCGAACCGGCCGCCCGGGAATTCTGTAATCCCACCCGCTGCCGCGAGTCTCCGATCGTGAGGGCGGTCAGCGCACCCAGCGTGGGCGCCGCGCGGATGAGCACACGAGGAGTGAGACCCATGTCGTCAGCCGGTCGAGCACTGCCCGATGTCGGGTTGGTCGTCGCGGCCAGGCAGGGCGACCAGCGCGCTCTCGACGACGTCGTCGCGGCCTCACTCCCGCTGGTTTACAACATCGTCGGGCGCGCGCTGCGTGGGCACGCCGACGTCGACGACGTGGTCCAGGAGACGTTGGTACGGGTGATCCGGTACCTGCCCGCGCTCAACGACCCGGCAGCATACCGTTCCTGGCTGGTGGCCATCACCATCCGCCAGGTGCGTGACTGGGAGACGCGCCGCCGCGTCGCGCTCAACCGCGACGCCGGGCTCGACGTGATCCACAACGTGCCCGACCCCGCCTCTGACTTCGCGGGAATGACGATTCTCCGGCTCGGCCTCACCGACCAACGACGTGAGGTCGCCGAGGCCACCCGCTGGCTCGACCCGGACGACCAGGAACTGCTCTCGCTGTGGTGGTTGGAGGAGACCGGCGAGATCACCCGGAACGAGGTCGCCGACGCGCTCGGGTTGTCACCCGGGCACGTCGCGGTGCGGATCCACCGGATGAAGGAGCAGATCCAGAGCGCCCGCGGCGTCGTACGCGCGCTCCGCGCCCGCCCCGGCTGCCCGGACCTGGGCGCCGTGACCGCCGAGTGGGACGGCACGCCCAGCTCGCTGTGGCGCAAGCGACTGGCTCGGCACGTCCGCGACTGCGCGTTCTGTGGACGGCTGGGAACGACGCTGCTGCCGATCGACCGGCTGCTCGCCGGTATGCCGTTGCTGCCGCTGCCGGCGGGTCTCGGCGCCCACCTGCCGAGCGCGACCGCCCCCGCGGCCGCCGCGCAGGCCGTCGCGCCGCCGAGCCCGACGGTCGGACACTCCACCGGGCCGACCCCACCCGGTGGGGTGTCCAGCGATGCGGGCGGCGGCCAGCGCGTCGTCGACCTCGTGGTGAACCGGCCCCGCGGCCTCGTGCCGTCCCTCGCCGCCGGTGTGGCCGCCGCCGTCCTGGCCATCACCATGGCTGTGGTGATCCTGCCGGACGAGCCGTCCGCACCCTCGTGGGCGGCGCCGCCGCCGTCTGCTGCGCCCACCGCCGTCGCCGCCCCGAGCGTCGCGCCCTCGCCGAGCGCACGGCCCTCCTCGAAGGCTCCGGTCGCGCCGGCGGTCAGCTCCACCCGCAAGGGCGTCGGGGTGTGGAACTTCGCCGGGGCGAGTCAGGCGTTGGCGAACTCCAAGGCCAGCTGGTACTACACCTGGGGCACCCAGCACCCGGGGATCAGCACGCCGCGCGGTGCGACGTTCGTGCCGATGATCCGCAGCGCGGAGAACGTCACCGCCGCGGAGCTGTCCCGGGCCAAGGCCGCCGGGCCGTACCTGCTCACCTTCAACGAGCCGGACCTGCCCGAGCAGGCGAACATGACCGTCGAGCAGGCGCTGGACCTGTGGCCGCAGCTGATGGCGACGGGCAGCCGGCTGGGCAGCCCCGCGGTCGCCTGGGGCGGGCCGGACCCGCAGGGTTGGCTGGACCGGTTCATGACCGGCGCCCAGGCCCGTGGCCACCGGGTGGACTTCATCACGCTGCACTGGTTCGGCGCCGACTTCACCACCGCCACCGCGGTGACCCAGCTCCGGCAGTACCTACAGGCCGTCTACCAGCGGTACCGCAAGCCGATCTGGCTGACCGAGTTCGCGCTTATGCGCTTCGGCGCGGGCGGTGCGCAGTTTCCCAGTCAGGAGCAGCAGGCGGCCTTCCTCACGGCGGCCACCGCCATGCTCGGCCAGCTTCCCTACCTGCAGCGCTACGCCTGGTTCGGGCTACCCGCCACGGAGAAGGACCGGTCCGGGTTGTTCAGCGACGGAACCCAGGCGACAGTGGTCGGGCGCGCGTTCCAGGCCGCCCGTTGAGCAGCGGCGAACGGGTGGACGAGCAGATCGCGGAGCGTCCGGGGCCTCGCGTCCGGGCCGGGCGGCTGGTCGGCGTGGTCGCGACCCTGGGCGCCACGACGTTGGCCGTCGCTCTCAGCCAGGGGTGGGGCTGCACCGAGCAGGCACCCGTGCCGTCGTCGGCCGCCGCCTCGTCAGCCGCTGCGGCGCCGACCGCGCCGGTGGTGCTCAACGGCACCGACGACGCCTTCATCCAACTGTTGATCCCGATGAACGAGGGCGCGCTCGCGCTGATCGACCAGCTCGACACCCGACGGGCGGACGCGGATCCGTCGCTGCGGGCACTCCTCGGCGAGCTCCGGAAGACTCATGAGGCGGAGTTGCGGGACCTGCGTGGGCTGTTGGCGGCGGGCAACGTGCCGGAGCTGAACATCCACGAGGGGCATCAGATGCCCGGCATGGTCACCGATGCCCGCCTCGCCGAGCTGCGTGCCGCGTCCGACGCCGAGGTGCCGTCTCAGGCGGCTGCCCTGATCCGGGCACACCTCGCACAGACCGTGGTGCTGTGCCGGGGTGAGCAGGATGCCGGGGGAAGCCCGGAGCTGAAGGCGCTCGCCGGTCGGATCCAGCAGGCGCGGGCCGCCGAGCTGAGCGCGCTGGACAACCGGCCCGGGGCGTCCACCGCCGCACCGGGCGGCTGACCGTGCGGCCCAGGAAATCGGCCGATGCGGATGTCTGACCTGCACGTCGACCTCCGTACGCCGTCCCGGGCGTCCCGCCCCGCCCGCCGTGCCGTCCCGTCGGACGCCGTCCGTCCGGCCCGGCGTGCGACGCACCGACCCCCGAGCGCATCGCCGCCCGACGCGGTCGCCTCGGCGTCGGTGGCGGGTTGGCGCGGTGGCCACCGTCGCGCCGCCGGCCGCGCCGCGGTCGTCGCCTCGGTTCTGACTGTCGGTCTCGGGTGGCTGCTCGCGATCCTCGTCGCGCCGCACGTCACCCTCTCGCCGGGTGCGCGGATGGTTGCCCTCTTCTGCCACCTGACCTGCCTCGTGGTGGGCTTCGGCGCGGTGCTGACGGTGGACTGGTTCAGCCTTCGCTGGCTGCTGCGCCGGGAGCCGCTCGGCACGGTGCTGACCGCCGCACGCGGCGCGCACCTGCTCATCTGGCTGGGCCTGGTGGGCCTGCTCGCCAGTGGGGCCGCCCTCGGGCCGGACACGTCGTCCGGGCTGGTCTGGGTCAAGTTGCTCGCCGTGCTGGTGGTCGGCGTCAACGGGCTGTTCCTCGGCCGCGTCCGGGATCGACTCGTGGCCGTGCGAGGCCGGCTGCCCTGGTCCGTCCTGCTGCCCGGCGTCGCCGCCGCCACGATCTCGCAACTCGCCTGGTGGACCGCCACCCTCGTCGGCTTCTGGAACGCCAACAGCTGAGGGTCGCCGGCCGCGCCGGTGGTCAGGCCGGCGTCGGGTGCCTCTCCGCGAACCGGGCGCGGGTCAGGAACGCGAGTTGGGCCCGCTTGTCCGGCATGTCGATCTCCGAGTCGAAGGTGAAGCCCTCGATCTCCAGTCGGCGTAGGGCGAGGTGGTTGCGGACGTCCGGCTCGACCACGATCCGCTGCGCGGTCGGGTCGCGGAACAGGAAGCGGGCGACGGCCGGGCCGGCCGCGTTGGTAAGGCTGCGGGCGAGGCGTCGGTCGGGGCTGAGCAGCAGGTGCATCCCCACGTCACCGGGCTGGACGGGGTAGCGCTCGCCGACCGGGTCCGCCTCGGGCTGATAGCTCTGGAAGAGGCCGACCGGCTCCCCGTCGACCATGATCAGGTACGCGTGGTGCGTGGGCAGACTGTCCACAAAGGCGTAGATCTCGCGTACCTCGTCGAGGGTGTGCGAACCCATGCCCCAGAAGGAGTTGCGGGGGAGGGTCACCCAACCGTGCAGGAGGGCGGCGTCCCGGTCCGGGTCCACGGTCACCAACGACAGCTCGCCGAGACCGTCGATCTTCTCCTGGTACGTCATCGGGCGCTGTCCTCTGTTCCATCCGGGGCGCAACTTAGGTTAACCTCCCCTAACCAAGGATGACCTTACCTGGAGGGGTGCGTGAAACGGAACTGGGAGGCCCTGGTCCTCAAGGCCATGGGAGGTCGGGACTTTCGGTTGACCGTCCTGAGCACCGAGTCAATCGACGGGCACTACCAGCGGCTCCTCCTGGACGGGGGCGGACTGCTGGAGACATGCGGGGTGCACCCCACCATGTGGATCCGGCTGTGGTTCGACAACGACGGCCGAGCCCACCAGCGCGCGTACACGCTGGTGGACCCGGACCCGAGCACCGGCCGTTTCACCCTCGAATTCGCCATCCACGACGGCTGTGCGGCCCGCTGGGCCACCACGGCCAAGGTCGGCGACACCATCAGCGCGACCATGCAGGGCAGCGCGTTCGAACTGCCCGACCCCGCGCCCGAGCACCTCTACCTGGTCGGCGACGCGGCCTCCCTGCCCGCGGTGAACAGCCTGCTCGACGCCGGTGCCGACATCCCGGCGACGGTCTGGCTGGAGTACGCCCACGAGGGCGAGAAGGCGCTCGCGCTGCGGGCCCGGGCGCACCACGACGTCACCTGGGTGCCACGACGCGACGAGGGTCAACATCTCGTCGACACGGTCTGCGCCGCCCTGCCGACCAGCGGCACGGGCCACTACTGGGTGGCCTGCGAGGCGGCCACCACCCGGGGCATCACCCGACACCTCCGCAAGACGCTTGGCGTCGACAAGGACCGGTTGACCTCCCTCGGCTACTGGAAAGCGGCATGAAGGGGCGGCTCGGCACCCTGACCGCGCTGTACGTCACCCAGTACCTCGGCGTCGGCTTCATCACCGTCGGGCTCACCGCCATCCTGCGGGACGGCGGCACCTCGCTGGACACGCTGGCGCTGTTGCAGATCGTCGGCCTGATCTGGCCCATCAAGTTCCTCTGGGCGCCGATCCTCGACCGGTACGGCTCACGGCACCGCGGCCACTACCGCTCCTGGCTGCTCGTGCTCCAGACCGCCCTGGTGCTCGCCCTGCTGGCGCTGCTGCCGTTCTCCAACCCGGCCGACGCGCTCGGCCCGATCATCGCGATCTGCGCCGCGTACGTGTTCTTCTCGGCCACCCAGGACATCGCCGTGGACGCCGTCGCGGTCCGGATGCTCGCCGAGTCGGCCCGGGGGACCGGCAACGGCATCCAGGTCGCCGCGAGCTACCTCGGCAACCTGCTCGGTGGTGGAGCCTGCGTCCTGGTCTACGACCAGTTCGGCTGGGCGCCGGCGATCGGCCTGCTGGCCGCGATGACGGCGGTCGGCCTGCTGGTGGTGTGGCGGTTCCGGGAGCCTCCCCGTACCGATCGGGTGGAGCGGGTCGGCGCGGCCTACCGGGCGCTGCTGTCAGTGTTCGGCCAGCCGGGCTGCCGGTGGTGGACGTTCGGTGTGGTGCCGCTGGTCTACGTCGGCGCGGGCATGGCGTACGCCCTGGTCACCCCGGCTCTGGTCGACGCCGGGTGGTCGTTGGGCCGGATCGGCGTCGTCACCGGCGTGGTGACCAGCGCCCCGGCCATCGTGGCGGGTCTGGTCGCGGGGCTCGGGATCGGGCGGTTCGGGCGCGGGGGCGTGCTCGTGGTCGGCGGCGTGGCGCTCACCGTGTCGACGTTGTTGCTGTTGCCGCTGATGAACGGCCGCGCGCCGCTGGGCGGAACGGTCGCCGCGCTCTGCTGCTTCATGGTGGCGTACACCATCGCCAACGTCGTGCTCTACACGGTCAACATGGACTACTCGCGGCCCGACACCGGTGGCACCGACTTCACCGTCCTGTCGTCGTTCGGCCTGGTCTGCTCGTTCGTGGCGGCGTCCATCGGTCTCGCGGCGGCCGACCGGGTCGGTTACCCGGCGGTCGCGGTCGCGGCCATCGTGCTGGTGGCCGCCGGCGTCGCCCTCGGCCTCGCGCACCAGCGGCGGTTCCCACACCGGCCCGGCCCCACCACCGACCCGGCGGCCGAGCAGTCGACCGTCGGCCCGGCGGCCGAGCAGCCCGCAGTGGACGGCGCCAAGGCGGTGGCGTGACCACCGTCCAGCCGGCCACCGACACCGCGACACCGGCACGACTGCCACAGCGATGGCTCATCCTGGCCGTGCTGTGCGTCGCGCAACTGGTCGTGGTGCTGGACAACACCGTGTTGACCGTGGCGGTGCCGGTGCTCACCACCGAGTTGGGTGCCAGCACCGCCGAGGTGCAGTGGATGATCAACGCGTACGCGTTGGTGTTGTCCGGGTTGCTGCTGACCGCCGGTAGCGCCGCCGACCGGTACGGCCGCCGCCAGATGCTGCTCGCCGGGCTCGTCCTGTTCGGGGTCGGTTCGCTGGCCGCCGGTCTCGCCAGCACCAGCGGGCAGTTGATCGCCGCGCGGGCCGGGATGGGTGTCGGTGGCGCGCTGCTGGTCACCGCGACGCTCGCGGTGGCGATGCAGGTCTTCGATGCCGCCGAGCGATCCCGGGCGATCGGCATCTGGGCCGCCACCAGCGCGTTGGGCTTCGCCATCGGGCCACCGATCGGCGGCACGATCCTCGCGCACCTGCCGTGGGGCGCGATCTTCCTGATGAACGTGCCGATCGTGCTGGTCTGCCTGCTCGTCGGACGCGCGCTGGTGCCCGAGTCCCGTGGACCGGCCGGCGGCCGACTCGACGTGCTCGGCGCCGTGCTCTCCACCGCCGGCCTGACCGCGGTGGTCTGGGCGATCATCTCCGGCCCGGAGCGCGGGTGGGCGTCGACCGAGGTGATCGGCGCCGCGGTCGTCGGCGTACTCCTGCTCGGGATCTTCGTGCGGTGGGAGCGACGGACCGCGCACCCGATGCTGGACATGGGCTTCTTTCGGGACCGGCGCTTCGTCGGTGCGATCTCCGGGGTCGTGCTGATCACGTTCGGCGCCACCGGAGCGTTGTTCCTGCTCACCCAGCACCTCCAGTTCGTCCGTGGGTACCCCGCCTGGGAGGCCGGCCTGCGGATGGCGCCCTTCGCGCTGTCCATCGTGCTGCTCAACGTCAGTGGTGTCGTCGCGAGCGTGATCCGCCGGCTCGGCCTGGCGGTCGCCATCGCCGTCGGTATGACGCTGCTCGCGGCTGGTCTCGCGCTGGTCACCCTCTTTCCGTCCGACGGGTACGGGGTGCTGCTCGTCGGGCTGCTCGTCATGGGTGTCGGTTGCGCGCTGGCCAACCCGGCCATCGTCGAGGCCGTGATGAGCGCGATTCCGGCGACCAAGGCCGGCGCGGGCGCGGGGGTCGACGGCACCATGACCGAGGTCGGCAGCAGCCTCGGCATCGCGGTGCTGGGCGCCGTGCTGAACGCCCGGTTCGCGGCGCTACTGCCGGCGGCCCTGGCCGGTGCCGGATCGTTTCCGGCGGCTCTCGCCGCCGCCCGCGAAGGGGCCGAACGGCAGGCCGTGACGGTCGCCTTCGCCTCGGCGCTGGAGACGGGGCAGCTGGTGGGCGCGGCTGCGGTGCTGGTCGGCGGCCTGGTGGCCGCCGGGTTGCTACACCGGGCAGACCGCACCAAATCCGCCTAATAAGGGTAGGCTACCCTAATAGTGACATCGTGGTAGTCGACGGAGGCGGTATGCGGCTCTACCTGACCGCGCTCAACCCCACCGACGCCGTCCTGGACGGGTTCCTCCCGGCGGCGGCGTCGCTCGGGCTGTCGGCCACCGTGCTGACCGACCGGCCGGGCGAATGGCCGGCGGGCGTGCGGGTGGCGCGTTGCGCGGTCCGCGACGCGGCCGCGGTGGTCGCGGCGGCGGCACCGACCCGACCGGTGGCGCTACTGTCCAACAGCGACCATCTCCAGGAGGCCACCGCGATCGCCGCCCGAAAGCTCGGCCTGCCCGGCAAGGACCCGGACGCCGCCCGTCTCTGCAAGGACAAGGCCGCGGCCCGCCGGGCGGTCGCCGCTGCGGGCCTCGATCTGGTACGCACCGTCACCGTCGACCCCGGCGCCGCGCCGGACGTGCCGACCGCGATGTTCCCGGCGGTGGTCAAACCCCGCGAGGGGGTGGCCAGTGAGGACGCGTACCTGGTGGCCGACCACGCCGAGCTGGCCGTCCGGGTGGCCGAGATCCGTGGCCGCCGTCCGGACGTGGCCCTGGTGGTCGAGGAGTACCTCGACGGCGAACTGCGGACCTTCGAGACCCTCGGCGACGGCACCGAGCTGGCCTCCCTCGGCGGGTGGCGCACCGGCCTCGGCCCGCCACCGACCTTCACCGAGGAGAGCCTCGCCTGGTCGCCCCCGACGGAGCAGGCGCGTACCCAGCTGCGGGCGCGGCTCGACGCGCTCGGGGTCGGCTTCGGCGCCTGCCACACCGAGTACGTCGTCTCCGACGGCCGGGTCCGGCTCATCGAGGTGAACTACCGCCTCATCGGCGACCGGATGGACCTGATCCTCGCCGACCTGCTCGGTGTGCCGTTGTTCGAGTACGTCATCCGGCTGCACCTCGGCGAGCCGCTGGCCGCCCTCGGCCTGCCCCACACCGTCGACCGCTACGCCCAGGTCGAGTACGTCTGCGCGGACCGGTCCGGCCGTCTCGTCGCCGCACCGGGCCCGCTCGACACCGTCGACGGCGACGTCCGGCTGGGCTGCCGTCCGCTGCGCGAGGTGGGCCGCACCGCCGAGCACACCGGCACGAACCGCGACTACCTCGCCGTGCTGCACGGGATCGGCCCCGACGAGCGCACCGTCGGGCAGTCGCTGGCCGCCCTCCGCGGCGACCTCCAGTGGACCATCGTCGAGTGAGCGACGACTGCGAGCGGGAGGTCTTCGCCCGGGTGCTCGACGCCCTGCTCCGCGAGGACCACCTCGGTCTGCGCAGCGCCGGCCGAGCGGACGGGCCCGACTGGTGGCAGGTGCCGCACCCTGCTGGCCTGCTGCGCATTCCGGTCCGCGCCGACGGGTTCCAGCAGGCCCTGCGCAGCGCCGCGCCGGTGGTGCTGCTGGTGGTCGGCGACGGCGACCCGCAGCGTACGGAGACGCTGGACGGCCTGTTGACACTGCTCGCCCCGCGGGACAACGCCGAGGCCGAGGCCGGCTGGCGGGACTTCGGCGTCGAGTGCCGCGCCGACCTGCGGGCCCGACGGCTCGCCGCCCGCAACCGGGCTCGGGTGCTCACCGAGGTGGCCGCCGAACGCGCGCTCACCCCGACCGGCCTGCCGGCGGCGCTCCTGGACGACGTGCTCGCCGCCCACCACGGCCACCCCGTCTACCCCACCGACAGGTGCCGGCACGGTCTCCGCGACGACGAACTGCTCCGGTACGCCCCGGAGCACGCCCCACGCTTCGCGCTGCGCTGGTACGCCGTACCCGCCGAGGACGTCCGGCTCGCGGGTGACCTCCCCTCGTGGTGGCCGCCCGCGCCGCGACCGCACCAACTGCTGCTGCCGGCGCATCCGATCACCGTGGCCCGCGACGCGCTCCCGGTGGCCGACCTGCCGGTGACCCCGGTACGACCCACCCTCTCCATGCGGACGGTGGCGCTCGAGGACGACCCGTACCTGCACCTCAAACTGCCGCTGCCGACCGCGAGCCTCGGCGCGCGCAACCGACGCACGCTGCAACCGGGCTCGCTCGCCGACGGCGCGGCCGTCGCCGCACTGCTCGACCGGATCGCCACCGCCGAACCCCGCTTCGCCGGTCGGATCCGGCACGCCGACGAGAGCACCTGGGCGCACGTCGACGGAGACGAGCGGCGCGGTTTCCTGCTGCGCCGGTTTCCGCGCGACCTGGCCGGCGTCCAGGTGGTGCCGGTCGCGGCTCTCGCCGCCGCCGACCCGGTGGCGGGCACGGTCCTCGAACGGGTCAGCCCGCAGCGGCCCGTCGCGTTGCTGGAGTCCTACCTGGACCTGCTGCTCGACTGGCACGTCTTCCTCTGGCTACGCCACGGGATCGCCCTGGAGGCGCACCCGCAGAACATCCACCTGCTGGTGCACCCGGACGGCACTGTCGGCCTGCTCTACAAGGACAACGACGGCGCCCGGCTCGACGCGCGGCACGACCGCCCGAGCGGCATTGCCCTGCACGACGACCGGATGTGGGTACGTGACCCGCAGGAGTTGGCCGACGTGTTCATCACCATCACCCTGCACCTGGCCGCCGCCGCGCCCCTGATCGCCCTGGCCGCCCGAGGTCTGCCCGTGCCGACGCCGGCCGAGGCGCTGGTGCCCCGGCTCGCCGCCGCCCGGGACCGGTGGGGCGACGGGCCGGCGGTGCGGACCTTCACCGAACGGGTCCTGCACGCCACCCAGTTGCCCATCAAGGCGATGCTCACCGCCGGCACCCTGCTGCCCAAACAACGGCTGGGCTGCGCCGACATCAACAAGTACTACCTGCGTACCGGCCCGAACTACCTCCGGGAGACACGATGACGAGCGCGCAGTTGCGCTCCCGGCCGGCCACCGACACCGGTCAGCGCGCCGACCTGGCCGCCGCCCACGCCGTCTTCGGCTGCCTGCTGCGCGAGCTGGCCCCGCCGGACGGCACCCCGACAGTGGTCGACGGTGCGGTACGACTGCTGCTGCGGCACCTCGACGTCACGCTGCGCTGCGAGGTCGCGCGAGTCTCGCCGCTCGGCGCGCACCGCTACACCGGCCCGGTCCAACGCAGCACCGGCGGCGGACGGTGGGCAGACCTGGACGCGGACGGGTTGGCCGCCCTGGTCTCGGCGGAGCTCAGCACAGGTACCGGCCTGACGAACGACGAGTTCGTCGAGCAGGTCCGGGCCAGCCGCGACACAGTGGCCCGGTTGCTGGCCGACCGGCCGGCCGAGGATCCGACCCCCACCGGTGAGCCCGCCATCGACGCGTACGTCGACTCCGAGCAGTCGCTTGTCTTCGGCCACCCGCACCACCCCACCCCGAAGTGGCGCAGCGGTGACCCGGACAGCTGGCGGGCGTACGCGCCGGAGCTGCGCACCGCGTTCCGGCTGCACTGGCTGGCCGTACCGGACGACCTCACCGCCGACGCCGGACCATTCGACCCGCTGGTGGCCGCCCTCGACCCACCACGGCCCCCGCGCGGGCACCGCGTCCTGCCGGTGCACCCCTGGCAGCTGTCGCTGATCCCGCCCACCCACCCACGGCTGCGCCACCTGGGGGCGGCCGGTGTGCCGGTACGACCCACGGCGAGCGTCCGCACCCTCTACGCCCCCGAGGCCGACCTGTTCGTGAAGACCAGCCTGCACGTGCGGATCACCAACTGCCTGCGCAAGAACGCCCGCTACGAACTCACCGGCGCGGTGGCGCTTACCGACCTGCTGGCCGGGGTGCCGTTGCCGGACGGGGTGGGGCTGCTCGCCGAGCCCGCCTACCGCACGGTCGACCTTCCCGGCCCGGACGAGGCCTACGGGACGATCCTGCGCGGCGGTCTGCGCCCGCACCTGCGTCCCGGCGACACCCCGGTGCTGGCGGCGGCGCTGGCCGCGACGCCGCTGGGGACACCGGATCCGGTGGCCTGGTGGCGCGCGTACGTCGGCCTGCTGGTGCCGGCGGTGCTGCGCGGCTGGCTCAGCCACGGCGTCGTGCACGAGGCGCACCTGCAGAACGTGGTCGTCGTGCTCGACCGGGACCGCCGCCCGGTACGCATGCTGCTGCGCGACCTGGAGGGGGTGAAGCTGGACGCCGAGCGGTGGGGCACCTGGCCGGACGGCGTCCCGGCGCAGGTCCGCTACGGTCCCCGGGCCGCCCACCGCCGGATCGTCTACTGCCTGTTCGTCAACCACCTCGGTGGGATCAGCGGGGCCCTCGCCGACGCGCGGCCGGGCATCGAACGACTCCTGTGGCAGGAGCTGCGCGCCGTCGTCGAGGCGGTGTCCGCCGACCTCGGTGAGCCGGCCGAGCTGCGCGCCCTGCTGTCCGGGGAGCCGCTGCTGGCCAAGGCGAACCTGCTGGTCCGGTGGCGGCGCGACGCCGACCGGGCCGCACCGTTCGTGCCGGTGCCGAACCCGATGGGTGGGCCACGGTGACCCGACCGGTCTACGTCCACGACCTCGACGCGCTGGCCGGGCAGGCCCGGGCCATCCGGGCGGCGCTGCCCCGGCCGGTCGAGCTGCTCTACGCGGTCAAGGCCAACCCGGATCCCGGTGTGCTGCGCACCCTCGCCCCGATCGTCGACGGGTTCGAGGCCGCCAGCCGGGGCGAGCTGCGGAGACTGGCCGAGGTGCTGCCGGGACGGGCGCCGGCCGCGTACGCCGGGCCGGGCAAGACCGACGTGGACCTCGCCGCCGCTCTCGCCGCCGGGGTGCACCGCATCCACGTCGAGTCGCCCGCCGAGCTGGCGCGACTCGGCGCGCTGGCCACCGCCGCCGGCCGGTCGGCCCAGGTGTTGCTGCGGGTGAACCTGCCGGTCGACGCGCCGGGCGCGAGCCTGGTCATGGGCGGTGGACCCAGCCCGTTCGGCATGGACCCGGCCGACGCCATCGCGTGCGCCCGCCGCCCGCCCGCCGGCATCGACGTACGCGGAATCCACGCGCACCTGGCCAGCGGGCTGGACGCACCGCTCGCCGCGACGGTCGCCGCCGCCGTGGTCGAATGGGCGACGGCCGAGGTGGACGCCGCCGAGGTCGACGTCGGCGGCGGCATGACCGTCGACTACACCGACCCGGCCGCGCGGTTCGACTGGGAGTGCTACGGCCGGGCCCTGACGGACGTCCTGGACCGGCACCCGGGAGTGCGGTTGCGCATCGAGCCGGGCCGGTCGGTCACCGCCCACTGTGGGGCGTACCTCACCGAGGTCATCGACGTGAAGCGCTCCTACGGTGAGTGGTTCGTGGTGGTGGCCGGCGGGACGCACCACCTGCGGACCCCGGCGGCGAAGGGGCACGCGCAGCCATTCACCGTGCACCCGCGACAAGGTGCCGGCGGCCCCCACACCGACGGCGGGCCGGTCACAGTGGTCGGGCAACTCTGCACGCCGAAGGACGTGCTGTCCCGGTCGGCCAGCGCGGGGCCGATCGGCGTGGGTGACGTGCTGGCCTTCGCCATGGCGGGCGCGTACGCCTGGAACATCAGTCACCGGGACTTCCTGCTGCACGAGCCTCCGCTTTTTCGGACCGGTGACCTGCAAGAAGTGGCCGCCGAGTGGGCGGCCCGGCCGCTCGGGGCGTGAGCGCGAGAGGCGCGATCGGCTCGGTGTGTTATCGATAACATGCTATCTTTCAGCCGGGAGTGAAGGGCACGCTCCCGGTCACCTGAGCCGGTCGGCGAAGACGTGCCGAGGGCTGCACCCCTCCCGCCGCCTTCCCGGTCGGTGACCAGTCCGGGCCCCCGTCGATGCCAGGCGACCGTTGACGGTCGCCCAACGGCAAGGAGCCCAATCCATGCTGAAACGCAGACTTTTCCTCCCATCCATCGCGGCCGCGGCGCTTCTGCTCGCGGCCACCACCGGCGGCGCGTTGAGCGGCGGCTTCGGTGCGACGGCGGCGGCCGCGACCAACGGCACCCTCGCGGCGACCGCCGGGTGCGGCAAGGCCCCGACACTCGCCAGCGGGACGCGCACGATTCAGAGCAGCGGCCAGAGTCGTACGTACAACCTGCGGATCCCGGACGGGTACGACCGGAACCACCCCTACCGCCTGATCTTCGGCTTCCATTGGTTGAACGGCTCGGCCAACAACGTCACCTCGGCCGGCTACTACGGGCTCCAGCCGCTGTCGAACAACAGCACGATCTTCGTCGCGCCCCAGGGTCTCGACGCCGGTTGGGCCAACACCAACGGGCGGGACCTGACCCTGTTCGACGACATCTCCCGGCAGATCGAGAACGACCTCTGCGTGGACACCACCCAGCGGTTCGCCCTGGGCTGGAGCTACGGCGGGGCCATGAGTTACGCGGTGGCCTGCGCCCGACCCACGATCGTCCGCGCGGTCACCGTCATCTCCGGCGGCAACCTCAGCGGATGCAACGGCGGCACCCAGCCCGTCGCCTACTTCGGCATCCACGGCATCTACGACAGCGTGCTGAACATCTCCCAGGGTCGGCAGCTGCGCGACACGTTCGTGCGGAACAACGGCTGCACCGCGCAGAGCCCGCGCGAACCGAGCCGGGGCAGCCTCACCCACATCACCACCGCGTACGCGGGATGCCGGTCCGGCTACCCCGTGCAGTGGGCGGCGTTCGACGGGGACCACACCCCCAGTCCGGTGGACGGGTCGGGCAGCCCGAACGACTCGCGGACCTGGACCTCGGGTGAGATCTGGAGGTTCTTCAGTCAGTTCGAGTCGACCACGCCTCCGACGACCCCGCCGCCGACCGACCCGCCGCCGACCACCCCGCCGCCGACCGGCGAACCGGGCACCTGCACCGCCACCTACCGGACGCTCAACACCTGGCCCGGCGGCTTCCAGGCCGAGGTGACAGTGGCCAACAACTCCACCTCGCCCCTGAACGGCTGGACCGTGGGCCTGACCCTGGCCAGTGGTCAGGCCATCAGCAGCCTCTGGAGCGGCACCAACACGGGCACCACCGGCAGCGTCACCGTCAGGAACGCCGCCTACAACGGCACGGTCGGCCCGAACGCCTCGACCAACTTCGGTTTCACCGCCACGGGCAACGGTGCCACCGCACCCAGCAGTGTCACCTGCACCAGCCCCTGACCGGGCAGGGTGAGGGCCCGGAGCCGAGTGGCTCCGGGCCCGCAGGTGACATCCGCCAGCGGCAGCTGACGCCGGCGCTCCCGTCGCACGCTGCGCTCAGGCTTCGCTCTCCAGCAGGTCGCGAAGGGCATCGAGGGCGGCGATCTCCTCCTCGAACGTCTTGCCGACGACCGGGCCGAGGAAACGCGACAGCCCGCTCGGCTGCCACGCCAGCTTCAGCGTGAGCTGGGTCCCGCCGCCACCGGCCGGCGTGAGCGTGTATTCGCCCTGGGTGCGTACCACACTGCCGGTGGCCTGGAACGCCAAGCGCCGGCCCGGCTCGAACCCGGTCACCTCGTAGTCGGCCGGGATGCGGCTCCCACCGGGGCCCTTGAGTCCCTGTTTGTAGCGAGCGCCGACCCCCTCGCCCGAGACGCGCGCGACGTCGAGCACGTTGGGGCGCCAGCGCGCGTCGTTCTCGCCACGGGCGAGAAAGGCGAAGACGTCCTCAGGAGTCCGTCCGATCTGCACAGTCTTCTCTGCCGAGGGCACAAGAAACCTTTCTCAGGGTCAGGGAACGATTTTCATCTGTGCCATCATCCCACTCGCGGAATGGTCGATCATGTGGCAATGGTAGACATACCGGCCAAGGTAGGGCCCGAACGTCGTCTGGAGTCGGACCGTCTCGCCGGGCCCCACCGAGACGGTGTCCTTCACCCCGGCCTCGCCCGGCGCCGGTGGCTGGCCGTTGCGGGCGAGCACCCGGAACTGGACCAGGTGGGGGTGGAAGTTGTGCGGGATACCGAAGAGGGTGTCGCCGTTGGTCACCGTCCACACCTCGGTCGTGTTGCGCTTGATCTCGGTGTCGACCCGGTCGGCGTCGAACTGCTGCCCGTTGATGAGGAACTGGCCGGTGGCCGGGTTGAAGTTGAGCGTGAACGCCCGCTCCTTGGTGGCCGCGGGCAGCGCGGGGATGGTGCTCAGCCGGTCGGGCACCCGGCTGGTGTCGGCGGCGGCCCGGTTGACGTCGAAGCGCAGCACCGGCCCGGCCACGGCGTCGTCGAGGAAGACCTGGCTGCCGACCGGGAACGCGCCGAAGTCGACGACGATCTCGATCCGCTCACCGGGCGTCAGGCTCCACGAGCGGATCGGCGTCGGCCCGGCGAGCAGCCCGCCGTCACTCGCGATCTGGGCGACCTCGGCATCGTTGCCGAGCCGCAGCGTGAACGTGCGGAGGTTGGACGCGTTGACGAAGCGCAGCCGGTACTTGCGGGCGGCCACCTGGAAGTAGGGCTGCGGCTTGCCGTTGACGAGGATCGTGTTGCGGAACTGGAAGTCGTCGTGTTCGAAGACCAGGCTCGCGTCCTCGGCGAACCGCGCGTCGCGCAACATGATCGGGATGTCGTGGTTGCCGGACGGCAACCGGAGTTCGTCCTGGGCTGGGTCGTCGATCAGGAAGAAGCCGGCGAGCCCGCGGAACACGTGCTCGGCCTCCATGTGATGGGCGTGGTCGTGATACCAGAGCGTGGCGGCCCGCTGCTTGTTGGGATAGCTGTAGATCCGACTCTTGCCCGGGTCGAGCACGTCGGTCGGGAACCCGTCGCTGCTCGACGGGGTGTGGCCTCCGTGCACATGCACCGCGGTCGGCATGTCGAGGTGGTTGCTGTGCGCGATGACCGCGAGCCGGCCCGTCTTGACCCGGAACGTCGGCCCGGGAAACTGCCCGTCGTAGGTCAACACCTCGGTACGCGTCCCCGCCAGGATCTCCGCCTGAGCCTTACGGGTGGAAACGACGTAGAAGTCGGTGTTGCTTACCGAGGCGATCGGCTGCTGCACGGGCGGTATCGGCATCCGGACAGCGAACGGGGCGGTGACGGCCGCGACGTGTGCCGTCTTCCCGTGGCCGGTGTGGGTGCCGTGGGCCGGCGTCGCGGACGGGGTGGATCCGCGGGCCGCTGCCGCCGCGGTGCCCGTGACCAGCGCGGCTGCTCCGGCGGTGGCACCGACCTTCATGACGTTGCGTCTGCTCACCATTGGTCGCTCCACTCCTGGTTGTCGAGTTCTCGGGTGAACTGTCGCGGAGGCCCCTCGACGCGTCGTCGAAAGCTGATCGCGGCAAGTGTGGATTTAACCTTAAGTTTTGGTGTGACTACCAAAAGCTAAGCTTCGATGCTTCCAACGGTGTGCGGGGAGACCGTAGACTCGTGCGAGTAGTCGGCCGTGACAACTCATAAGAGGCCGATCCGATCTGAGTGCTTTGTCGCCCACGCATGGGGGGTCGGCGACACGGCGGGCAGCCGGCGCTGGGGAGAGCCGTTCGGGCCCGCACCTGGGGAGCAATAGGGCACACACCGGGGGATCCGCAATGGTTGTTGGAAACGATGCGCTGCGGAGGACCGCTGCCGAGGTTCTCGAACGCAGGCGTCAACCGATTCTTGCCGCCTACCGTCAGCGTCTTGCCGCTGCGAGTGACGATCTCGCTGGGGCCGCTGACCTGATCGACAGCTACACAGCACAGGCCGACGTCCTGGTGCGGGAGACGATTGCCGGGATTCGCCGCGAGACCACCGATCCGCTGTCGACACCGCCGCCGGCGGTGTCCACCGAGGACGCCGAACTTCACCCACGCGAGTGCTTCCGCGCGGTCGTCGCGCTCGCCGACATCGTGTTGGCCGACGCGCTGAAGCAGTTGTGTGGCCAGCCCGACCAGAGCGCGATCCTGGCGTTGGTCGCCGACGCGCTCACCCGTACGACACTGACCCGGCTGCTCGACTCGAGTTCGCGCTATGCCGCCGGCCTGATGAACGAGGTCCACCAGGCGCAGATCGCAGAGCGCTCGCTGATCGCGCGCGAGCTGCACGACCGGCTGGGCCACAGCCTCAGCGCGGCGTACCGGAACCTGGAGGCCCACGAGCTCGCCCAGGAACGACGCCACGACGACGTCGACCGTCGGGTGGTCATCGCCCGTGAGTCGCTGCACGACGCGGTCGGCTATCTGCGGGTGCTCATCGCCGATCTTCGGCTCTCTCAGCCGCTCGGGTCACTCGACGAGGCACTGGCCAACTTCCTGTCGACGGTCGAGACCGGCGAGACGCGTCTGCACACCGAGATCAACGGCGACGAGTCGTGGGTACCGCCCGAGGTGCTCGACGAGGTGTTCCTGGTCGTCCGCGAAGCGCTGCGCAACGCGGTCGCCCACGCCGGCGCTCGCGTGATCCATGCGGTCGTCGACATCACCCCGCACGAGCTGCGGGCGACCGTCGCCGACGACGGGGTGGGCTTCGACCTCGCGACGGCGCGCGACGGCTCCGGCCTGCGCGCGATGGCCGAGCGCGCCGCCGCCGTCGGTGGTCGCCTCGCGGTGCGCGCGACGGGCCACCAGGGCGTTTCGGTCGAGCTGGTCGTGCCGCTGCTCGCCGTCGGGGCGGGGGCCGGCCGGTGACCGCCACGATGATCGAGCCGACCCGCATCGTGCTGGTCGACGACCACGTCGTGGTGCGCGACGGCCTCCGGGAGATCCTCGACGCCCAACGCGACCTCGTGGTCGTCGGCGAGGCGGGCGACAGCTGCGCCGCGGTCAACGAGATCCGAGCCCGCCAGCCCGACATCGTGCTGCTCGACGTGCAGATCCCCGGCGACGGGGTGACCACGACGGTCCGTCGGATCCGCGACGTCGCGCCGGCGAGTCGGGTCATCATCCTCAGCATGTTCGACGGCCCGACGCTGCTGCGCGAGTTGTTGACCCTCGGCATCTGCGGTTACCTGCTGAAGAACTCGACGCGCCAGGAGTTGGTGGCTGCGATCCGCGGCGCCCGCGCCGATGACGCGCCCGTCATGCTGGCCGTGTCCCGCGAGAGCCTGACCCAGGTGCAGGGGCCGGTGCACAGCACGCTGTCGGACCGTGAGCGCGAGGTCCTGCAGTTGGTCGGTCAGGCGATGAGCAACGCCCAGATCGCCGGCCGGCTCTGCCTGTCGGAGGCGACGGTCAAGCGCCACCTGCGCAACATCTTCGCCAAGCTCGGTGCGGTGTCGCGCATCGACGCGGTCAACAGGGCCATCGCGGCTTCGCTGATCGCTCTGCCGAGGCTCTGCGTCGACCCGACCTTTCACGGGGGATAGCAGTCGGCTCAAGGATTGCTATGGGTAACTTGCCCGCAAACGGGCACTCGTGTTGGACTAATGCCGTGAATAGCACTCGCCTGTTCGTACTCGGAGCGCTCGCGCGTGGGGGCCCCATGCATGGGCACCAGATCCGCCGGGCGGCCCAGGTGGACCGTACCGAGCTGTGGAGCGACGTCAAGCCGGGGTCGCTCTACGGCGCGCTCCACCGAATGCAGGTCGAGGGCGTCATCGAGGCGGTCCGGACCGAGCAGGATGGCAACCGACCCGCCCGCACGATCTACGCGATCACCTCGGCCGGTGCGGCGGAGCTGATCGACCACCGCGACGAGGCGCTGCGTGACACCAAGCTCCGTCACGACCCGGTCGACCTGGCCCTGCAGAACGTGATCGACCTCGAAGAGGACGCGCTGCGCGCGATCATCGTCGCGCGCCGGAAGGCTCTCGCCGCGCAGCTCGACTCGTGGCTCGCGCTCCGAGAGTTGGCGGCGCCCCACATTCGTGGTCTGGAGTGGACGACCTTCCGTCATACCGAGCTCCGTCTCCGTACCGAGCTCGCCTGGCACGACGAGCTGCTCGACCAGTTGCCCAAGCTGATGGCCAACCAACCGACATCGATGACCACGTCCTGAGAGCGCCAGCCCTGGCCCCCGGTGTTACACCCGGGCCAGGGCTGGCGGCTTGTCACTGGGCGGGTTCGGGCGCGGTGGTCACGTTCCAATCGGGCTTGCTCGCCTCGGCCCAGGGCTCTTCGGGTCGGCGGGGCAGCAGGTAGACGAGCAGGAAGGTGAGGATCACGCCGATCAGGACGGCGCCGACCGTCCACTGGACCGCGCGGTTGAAGTTGGTCTCCAGTGCCGAGGTGGCCGCGCTGTCGAAGGCCTCGCCGACCGCGCCCGGCGCCGAGTCCGCGCAGCCGGGCGGCGTGGCTGTCGGATCCGACGCGCGTGACTGGCGGATGAAACAGTCGGCGAAGGTGGTCGTCGCCGTGCTCGCCTGCGCTGGCGGCAGGCCCGCTGCCACGAGCGATGCCTGGAGCTCGGGGCTCGCCTTCTCCGCGGCCGTCGCCGAGTAGGAGCCGAGCGTCCCGAAGAGGACCACGCCGGCCACCGCGACGCCGATCGCCTGGCCGAGACGCTGGGCGGTGCCGAGCACGCCGCTGGCCGCGCCCGCGTCCTGCCAGGGCACGCCGGCCAGCACGATCTCGACGCTCGGCGCGATCACCAGGCCCGAGCCGAAGCCGGCGAAGAGCAGGGCCGGCAGTAGCTCCAGGCCGGAGCCCCACCAATGGATCGTCGCGATGATGCCCACCATGCCCACGATCACGATGCCCGCTCCGAGCATCAGCACACCGCGGCCGAGCGCACGGGCGACGTTGTCGGAGATGGCCGCGCCGACCAGGGTGCCGAACGAGAACGGCAGCAGGATCAGGCCCGTCGTCAGGGCGGACTTTTCCAGGCCGATCTGCAGGTGCAGCGAGAGCGCGAAGAGCAGGCCGATGAAGCCCGCGAAGTAGCAGAGGCTGATGCCGACGCCGGCGGAGAACGAGCGGTGGGCGAACAGGCGCATGCTCACCAGCGGGACCTGGGCGCGTCGGGCGCGGCGCAACTCCCACACCGCGAAGACCGCCAGCGCGGGCAGCGCCGCTGCCATGGAGACGAACGTCCACGCCGGCCAGCCCAGGCGCTGGCCCTCGACCAGGGGAACGGCCAGCAACAGGACGGCGGCCGAGACGAGCAGCATGCCGATCACGTCGAGCCCACCGCGGCGGCCTCGCGACTCGGGCACCAGGATCAGCGCGGCGACGAACGTGGCCAGGCCGATCGGCACGTTGAGCAGGAACACCGGCCGCCAGTCCCAGCCGCCGAGGTCCCACGCGATCAGCAGGCCGCCGAGGAGCGGGCCGCTGGCGGTCGCGATGCCGCCGATCGCGCCGTAGATCCCGTAGGCCTTGCCGGTCTCCTTCGCCGGGAACGTGGTCTGGATCAGCGCCAGCACCGGCGGGTTGAGGATGCCGGCCATCATGCCCTGCACCACCTGGAACGCGATCAACTGGTTGGGGGTGGCCGCGAGCGCCGACGCCGCCGACGCCGCCGTGAACCCGGCGACACCGATGAGGAACAGCTTGCGGTGGCCGAAGCGGTCACCGATCCGACCGGCGGGGATGAGCAATAGGCCGTAGCCGAGCGCGTAGCCGGCGATGACCCACTCCATGGCCGTGTAGGTCGACTTGAGGTCGCGCTGGATCGGGGCGACCGCGACATTGACGATTGTCGTTGCCAGCAGGATCATGAACGCCCCGGCCAGAACGACGGCCAGGATCAGCCATCGGCGCGGGTTGGGTGGTGCGGCGCTGTGTTCGTCGGTCCAGCTCTCCGTCATCGCGTTCCTCCTGAAGTCGGACGGGGGTCGGCAGCGGACCCACCCTTCCGACTACACGCCGTTGCGTACGATTAGTCAAGTACGGCTATTTGCGTATGACCTGTACGGCACATGGGGAGGGCCCGGGTCAGGAGCTGACCCGGGCCCGGTAACGCAAAGGCGGCTACGACCAGTCGGAGGAACCCGAACCCCACTCGGAGGAACCGGAGCCCCACGCGGACGTCGCTGGCCAGGCCAGGTCGAAGGGGAAGTCGTTGGCCCGAAGCTCCAGCGTGCTCTCCAGCACGGCGTCGGTCAGCCGGTCGACGTCGGCGTCGCTGTGGGCGCCGCCGGCGAAGAACATCGGCATGCCGAGCGTGTAGATGCCGCGCTTGCGGAGCAGCAGCGTGAGGATGAACGTCGCGGGGTTGAGTGCCCGCGAGTAGACCCGGTAGTCGGTGTAGGAGTCTTCCGGGAGGAACTGGAAGCACCCGATGTAGTCGCCGAACCCCACCATGCGCAGCGGGATCCCCTCGGCGGCCCGGAACGCGGCCAGCCGCGCCTGGACCCGGTCGACCTTGGCCCGCAGGTCGGTGTAGTAGGCGGGTCCCTTGTCCCGGAGCAGCTGGAGCGTGGCCAGCGACGCCGCCACCGACAGGTAGTTGCCGGTGTGGCTGCCCTGTAGGCCGGTCTTCTGGCCGAAGTCGGTCCACGACTGGCCGCTGGTCTGCGAGATGTCGAGGATGTCGGCCCGACCGCCGATCGCCGACAGCGGCAGCCCGAGCCCGCTGATCACCTTGCCGTAGGTGACGAGGTCGGTCGGGATGTCGAACTTCTGCGCGGCGCCGCCGAGCCCCGAACGGAAGCCCGTCAGCACCTCGTCGAGGATGAACGGCACCCCGAGCCGCTGGGCGGCCACCGCCACCTCGCGGATCATCGGGATCGTCGTCTCCTCGAACGGGAACGACGAGGCGGCCGGCTCGGCCAGGATGCAGGCCAACTCACCCGCGTGGCGCTCGATCAACTCGACCGCGAGCGCGGTGTCGTTGGGCAGGATCAGCAGGTCGCGCGGCTCGGCCGGTGTGACGCCGGCGAACGCCGAGACCAGCGGGATGCCGTCCTTGCCGATCTCCGGGAACGGCACCGCGGGATGCCCGTGGTACCAGGGCGCGGTGTTGTGGACGGCCAGGTCGTGGGACCCGTGCAGGGTGCCCTCGAACTTGGCGACCATCCGGCGCCCGGTGTGCGCACGGCAGAGCCGGATCGCCGACTGGGTGGCGCCCGTACCCGAGTGTTGGAAGGCGAACTTCTCGTTGTGCGGGAGGATCTCCCGCAGCAGCGTCGCGAGCTGCAGCTCCAGCGCGTTGGTGTAGCCGTTGCCGGTGCCCTTGCCGAGGTGCTCCCGGACGAAGTCGACGACCGGGGCCGGGTTGTGACCGTGCAGCGCCTGAGCGCCGTACCCCATGTGGCAGTCGAGGTAGTCGTTGCCGTCGATGTCGGTCAACGTCGAGCCGCTGGCGGTGGCCGCGATGACCGGGAACGGCGGCGCCTGGAACGGCCAGAACACGTGCGCGGCGGCGTCGACCGCCCTCAGTTGCTCGACGTGCGCGGCCGAGGCACCCTGGCGCGCGCCGATCTCGCCGAACAGCTCGTAGACCCACTTCTGCTGCATGAGGTCCTGAATGACCTCGATCGCTCCGCGCTCCTGGTGGCTGGCGCCCATCGTGTCCCCTTCGCATGGCGGCCGTGACAGGCGCAGCCTGCGCCCGCCCACTCGAACCCGGCTGGAGAACCGGTCGATCGACCCGGCTTCGAGCCGGTCTCGAGCGCCGTCGTCGAAGCTCGCCGCCATGACGGAAAATCGGGTCAATCTCTACTCGCTGACCGACACGATCACGCCGTGGGCAGTGCGGGCCGCGGCGACGCTCGGCCTCGCCGACCTGATCGCCGCGGGCACCACCACGCTCGACGAGCTCGCCGCGGCGACGAAGGCCAACCCCGACGCGCTGCACCGGCTGCTGCGCTACCTCTCGGTCCGCGGCGTCTTCAAGGAGACCGAGCCGCGGGTGTACGCCCTGACGGAAGCCGCCGAGTTCCTCAAGACCGACCACCCCGCCGCCCAGCGCCCCTGGCTCGACGTCGACTCGATGGCCGGCCGGATCGAGGGCACGTTCAGCTCGCTTACCCACTCGATCCGTACCGGCGACGCGGCGTACCCCGTGCGTTACGGCATCGAGTTCTGGGACGACCTGGCCACCAACCCCGACCGGGCCACGTCGTTCGGCGCGCTGATGGCCACCCACGCGAGCTACTTCGACCAGGTCGTGCAGGGCTACGACTGGAGCACCGTCAACCACGTCATCGACGTCGGCGGCGGCACCGGCGCCCTGCTCACCGAGATCCTCAAGGCCCAGCCGCACCTGCGCGGCACCGTGGTCGACCTGCCGGGCGTGGTCGAGCAGGGCCGGGCCCGGTTCGAGGCGGCGGGCATCGCCGACCGGGCCGAGGTCGTCAGCGGAAGCATCTTCGACCCGCTCCCGGCCGGCGCCGACGTCTACATCCTGTCGAACGTCCTGCACGACTGGAACGACAGCTCCGCCGAGAAGATCCTCCAGCGGGCGGCGGACGCGATCGGCACGACCGGCAAGGTGCTGATCGTGCAGATCCTGGTGAAGGACGAGAACGACAACTTCCCCGACGACCCGGCCCGGCTGATGTTCATCACCCAGATGGACCTGCGCCTCCTCTCGCTGATGGCGGGCAAGGCGAGGACCTGGCGTGAGTACGCCGAACTGGGCGAGAAGGCCGGGCTCCAGGTGGACGGCAGCACGGTGATCCCCACCGGGCAGACCCTGCTCACTCTCCGCCGCGGCTGATGGCACGGGCCCCTTGCTGACGGTTTCCGGTTGGGAAGGGGCCCTCGCTAACGGACCGTGCGCGCGTCGTACCGTTGCGGACATGAACCCGGCCGTCCGACGGATCGCGATCGATGCCCTCATCGCGGTCGTCGTCGCGGCCGTGGTGGCGGTGGCGATCCGGGTCGCCGACGAGCCCGGTGCCCGGCCGCCGGACGCGCGCGCCTACGCGATCGGCGCGGTGATCGGGCTCCTGCTGGTCTTCCGGCGGCGCTGGCCGCTGCTGGTGCTCGTCGGCTCGGTCACCGCGCTGATGATCTACTACGCGCTCGAGTACCCGGGCATCCCGCCCGCCCTTCCGCTGGCCGCCGCCCTCTTCTCCGTCGCGGCCGCCGGCCGGTTCACCTGGGCGCTCGTCGTCGCCGGGTTCTTCGTCGTCCTTGAGCTGATCATGCGGTACACGCTGCTCGGCGAGGGGTTCTTCCCCGCCCTCTCGGCCACCCTCGAAGAGGGCTCGCTGCTCGCGGCCGTGGTGCTGCTCGCCGAGACGATCCGCACCCGCCGGATCCGGCTGGCCGAGGCACAACAGCGTCTCGCCGTCATGCGCCAGGAACGTCAACACGAGGTCGCCCAGGAGCGGCTGCGCATCGCCCGCGAGGTCCACGACGTCCTCGGCCACACGATCGCCGCGATCAGTGTGCAGGCGAGCCTCGCCGACGACATCTTCGACAGCAAGCCGGCCGAGGCGCGGGCCGCGCTGCGGAGCATCCGGGGCGCGGCGCGCGACGCGATGCACGAGGTCCGTTCGGCGATCGGCATGCTCCGCGACGCCGGGGAGGTGCCCGACCTGGCCCGTGTCTTCGCGGTCGCCGAGCAGGCCGGCGTGAAGGTGCGGTCGGGGATCGCCGGCACCCCGCGCCCGATCCCGCCGGAGGTGGCGCTCTCGGTCTACCGGATCGTGCAGGAGTCGATCACCAACACGGTCAAACACGCAGAAGCGACGACAGTCGACGTCACCATCACCTACGCGGGTCGCGCCGTCACGGTGGAGATCGTCGACGACGGGGTCGGCGCCGGGGCGAGCCGGAGAGGGCACGGGATGGCCGGCATGCGGGAACGGGCCACGGCGGCCGGCGGATCCCTCGAGGCCGGGCCCCGGCCGGAGGGTGGGGGGTTCCGAGTGGCCGCGCGGCTGCCGGTCGAGGTGGAGGAGACAGCGTGACGATCCGGATGGTGCTGGCGGACGACCAGACGCTCGTGCGGGCCGGCTTCCGGGGCCTGCTCGACCACAGCGACGACCTGGAGGTGGTCGGTGAGGCGTCCAACGGTGCCCAGGCTGTCGAGATGGTCGCCGCGACCCGGCCGGACATCGTGCTGATGGACGTGCGGATGCCCGTACTCGACGGCGTGCGGGCCACCGCCGCGATCGTCGAGCGGTTCCCGGCCGTGCGGGTCATCGTCCTGACCACCTTCGAGCTCGACGAGTACGTCTTCGAGGCGCTGCGCGCCGGCGCGAGCGGGTTCCTGCTCAAGGACATCGAGCCCGACGAGCTGCGCCAGGCGGTGCGGGTGGTGGCCGGCGGCGACATGCTGATCTCACCGCGGGTGACGAGTCGGCTGGTGAGCGCGTTCGTCAGCAAGGTCGCGCCGACGCCTGTCGACGGCGGCCGGCTGGCGGTGTTGACCGACCGCGAGCGCGAGGTGATGAGCCTGGTGGCCAACGGGCTGACGAACGAGGAGATCGGGCGCCGACTGTCGATGAGCCCCGCCACGGCCCGTACCCACGTCCACCGGGCCATGGTCAAGCTCCGCGTCCGCGACCGCGCGCAACTCGTCGTCCTCGCCTACCAGACCGGGCTCGTCGCGCCCGGCAGCTAGCCAACTACGGCACTTGTTTCGCAGGCGGTGCCGGCTACGGCGATCGCCGTACGAATCCGCCGTTCCTCAACGGATGCCGCGTGGTGCGCGTCCTTCGTATGTTGGCGTCATGTTTGAGGTCGGAGAGAACGCCGATGGGATCCTGGCCGGGGTCCTGTTCCTGATCTGGCTGTCCGCGGCGATCCTCGCCACGCGGCTGGCCTGGCGGCCGACGCCCGAGGCGCTGCGCAAGAGCGCCCGTCGGCTGCTGCGTCTGCTCGTCGCCGCGCTGGTGGTGCTGGTCGTCAAGTGTGTCGCGATCGGGCTGATGCTCGCCGTCGACTGGATCTTCGCCGACAACCGCGTGATCGTGCAGATGCCGCTCCTGCTGCTGCCGATGCTGGCGGTCGCCGTCTGGACCGTGCCGGGCCTGCGCGCCCTGGCCAACCGCGACGACGCGCCTGTCGACGTCGAGACGCGCTCCGCCGCCGCCAATCCCCGATTCGTCGTGCCGGTCCAGGTGACGGCCGTGGCGACTGTCGTCGGCGTCTACTTCGCGTACGTGTCCCGTCCGGTCCCGTCCTACCTCGACGACATCGCGACCCACGCGGCGCCGATCCTGCTGTCGGTGTTGGTGCTGTGGCTCTGGCAGGGGCGTCGCCTGCGGATTGTCACCGCTACCGACTTCGCGCGCCGTGGCCGGCGGGCCAGCGCCCTACGCGCCACCGCGCAGGCCGCCGTCGCGGTCCTCGTCGTCGCCGCCGGCGTCACCTACGCGGCCCAGAGCAGCCGGCTGCCCGACCGGATGTCCATGACGTCCCACGACAACGTCGACTACGGCGGCGGCCCCTCGATCGGCCACGGCGGTCATGGCGGCACCTCCGTCGACGACCTGCGTGGGCCGCGGACCGGCAAGCCCAACAAGGCCTTCACCCTGACCGCGAAGAAGGCCACGGTACGGCTGTCGTCGGGCACCGAGATCGAGGCGCTCACGTACAACGGTCAGTCGCCCGGGCCGGAGCTGCGGGTCCGTGAGGGCGACCTCGTCGAGGTGACGCTGCACAACGAGATCCCCGACGAGAACGTGACGATCCACTGGCACGGCCTCGACGTGCCCAACGGTGAGGACGGCGTGGCCGGCGCGACGCAGAACGCGGTGGAGCCGGGCGGCACCTTCACCTACCGGTTTGTCGCCGAGCAGGTCGGCACCTTCTGGTACCACACCCACCAGAACCCGCTGGAGGCGATCCGGCGGGGCCTGTTCGGCGCACTGATCGTCGAGCCGCGCGACGGCCCACCACCCGGCGAACGGGACTTCGTCGTGCAGGCCCACGAGTGGCGTACGCCGGACGACAACATCGTCTCGTTCGGCACCAGCGACACCTTGCAGCGCCAGGAGGTCGCCCCGGGCACGCCGGTGCGGCTGCGCCTGATCAACACCGACAACAACCCGTCCACCGACAGCCGCCCGCGCTCCCTGACGGTCACCGGCACGCCGGTGCGGGTCGCGGCGATCGACGGGGTCGACGTCAACGGCCCGACCCCGCTGACCGACCCGCGGTTCGGGTTGGCGACCGGTGGGCGCTACGACGTGACGTTCACGATGCCGGCGGGCCCGGTACGCCTGACCGACCTCGCCAACCGCGACGGCGGGCTGGTGCTGGCGCCACCGGGCGACACCTCGACGCCGAAGATCGTCGACGACGGGGACCAGTTCGACCCGCTCTCGTACGGCTCCGGGGGCTCCCGACCCTTCGACGCGGGCTCGTCGTACGACCGCTCGTTCACCCAGCTCCTGGACGACCGGCTGTCCTTCTACAACGGCGGACTGCACCTGGTGCCGATCATCAACGGGCACAGCTTCCCCGACACGCCGACGCTGATGGTCCGGATGGGCGACGTGGTCAAGGTGCGGATCGTCAACCGCAGTCACCAGAACCACCCGATGCACCTGCACGGCCACCACGCGTTGGTGCTGTCCCGGAACGGGGTCCGCGCGACCGGGTCGCCGTGGTGGATCGACAGCCTCGACGTGATCCCCGGCCAGATCTACGAGATCGGCTTCACGGCGGACAACCCGGGGCTCTGGATGGACCACTGCCACAACCTCGACCACGCGGCCAACGGCATGGTGATGCAC
Organism: Micromonospora sp. NPDC007208; assembly: GCF_042869175.1. NCBI lineage: Bacteria > Bacillati > Actinomycetota > Actinomycetes > Micromonosporales > Micromonosporaceae > Micromonospora > Micromonospora sp. NPDC007208. The sequence continues at coordinate 217,551 of NZ_JBIAFG010000008.1, read as the reverse complement.
CTCGCCTACGAAGGCGTGACATCCCCCTACGAGCTGGGGCGCGGCACTCCCAACCAGCCCGAGTAGGCGAGCCTGTCGAGCCTTCCTCCACCGGGCCTCGAGGCAACGCCGGCAGCGTCGTTCGCATCCGAACCCCTCTTGCTGAGGAGAACCCATGCTCGACGCGATGCGACGAACGTTGTCGCTGGCCGTGCCGCTGCTACTGGTGGCCGGCATTGCCGCGCCCGCCAATGCGGCCACCTCGACCACTGGGCGACTGACCGTCGTCGCCCGCAACCTCGACAACCCACGCGGTGTCGCCATCGACCGGGCCGGCACCGTCTACGTCGCCGAGGCCGGGCTCGGCGGCGACGACGTGTGCATCCCCGGCACGTTCGGTACCAACCTCTGCTACGGCTCGACAGGTGCGATCACGGCGGTCCGTCACGGCTGGCAGAAGCGAGTCGTGACGGGTCTGCCGTCGCTGCGGAGCACCGGCGCCGGCTTCTCCGTCTACGGCGCCCACGACCTGGCCTTCGACCGGCAGGGCAAGCTGTTGGTGGCGATGGGCTACAGCACCGACCCGGTCTCGCGCGACCTGCTCGGGGCGGCCGGGGCCACGATGGGAACCATCCTCCGGGTCGAGGGGAAGCGCCGCTGGTCGGTCGTCGGCGACCTCTCCGCCTTCGAGGGTCAGAACAACCCCGACGGTGTCATCCCGGAGAGCCAGCCCTACGCCGTCGTCGCCGACGGGCGGGACGTCTACGCGCTCGACGCGGCCGCCAACGACGTGCTCCGGATCGACCGCCGCGGTGTGGTCACGGCCGAACACGTCTGGCCGCAGGAGCAGGTGCCGGCGCCGCCGGAGTGGGGCCTCCCGCCCGGCTCGACGACGCCGATCCAGTTCGTGCCGGTCACCATCACCCGCGGCCCGGACGGCGCTCTCTACATCGGACAGCTGACCGGGCACCCGTTCCCGAGCGGCGGCGCCCGGGTGTGGCGGCTGGTGCCCGGGCAGGAGCCGACGATCTTCGCGACCGGCTTCACCAACATCATCGACATCGCGTTCGACAAGCGCGGCCGGCTGGTCGTGCTGGAGATCGCGAAGAACGGGCTCAGCTCGGGCGATTCCACAGGTGCGTTGATCCGCGTGGAGCGCGACGGTAGCCACCAGGAACTGGCGAGCACCGGCCTGGACTCCCCGATGTCGTTCGCCATCGCTCGCGACGGCAGCTTCTACATCGCCAACAAGGGCCTCGGTATCGGCGAGTTGGTCCGGCTGTCCACACGAGACTGACAGAATCGCGCGGCGATCGTGGCGTTCTTCGTGTCGGGAGGACGCCACGTTAGCTGTGGCGTCACACGTCCGCGATACGGTGCCACTCATGTGCACGCTGGCGGCGGGGGACGGGGTCTGGGGGTTAGGTTGACGCGGTCCGACGGCGGGTCTCCCGCCGGCGCCACCACCATCCTCATAGTCGACGACCACGCTCTCGTCCGCGAGGGGTTGCGCTGGGTGCTCGACGTCCACGCCGACCTCGACGTGGTCGACGAGGCGGGCGACTCGGCCACCGCGGTCGCCAAGGCGGCGTCGGAGCGTCCCGACGTGGTGTTGCTCGACGTCGAGATTCCCGGTGACGACCCGGTGGTCACGGTGCGCCGCATTCGTGAGGTGTCGCCCGACAGCGCGGTCGTCATCCTCAGCATGTACGACAGCCCTGGCCTGCTGCGCCGTCTGATCGCCGCCGGGGTGCGCGCCTACCTGCTCAAGAGCGTGGGTCGTGAGGAGCTGGTCGCCGCGATCCGCAAGTCGCGGGACGGCAGCGGCTCGGTGCTGCTCTCGGTCTCCGGCCAGAGCCTGGTGCAGGTGCAGAACGCGGAGTCCGCGATTCTGTCCCCCGCCGAGCTGGAGATCCTCCAACTCGCGGCCGAGGCGATGACCAATGCCCAGATCGCGCGCCGGCTCGACCTGACCGAGGCCACGGTGAAGAGCCACCTGCGTCGCATCTTCGCGAAGCTCGGCGCGGTCTCCCGCATCGACGCGGTCAACAAGGCGGTGGCAGCGTCACTGGTGACGCTGCCACACGACCGATTGGTACCGCGCCCTCGCCGCCCGCCGCCTTAGCGGTCGGGGAGGTTCCTCAACAAGCCGCCTTGAGATCCGCGGCGCGGTCCGTGCGCTCCCAGGTCAGGTCCGGGAGCTCACGGCCGAAGTGGCCGTAGGCCGCCGTCTGCTGGTAGATCGGACGCAGGAGGTCCAGGTCGCGGATGATCGCCGCCGGACGCAGGTCGAAGACCTCCCCGATCGCCTTCTCGATCCGGTCGAGCGGCACCGTCTCCGTGCCGAAGGTCTCCACGAACAGGCTCACCGGATGGGCCTTGCCGATCGCATAGGCCACCTGCGCCTCACACCGTTCCGCCAGGCCCGCGGCGACCACGTTCTTCGCCACCCACCGCATCGCGTACGCCGCCGACCGGTCGACCTTCGACGGGTCCTTGCCCGAGAACGCGCCACCACCGTGCCGGGCGTACCCGCCGTAGGTGTCGACGATGATCTTCCGTCCAGTGAGGCCCGCGTCGCCCATCGGGCCGCCGATCTCGAACCGCCCCGTCGGGTTGACCAGCAGCCGGTAGCCCTCGGTGTCGAGGTCGAGCGCCTCCAGCTCCGGCGTGATCACGTGGTTTCGGATGTCGGGGGTGAGCAGGTCGTCGAGGGAGATGTGGGCGGCGTGCTGCGTGGAGACCACGACGGTGTCCAGCCGGACCGGGCGGAGGCCGTCGTACTCGACGGTGACCTGGGTCTTGCCGTCCGGTCGCAGGTAGGGCACCGTTCCGTCCTTGCGGACGGCGGCCAGGCGACGGGCCAGACGATGGGCCAGCGCGATCGGCAGCGGCATCAGCTCCGGCGTCTCCGAGCAGGCGAAGCCGAACATCATGCCCTGGTCGCCGGCGCCCTGGGCGTCCAGCCCGCCGCCGGACGAACCGTCGCGCAGCTCGATCGCCGTGTCGACGCCCTGCGCGATGTCGGGCGACTGGGCACCGATCGAGATGCTGACGCCGCAGGAGGCGCCGTCGAAGCCCTTCTTCGACGAGTCGTACCCGATGCCCAGAACCGTTTCACGCACGATGCGTGGAATGTCGGCGTAGGCCTGCGTGGTGACCTCGCCCGCGACGTGGACCTGGCCGGTGGTGATCAGGCTCTCGACGGCGACCCGGCTGTGCGGGTCCTGCGCCAGTAGCGCGTCGAGGATCCCGTCGCTGATCTGATCGGCGATCTTGTCGGGATGGCCTTCGGTGACCGACTCGGAGGTGAAGAGGCGGCGCGACATGTGTGACTCCTAACCCAGGGGGCGGGGGGCCCGGCGAGTCTTCCCGCCTCCGGTGGAGGTTGCCTTGAGGAAGCATCGAGCGATCAAAGGGGTATCCGCCGTACAACTTTCGACACGCATCGATCCTCGGAAGAACCCGTGATCTCGCTACCTGCGGTCGTTCCGACACGCCCCGCTCATCCATAGCTTGAGAGCGTCTCGACGAGTGCTATGGGGAATGGGGGGACCACTGTGGTCAGGTACGAGATCCTCGGGTCGCTGGAAGTGATCCACGAAGGCCGGATCTGCACGCCGACGCCGCCGAAGGTGCGGACCGTGTTGGCGCTGCTGGTGATGCGGGCCAACCGGGTCGTTCTGGTCGACTCGATAATCCGGGAGCTGTGGGGTGACGATCCGGCGCGCAGCGCCGTCACCACGGTGCAGACCTACATCTACCACCTGCGCAAGCTCTTCGCGAAGGAGGGCATAGAGACCCCGGACCGGACCGTGCTGGAGAGCCGTGCGCGCGGCTACCTGCTCAGGGTGGAGCCGGGCCAACTCGACGCCGAGGTGTTCGAGACGATGCTCGACCAGGGTCGCTCGCACATCGAGTCGGACCGGCCCGAGGAGGGCGCCGAGGTGCTGCGGCGGGCGCTGGCCATGTGGACCGGGCCGGTGGGCGCCAACGTGACGTTCGGGCCGGCGCTGGAGGCCCACGCGATCCACCTGCAGGAGCAGTGGATCCGGGCGCTGGAGCTGCGCATCCAGGCCGACATCACGCTCGGCCGGCACCGCGAGCTGATCGGCGAGCTGCGCTACCTCGTGGGCACGTACCCGCTCAACGAGTGGTTCCACCGTCAGCTCATCGTGGCGCTCAACCGCTCCGGACGCCGGGGCGAGGCGTTGCAGGCGTACCACCACCTGCGCCGGGTGCTCAGTGAGGAGTTGGGCCTGGACCCTTCGCCTGACCTCCAACGGCTCCAGCGGGAGGTGTTGGCCGCCGGCGGACCTCTGCGCCCGGGGCTGGCCAGGGCCTCGTGACATGCCCTCGACCGACGCTCCAGCGCCGTTCGACCGGCCGTCCCTAGCTTTCACACGGACATCGCGGCCAGGAGGTCTTCCATGACGAGCACATCCGACCGTCGGGTGGTCATCACCGGGATTGGCGTCATCGCCCCCGGTGGACTGGGCACCAAGGCGTTCTGGGAACTGTTGACCGCTGGCCGCACGGCCACCCGTACCCTGTCGTTCTTCGACGCCACACCCTTCCGGTCACGGGTGGCCGCGGAGGCCGACTTCGACCCGGCCGCCGAGGGCCTGTCGCCGCAGGAGATCCGCCGGATGGACCGGGCGGCTCAGATGGCGGTGGTCTGCACCCGGGAGGCGCTGGCCGACAGCGGCTTCGAGGTAGTCGACCCGACCCGGGTCGGCGTGAGTGTCGGCACGGCGGTCGGGGCCACGATGAGCCTCGAAGAGGAGTACGTCGTGGTCAGCGACGGCGGCCGGAAGTGGCTGACCGACCACCGGTACGCCACCCCGCACCTCTACGACTATCTGGTGCCGAGCTCGTTCGCGCGTGAGGTGGCGTGGTCGGTCGGCGCGGAAGGTCCGGCGACGGTGGTCTCCACCGGCTGCACGTCGGGCCTCGACTCGGTCGGTCACGCCCGGGAGCTGATCCGCGAGGGCTCGGCTGACGTGATGATCGCCGGCGCGACCGACGCCCCGATCTCGCCGATCACGGTGGCCTGCTTCGACGCGATCAAGGCGACCACGGCCCGCAACGACGACGCGGAGCACGCGTCGCGGCCGTTCGACAACAGCCGCGACGGGTTCGTCCTCGGCGAGGGGTCGGCGATGTTCGTCCTCGAAGAGCTGGAGCACGCCCGCCGGCGAGGTGCGCAGATCTACGCCGAGCTGGTCGGGTTCGCCTCGCGCTCCAACGCGTTCCACATGACCGGCCTGCGGCCCGACGGGCGGGAGATGGCCGAGGCGATCCGTGTCGCGCTCGCCGACGCTCGGCTGCCCGGCGACGCCGTCGACTACATCAACGCGCACGGCTCGGGTACGAAGCAGAACGACCGGCACGAGACGGCGGCGTTCAAGCGGAGCCTCGGCGACCACGCGTACCGCACGCCGGTCAGCTCGATCAAGTCGATGATCGGCCACTCGCTGGGCGCCATCGGCTCGATCGAGATCGCGGCGTCGGCCCTGGCGATCAAGCACGGGGTGGTGCCGCCGACAGCCAACCTGCATGAACGCGACCCGGAGTGCGACCTCGACTACGTGCCGCTCACCGCCCGCGAGCAGCAGACCGACGTGGTGTTGAGCGTGGGTAGCGGGTTCGGCGGCTTCCAGAGCGCGATGCTCCTGGCGCGTGTGGCATGACCACTGTCGTCACCGGCGTCGGGGTGGCCGCGCCCAACGGGTTGGGCCGCGACGCCTTCTGGGCGGCCACCGTCGCCGGGGTGGGTGGCATCGGGCCGATCAGCCGTTTCGATCCGTCGGGATACCCCGCGCAGTTGGCCGGCGAGGTTCCCGGATACGAGGCGGCCGATCACATTCCGAGTCGGTTGATGGCGCAGACCGACCACATGACCCGGCTGTCGCTGACGGCGGCGCAGTGGGCGCTGGCCGATGCGTCCGTGGACCCGGCGGCGCTGCCCGAGTTCGGCATGGGTGTCGTCACGGCCAGTGCGTCGGGCGGCTTCGAGTTCGGCCATCGTGAGCTGGAGAAGCTCTGGAGCAAGGGCTCCGAGCACGTCAGCGCCTACCAGTCGTTCGCCTGGTTCTACGCGGTCAACACCGGCCAGATCTCGATCCGCCACGGGATGCGTGGGCCGACCGGGGTGCTCGTCACCGAGCAGGCGGGTGGGCTCGACGCGGTGGCGCAGGCCCGGCGCCAGGTGCGCAAGGGCGTGCAGCTCGTGATGACCGGTGGCGTCGACGCATCGCTCTGCCCGTGGGGCTGGACGGCCCAGCTCGCCAACGGCCTCCTCAGTACCGGGCGCGATCCGGCCACGGCGTTCCTGCCGTTCGATGCCAACGCGTCGGGCTACGTGCCCGGCGAGGGCGGGGCGATCCTCGTGCTGGAGGACGAGCACGCCGCTGCCCAGCGCGGGGCCGACGTCTACGGGGTGATCGCCGGATACGGCGCGACGTTCGACCCGCGGCCCGGCTCCGGCCGCCCACCGGGTCTGCGTCGGGCGGCCGAGATGGCAGTGTCCGACGCCTGTCTCACGCCGGCCGACATCGACGTCGTCTTCGCCGACGGCGCCGGGGTCGCGGAACTCGACCGGGTCGAGGCCGAGGCGATCACCGCCGTCTTCGGCCCACGTGGGGTGCCGGTGACGGCGCCCAAGACGATGACCGGCCGGCTCTACTCGGGCGGGGCGGCGCTCGACCTCGTCTCCGCGCTGCTGTCGATCCGACACGGTGTCATCCCGCCCACCACCAACATCCGCCAGCCGGCCGAGGGCCTGCACCTCGATCTGGTGCGCGACGTCGCGCGGGAGACACCCGTACGCGCGGCGCTCGTGCTCGCCAGGGGTTACGGCGGGTTCAACGCGGCCATGGTCGTGACCGACGAAAGGAATGGACGATGACCGACGCCAGCCTCGCCGCCGTCGCGAACTTCGACGAGCAGCAGGCACTTGACCTGCGTGAACGGCAGATCGCGGTGCTGGGGAGCGCCAAACAGATCGCCAACGTGATCTACGTGGTCACCGAGCTCGGCGTCGCCGACCTGCTCGTCGACGGACCGGTGCCGGTCGCCCAACTGGCGGCGGCCACCGAGTCACACGAGGACGCGCTGCGGCGGATCCTCCGCGCGGCCTCGGCGGTCGGCATCTTCGACGAGCAGGAGGACGGGTCGTTCGCGCTGACGCCGCTCGGCGAGGGGCTGACGTCGGCCCGGATCGGCGGGCTGCGGCCGATGGTGCAGTTCAGCGGCGCCGACTTCAACCGCCTCCCGTACGCGGAGATCCTGCACAGCGTCCGCACCGGCGAGCCGGCCTTCAACAAGGTCTTCGGCATGGGCTTCTACGACTACCTCCAGGCCCACCCGGAGGCCAACCGGTTCTTCGAGGGCTTCATGGCCCACTGGAGCCGGCGGCTTGCCGACCGGTTCGCGGCGGAGTTGGCGCCCGAGCGGTTCGGCCGGATCGCCGACATCGGCGGCAGCAACGGCTACTTCCTGGCCAAGATGCTCCAGCGCCACCCCGAGGGCACCGGCGTCCTCTTCGACCTGCCCGAGGTCGTGGCCGACGCCGAACCGCTGCTCAAGGAGCACGGTGTCACCGAGCGGGTCGAGGTGCGGGGCGGCGACTTCTTCACCGACGAGCTGCCGGCCGGTGCCGACGCGTACATCCTGAAGTCGATCGTCCACAACTGGCCGGACGACACCTGCGTCACGCTGCTGCGTCGGATCCGCGCGGCGATCGGCGACGCCGACTCCCGCCTGATCGCGATCGACCAGATCGTGCCGCCGCGCAACCAGTGGGACCACGCCAAGATCATCGACATCGACATGTTGGTGCTCTTCGGCGGCAAGGAGCGCGACCTCCGCGAATGGCAGGCGCTGTTCACCGCGTCCGGTTTCGAGCTGGTCAACACCCCCGCGTCCCGCGGCTGGGCCCTGCTCGAAGCGCGTCCGATCTAGGAAAGGAAGCCCGCAATGGCACACATCGGCATCGACCAGCCGGTCGTGACGATGGTCAACGTCTTCACCGTCGAGCCGGCCAACCAGCAGAAGCTCGTCGACATCCTGATCGAGGCGACCGACGCGGTGATGTCCAAGGTCGACGGGTTCGTGTCGGCGAACATCCACGCCAGCCTCGACGGGACCCGGGTCGTCAACTACGCGCAGTGGAAGAGCGAAGAGCACTTCACCGCGATGCTCCAGAACCCCGAGGTCCATCCCCACTTCGGCGAGGTACGCGCGATCGCCACGCCGGAACGCCACCTCTACAAAGTCGTCTACACGGAGGACGCTCATGTCTGACGGAAGCACCGACGTCCTGATCGTCGGCGGCGGCCCGGTCGGCCTGTCGACCGCGCTCTTCCTGGCCCGCAAGGGAATCCGGCCGATCCTTGTCGAACGTCGGCCCCGACTGTCGACGATCCCCCGCGCGACAGGCCTGCACGCCCGCACGGTGGAGATCTTCCGCACCGTCGGCCTGGAGCCGGCCGTCCAGCAGGCCGGCATGAAGATCGTCGGACCGGGCGCCGAACTCGACCTCGTCCGCGCCGGCCGCGCCACGCCACTGGTCATGCTCGGCGCCCAGTCGCTGGCCGACCTGCACAAGTCGTTCGTCATGGAGGCCCACGACGTCGACTACGACACGTTCACGCCGAGCTGGCCGATCTGGTGCGGCCAGGACCACTACGAGCCGCTGCTCCACGACGCCGCCGTCGAAGCGGGCGCGGAGATCCGCTTCCAGAACGAGCTGATCGGGCTGACCCAGGACCAGGACGGGGTGACCGCGACCGTCAACGACAACGGCACGACACGCACCATCCGGGCGCGCTATGTCGTCGCGGCCGACGGCGTGAAGAGCCCCGTCCGCGAACTGCTCCAGGTCGGCAACCGCAGCAACGGTGTCGCCGGGAACTTCGTCAGCATCATCTTCCGCGCCAAGGTCGACCTGCCCGACACGGCACCCCGGTTCACCCTGATCTACCTGATGAACAAGCTGGCCCAGGGTCTGCTGCTCTTCATCGAGCCGGGGCGGTGGATGTTCGGCGTCAACTACTACCCCGAGCGGGGGCAGTCGCCGGCCGACTTCACCCCGGAACGCTGCGTCGAGCTGGCCCGGATCGCGGCCGGCGACCCCGAGCTGGAGGTCGAGGTCGAGTCGGCCCAGCCCTGGGACGCGCGGCACATGGTCGCCGACGCGTACCAGTCCGGGCGGGTCTTCCTGGCCGGCGACGCCTGCCACGCCCACCCGCCGGCCGGCGGCTTCGGCGTCAACGCCGGCATCCAGGACGCGCACAACCTGGCGTGGAAGCTCGCCGACGTGCTGCAGGGGCGGGCCGACGAGAGCCTGCTCGACTCCTACGAAGCCGAGCGTCGTCCGGTCGGCGCCGCGACCGCCGACCAGGCGTGGATGCTCTTCCGCACCCGGGGTCAGCTCGCCGACGAGGACAAGGCCGCCTACCGGGACTTCGTCATCGTGACGATGGGCTACCGGTACACCTCGAACGCGATCGTCGGCGCACCCGCCGACACCGAGCTGCTGCCCCGCGAGCTGACCTTCACCGGCCAACCCGGATCGCGTGCCCCGCACGGCTGGGTCGACCACGACGGCGCTCGGGTGTCCACGATCGACGTACTGACCGAGGGCTGGACGTTGACCACCGCTCCCGGCGACGACGCCTGGCTCGCGGCGGCCGAGGCGGTCTCCGCGGAGACCGGGCTTCCGATCAGGGCGCTGACCGCCGGCCCCGACGGTGACCTCGCCGACGACGGCTCGTGGCTCGCGAGCTGTGGAGTCGGCTCCGGCGGGGCCCTGCTGGTACGCCCCGACGGCATCGTCGCCTGGCGCAGCGCCGGCCCGGTCGACGACCAGACGCAGACCCTGGCCGCTGCCCTGGCCACGATCCTGCGGGGAGCGTGAGCAGATGTCCTACCGCGCTCTCATGGTCATGCGGATGGACCCCAGCCACGCCGACGCGGTCGCCGAGCTCTTCGCCGAGCACGACAAGGGCGACATGCCCTACGTCGTCGGCATCTCCCGGCGCACGCTCTTCCGCTACCAGGACCTCTACATGCACCTGCTCGAGGCCGACACCGACGTCTTCGACAAGCTCCTCGCGGCCCGAGCCCGCGCGGACTTCCAGGAGGTCAACCGGCGCCTCTCGGCCTACCTGCAGCGCTACGCGCCGGACAGCATGACCGAGCTGCAGGACTCGAAGGCCACGCCCTTCTACACCTGGAGCCCCGAGACAGGGAGCATCACGTGACGCTGACCCGCCGCGACATCAACGACATGATGCAGGCATACAAGAAGACGAGCCTGCTGCGTACCGGCGTGGAGCTGGGCGTCTTCGACGCCCTCGCCGCGGGCCCGGCCACGGCCAGCGGGCTCGCCCCGAAGCTCGGCATCCACCCTCGGGGCGCGCGCATCCTGCTCGACGCGCTCACCGCGGTCCGCCTCACCGACCGCACCGGCGAGCACTTCTCGCTCACCCCGGCGGCCGCCGATCACCTGGTCAGCACCCGTCCGGACTACCTGGGCGGCATGGTCAAGGTGATGTCGAGCGACTGGGAGTGGGACGCACTGCGCGACCTCAGCGCGGCCGTCCGAGCCGGCGGCACCGTGCTCGACGTGCACGCCGAGACCCCGGAGTACACCTACTGGGAGGACTTCGCGGCGTACGCGACGAAGGTCGCCCAGCCGACCGCCGAGGTGATGGCCGAGGCGCTCGCGCCGTGGACGAAGGAGCGCGCCGAGCTCGACATCCTCGACGTCGCCTGCGGCCACGGCGTCTACGGCTACACGCTCGCCCAGCACAACCCCCAGGCGGCGGTGACCTCGCTGGACTGGCCCAACGTGCTCGCCGTGACGGAGAAGCACGCCGAGCGGCTCGGCGTACGCGACCGGGCGTCGTTCCTGCCGGGTGACATGTTCACCACCGATCTCGGCGGGCCCTACGACGTCGTGCTGCTCACCAACGTCACCCACCACTTCTCCGAGGAGCGGGTGCGTGAGCTGGTGACCCGGCTCGGTTCCGTGGTCAAGCCGGGTGGGCGGCTCGTCATCGTCGGCTTCACCACCGGCGACGAGTCGCCGGCGCTGGACCCGGCACCGTACCTCTTCTCGGTGCTGATGCTGGTCTGGACCTTCGAGGGGGAGTCGCACTCCGTCGCCGCCTACAACCGGGCCCTCGCCGCGGCGGGCTTCGGCCCGGCCACCGTCCACCCGACGGACCTGCCGTTCCGCGTGCTCGTCGCAGAGAAGGGATGATCATGCATCGGCAACCGATCGTGAAGGTCGCCGCCACCGACGTGCCCGGCATCAACCGGATCGGCGGGGAGGTGCGGATCCTGCTCAGCCCGAAGACCGTCGACGCGACGGAGGGCTTCATGGGCACGGTCCGGCTGGAGCCGGGCGAGTTCCTGGCCGAGCAGTACAACCCGTACTCGGACAAGTTCTGTTACCTCGTGCGCGGTGAGGTCGTGATCCAGGTCGACGGCACGGAGGTCAAGCTGACGGCCGACGAAGCTCTCATGGTCCGTCGCGGCCAGCGGCACCGCATCGTCAACGCCGGCGGCGACACCGCGCTGATCGTGTTCCAGATCAGTCCGCTCGCGCCGCGCCCCGAGCTTGGTCACGTCGACACCGAAGAGGTCCCGCACCCCGAGACGCCGGTGCCGCAGGTCGGTGGCGTGCGCGACGGGTGGCAGCGACCGACGGGAGGAAACTCATGAGCCAGCTGACCCTCGACGACCTGCGTCGGATCCTGGAGACCAGTTCCGGTGTGGTCGAGCAGACCGACTGGGCCGATCCGGCGACGCTCGACGCGCCGTTCGACGACCTCGGCTACGACTCGCTCGCGCTGCTGGAGCTGGCGGCGCGGGTGCAGCAGGAGTACGAGGTGCGCATCCCGGACGACGCTGTGTCGATCATGAAGACGCCTCGGCTCGCCGTCGACTACGTCAACCAACGACTCGCGGATCGGTGACCCCATGGCCGGACACACGGACAACTCGGTGGTCATCAACGCACCGTTCGACCTCGTCTGGGACCTGACCAACGACATCCCCAACTGGCCCTCCCTGTTCAGCGAGTACGCCAGCACGGAGGTGCTCTCGACGGCCGACGACGGGGCCGTCGTCTTCCGCCTGACCATGCACCCCGACCCGGCCGGTCGGGTCTGGAGCTGGGTCTCCGAGCGGGTGCCCGACCGCGCCGACCGGGTGGTCCGGGCACGGCGGCTGGAGACCGGCGCCTTCAAATACATGAACCTGTTCTGGGAGTACACCGAGATCTCGGACGGTGGCGTGCGGATGCGGTGGGTACAGGACTTCGAGATGCGGCCGGGCGGGCACGCCGACGACGAGGGCATGACCGCCCACCTCAACCGGACCACACGTGAGCAGCAGGCACGCATCCGGGAGATCGTGGAGAAGGCCGCGGCCGAACGCGGGCAGTCATGACCGCCACCGTCAACACGCCGGTCGGTAAGAGCTGGCTGATCTGCCCGGGCTGCCGGGCGTTGCTCTACCAGCGCCGGGTCGAGCGCAACCTGGGCGTCTGCCCGGAGTGCGACCACCACGACCAGGTCACCGCACACCAGCGGATCGAGCAACTCTTCGACCTCGACTCGGTCGAGGAGCTGGCACCGGTCGGCGCGTTCGGCGATCCGCTGGGGTTCGTCGACACCAAGCCCTATCCGCAACGGATCGAGGCCGCCCGCCGGCGCACCGGGCTCGACGAGGCGGTCGTCTGCGTCCAGGGCACTGTCGAGGGGCAGCCGTTGATCGCGGCGGTCATGGACTTCCGGTTCCTCGGCGGCAGCCTCGGCACTGGCGTCGGCGAGCGGATCACCCGGGCCGCCGAGTTGGCGCTCGAGACCCGTACGCCGCTGCTGATCGTCAGCGCCTCGGGAGGCGCCCGGATGCAGGAGGGCGTGCTGTCGCTCATGCAGATGGCCAAGACGAGCGCGGCGCTCGGGGCCCTCGACGAGGCCGGGGTGTTGACGATCTCGCTGGTCAGTGACCCGACCTACGGTGGCGTCGCGGCATCCTTCGCGACGCTCTGCGACGTCATTCTCGCCGAGCCGGGGGCACGCCTCGGCTTCGCCGGGCCGAGGGTCATCCAGCAGACCCTGCGTCAGCCGCTGCCGGCCGGCTTCCAGACCGCCGAGTACCTCTTCGCCCGCGGCATGCTCGACGACCTGGTGCCCCGGTCGAACCTGCGGCCGACCATCGGCCGGTTGCTGGCCTTCGCGGGGGCCGAGCGGTCCGCACCGGATCCTTACGGGGTACGGGCTACCGCGCCCCCCGAGTCGGCGGACCCGTGGGCGGTCGTGGCGCTGTCCCGCGATCTCGGTCGACCCTCCACGCTGGACTACATCGGCCACTTCGTGGACGGTTTCGTCGAGCTGCACGGTGACCGGCTGGCGAGTGACTGCCCGGCGATCGTCGGCGGGGTGGGCCTGATCGACGGGCGACCCACAGTGGTGATCGGCCACCAGAAGGGTCACACGGTCGCCGAGGTGGCCAGCCGCAACTTCGGCATGGCGACACCGGCCGGCTATCGCAAGGCGGCCCGGCTGATGCGCCTGGCCGACAAGCTCGGCACGCCGATCGTGACGCTTATCGACACACCCGGTGCCTACCACGGCATCTCGGCGGAGGAGAACGGGCAGGCCCTCGCCATCGCCGACAGCATCCGGCTGATGGCCGGGCTGACGGTGCCGGTCGTCGCGGTCGTGACCGGCGAGGGCGGCAGCGGGGGCGCGCTCGCCCTCGGCGTCGGCAACCGGGTGTTGATGCTCGCCAACGCCACCTACTCGGTGATCAGCCCGGAAGGCTGCGCCGCGATCCTCTGGAACGACTCCGGTCGGGCCGACGAGGCCGCCGCGCAGCTCAAGCTCCAGGCCGGTGACCTGCTGGCGCTCGGCGTCGTCGACGGAGTGGTTCCCGAACCGCCCGGCGGGGCGCCGGCCGATCCAGGGGCGACCGCGTCTGCCGTACACCGGGCGGTTGTCGACGCGTTGGCGGAGTTGGCCGGTCTCAACCGCGAGGAGGTGCGGGCCCATCGCCGGGCCCGCTTCCGACAGATCGGAGGTTTGACGAATGCCGGAGGGTAACGCCGACCCGCTGGATGCCGCGGTCCGCAGTCTCGCGCGGCTGATCGGATCGACGCCTGGTCCGGTCCGCCGTGCCCGGCTCCAGCACGGCGACCTGGTGGTCGAGGTGGAGTGGCCGGAAGGCGCAGCTGTGGCGGCGGCGGTCCCGGCGGTCCCGCTGGTGGATGCCGACGCCGGCCTGCACTACGTGTGCGCGCCGATGGTCGCCACGCTCTACCTCGCGCCGTCGCCCGGCGCCGACCCGTTCGTCCGGGAGGGTGACCAGGTCGTACCCGGCCAGCAGGTCGCGATCCTCGAAGCCATGAAGATGATGATCCCGGTCGAAGCCGACCGCGCGGGCGAGGTCGTGAAGGTGCTGGTACCCAACGCGACCCCGGTCGAGTACGGCGAACGGTTGATCGCCTTAGCTGTTTCGGAGGGCTGACAGTGTTCGAGTCGGTGCTGATCGCCAACCGGGGCGAGATCGCGGTCCGGATCGCGCGGACCTGCCGGGAGATGGGGCTGCGTACCGTCGCGGTCTACTCGACCGTCGACCGCGACTCGGCGGTGGTGCGCCTGGCCGACGAAGCCGTCCAGATCGGGCCGGGCCCGAGCCGGCGCAGCTACCTGAGCGCACCGGCCATCATCGAGGCGGCCCGCCGCACGGGGGCCGACGCGATCCATCCGGGCTACGGATTCCTCTCCGAGGACCCGGACTTCGCCGAGATCTGTGAGGCCGACGGGATCACGTTCATCGGGCCGCCGCCCGCCGTGATGGCCGCGCTGGGCGACAAGGCCCGGACGCGGGGCATCATGGCGGGCCTCGGCCTGCCCGTGCTCCCCGGCACCACCGACGCCGTCGAGTCGGCGGCGCACGCCCGCGCGGTCGCGGAGGAGATCGGCTTCCCGCTGATCATCAAGGCGGTCGCCGGTGGCGGCGGCCGAGGCGTTCGGGTGGTCCGCGACCCGGCCTCGTTCCTGGGCGAGTTCGCCTCCGCGCGGGCCGAGGCGCAGCTGCTCTTCGGCGACAACCGGGTCTACATCGAGCGCTACCTCGAGTCGGCCCGCCACGTCGAGGTGCAGGTGCTCACCGACCGCTACGGCAACGGCATCCACCTCGGCGAGCGCGACTGCTCGGTGCAGCGACGCCACCAGAAGCTGATCGAGGAGTCGCCCGCGCCCGGGTTGCCGCAACACATGGTCGACCGAATGACCGCCGCCGCGGTCACCGGCGCGCTCGGCGTCGGCTACGTGGGCGCGGGTACGTTCGAGTTCCTGGTCGGCGGCGGGGACGACTTCCACCTCATGGAGGTCAACTGCCGGCTCCAGGTCGAACACCCGGTCTCCGAGTTGGTGACCGGCGTCGATCTGGTGCGGCAACAGATCCTCGTGGCGGCCGGCGAACGGCTCGCGCTGACCCAGGCCGACGTGACGCCGCGCGGCACGGCGATCGAGTGTCGCCTCAACGTCGAGGACCCGACGCGCGGCTTCGTACCGACACCGGGTGAGCTGACCCGCTTCGACCTGCCCGCCGGCCCGTTCGTCCGCGTCGACACGCACGGGTACGCCGGTTACCGGGTGCCGGCCGACTACGACTCCCTCCTCGCGAAGGTGGTCGTCTGGGCGCCCGACCGCACCCAGGCCCTGGCCCGGATGGCCCGCGCCCTCGACGAGTGCGCCGTCGAGGGGCCGGGTGTGGCCACCACCCGCGACTTCCTCCGATCGACGCTCGACCACCCGCTGTTCCGCGCCGCGAAACACGACACCTCGCTTGTCGACACCATGCTCAGCGGCCTCCAGCCGGACACCACCAAGGCTCCAGGGCGCCACTAACCGAAGGGTTCACACTGCTGCCGGTTCGCGGGTTTGCGGCCCGTGCGTCCACGCGGGCGCCCGCGGACGGAAGGTGGCCGACATGGCAATTGACAACGCTTCTCGAGGTGTCAGCCGACGGCGATTACTGGCCGGAGTCGGCGCGGGGGCGCTCGTCGCCGGCACCGGGGGAGTCCTGCTCGACGCGGCGCCCGCGGCGGCCGCGTTCTCCAACCGGTTCGGTCGGATGTTCCCGTCGCTGCCGGCGTTCGGGTCCGCGACGACCCAGATGCGGAACGCGCTGATCGACCTGTCGCGCGTCGGCGGCCCGATGGACGCCCGCGACCCGCTCAGCGTCGGCGCGGAGGCGCTCGCCGACCAACAGCAGCACAGCATCAACAACCCCGACAACTTCTCGATCCCGCAGGGCATGACGTACTTCGGGCAGTTCGTCGACCACGACCTGGCCTTCGAGACGACGGCGCCGCTGGGCACGCCTGTC
Organism: Micromonospora sp. NPDC007208; assembly: GCF_042869175.1. Taxonomy (NCBI): domain Bacteria; kingdom Bacillati; phylum Actinomycetota; class Actinomycetes; order Micromonosporales; family Micromonosporaceae; genus Micromonospora; species Micromonospora sp. NPDC007208. Next base: position 201,156 of record NZ_JBIAFG010000008.1, on the reverse strand, counting down.
GACCCGACCACGGTGCCCAACCCGCGGACGCCCGCCCTCGACCTCGACTCGCTCTATGGCGGCGGGCCGACCGGGAACCCGGAGCTCTACAACTCGGCCGACCCCGCCAAACTCAAGATCGAGTCGGGCGGGCGCTTCGAGGACCTGCCACGCAACTCCAGTGGCAGGGCGATCGTCTTCGACCCCCGCAACGACGAGAACCTGCCGATCGCGCAGATCACTGCCGCGTTCATCCTCTTCCACAACCGGGTGGTCGACCTGGTGCGCGCGCAGGGCACACCGGCGGCGCAGGTCTTCGGCGCGGCTCGGCAACTCGTCACCTGGCACTACCAGTGGATCGTGCTCAACGAGTTCCTTCCGCTGATCGCCGGCCCGGGCACGGTCTTCACAGTGCTCAACGGGGGCCGCCGCTTCTACCGTCCGGAGCCGAACGCGACGTTCATCCCGGTCGAGTTCACCGCGGCGGCGTTCCGCTTCGGTCACAGCCAGCCGCGACCGGCCTACCTGGTCAACCGCACCGGCGACGGCGGCGACGAGTTCTACGCCATGCTCTTCGACCCGGCGCTGAGCGGCGCCGATCCCGCCGACCTGCGCGGCGGGAAGCGGGCCGCCCGCCGCTACCTCGACTACCAGTTCTGGTTCCAGTTCTTCGACGGCCAGGTGCACTGGAGCAAGTGGATCGACGTCCGCAACTCGACGCCGCTGTTCGGGTTCCCGCTGCCACCGCCGCCGTCCGGCTCGCCGTCGGCCAACCTGCTCGGACGCGACCTGCTTCGTCAACTCACCTTCGGCATCCCGTCGGGCCAGCGGATCGCCGCACACATCGGGGCGCCCGCACTGGGCAGCTTCAACTTCCCGGAGCTCAGCGGGTACGGCCTCGGCCTGGACTCCAACACTCCGCTCTTCTACTACATCCTGAAGGAGGCACAACTCCAGGCCGGCGGCGGTTCACTGGGCGCGGTAGGTGGGCGAATCGTGGCCGAGGTGCTCATCGGCATCGCCCAACTCGACCCGGCGAGCTATCTGAAGGTGCAGCCCAACTGGCGTCCGACCCTGCCGGCCCGCTTCTCGGGCCAGTTCACGATGGCCGACCTGCTCACGTACGCCCGGGTCGACCCGGCCAGCCGCAACTCCTGACGGCGCTTGCTCCACACACCCGGGCCCCTGGCGGCCCGGTGTGTGGAGCACGGGCGCGGTTGAACGGGACTCCAACGGTCCTCGACACTGGTGCGGGAGGGTGCGGACATGACTGGCGAATTCAGCGATTTCAAGGTGGCGGATCTGTCGTTGGCGGCCTTCGGGCGTAAGGAGATCGAGCTGGCCGAGCATGAGATGCCCGGTCTGATGTCGATCCGGAGGGAGTTCGCCTCGCGGCAGCCGTTGAAGGGCGCGAGGATCACCGGCTCGCTGCACATGACGATCCAGACGGCCGTGTTGATCGAGACGTTGGTGGCGCTCGGCGCGCAGGTCCGGTGGGCGTCCTGCAACATCTTCTCCACCCAGGACCACGCGGCGGCGGCGGTCGCGGTCGGCCCGACCGGCACCCCGGACGCCCCGGCGGGTGTCCCGGTCTACGCCTGGAAGGGCGAGTCCCTCGACGAGTACTGGTGGTGCACCCAGCAGGTGCTGCTCTGGCCGGACGGGCAGGGCCCCAACATGATCCTCGACGATGGTGGTGACGCCACGCTGCTGGTGCACAAGGGCGCCGAGTTCGAGGCGATCGGTGCGGTCCCGTCGCCGGAGAGCGCGGACTCCGAGGAGTACGAGGTCATCCTCGGTGTGTTGACGCGGTCGCTGCGGGAGGACAACCGCCGCTGGACGCGGGTCGCCGCCGGGATCAAGGGGGTGACCGAGGAGACCACGACCGGTGTGCACCGGCTGTACGAGATGCAGCAGGCGGGAAACCTGCTGTTCCCGGCGATCAACGTGAACGACTCGGTGACCAAGAGCAAGTTCGACAACAAGTACGGCTGCCGGCACTCGTTGATCGACGGGATCAACCGGGCCACCGATGTGCTGATCGGTGGGAAGGTCGCCGTCGTGTTCGGCTACGGCGACGTCGGCAAGGGCTGCGCCGAGAGTCTGCGTGGTCAGGGTGCCCGGGTCATCGTGACCGAGGTGGACCCGATCTGTGCACTGCAGGCGGCGATGGACGGCTACCAGGTGGCGACCATCGATGACGTGGTCGAGACCGCGGACATCTTCGTGACCGCGACGGGCTGCTTCAGCGTGATCACCAACGAGCACATGGCGCGGATGAAGCACCAGGCGATCGTGGGCAACATCGGCCACTTCGACAACGAGATCGACATGGCCGGTCTCGCGAAACGCGGAGACGTCGAGCGGATCACCGTGAAGCCGCAGGTCGACGAGTGGCGGTTCGCGGACGGCCACTCGATCATCGTGCTGTCCGAGGGGCGGCTGTTGAACCTGGGCAACGCCACCGGGCATCCGAGTTTCGTGATGTCGAACAGCTTCGCCAACCAGACCATCGCGCAGATCGAGTTGTTCACCAGCACCGACCAGTACCCGGTAGGCGTCCACACCCTGCCCAAGCACCTGGACGAGAAGGTCGCCCGACTCCACCTCGGCGCGCTGGGTGTCCGCCTCACCGAACTGACCAAGGAACAAGCCAACTACCTCGGAGTCCCGGTCGAAGGGCCCTACAAGCCCGACCACTACCGCTACTGAGAGGGCCCGCCCCGCATGATCGCCGTATCCGGCTCGATCGCGACCGACCATCTGATGCGCTTCCCGGGGCGGTTCGCCGAGCAACTCATCGCCGGCAGCCTCGACACCGTCTCGCTCTCGTTCCTCGTCGACGACCTCGTCGTCCGGCGCGGCGGGGTCGCGGCCAACATCGCCTTCGGGCTCGCCCAACTCGGGCACCGGCCGGTGCTGCTCGGCGCGGTCGGTGGTGACTTCGGCGACTACCGCAGCTGGCTGGAGGGCCACGGGGTCGACTGCTCGGAGGTGCAGGTCAGTTCCGTCGCGCACACCGCCCGGTTCATCTGCACCACCGACACCGACCTCTGCCAGATCGCGTCGTTCTACCCCGGTGCCATGGGGGAGCCCGACCGGATCAGCCTCGACGGTGTCGCGGCGCGGGCCGGTGGGCTCGGGCTCGTCATCGTCGCCGCGGAGAACCCGGACACGATGCTCGCCCGTGCCGCCGCCTGCCGCCGGCTGGGCCTGCCCTTCGCGGCCGACCCGTCACAGCAGCTGGCCCGGATGCCGTCGGCCGACATCGAGGCGATGATCAACGGCGCACGCTACCTGTTGACGAACGAGTACGAGGCGGCGCTGCTGGAGTCGAAGACCGGGCTGAGCGAAGACGACATCCTGCGCCGCGTGGGCGTGCGGGTCGTGACCCTGGGCGCCAACGGCGTACGGATCACCGGGCAGGACGGCGACTTCCTGGTGCCGGCGGCGCGGGTGGGCGGCATCGTCGACCCGACCGGTGTCGGCGACGGTTTTCGGGCCGGCTTCTTCGCCGCGCTCGCCGCCGACCTGCCCATCGAGCGTGCGGCACAGGTGGGCTGTGTCCTGGCGGCGCACGTGCTGGAGGTCGAGGGCCCGCAGGAATACACGGTCGACGCCGACGCTTTCGAGCGCCGCATCGCCGACTCCTACGGCCCCGACGTCGCGGTCGACGTGCGCGCGCTGGGGCTGGCCCGGGTCTGACGGGCCAGCCGGCCAAGACGAACGCGGCCCGCGCACACGGGCGGCAGTCACTCGACGGCGGGCCGCTCATCCTGCCGGCGCGGTCCGCGCTGCTGTTCTTGGTTCTGCCGGAGCGCTTCCTCGAGCTGGTCTTCCAGGATGATGATCCGGCAGGCCGCCTCCAGGGCGGTGCCGTCGTCGACCATCTCGCGGGCCCGGGCGGCTAGGCGCAACTGGTAGCGCGAGTAGCGGCGGTGCCCGCCGCTGGAGCGGTGCGGGTCGATCAGTTTCGCCTCGTCCAGGCGGCGCAGGAAGTCCTGCGTGGTGCCGAGCATCTCCGCGGCCTGGCCGATGGTGTAGGCGGGGTAGTCCTCGTCGCCGAACATGTCTTCGGGGTTTCGCCCCATGTCACCTCCACGTCGAGGGCCCCGGCGCTCTCGCGCCGGGGCCCAGGGTTACGGGTCAGAACACCATCTGCCGACAGGAACGTCGGTTTGTCGTATCCGCACCAGCCGTCATCGACGGCCTCGGGTGCGAGGATCGCGTATGCGTGACCGGAGACCACCTCTCGTTCGATGGAAACTGCGGTGTCCGCCCGGCCTGACTGACGGCCAGCGGCGGGCGATCCAACGGTGTACGGCCCTCCCTTTCCTCTGCATCTGTTCTTATCGTTCTGACGTGCGGTTCGCCGGTGTCGGAGCCCCACGCGACTTCATGGCCCCGCACACGTACGACGAACATCAGCTGGAGCCCTGAATGGTTCCTTGGCCCCACCTGCGGTGCCCCGTCGTTCGTCCGTCGGGGCTGACGTGCCTTACTGCCTTTCCGGAGCGGGGACGGTGAACCACGTTCCCGCTCTCGCGCCCGTCGTGACCTCACGGCCGGGCGGTCCGTCTGCGTCTTTACTCTCTGATCTCGACTTGAGGAACAGTATCCCCAGCCACCAAGAATGTCTAGTCGTTTGAGCATAGATTTTCTGGCCGGCCATCGGTAGGTCCAGCGGCCAGCGGATGCGGGCGGTTGGCCTGTTCAACTCAATGATCTCGGCGGTCTTGCTGCCGGTGGCGTACTTGGTGGTGACACCTTGGCAGCGGCGCGCGCCTCCGCTACCGTCCATGGGAACGCTCCCATGAACTTAGATACATCTATGTGATCTGGAGGCAACACGTCGTGGCTATCCTCTCCTCGCTCCGCCGCAGATCGGCGGCCATCAGCGTGGCGGCCGTCGCGGGCGCCACAGCCGTCGGCGTCTGCCTCGCCGTCAGCAGCGCCTCCGCCGGCACGCTGTCCGGGTCGCTCTACCGCGACCCGAGCTCGGCCGTCGTCCGCTGGGTCGCCGCCAACCCCGGCGACTCGCGTACGGCCGTCATCCGCGACAAGATCGCAAGTCAGCCGCAGGCGCGCTGGTTCGCCAACTTCAACCCCTCCACCGTGCAGTCCGAGGTCTCCGGGTTCATCGGCGCCGCCAACGCGGCGCAGCAGATCCCGGTGCTGGCGGTGTACGAGATCCCCAACCGGGACTGCGGCGGGGCCAGCGCCGGTGGGGCGCCGGACCTCAACCAGTACCAGACGTGGGTGTCCAACTTCGCCAGAGGGCTGGGCAACCAGACCGTCATCATCATCCTGGAAACCGACTCGCTCGCCCTGCTGACCTGCCTGAGCAGCGCCGAGATCAACGCGCGCAACGAGGCGATCTCGACGGCCACCCGGACCATCAAGTCGGCCAACCCCAACGCCAAGGTGTACCTCGACGGTGGCCACTCCACCTGGAACAGCGCGGGTGAGACGGCCAACCGTCTCCGGGCGGCCGGCGTGCAGTACGCCGACGGCTTCTTCACCAACGTGTCGAACTACAACTCCACCTCCAGCGAGGCGAACTTCGGCCGGGCGGTCATCTCCGCCCTCAACGGCATGGGGATCTCGGGCAAGCGCCAGGTCATCGACACCAGCCGTAACGGAGGCGCCAGCGGGGACTGGTGCGGCGACGACAACACCGACCGGCGCATCGGGCAGTACCCGACGACCAACACCGGCGACGCCAACATCGACGCGTACCTGTGGGTGAAGCCGCCGGGGGAGGCGGACGGCTGCCGCTTCACGGCCGGTTCGTTCCAGCCCGACCTGGCCTTCAGCCTGGCCAACGGTGCGCCCAACCCGCCCACCACCACCCCGCCAACGACGACGCCGCCGCCGACGACCACGCCGCCGACCACGACCCCGCCGACGACCACGCCGCCGACCACCCCTCCGCCGAACACCACGCCGCCGGCCGGTGACGGCTGCTACGCGTCGATCGCGGTCAACCAGTGGGCCGGCGGTTTCACCGCGAGCGTGACGGTCACCGCCGGCAAGTCGGACATCAACGGCTGGACCGTGACCGTCCCGCTGCCCGGCGGCGCGGTCACCAGCGCCTGGAACGCCCAGGTCAGCGGCACCAGCGGAACCGTCGGGTTCACCAACGTGAGCTACAACGGACGGGTCCTCGGCCGGCAGTCGACCAACTTCGGCTTCCAGGGCACCGGCACCGGCCCGGGCGTGTTGGCCGACTGCGTGACCAGCTGACCCCACCGGATGTCGGCGGGCCCGGCGTGGAGAACCCCTCTCCGCGCTGGGCCCGTCCCTGTCCTGCCGGTACGAGCCGGGGCTGCGCCAGCTATGTCCGCACGCTGGTGACCGGTGGCTCCTCGGCATCGCGTCCGTGGGTCGGTCGCACGGCCCAGGTGCCTCGGTCAGTGTGGTGTTCTCTTCTTTTGCGGGACAGTTCGTGGCCGGCGAGCAACGCGATCGCCGCGGCCGTCAGCAGGCCACCGACCAACGGGATGACGCGCACCCCGGCCGTCGCCAGCAGGCCCGCGCCGATGAACGAGCCAGCCGCGAGACCGAAGTTGAACGCGACGCTGAGGCTGGCCGACGCCATGTCGGTGGTCGACGGGGCCACCTGCATGACGCGGTGCTGGATTCCCGCGATCAGCGAGCTGAACGACATCCCCGCCACGGCGAGCAACGGGATCGTCAATGCCTTGCTCGCGCCCACTCCATAGAGGCCGAGCATCGCGGCGGTGAGGAGGCCGAGGAGAACCAGCACGACACCGAGCGGAAACCGGTCCAGGACCCGGCCGACCGCCCAGGTGCCGGCGACGCCGAACGAGCCCTGGACGAAGAGCAGCAGGCCGAGAGACGCGGCGGCGAACCCGCTGACGTCGAGGAGGAAGACGGTCATGTAGGTGAACGCGCCCATGGCGCCGGTGACCGCGAGGATGGTGGCGAGAAGGAGCACGACGAAGCGGTGCCGATCCGGCATCGGCCCGATGTCTCCCGCAGTTTGTTGCGGTGTGACGTTCGGCAGGAGCAGGGCGACCGCGACGCAGGTGACGAAGCCGAAGATGGCCATCGCGACGAAGGCGGCCCGCCACCCGGCCTGCCCGCCCAACCAGGTGCTCAACGGCACGCCGAGGACCGGGCCGAGGGCGTTGCCGATCGACAGCCGAGCCACGATGCGGCCTCGGATGTTCGCGGGGAACATCGAGATCGCTACCGGGAACACCACCGCCCAGAAGACGCCGTTGGTGGTGGCGGACACCAGCCGCGCGGCGAGCAACACCTCGTAGGAGGTTGCGAAGGCCGACACCGTCGTCGCTGCGGCGAACACACCGAGGGCGCCCGCGAGCAGCGGGCGCCGGGGCACTCGCCGAGTGATTCGGGTCAGCGGGAGCGCCACAATCATGACCACCACGGCGTACCCGGTCACCAGCAGACCGGCCTCGGACCTGGAGCGACCCAGGTCCGGCGCGATCAGCGTGAGCAACCCGATCGGAAGCACCTCGGTGGTGACGTAACAGAAAGTGGCGGCGGACAACGCGGCGAGGGCGTAGACCGCTCGTCGTTGGTGCGCCATCGGCTACCTCCCAGGTCTTGGAGCAAGCAGCCGTTACACATGTAGCGTCGTGATTCCGGCTAACAGGGTTTCGACGGTAGCATAGGTGGGCGTGCATCCCTTGCTGATGACTCTGCCAAGTCGCATCGGCATGCCAACGGGATCGGGCGCAACCGCCTTCGATGGTTTAGGTGGTAGCCTTGCGGAATGCCTCTCGACGTGTGCCAGCTACCGTTGGTCGGCGGGCACCCGGCACTCGATCTGGTCAACACGCTCGAGCGAGGGGGCGAGTCGCCGCACGACTTCCTGTCCGACAGCTTCGCTCTGCTGCGCTGGTCGGTCCTGGTGGGCGTGGTCAGCGACGCGGAGGCCGACCAGGTGGGCCGGGCCTGGCGCGACGAGCCCTCGGCGGCGCAGGCGGGACTGGCCGCCGTGCGGGACATCCGTGCAGGCCTCCATCTTGTGCTGCTCGCGACGATCACCGACCCGGACGGTGGTACGGCCGGCGACCCCATCGCGGCCGGCGCCGCGCTGGTCGCACTACATCAGCGCTGGTCCGGCGCGGCCGCCCGAGCAAGATTCGTGCTCGACCCATCGCGGGTGCGGCTGGTCTACGGCACGGTGCCAGCCATGCTGGTGCCCGACCGGATCGCCGAGGCCGCCCTCGACGTCATGCTGACGGCCGACCTGACCCGCGTGCGTCGCTGCCCGGTGCTCGAAGGTGGGTGTGGCTGGCTGTTTCTCGACCAGAGCCGCAACGGATCCCGCCGCTGGTGTCGCATGGCCGACTGCGGCAACGTGGTGAAGGCGCGACGGCTCACCGAGCGTCGCCGCGCCGCCCGACCGTCCAGCCCGTAGGCAATCGATGATGTGTGGCCCTGGGCTGGGAAAACAGGGGTCCGGATGACGGGGGTGCGCGTGGGCGCTCCCTGCCACCCCAGGTGAACCCCAGGTCGCTAGACTAGGCCCTCGCGCCCCCGTAGCTCAGGGGATAGAGCATCGGTTTCCTAAACCGTGTGTCGCAGGTTCGAATCCTGCCGGGGGCACCTCGAACATCAGCAAAACGCCATCTGAAGTGCGGATACGTCACCGCGCCGATCGGTCGAACTGTGCAGCCGCCTGCCACCCGTAGCCGCCGTCGGCAGTCGCCGGCTCGACGTCCTGCCAAGGGTGAACGTGGAGGTCACGTGGAACCACGCGTTCCCCGTCGATGCGCTTCGCGTATGCCTTCCCAGCATTGACCACGGTGTGCCTTAAATAGGGCTGATCATTCTATATTGAGGCAAATCATCCGAGCCAATGCTAGAGAATATGGTCCATCGCGCAAGTCGTTAAAGGTCTGCTATCGTCCCTGCTCATGGTCGCGCGCCCTTTGGGAACCCCGCTCGAACGTCCGGTTCCCGCCCGGCGCTGGTCTGAACGGGCCGACGGGTTGTCCAACCTCCCCGGCTCGATAGACGGTTGGCCAGCAACACTGGAATCGCTGCTTGCGGCAATCAGTCGAGGCATCACCGCGGACGAGCCCGTCAACTGGCCGGACGAATCAAGTCGGACACCAGTCGCGGCAGCGGTGAAGAGCATCACCCGAATCGGCCTATTCGTCAAAGTCGGCAACCGATTCGAACTGACCGAGTACGGGCAGGCATGGCTGAAAGATCCGGATCCGAGCTACCTTGTCGAGGTTCTGCATCGCCATGTTCGGTTTCTCGGTGAGCTTCTGGCCGCGTTGGCCCTGAAGCCGCTGTCTCATGAGCAGTTGGCCGAGTTGGCGCGAACCGAATATGGTTTTCACTGGACTTCTTTGACTCCGGTCCGCAGCCGGACCAATTGGCTTCGAGCTTTCGGCGCGGTCGATCTGTTCGACAATGCCGCACACATCACTGAATTCGGCCGACAGGTGCTGGCGCGGCTGACGTTGGGCAAGCCTGAGAATTGCGACCTCAACTCAGTGGTTGCTCTACCGAAGGCGCCGAGGGTCATCGAGGTGCTACTCGAGCAACTGGATGAACAGGCTCTGAAGGAACGGTCCTGGGCGTCGACGCTGTACATACCTGGAAGTAGTGATGACCGGGTCCAGAATCTGCGCATCATACTCGGTGCCGCTCTCAGCGAAGTAAGTGATCAGACATTTGCAGAGGCGACAAGCTCGACATTCGGTATCAAAGCTGATTCTGTGCGTAGCGTGTTCGACTGTCTCAGCGGTGCCGGCCTGCTGGGTCGCGTGAGCTCCAAGACAGTAAGAGTCACCGACGCGGCCAAGGCGTGGCTCGATACCGAGAGTGTGGTCGATCTTGCTCGCATACTTCACGCCAACATCTGGTACTTCGCCGAGATAGTCACCGATCTGTCGACCAGGTCATGTCCGCCCACCTCGACGGCGCTGTCCGCCCGGAGCACCGCATATGCTCCGAAGGACGGCCGGCCTCTCACTCGCAACGCGATCAACGGTCGCCTCGGACTTCTTCGCGCCTGTGGTCTTATCGACACATCGTCGTCCACCTCCTATCGGGCGACGCCGCTGGGACTTGCTTTTGTGCAGTCGGTTCCCACCCTGCGCCCAGTAGAGGAGCAGAAACCTGAGTCGGTGGCCAGCCGCCCCATCCGAGCCGAAGAATCAGCCGACGACGCCGAGACTGTCGCCAGCGAACTGGTTGCCGCCGCAAAAAAAAGTGCTGACCCGAGAAGGTTCGAGGAGCTTGTGGTGCGAGCCCTGGCCTACCTGGGTTTCCCCTGTCGGCACATCGGGGGAAACGACAATCCAGACGGCGAGTTGCTGACCGCCATCGGAGTCCACGGTCGGGTGATGGCTGTGGAAGCCAAGACCGCAGCCAGCGGGCACGTCTCCGAACACAACGGGAACATTCTCGGACTGCCGGAACAGAGAGCGAAGATCAGCGCACTCTCAACGGTCTATGTCGGTCCTGGATTCGACCGAAGACTGCTTGAGGCAGCCGACGAAGACCCGAAAACCGCCGTCGTGCACGCGTCACTGCTGGCGGAGGCAGTGCGGCGTCAGGCGACCACCCCGCTCCTGTTGACCCAACTGACCGCCCTTATTGACCCGTCCATCAGGTCCCACGAACGGCGGCCGATCCTGGTCGAGAAATGGGCCGCGCAAGAGCGGGTTGCCAAGCTGGAGCGCGCGATCGTCGATGTTCTGCTTCGTGAGGCCGACCGGCCGATCGACAACGACGAAGGCTGGCTGGCAATTCCTTCCCTCAGGAGGGAGTTGCGAGCCACCGCCGGCCTTCTGGCCGAACCCGCCGAGATCCAGGCGATCCTCGACTATCTGGCGTCAGCCCGGATCGACGTGGTCGAGAAACGAGACGGTGTCTACCGAACGACTGTCTCGCTTGTCACGATCGCTCAGCGCTTGGAGGCACCAGCCCAACAGTGGCGCGGCTTGAGGAACCCACCCGCGGGTTAGGTATCCGCTCTCGGGCCACACCCGCGGGTCAGAGCGTTGGCAGCTGTTCGGCTCGGGTGACCACATGGTCGATGAGGCCGTACTCCCGGGCCTGCTCGGCGGTGAACCAACGGTCCCGGTCCCAGTCTCGCTGGATATCGTCGAGCGTCCGTCCACTGTGCTGGGCGATCAGCTCCTGCATCGTGCGCTTCACGTGCAGCATGTTCTCCGCCTGGATGGTGATGTCGGCGGCGGTCCCGCCCATCCCGCCGGACGGCTGGTGCATCATGATCCGCGAGTGTGGCAGCGCGTACCGCTTGCCGGCCGTACCCGCGCAGAGCAGGAACTGCCCCATCGAGCCGGCGAACCCGAGCGCCAGCGTCGCCACGTCGTTGTGGACGTAGCGCATCGTGTCGTAGACCGCCATCCCCGCGCTCACCGAACCACCCGGCGAGTTGATGTAGAGGTAGATGTCCCGGTCGGCGTCCTCGGCGGCGAGCAGCAGGATCTGCGCGCAGATCTGGTTGGCCGACTCCTCCGTCACCTCGGTGCCGAGGAAGACGATCCGCTCCCGTAGCAGTCGCTCGAACACATGGTCACCGAAGGACGGCTGCCCGCCCTCCAGCATCCGCACGTCGTACCCGATCATGTGCCGCCGCCTTCCACCGTGCCGGCGGGCGGTGGGGACCACCCGTTGGACCGGCCCCTCCAGCGTGCGGTCGGCGGCGGTGGCTGGCCCAGTGATTCTGCCGCCGGCAGATCCGCCAACGGCAGAACCCGCGCGGCCTACGCGATGGTCACCCGCCGCGCGCCCGCCCGGGCCCGCACGCAACCCAGCAGAGCGGAGGTACGCGGACCAGGGCGCGAGCCGCCAGCGGAGGCCATCGCCCCGACGCAGAGGGTCGGCCCGCTCGCGCCGGGGGCCCGGTGCAGGATCGGGCCGCTGGTCCGCAGCGTGTGCTGGCTCGCCTCGCGGCGGGCGACCGTGGCCCGCTCGAGTTGGGTCAGCGCGGCCCGGGGCGCGGCCGGAATGCGCGGCTCGACCCGGCGCAGGTCGTCACGGGCCTCCTCCAACAGGTCGGAGAGGCGGATGCCGAGCGCCCGGCAGATCGCCGCGAGCACCTCCGAGGAGGCTTCCTTGCGGCCCCGTTCCACCTCGGACAGGTAGGGCACGGAGACCCCGGCGGAGGCGGCCACCTCGCGCAGCGTGCGGCCCTGGCTCTGGCGCAGTCGGCGGAGCACTCCGCCGATGACTCGTCGCAGCAACGACATGCCGGCCTCACTTTCGCGGTCGTCGTCGGGAACACCCTCATCATGCCCGTCCCCGGCCGTCCGGGCCGACCCGTCCGGGCCCGCGCCGCTCCGACGGCGCGGGGCGGTGCGTCGCCACTGCGCCATCCGGGACCGGACGTACTCGGTGTATTCGTCGTCGGCCTCGGCTCGCCGTCTGCCGCTCGTCGTCACGAGGGTCGCGCCCCCTCCGTCTGCCGGCCTGCACCGGTTCGTCGTTGTCGTCCGGTAGTCGGGTGCGGGCGCGCCGCCGGTTGTCCGCCGCGACCCGGACGTGCGGTCGGCGGTGTACCCGCTATGTTGTGGGCGTGCAGGCGACGGCGGGGGAGCAGGTTCGACAGTGATCCATTTTCCCGCGCAACGCCGGGGCCCGCTGAGCGCGCTGAGCCTTCGGCTCGCCGCCGCCCTGGGCCTGGTCTTCGCCGTGGTCGCAGCGGTCTACCTGGGCCGGGCCGGCTACCGCGACGTCAATGAGGACGGCCTCACCCTGCTCGACTGCTTCTACTACGCGGTCGTGTCGCTCTCGACCACCGGCTACGGGGACATCACCCCGTCCGCGCCGTCGGCCCGGCTGGTCAACGTCCTCTTCATCACCCCGGCCCGAGTGATCTTCCTTATCATCCTGGTCGGCACCACCCTGGAAGTTCTGACCGAGCAGTACCGGACCGGCCGTCGCCTGTCGCGGTGGAGGAGAGCCGTGAAGGACCACGTGATCATCTGCGGCTACGGCACCAAGGGGCGCAGCGCTGTCTCCGCCCTGATGGAGAACGGTCTGGACCGCTCGCGGATCGTGGTGGTGGAGCGCAGCGCCGCCGCCCTGCGGCAGGCCACCTCCGCTGGCCTGGTGGCGATCGAGGGCTCGGCGACCCGCTCGTCGGTGCTCAACGAGGCGCACGTCAAGACCGCGAAGGCCGTGATCATCGCGACCGACAGTGACGACGCGTCGGTGCTTGTCGCGCTGACCGTACGGCAGCTCACCGCCGGGCAGGTCCGCATCATCGCGGCGGCGCGGGAGGCGGAGAACGCCCCGCTGCTCAAGCAGAGTGGTGCGCACCATGTGATCGTCTCCTCGGCCACGGCGGGCCGGCTGCTCGGCCTGTCCACCTCGGCGCCACCGCTGATCGACGTGGTGGAGGATCTGCTCACTCCCGGCCAGGGCATGGCGCTGGCGATGCGTTCCGCGGAGCGGGACGAGGTGGGTCGCTCGCCGCGTGAGCTGGAGTCGTTGGTGATCGCCCTGGTGCGGCGGGGCAAGGTGGTCACCCTGGCCGACCGGGCCGGCGCGGTAATCGAGACCGGCGACATGCTGGTGCACGTACGCGACGACCGCCCCCAGTCGGCCACGACCGCCTGATCGTCGCGCCGCGGTCGGCCGGGCGACCGCCCGGCCGCGCTGCGTGACGGCTGCGCCGCCGCTGTGGCGAGGCGGTGTCAGCAGGTGTCGTCGGCGACGCAGATCGCCTCGGTGCAGTTGACCGACGTGCCGGTGGAGGCCCGGCTGAGCAGCTTGTAGAGCGTCTCCCGCTCGGCGGGATCCAGCGCGCCAAGCACCTCGTCCTCGGCGCTGGCCAGGGCGCATTCGGCCTCGCTGAGGCGTTTTGCCCCATCTTCGGTGAGTTCGACGACGTGGCGGCGGCGGTCCTCGGGTGAGCGCCGACGCTCGATCAGCTGCTTCGCCTCCAGGTCGTTGAGCAGCCCGACGATGTTGGTGCTGTCCATTTCCAGGATGGTGGCGAGCGCCTGTTGGCCGGTGCCGCCGCCGGCGCGCAGCACGGTAAGCGCGACCAGATGCCGGGGCCGTAGCCCCAGTGGCGCCAGCACCGACTCCGATCGCAGCCGCATCCGCCGGGCCAGATGGTCCAGGAGCGCGCCCGAGCGGTGCTCCGAGGAGTCGAGCGGCTGCGCGGACATGTGACCCAGTCTACCGACCCGACGGAACATCGGCCTGCTATAAATAGTTGGTGCCTCACGAACGATTCCTGAAGGAGGAATGATGCATCTTCTGCATATTGACTCGAGCATCCGCGGTGACTGGTCGGTCAGCCGGCGGCTCACCGCCCGCGCGGTCGACGCATGGCGTGCGGCCCACCCGGACGGCACCGTGGCCTACCGGGACCTGGGTGCCGAACCGCTGCCGCACCTGGACGCGGACGGTGGGCTGGCGCGAATGACGCCTCCGGACCAGCACACGCCGGCCCAGCGCGAATCCTGGGAGCTCAGCGAGCGGCTGGTCGACGAGGTGAAGCAGGCCGACGTGGTGCTGCTCGGCCTGCCGCTCTACAACTACGGCGCGCCCAGCAGCGTCAAGTCCTGGGTCGACCACCTGATCCTTCCCGGGCTGGCGTACGACCCGACGACGCAGGAGGGCCTGCTCGGCGGCCGCGAGTTCGTGGTGCTGGCCACCCGGGGCGGCGGCTACGGCGATGGCACCCCTCGTTACGGCTGGGACCACGCTGAGCCATGGCTCCCGCACGGCCTGTCGATGACCGGGATGCAGCCGCGTTTCATCAGCGCCGAGCTGACCCTGGCGCCGTCGGTACCGGCGATGGCCGAGCTGATCCCGCTGCACGAGGCGAGCCTCGCGGCGGCCGAGAAGGAGATCGACAACCTCTGGACCCCGGCCACCGCCCAGCGCTGAGGCAGCGCCGGTACGACGAGAGCGGCCGCCCCCGATCCGGGGGACGGCCGCTCTCGTCAGTGCGGACGGGTCAGAGGATGGTCCAGGTGTCGCCGCTGCCCAGCAGGCCGGCGAGCTGCTGCTCGGGGGTCTCGGTGACCTTCGCCTTGGCGGCCGCGAGCTGAGCCTGCACCACGCTGTCGTAGGACGGGCGGTCCACCGAGCGGAACACCCCGATCGGGGTGTTGCGCAGGTCCAGGCCGGGCAGCCGGGACAGCGCGAAGGCGTACGCGGGGTCGGTCACCGTCGCGTCGTGTACGACGATCTCCTCCGGGCGGACCGAGCTGGTGTCCCGGACCTCCAGGCCGAAGCCGCCCGGCGGGTGCACCACGCAGAACCGCCCGTCGGCGCCGAAGGTGATCGGCTGCCCGTGCTCCAGGCGGATCAGGTAGTCGTCCCGCGTGGACGGGTCCTTGAGCTGCTCGAACGCCCCATCGTTGAAGATGTTGCAGTTCTGGTAGATCTCCACGAACGCCGAACCCTCGTGCTCCGCGGCGGCCCGCAGCACCGACTGGAGGTGCTTGCGGTCGGAGTCGATGGTCCGGCCGACGAAGCTGGCCTCCGCGCCGAGGGCGAGCGACAGCGGGTTGAACGGGGCGTCCGCCGAGCCGGCCGGGGTCGACTTGGTGACCTTGCCGACCTCGGAGGTCGGCGAGTACTGGCCCTTGGTCAGACCGTAGATCCGGTTGTTGAACAGCAGGATCTTGAGGTTGACGTTGCGCCGCAGCGCGTGGATGAGGTGGTTGCCACCGATGGAGAGCGCGTCGCCGTCGCCGGTGACCACCCAGACCGACAGGTCCGGCCGGGACACCGACAGGCCGGTCGCGATCGCCGGGGCCCGACCGTGGATCGAGTGCATCCCGTACGTGTTCATGTAGTACGGGAAGCGGGACGAGCAGCCGATCCCGGAGACGAAGACGGTGCGTTCCCGGGGGATGTTCAGCTCCGGCATGAACTGCTGGATGGCCGCCAGGATCGCGTAGTCACCGCAGCCGGGGCACCAGCGCACCTCCTGGTCGGACTTGAAGTCCTTCGCGGTGAGCTTGACGGCGACGGGCTCAGACATTCTTCAGCACCTCTTCCAGCGTCGTCTCCAGCTCGGCGGCCGTGAACGGAAGACCGCGGACCTGGTTGTAGCTGATCGCGTCGACCAGGTAGCGGGCCCGGATGACGTGGGCGAGCTGGCCCAGGTTCATCTCCGGGATGACCACCTTGTCGTACGAGCGCAGCACCTCACCGAGGTTGGCCGGCATCGGAGCCAGGTGCCGCAGGTGCGCCTGGGCGATGGAGAGGCCGCGCTGGCGTACGCCGCGGCACGCCGCGCCGATCGGCCCGTACGTCGAGCCCCAGCCGAGGACCAGCACCCGAGCGTCGCCGTCCGGGTCCTCCACCTCGATGTCCGGCACCGGGATGGTCTCGATCCGGGCGGCCCGGGTGCGCACCATGAAGTCGTGGTTGGCCGGGTCGTAGGAGATGTCCCCGGTCTTGTCGGCCTTCTCCAGACCGCCGATCCGGTGCTCCAGGCCCGCCGTGCCGGGGATCGCCCACGGCCGGGCCAGGGTCTCCGGATCACGCAGGTAGGGCAGGAAGGTGGTGCCGTCCTCGCCGTTGGGCTTGGTGGCGAACTCGACCCGCAGGTCGGGCAGCGACTCCACGTCCGGCAGCAGCCACGGCTCGGAACCGTTGGCCACGTAGTTGTCGGACAGCAGGATCACCGGGGTGCGGTAGGTCAGCGCGATCCGTGCCGCTTCCAGCGCCGCGAAGAAGCAGTCCGACGGTGACCGGGGCGCGATCACCGCGACCGGTGCCTCGCCGTGCCGACCGTAGAGCGCCATGTTGAGGTCGGCCTGCTCGGTCTTGGTCGGCATGCCTGTCGACGGGCCGGCGCGCTGCACGTCCACGATCACCAGCGGCAGCTCCAGCGCCACCGCGAGCGAGATCGTCTCGCTCTTGAGCGCCACACCGGGGCCGCTGGTGGTGGTCACACCGAGCGACCCGCCGTAGGAGGCGCCCAGGGCGGCGCCGACGGCGGCGATCTCGTCCTCGGCCTGCACGGTGATGACGCCGAAGCGCTTGTGCTTGCTCAGCTCGTGCAGGATGTCCGACGCGGGCGTGATCGGGTACGCGCCCAGGAAGACCGGCAGCCCGGAGCGGACCCCGGCGGCGACCAGCCCCAGCGAGAGGGCCGCGTTGCCGGTGATGTTGCGGTACGTGCCCGGCTTCATCTTGGCCGGCTTGACCTCGTAGCGGACCGCGAAGTCCTCGGTGGTCTCGCCGAAGTTCCAGCCGGCCTTGAACGCGGCGACGTTCGCGGCGACCAGCTCCGGGCGGGCCGCGAACTTGCGCTCCAGGAAGCGCAGCGTCGACTCGTAGGGCCGGGAGTACATCCAGGAGAGCAGGCCGAGCGCGAACATGTTCTTCGAGCGCTCGGCGTCCTTCTTGGACACCTGGTGGGCGGCGAGCGCGCCGACCGTCATCGAGGTCAGCGCCACCGGGTGCACGACGTAGCCGGCCAGCGAGTCGTCGTCCAGCGGGCTGCTCTGGTAGCCGACCTTGGCCAGGTTGCGCTTGGTGAACTCGTCGGTGTTGACGATGATGTCCGCGCCGCGCGGCAGATCGGCCAGGTTGGCCTTGAGGGCCGCCGGGTTCATCGCCACCAGCACGTTGGGCGCGTCACCCGGTGTGAGGATGTCGTAGTCGGCGAAGTGCACCTGGAAGCTCGACACGCCGGGCAGGGTGCCGGCGGGAGCCCGGATCTCGGCGGGGAAGTTTGGCAGCGTGGAGATGTCGTTGCCGAGCTGCGCCGTCTCCGAGGTGAACCGGTCGCCGGTCAGCTGCATGCCGTCGCCGGAGTCACCGGCGAACCGGATGACCACCCGGTCGAGTTGACGGATCTGCTTGGTCACTGTGCCACCTTCGTTCGCGACTGCGGGGCTTGCCCGGCCACGGAACCTCCTTGACGCAACGCTTCACCGCACCGCCCCAGGCTGGTCCGGCCGCTGTCGTTCCTCACCTGAGAGCCTACGTCTAAGGGAGCCCTAACCATCCCCGGAGGTCCGCCGACTGGGACCCGAACGGGTTGCGAAATGCCCACCTTTGCGGTGTTACGCCCCGCCCGCCGTAATTCAGATCACCACCGGGCAGCGCCGACGACCCCGGCGGCACGCCGCCGGGGTCGTCCGTCGATCAGTCGGCGGGGGTGGGCGTGGGCTCCGGCGGCGGGCCGCCGAACCGGCGGCGCAGCGAGGTCATGGCCAGCGTGAGAGCCAGCACCACCAGCAGCGTGGAGACCGTGATCAGGATGACCGCCGTGCGCTGCACCGAGGTCATCCCGCCGTCGTCGTTCGCGGCACCGGCAGGGAGTACGCCCTGCGAGCCGGTCGGCGCGGGTGGGGAGACCACCGGCGTGGCCAGGGCGGCCGCCGCGGTGATCCGGAAACTCATCTGCACCCGACGGGTCGGGCCGCTGCGTGGGTCGAGTTGACCGATCACGGCACCGGAGAGCGGCGCCTCCCGCTGGGCCTGCGGCGTCGCCTCCACCGGCAGTTGCACCTCGGCGGCTTTGCCCGCCGGCACCACGCCGGCGTCGCAGCGGGTACGCGTCGGGTCGACCGCCACACAGCCGAGCGGTGGGGTCGGCACGGTAACCCCGGCCGGCAGGACGACCTCGACCCGGCCGGCGGCGTCCACCGCGCCGGTGTTGCCCAGCCGGACCGTGACGGTGCTCGGGCTGCCGCTGATGTCGAAGGCCACCTCGTCGGCGGCGAGCGTGATCCCGGGCACCGGCGGGCCGGGTGGGAAGAGCACCGCGAAGCCCTGGTCGTCGCTCGCCTCCCCGGGCACCCCCGGCGCGTCCGCGATGACCTGGACGGAGCCGCTGAGCGGCATCTGCTTCCACGCCGTGCCGGCGACCCGCAGGCGCAGCACGGTGCTGAACCGGACACCCGCCCCGGCGGACCAGGCCCCACAGCGGTACGCCCCACCACCGGCGGCGGCGCAGCCCTTCGTGCCGGCGTCGGTCAGCCCGGCGGGCAATGTGTACGAGAGTCGGATCCGTTCCTCGGTGGTGCCGGTGTTGTGCACCGTGACCTGCAGGGTGGCGGCCGTGCTCGCCGTGTTCCAGTACGCCTCGGTGAGGGTGACGTCGCCGGTGGTGACCTGCACGCCCAGCGGGCTCTGCGGCGGCGCCGCCGAACCCGGCGCGGGCGGGCGGACCGGCGGCACCGGGGGTGTCGGTGGGGCCGGGGGTGCCGTCGGTGGCCCCGGGGGACCCGGGGTCGGCGCTCCGGTGGTGCCGCCCGGCGCGGGCGCGACGGTGGTCGGCGCCGGCGGGACCTCCGGGGCGGTGGTCACCGACGCGGGTGGCGTCGTCTCCGGTGGTGGCGCGGTGGTCTCCGGTGCCGGGTCGGTCGGTTCCGGTTCACCGCCCGGCCCCTCGCTCGGGGTGGGCTCGTCGGCGGGTGTGGTCGGGGGCTCTTCCCCTCCCGGCTCGTTGACCGGCTCGGCCGAGGTTCCGACCGGATCCGCGTCCGGTACGGCGGCGCTGGCCCAGGCCGGCCCCACGGCGAGCGCCGTGAGCAGACCGAGCGCGAGCGCGGTGGCCAGCAGGGGCGTGGAACGCCGCCCCTCCGCCCGGTTACCGGGCGATGCCTTCACGCGGGCCATCTGTCCTCCGGTGACATGGGTGGGTGTCCAATATTCGGTAACAGTTGCCCCGGAGCACTAGTCCCATCTGGAAACAAATGCGTAACGTGTTTGGGACGGCCCGTCCGGGCGGACGGTAGGCTGCCGACTGTGACCGGTTACCTGGGCTCGTACGCGACGCTCGGGCTCCTGCTGCTCGCCAGCGTTGTCTTCTTTGTTACGGCGTTCTCGGCCAACCGGGTGTTACGCCCGGCGCGTCCGGCCGACCCGGCGGGCAAGCGGGCCAGCTACGAGTGCGGGCTCGACCCGGTCGGTACCGACTGGGCGCAGATGCAGATCCGCTACTACGTGTACGCCTACCTGTACGTCCTGTTCGCGGTCGAGGCGGTGTTCCTCTTCCCCTGGGCGGTGGTCTTCGACCGGCCGGGCTTCGGTCTGGTGACGGTGGTGGAGATGGCGGTGTTCGTGGCGGTGCTCGCGCTCGGCATCCTCTATGCCTGGCGTAGGAACATCCTCCGCTGGACCTGAGCGCCGGGGCGTCCGGCGATCGTGTCGGTCCGTCCGGCCGTTCGCGGCCGGTTACGGCGACAACCGGTCAGGCCAGCCCCCGGCGGGTCGCCGTGGGCGGGCGGTCGCCCCGGATCGAGGCCACCATGTCCAGCACCCGGCGGGTCGGGCCGACCTGGTGGGCCCGGAAGACCCGGGCGCCCAACCAGGCCGAGACCGCCGTCGCGGCGAGCGTCCCCTCCAGCCGTTCGGCCACCGGCAGGCCCAACGTCTCACCGATGAAGTCCTTGTTGGAGAGCGCCACCAACACCGGCCAGCCGGTCCCGGTCAGCTCGTCCAGTCGGCGGGTGACCTCCAGCGAGTGCCGGGTGTTCTTGCCGAAGTCGTGCGCCGGGTCGATCAGGATGCCGTCGGGGCGTACCCCTGCCGCCACCGCGCGCTCGGCGAGCCCGGTCACCGTCGCGACCACGTCGGCGACCACGTCGGTGAAGGCGGCCCGGTGCGGCCTGGTCCGCGGTGTCAGGCCGCCGGCGTGCGAACACACCAGGCCGGCGCCGGTCTGCGCGGCCACCCGGACCAACGTCGGGTCGGCGCCCGACCAGGTGTCGTTGAGGAGGTCGGCACCGGCCGCCACGGCCTCCGTCGCCACCTCGGCACGCCAGGTGTCGATGGAGATCACCACCTCCGGGAACGCGGCCCGGACGGCCGCGATGGTGTCCACCGTGCGGCGGATCTCCTCGGCGACACCCACGTCCGCACCGGGGCCGGCCTTGACCCCGCCGATGTCGATGATGGCCGCGCCCTCGTCCACCGCCCGCTCCACCGCGCGCAGGGCGCTGTCGGCGGCGTAGGTCGCCCCCCGGTCGAAGAACGAGTCCGGTGTGCGGTTGATGATCGCCATCACCACCAGCTCGCCGGGGGCGAACGTGTGCCCACCCAGCCGAAGCGCCCCGGCCATGCCCGCCTCCTGGAAGTTCGCGCCGTCGCCGCCGCGTCGGCCGGACCCGACGCTAGTCGGTCGCCCGTCCGCGATTCCGGGCGGGCGTCGGCGCCGATCGTGATCGGGGCGGGTGGCGGGGTCGCTCCGGGCCGGCTGCCATGCCACGATCAGTGCATGGGTCAGCTTCTGCTCCTCCTGGTCGTGGCGTTGACCGTCGCGGCGGTGATCTTCGGCGTGACGGTGCTGGTCAGCGGCCGTGATCCCGGCCTGGCGCCGGCCGAGCCGGATTCGCAGGCCGTGGCGTTGCCGGGCACCCGCCCGTTGCGCGAGTCCGACGTGGGGGCGGTCCGTTTCGACACCGCGTTGCGCGGGTACCGGATGGACCAGGTCGATAAGGCGATGCGCCGTGCCGCCTACGACATCGGTTACAAGTCCGAGCTGATCGGCGTACTGGAGTCGGAGGTCATCGCCTTGCGTGAGGGGCGCACCGACGACGCGGACGTGCTACGCCAGGCCCGCGAGCAGTCCGCCAGCAAGGTGACGACCGCGGACGCGGCAGAGCCGGGCGAGGCAGCCGAGCCGGGTAAGGACGTGCCGCTGGCCGGCGAGGCGGGCTCGGCCCCGGTCGGCTCGACGACCCCCGGCCCGTTGCCCGCCGCCACCTCGTCCTCGGCGGATTCCGATGGTGTGGCACCTGCCGCCGCGCCCGCCGACGACGAGTCGACAGATGGTGAGCAGACCGCCGGCGCGCCCGCCGCCGGCACCGAGCAGCGCGACGCGGTGGTTCGGTCGGAGTCGGCGTGACCGAGCCGGAGGGCGCCGACGATCTTCGGGAGGCGGCCCGACCCGGTGCCGGTGAGGTGACCGCCACGGTGATCGTCGACGCCCCGGCGGAGCGGGTCTTCGCCGCGTTGCTCGCCTGGGAACGTCAGTCCGACTGGATCCCGTTCACCCGCGTCCGGGTGGTCGAGGGCGACGGGCGCGAGGGCAGCCGGATCGAGGCGGTGACCGCACTCGGCCGGGCGACGCTGCGCGACGAGATGCTGGTGGTCCGGGTCGACGAGCCGTACGAGATCGGCGTCGTGCACCACGGCCAGTTGCTACGCGGCCCGGGG
Source organism: Micromonospora sp. NPDC007208 (assembly GCF_042869175.1). NCBI lineage: Bacteria > Bacillati > Actinomycetota > Actinomycetes > Micromonosporales > Micromonosporaceae > Micromonospora > Micromonospora sp. NPDC007208. The sequence continues at coordinate 179,040 of NZ_JBIAFG010000008.1, read as the reverse complement.
GTGCTGCGCTGCACCCAACTGGGCCGGGACCGCACCCAGGTCGTCTGGCACGAGTGGTTCCACCTGCCGGGCGGGCGGGGCGGTCGACTGGCCTGGCCGGTGCTCTGGCCCGGCTCCAAGCTCGGCCTCACCCAGGCACTGAAGAGGTTTGCCCGTCTGGTCGAGCAGGGCCGGCTGCCCTGACCGTGCGCCCCGGTGCCGGCTGCCAACCCGGCGCGCGGAAGAGGTGCCCGGCCCGGTGCCGCCAGGTCACCGCGGCCCGAGGCAGCCGGGCGGCCGGTGGCAATGGGGGTGTCGGACGGATGCCCTAGCGTGTACGAGGTGACTGACCTGGTGATCGGCGCCGATGGGCTGGCTCGCTGCGCCTGGGGGTCGAGCACCCCCGACTACGCCATCTACCACGACACCGAGTGGGGGCGGCCGCTGCGCGGCGACGACGCGCTCTACGAGCGGATGACGCTTGAGGCGTTCCAGTCCGGGTTGTCCTGGCTGACCATCCTGCGCAAGCGTCCGGCGTTCCGGCTGGCCTTCGACGACTTCCACATCCCGACCGTCGCCCGCTACGACGACGCCGACGTGACGCGCCTGCTCGCCGACGCCGGCATCGTCCGCAACCGGGCCAAGATCGAGGCGGCGGTCGCCAACGCCCGCTCCGCCCTGGAGCTGCCGGAGGGCTTGTCCGCGCTGCTCTGGTCCTTCGCACCGGAGCCGCGGCCAGCTCGCCCCGCCTCGTTCGCCGAGCTCCCGCCGATCACCCCGGAGTCGACGGCGATGGCCAAGGCGCTCAAGAAGCGCGGCTTCCGGTTCGTCGGCCCGACCACCGCGTACGCGCTGATGCAGGCCACCGGAATGGTCGACGATCACATCGTCGGCTGTCACGTCACCCTCCCACCGGCGGCGTGATGAGATGGCAGACATGACGACCGAGACCGCGCACCGGGCCGGTGCGGCCGGCAACGCCGACGGGGTGGGCGCCTGGGCGGTGCTGCTGCCGGCCGAGCGGTACGAGGCCGAGCGGCTCGTGCACCACGACACGCTGGAGCTGACCGGGCTGACCGACGTCACCCGGCCGGGGCCGGGCGACCAGGTGGCGGTGCTGGTCGACGGGCCGCCACGGCTGGTGGCCCTCGGTCGGGTCGGCGCGCCGGGCCAACGCCACCGCGAGGACCCGGACGACCCGCAGTCCCCGGTCGAGCCGGGGACGCTCGTCGTCGCGTACACCCGGCGGGCCTTCGACGAGCCGGTCCCGGCCGACCTGCTGACGCTCGACGGGCCGGTCACCGCACTGGAGCCGGCCGCCTTCCGGGCGCTGGCCGACCAGCTCGGCCCGCCCCCGGCCCGGCGCACCTGGCTGGTCAGCCTGGACCTGCCGATCGAGGCCGGCACGCCCGCCGAGGCGGTCCGGCTGTTCTGGTCCTACGTGCAGGAGTTGGGGCCGCGTGAGCTGCCCGCCTTCGTCTCGCCGGCCGGTGACGAGCTGGCCATGCAGGCGTTCGTGCTGGGCGAGCAGGCCAACCAGGACCCGGAAGAGGACGACTAGAACAGTTTGTCGACCCGTCCCCGCCAGTCGGCGAGGACCGGGCCCGGGTCGGTGTCCAGCACCCGCTCCAGCAGCGTGGCGTAGACGTCCCGGAAGTCGGTGGTGTATTTCAGGTCGCCGTCGTCGAGGTCGGTGAGGCTCGGCGGTTCGCCGTGCCAGCCGCCCCGGACGCCAGCGCCGAGCAGCAACACGTCCGAGGCGGTGCCGTGGTCGGTGCCGTCCGAGGCGTTGGCCCGGACCCGACGGCCGAACTCGGAGTAGACCGCCACCACCACCTTCCGGCCCGCCTCGGTGCGACTCATCCGGTCGGCGAACCCGGTGAGCGCCCGGTCCAGCTGACTCAGCAGGACGGCCTGCAACTGCTTCTCGTCGGCGTGCGTGTCGAAGCCGCCCAGCGACACCGAGAAGGCCCGGGTTGACACTCCCGCCTCGACGCACTGCGCGACCAGGTCGAGCTGCGCGTCCAGTGGGGTGCGCGCCCCGCCGGTGGCCGTCGCGGGTGCCTGCTCGCCGTCCGGGTCCGCCGTGTCCGGGTCGGCGGAGTCGCGTACCTGGCGGATCATCTCGTCCACCGACCGGAGGTCGGCGAAGCAGGCGGCAGCGCGACCCCGGGCCGCCGACTCGCCCGCCTCCGCGGCGGCGAACGCGGTAAGCGTCTCCGCGGGTAGCCCCTTGGCGGCCTTCCGGTCGGCCACCGGCACCGCCGCACCGGCGCTCTGTGCCCCGGCCAGCAGCGGCGGGAGCGCCGGCTCGAAGGAGACCGCCAGCCGGGGGTCGCCACCGGCCCGGTCCAGCCACCGCCCGAGCCAGCCGGTGTTGCCCGGCCGGTCCGGTTGCGCGGTGTGCCAGATGTCCATCGACCGGAAGTGGCTGCGGTCCGGCTTCGGGTAGCCGACCCCGCGCACGATCGCCAGCCCACCGGTGGACCAGCGCTGGTGCAGGCCGGCCAGCGCCGGGTTGAGGCCGAAGGTGTCGTCCAACCGCCGCACCTCCCCGTCCGGGTACGCCAGCTCCGGGCGGGCCGCCCGGTAGGCCGGGTCGCCGTACGGGATGACCGTGTTGAGCCCGTCGTTGCCGCCGTAGAGGGTCACCAGCACCAGCGTGCGGGACTGCGGGTCGCGGTCCCCGCTGGTGTCCAACAGGTCCCGCAGGCTGTACGCCCCGGCCCCGGCGGCCAGCGCACCCGCGCCGACCACCCCGCTGGTCAGCAGGAACCTACGTCGGGTCACCGTGTCCATGTCGACTCCTCCGCTCAGCTGACTGTGTATTCGGGGCTGACCAGGCCGGCGGCCAGCAGCTTGCGGGGCTCACCGGCCAGCGGGGTGAGAGCCGCCCGGGTGCGTGCGCCCCAGCCGTCGACCACCAGCAGTCGGGCCAGCGCGTCCGGTCGGCCGGCGGTGGGCGCGGCGGTCAGCCGGGCCAGCACCGCCGGCGCCGTGGCGGCGGCGAGCACCCCGGCCGTCCGCAATCGGGCCTGCAACGACGAGGTGGTCAGCCAGGCGGCTCCGGCCGGCCAACCGCCCACGCTCGGTGGGCGCAGCGGCACCTGGTCCAGCGCGTTCAGACCGGCCAGCAGTTGTTTGCGCTGCTGCTCGGGCAGCGTCGACGGCCGGATGCCGAGTTGCCGTAGCGCACCGACCAGCCACTCCACCGGCTGCTTCACCAGCGTGCCCCGGGTCTGCGCGAAGGCCGGTGCGGAGAAGAGCGCGCGCAGGGTCGCGATGGTGTCCGCGCCGGCCAGGCCGTCCGGTGCCGGGGTCTCGGTGCCGGCGTAGCGGAACCAGAGCCGCCCGGCCACGAAGGTCGCCGCCGCCGGTTGGGCGGCCAGCAGACCGGCGTACGCCTCGGCGTCGAACCGGCCGCTCTGCCCGAGGATGCTCTTCTCGCCCGGGTCGTGCCGCTTGGCTTCGAAGCGGGCCGCACCGGTACGCCTGTCGACCACCCAGCCGGTCAGTGCCCGCGCGCCGGCCTTCACGTCGGCCTCGCTGTAGGCGCCGATGCCGAGGGTGAACAGCTCCATCAGCTCGCGGGCCAGATTCTCGTTCGGCGCCTTGCGGGTGTTCTTCTGCCCGTCCAGCCAGACGATCAGGGCGGGGTCGCGCACCATCGCGGCGACCAGCGGGCCCAGCGGCCCACGACCGTGCCGGCGCAGCGTCTCCAACTGGCCCACCATCAGCCGCGCCGACTTGACCTTCTGCGCGCTGGTGGCCCAGTGGCCGTGCCAGAAGAAGAGCAACTTCTCGGTCAGCCCGCCCTCGGCGGCCACCATCCGGTCCAGCCACCACTCGGTGACCTGCTGGAGTTGCTTGCGGCGCTCCGCGTTGGCCTGCTGCCGCTGCTCGCGGGTGGAATCCTTGGTCAGCCCGGCGTACGGGTCGGGGGCCAGGGTGGGGATCGGCGTGGCCGCCGCACCTTTGTCCGTCGAGGGTGGGGTGAGCAGGCGGTCCAGGGTCGCCGCCGGCCCGGCCCGCTCGGCCGCGTCCACCTCGTCGGCGGTCGGCCCGAAGGTGGCCCGGCGCAGCAGGTGCGCCACCGCTTCACGATCGCTCATACCGGCCGACGCTAGGCGGCCCGTGTTCGAGGACGGTAAGGGCGGCGTCCGGATCGCGTTCAGCGTCCCTCGAAGACCGGTTTCTGCTTGCCGACGAAGGCGAGGGTGGCCGCCCGGTGGTCGGCGGTGGCGCCGCAGATCGACTGGGCCTGCGCCTCGGCGGCGAGGGCGTCGGCGAGGGTGCCGGCGTCGGCGATGGAGAGCTGCCGCTTGATCGCCCCGTACGCGACGGTCGGGCCGGCGGCGAGGCGGGCGGCCAACTCCTGGGCGACGGGCAACACCTGCTCGTCGTCGTCCGTCAACCGGTTGAGCAGGCCCAGCCGGCAGGCCTCCTCGGCGCGGACCGGCTCGGCCAGCATCAGCAGCTCCACCGCCTTGGCGTGCCCGACCAGTCGGGGCAACGTCCAGGAGGCGCCGGTGTCGGCGGCGAGACCGACCTTGGCGAAGGCCATCAGGAAATTGGTGGTCGGACCGCCGATGCGGATGTCGGCCAGGAACGCCAGCGAGGCGCCCGCCCCGGCGGCCATCCCACGGACCGCGGCGATCACCGGCTTGGGCAGGTTGGCGAGCCGGGCGGCGATCGGGTTGTAGTGCGCCCGCACGGTGCCCAACGGGTCACTGGCGGAGTGCTCCAGGGTGGCCACGTGCTCGCGCAGGTCCTGCCCGGCGCAGAACGACCCGCCGGCCCCGGCCAGGACGACCGCGCGGCAGGACCGGTCGGTCTCCAGCTCCGCCAGGGCGTCCCGCAGCGCCTCCTTGAGCGCCACGTTGAGCGAGTTCATGGCGTTCGGCCGGTTCAGCGTGAGGGTGACGACGGCATCGGTCCGGTCGACCAGCAGCGGCTCGGTCACGTGTCTAACGACCCTTCTGTCGGACGATGCGGTTGCCGGCGTCGAGGCACTGTTCGACGTACCGGTCGGCGGCCGGACGCAGGCGAGCCGCGTGCCGGTCGAAGAAACTGGCCGCGGCGGTGCCAGGCCACCGCTCGGGTAGCAGCGCCGGGGGCAGCTGCGGGTCCTGGAAGAGGAACGTACGCCACGCGTGCACGAGGCGGAACCGCGTCGCGTACGCCTCCTCGTCGCTGCTGCGCACGGTGACGGCGGCGAGCAGCGGGCGCTGGTCCGCGACGAACCGCTCGTAGGCGCGGCCGATCTCGGCCAGGTTCCACGCTCGTCGGACCACACCCATCGCGCCGGGGGTGCCGGAGAAGTGCGAGGCGGTGAACCGCTCGAACCGGATGCCGGTCTCGGCGAGGAGCAGGTCGACATCGTCGGCGGGGCGGGTGGCGACCCAGGTCTGCTCGTCGAGCGTCCCGTAGCCGAGGAAGCTCAGGTTGGCGGCGAGCCGCTGGCGGTCCCGCCGGGAGCCCGGGGCCTCCAACACCAGCAGATCGAACCGCCCGTCCCAGGTGACCCGGCCGGTCCGGTAGATCCGGGCCGCTGCCTCGTCGAGTCGCCGGGCGGCTTTCGGTGTGATCGAATACCCCGGTCCGGAGACCAACCGGAGTGGTTCGAGCCAGCCCTGACGCACCATCCGGGACACGGCGGTGCGAACTGCCGGCGGTGCGATTCCCAGCGGCGCCAGTAGCTTGACCAGGGCAGCAACCGGTGCCCGGCCACCCCTCGGACGGAGGTGGTCGCCGTACAGGTCGAAGAGTGCCGACCGTGCCTGCATGACCGCACATTGTGACAGGCCTTCTCAAGATAAGCTAGATGCTGTTACATCAATGCTGCTCCGGTTTGGGTCCGGCGGTGTTCATCAGGGAAAATCGTTGGTCGACACCCCCGTGACCGTTGCGGGTGGTCGTGACGAAGTGGCTGTGGGGCAACCCACCGACCCTGGTGTAGGTCTGAGGGGAGACAACATGGCGGCGATGAAGCCGCGGACGGGCGACGGTCCGCTGGAAGTCACCAAGGAGGGGCGGGGCATCGTCATGCGGGTCCCGCTGGAGGGCGGTGGCCGGCTCGTCGTCGAGATGACTCCCGACGAGGCCAACGCGCTCGGTGACGCACTGAAGGCAGCGGCCGGCTGAGTAAGGAGTGCTCCGGGCGGCTCACGCCGCCCGGAACGTTCGTCGGACCCTGAGCCACCGGAATCGCCGGTGGCTCAGGGTCTTCAACGCTGCGGGCAGGTGGGTTCGCCGCCGTCCGCGACACTTTCCTGGAGGTACGGTTCCGCGTGCTCGCCATCCGCCTGATCGCCGAGCCCGACCGGCTCGACGTCCTCGTCCTGCCCGTCCGCCCCGCCGATCCGACGGCGGAAGGTGACACCTCGGCCGAGCCCGTGTCGACCGCCGTTGCGGCACCGGACGGCACTGCCGACGAGTCGACCGCGCTGGTGTCAGCGGCCCGGCTGACGGGCCGAGTCGGCGAGATCCACACCCAGCTGCGCCCCGGGCGTACCCCCGGTCGGCTGCTGCTGCTCGGCATCGGTGACGGCGACGAGGCGGCCTGGCGGACGGCCGGCGCGGCCCTGGCCCGCTCCGCCGCAGCTGAGACGCATATCACCATCGCGCTACCGGCCGAGCTGACCCCGGCCGCGGTTCGCGGGCTGACCGAGGGGCTGCTGCTCGCCCCGTACCGGTTCCGACTCACCGAGGCCGGCGACCGACCGACGCTCACCAGCGTCGATCTGCTGATCGCCGACCCGACCGGGTACGAGGACGTCGTCGCCACGGCCCGGACCACGGCCGCGATGACCCATCTCGCCCGGGACCTGACCAACACCCCGTCGTCGGTGAAGACCCCCCAGTGGTTCGCCGACCAGGTGGCCTCCGCCGCAGCCGATCTTCCGGACCTGCGGCTGCGGGTCCGTGGCCCGGCCGAGCTGACCACCGAGGGCTTCGGCGGGATCCTCGCCGTGGGCGGAGGCTCCGCCAGCGGACCCCGACTCGTCGAACTGGACTGGCACCCCGCCGACGCGCGCACCCACGTGGTGCTGATCGGCAAGGGCATCACCTTCGACACCGGCGGCATCTCGATCAAGCCGGTGGCGTCGATGAAGCTGATGCGCAAGGACATGGCCGGCGCGGCCGCGGTCGTCGCCGCCACCCTGGGCGCCGCCGCGCTGCGGCTGCCGGTCCGGATCACCACGCTGGCCCCGCTCGCCGAGAACATGGTCAGCGGCTCGGCGTTCCGCCCCGGCGACGTCATCCGGCACTACGGCGGCACGACCAGCGAGACGACCAACTCCGACGCCGAGGGTCGACTGGTCCTCGCCGACGCGCTGGCGTACGCGGTGCAGCAGCTCAAACCGGACCTGCTGCTCGACCTGGCCACGCTCACCGGCGCGAACTCGGTGGCGCTGGGCAAGCGCACCGCCGCGCTGTACAGCGAGAACGACGAGCTGGCGGCCGGCGTGCTGGCGGCGGCCGAGGCGGCCGGCGAGTCGGCGTGGCGGATGCCGCTGCACACCGACTACGTCGAGTACCTCGGCAGCGAGATCGCCGACCTCTACAGCGCGCCGGCGCAGGGTGCCGGCTCGGTGCTGGCCGCGCTCTACCTGCGCGAGTTCACCGGTGACCTACGGGACCGCTGGCTGCACCTGGACATGTCCGCCCCGTCCTGGGCCGACGGCGACCAGGCCGAGGTCAGCCGCGGCGCCACCGGCTGGGGCGTCCGGTCGTTGCTGCGCTGGCTCGCCGACGTCAACTAGTGCGGGAGCCGAAGCCTCGGCTCGACCGAGGCTTCGACCCCTCCTGGGCACCGGTCAGCACTTCACCGCGGCGAGCAACCCGTGCCCGACCGGAAGCAGCGCGGGGATCCAGTGCTCCGACTCCCGGACCGCCTTGATCGTCTCGCGAACCGTCACCGTCTCCGCGTCCCGGGCGGCCGGGTCGCCGATCCGTCCGCCGGCCAGCACGCCGTTGAGCGCCAGCACGCCCCCCGGGCGCAACAGCCGCAGCGCCGCCTCCACACAGGCATGGAAGCCGGTCGCCTCCGCGTCCACGAAGACCAGGTCGTACGCGCCGTCGGCGAGCCGGGGCAGCACGTCGAGCGCCCGACCGGTGATGATCCGGGTGCGCCCGGCCGCGAAGCCCGCCTCGGCGAAGATCCGCCGGGCGATCCGCTGGTGCTCCACCTCCACGTCGATGGTGGTGAGCACACCGTCGGCGCGCATGCCGCGCAGCAACCAGACGCCGCTGACCCCGGTGCCGGTGCCGATCTCCACCACCGCACGGGCATTGCCGGCGGCGGCCAGCAGCCGCAGCGCCGCTCCCGCGCCGGGGGTGACCGCGTCGAGGCCCACCTCCCGGGCCAGGCTGCGGGCGGTACGCAGAACGAGATCCTCGGTGACGTACGACTCGGCGAAGTGTTGAGCCTGCGTCGTCGAACTGCCGGAACCGGCGACCGTGGCGATGGGGCACCTCCGGGGGCGGTGCGTGGTGCGGGGGCGGGTTGGCACTGTGAGCGTAGAGGCGACCGTCGTGGGGCGCAGCCGCGCCTCCGCCGGAAGCGATCACCGGGGCAACCGCTGACTGCACCGCGTACATCCGTGCAATCCTGGAGGCGGTATCCCGTCAGCCGCGACCAGACCGGCCCGTGGCCGGGCGACGCGGCGCGGGATCCGGGGACGGACTGGGAGGCACCGACGTGACCGACGGCTGGGACTGGCGCCGGGGCGGTGAGACTCCGGCTCCGGCGCGACCGCCCGGGGCAGGAGCCCCGTCGGTGGGGCCGCCGACCATGCCGGGGTCTGCCGGCGGGCCGGCACCGGGTTGGCCGGCGTCGGCTGCGGGCGGGCCGAACTCGGCCGGGGCGTCGCCCTGGTGGTCGGACGCGCTCGCCGACCCCTGGCGGGACCCGGCGGCACCGACCGCGGTGGTGGTGCCCGGGGTGGTGGTTCCCGGCACCGAGCCCGAGCCGGTCACCGACCCCGACGCGCCGGGCCGGCCGACGCTGCGCCACCTGTTGCTCATCCCGGTGATCACCGCGCTCCTGGCCGGCACCCTCGGCGGTGCGCTGGGCTACGCGTTCGCGGTACGCGGCGGCGCTGGCGCGGCGGTCCTCGGTGGTGCGCCCGCGGAGGTGCCGGCGCTGGCGCAGCGCAAACCGGAGTCGCTGGCGGGGGTCGCCGAACGTGTCCTGCCCAGCGTGGTCACCGTGCGGGTGAGCAGCCTCGGCGGGACCAGTGAGGGCTCCGGGTTCATCGCCACCGCCGACGGCCATGTGATCACCAATGACCACGTGGTGGCCGGCGGCACCGGCAAGGCCTCGGTGGTCTTCAACGACGGCAGCACCGCGCCGGCGACCATCGTCGGGCAGGACCCGGAGTCGGACATCGCGGTGATCAAGGTGAGTCGTCCCGGGCTGCGGCCGGTGGAGTTCGGCGACTCCGACGCGCTGGCGGTCGGCGACCCTGTGCTCGCCATCGGCTCGCCGCTGTCGCTGGCCAACACGGTCACCGCCGGCATCGTGAGTGCTCTGGACCGGACGATGCAGGCCGGGGAGCCGGGCGGTCCGGTGCGCTACTACGCGGCCATCCAGACCGACGCCGCGGTCAACCACGGCAACTCGGGCGGTCCACTTGTCGACGGCGCCGGCCGGGTGGTCGGGGTGAACTCCACCATCAAGTCGCTTGTCGCCGAGGGGCAGGAGGCGGGCAACATCGGGCTCGCCTTCGCCATCCCGATCAACCAGGCCAAGCGGGTGACCCAGGACATCATCGGCACCGGCAAGGCCCGGCGTACGGTGATCGGCGCCCGGGCGGACGGCCCGACCGGAGTTGCCGGGGGTGGTCTGCGGCTGGCCGAGGTGGAGCCGTCCGGCCCCGCGGACGGTGCCGGGTTGAAGGTCGGTGACGTGATCCTCAGGATCAATGGGCGGCCGATGACCGAGCCGACCGATCTGACCGCGTTGGTCCGCAAGTACGCGCCAGGCTCGGTGGTGACCGTCGAGTATCGGCGGGGCTCCGCCCGGCAGAACACCTCGGTAACCCTCGCGGCGGACGCGAAGTGAACAGCTGCGCACCCCCTGCCCGAAAGCCGCCCGGCGTGCGTAGTCTTGCTGCTGACGCCGAGAGGAGGCCCGCGGGATGCTCGACAACCTGAACTGGTGGGAGATCGGTGCGCTGCTGCTCCTGGCGCTGCTGATCTTCGGCGACCGGCTCCCCGCCGTGATCACCGATGGCCTGCGGTTGGTGCGCAACCTGCGCAACATGGCCCGCAACGCCACCGGCGACCTGAGCCGCGAGCTGGGCACCGACATCCAGCTGGAAGACCTGCACCCGAAGGCGTTCATCCGCAAGCACCTCCTCAGCGAGGAGGACGAGGCGGCGATCCGCAAGCCGTTGCAGGGCGTCTACGACAACCTGCGCGCGGACGTGAGCGGCGTGCACAACGACCTGAAGGACGTGGCCAACGCCGCCGACCTGCGGTCGAACGAGGCCCGCTCCGGCACGGCCACCAGCACTCCTTCGGCCCCGGCCCCCCGGGCCAGCTACGACGACGCCACCTGACCGACCCGGTCCGTACCCGCCCGACCCCCCGGCGCTGATCAACTCGCGTCGCAGGAAGTCGGCCGGTCAACCACGTCGTGGCGGCCTGCCTGGGCTACTCACCAACGTGATTCAGCCCGCCGGCTAGGAGCGGCCGGCGGGCTGACGGTGTTCGGGGTGGTCAGCGGCCGGCGGGCTTGAGGCCGAGCGGCTTGCCGAGCAGTGACTCGCGGCGCAGCGCGAGCCGGTCGGCGATCGTGCCGAGTGCCTTCGCGGCCGGGGACTCCGGCTCGGCCAGCACGATCGGGTTGCCGGCGTCGCCGGCCTCACGGACCCGGGTGTCCAGTGGGATCTGACCGAGCAGCGGCACCTGCGCGCCGATGGTCCGGCTCAGCGACTCGGCCACGGCCGTGCCGCCGCCGGAGCCGAAGATCTCCATCCGGGAGCCGTCCGGCAGCTCCAGCCAGGACATGTTCTCGATGACGCCGACCACCCGCTGGTGGGTCTGCAGGGCGATCGCACCGGCCCGTTCCGCCACCTCGGCGGCGGCGGTCTGCGGGGTGGTGACGATCAGGATCTCCGAGTTGGGCAGCAGTTGGGCCAGCGAGATGGCCACGTCACCCGTACCCGGGGGCAGGTCGAGCAGGAGCACGTCCAGGTCGCCCCAGTAGACGTCGGCCAGGAACTGCTGCAACGCCCGGTGCAGCATCGGGCCGCGCCACACGACGGCGGCATTGCCGGACGTGAACATGCCGATGGAGATCACCTTCACGCCGTGCGACTGCGGCGGCATGATCATGTCTTCGACCCGGGTGGGCCGGGCCTCCGTGCCGAGCATCCGGGGCACCGAGTGGCCGTAGATGTCGGCGTCGACCACCCCGACGGAGAGCCCACGGGCGGCGAGCGCCGCCGCCAGGTTGACCGTCACGCTGGACTTGCCGACGCCACCCTTGCCGCTGGCCACCGCGTACACGCGGGTGCGCGAGCCGGGCTGGGCGAACGGGATGACGGGTTCCTCGGTGGCGCCGCCGCCGCCGCGCAGCTGCGACTGCAACGACTGCCGCTGCTCGGGGGTCATCACCCCAAAGTCGATCTCCACGCCGGTGACGCCGGGCACCGCGGCCAGGGCGGTGGTGATGTCCGTACGCAGCTTGTCCTTCAGCGGGCAGCCGGCGACGGTGAGCAGCAGTTCGACGCGGACGACACCGCTGGCACCGATCGTGGCGGAGCGGACCATGCCCAGCTCGGTGATGGGCCGGCGGATCTCCGGGTCGTTGACGGTGGCCAGGGCGGCCTGGATCGCGTCCTCGACGGTGCTCACGGGTGCTGACATGCCCGCAATGCTACGTCGCGGGGCATCCGCTGCCGCCGTTGCCCGGTGCGGTGTGAGCCAATCGATGACCCGCCGGTCAGCCCTCTGACCGGCGCGGGCCGGTGCCGTCCGGCCGGGCGTCCCGGGTGAAGTCGCCGTCCAGGTCGTCGCGGGGTTCGTCCAGGCCGACACCGTCGGTCGGCCGTTGGCCACGTCGCTCCTGCCGGCTGTCCTTCTCCTGCTGGCGGCGCTCCAGTCGTTGCCGGCGTTGCCCCACCTCGTCCAGTTCCTCGGCCAGCCGGGCCAGCTCGGAGCGGAGGAAGTCGCGGGTGGCGACCTCACCCATCGCGATCCGCAGGGCCGCGATCTCCCGGGCCAGGTACTCGGTGTCCGCCTTCTGCGCGGTGGCTCGCCGCCGGTCCTCCTCCAGGGCCACCCGGTCCCGGTCGGCCTGCCGGTTCTGGGCCAGCAGGATCAGCGGGGCCGCGTAGCTGGCCTGCAACGACAGCACCAGGGTCAAGAACGTGAAGGTGTACGGGTCGAAGCGCAGGTTCGCCGGGGCCAACGTGTTCCAGACGAACCAGATCGTGATCACCACCGTCATGACGACGATGAAGTTCGCGGTGCCCATGCCCCGGGCGATGCCCTCGGACCACCTACCGAACGCCTCCGCGTCGAACCGGGGCAACTTGACGCCCCGGGGCTCGCGTGGCTGGTCGAGACGCTCCGTCCGCCGCTGGTCAGCCATCCGCGCCGCCCATCGCGGTGTCGGTGGCGCCCGGGGCGGCCAGGGCGTCGCGGTCCCGCCAGTCCCGGGGTAGGGAGTGGTCCAGCACGTCGTCCACCGTCACGGCGCCGACGAGTCGGTTGTTGCGGTCGATCACCGGCATGGCGACCAGGTCGTAGGTGGCCATCCGGCGGGTGATCTCCGGCAGCGGCGTGGTGGGGCGCAGCGGGTCGATGTCGTTGACCACCACCTTGCCCAGCAGGTCTGCCGGGGGTTCGCGCAGCAGCGCCTGGAAGTGCACCATGCCCAGGTAGCGGCCGGTCGGCGTGTTCTGCGGTGCTCGGGTCACGAAGACCTGCGCGGCGACGGCGGGGGAGAGCTGCGGCTCCCGGATCCGGGCCAGCGCCTCGGCGACGGTGGCGTCCGGCGGCAGGATGACCGGCTCCGACGTCATCACACTGCCGGCCGTGCCCGGGGTGTACTTCAGCAGTTGGCGTACCGGGTCGGCCTCGTCCGGCTCCATCAGGTCCAGCAGCACGTCCTGCTCGGGTGGGGGCAGCTCGTTGAGCAGGTCCGCGGCGTCGTCCGGGTCCATCTCCTCCAGGACGTCGGCGGCCCGCTCCCGGTCGAGGGCGGCGAGGATCTCCACCTGGTCGTGCTCCGGCAGCTCGCTGAGCACGTCGGCCAGCCGCTCGTCGTCCAACGCGGCCGCGACCTCGTTGCGGCGCGCGTCGGGCAGATCCTGCAACGCGTTGGCCAGGTCGGCGGGGCGCATGTCCTCCAGTACGGCGAGCAGGTTCGCCGTACCCCGGTTGTCGGCGATGCCGCTGAGCCCGCGCACCCGGTCCCACTCGACCTGGTGCAGGTGGCCGCGGCGGCTGAGCCGACCGGTCTGCTCGCGTACGGCGACGCGGGTCAGTGACCACTCGCCGCCCCGGGTGCACTCCATCGCGACGTCCACGACCGCGCCGGGCTGGCCGCCCGGGTCGAGTTGCACCCGCCGGTCGAGCAGCTCCTGAAGCACCAGCAGCTCGTTCGGGCGCTTCTCGAACCGGCGCAGGTTGAGGGTGCCGGAACCGAGCACGACGGCGTCCGCGTCGATGGAGGTGATCCGGTTGATGGACAGGAAGATCCGACGACGCATCGGCATCTCGGCGACGAGGCCCACCACCTCCGGCGGACGCTTCGTCGCCCGAAGCCGTGCCACGGCGTCACGAACCCGTCCCACCTGATCACCGTTCGGGTCGAAGACGGCGACTCCGGCGAGACGGGCGATGTAGACCCGGGTCGGCGTACTCACGGGCACCAGCCTAAGCGCCTAGTGTTTATCAACATGTCGACCTTGGCCTACGAGATCGTGGACGTCTTCACCGATCGCCCCTTCGCCGGCAACCCGCTGGCGGTGGTGTTCGGCGCGGAGGCGCTGGCCACCGAGCAGATGCAGGCGCTCGCGCTGGAGTTCAACCTCTCCGAGACGGTGTTCGTGCTGCCGCCGACACAGGTCGGCAGCACCTACCGGGCCAGGATCTTCACTCCGGTGGAGGAGTTGCCGTTCGCCGGGCACCCCAGCGTCGGCGCGGCGGTCACCGCGTGCCGGCGGGGCATGTTCGGTGTGGGGCAGGTCACCCAGGAGTGTCACGCTGGTGTACTGCCGATCGAGGTGACCGCGTCCGGGGCGACGCTGACCGGTGGCACCCCGACCCTCGGGCCGGAGCTGGACCCGGAGCCGTTGTTGGAGATCGCCGGGCTGGTCGCCGACGACCACTTCGGGCCCGCCCCACGCGTCGCCGGCTGTGGGCTGGAGTTCCCGTACCTGCCGGTGCGTCCGGAGTCGGTGGCCCGCGCCCGGGTGAACCCGGCGGCGGCGCAGCGGTACGGGGTGTCGCACGTCAGCGTCTTCTCCTGGGACGCGGCCGCGCAAACCGCGCACGCCCGGGTCTTCGTGCCGGGGATCGGCGTTCCGGAGGACCCGGCGACCGGTTCGGCGGCGCTCGGCCTCGGTGTCTGGCTGGTGGCGAGTGGTCTGCTGCCCGGCGAGGGGCGGTCGGAGTACGCGGTCCGACAGGGTGTGGAGATGAACCGCCCGTCCGCGTTGGCCTGCACGGTCACCGCGGCGGACGGGGTGGCGGTCGGCGCGACGGTCGCCGGTCAGGTGATGCCGGTGGCCCGGGGCGAGATCGCCGTGCCGCCGTTCGTGGGCTGAGCGGAGGCGCCGATGCGGGAGGATGCGGGTGTGACGGACGAGGACGCCCCCGGGGGCACCCCACTGGTCGACGAGGCGATGAAGAAGGCCGCCGTGGCCTGGGTCAGCGTTGCCGGCGGGCCGGCGCTGGCGCTCTGGTGCGCCCCGCTGGAGGGCGCGCTCCTGGTGGTCAGCGGGCCGGGCGAGCAGGCCGCACCGGGCCTGGCCGACGCGACCGAGGCCCAGGTGACCCTGCGCGGCGACCACGGCGGGCGGATCGTCACCTGGCCGGCCCGGGTGAGCCGGTTGCGGCCGGGCACCGAGGCGTGGGACGTCACCGCGCCGCTGGTCGCGGCGAAGCGCCTCAACGCGCCCGGTCCGACCGCCGATCTGGTGGCCCGGTGGGCCGCCGACGGATGCGCGGTGAACCGACTCGCCCCGGCCGGTACGCCGCTGGCCGGAGCCGAGTTGCCGGCCGACGCGCAGGCCGAGCCGCCCCGGCCGACTCCGGCGGTCCGGGCCACCCGCAAGCCGTTCCGCCTGCACCGGGTCCGCCGCCGCTGATCAGTCGATCAGTCCGCCCGACCGCCGACGCCCGCCACCGCGGCGTCGGCGTCGACGAGGGCGAGCACCTCGCCCAGGGTGCCGAGCGTCCGGCCGCGCCAGTCCTGGTCGGCGTTGAACACCAGGTGCGTGGCCAGATCCGGTGTGGCGAGCCGGACGGCGGTCATCCCGGCCCGCTCGGCGCCGGTCAGCTCCTGGCTGCCGCCGTCACCGACGTAGAGGCAGTCGCCCGGCGCGAGCCCGAGCCGCTGGCAGGCCGTCAGGTAGAGCGCCGGATCCGGCTTGCACCGCCCGACCTGCACCGAGAAGACCCGGACGTCGAGCAGGGGGGCGACCGCGAGCTGCGGCAGGAACGCCGGTAGTTCGTGCGTACAGTCGCTGATCACGCCGGTGCGCAGGCCGCGCTGGCGCAGGGCCGCCAGCACCGGCACCGCGTCGGCCCGCAGCCAGGTGTCCGCGCGGACCGCCCGGTGCCGGGACGCCACCGCCGCCCGCACCGCATGGTCACTGGGGTGTACGCCAACCTGGGCGCACACCCAGCGCAGGGTCGCCTCCGCGTTGCCGAGCAGGCCGGTGGCCCGTTCGTAGTAGGTGCGGTCCAGCACCTCGGTCAACGTGTCGGTGTGGCACCCGAGCAACTCGGCGGTGCCGAGGTGCGCGACACCGCGCTGCACCGAACGGGTCAGGGTGCCGAAGAAGTCGAACAGCACCGCCTGGTAGCTGGGCATGGGGGAACGCCTCCGGGCGGTCGAGGGTCGCCGGCGCGGAACCGCGTGATCGTAACGGAGTGATGACCGTCCGTGTCGAGTGTCATACGTGTGAGGATTACGTCCCGTGCCCCCACCTTCACACCGGCCGACCCTGGATCCGCTGACCACCGGAGCGGTCGGGCTGGCCGTGGTAGCCGTGTCGTCGTCCGCGCCGCTGATCGCGTACGCCGTCGCCCCCGCGCTGGCCATCGCGTTCTGGCGCAACCTGCTCGCGGTGGCCGTGCTGAGCCCCTTCGCGCTGGTCCGGCGTCGGGCCGAGTTCCGCAGGCTGACCGTGGGCGCGGGCCGGCGGGAGGGACTGTTCTGCGTGTTGTCCGGGGTCGCCCTGGCCGGACACTTCGCCACCTGGGTGCCGAGCGCCCAGCTCACCTCGGTCGCCACGTCCACAGCCCTGGTCGCCACCCAGCCGGTCTGGCAGGGGTTGATCGCCCGCGCCCAGGGACGTCCGCTGCCCCGGGTGGTGTGGATCGGCATCGCGGTGGCGGTCGGCGGCGCGGCGGTCGCCACCGGAGTGGACGTGGGGGTTTCCGGCCGGGCCGTCCTCGGTGACGTGCTGGCGCTGATCGGCGCCCTGTTCGCCGCCGTCTACACCGCGTTCGGGGAACGGGCGCGGAGCAGCATCAGCACTACCACCTACACCACCATCTGCTACGGGATCTGCGCGCTGATCCTGCTGGCCCTGTGCCTGGTCGGCGGCGTACGACTGACCGGCTTCGACGGCCGTACCTGGCTGGCCATCCTGGCCCTGGTGGCCGGCGCCCAGCTGCTCGGGCACTCGATGTTCAACTACGCCCTGCGGAAGATCCCGGCGACAACGGTGAGCGTGCTGATCCTGCTGGAGGCGCCCGGCGCGGCCCTGCTCGGCTGGGCCTGGCTGGGCCAGCTGCCCCGCCCGTACGCGCTGCTCGGGATGGCGTTGCTGCTGGCCGGGGTGGCGGTGGTGGTGCTCGGCGGCCGGCGGAGCGAGCCCAGCGCCCTGCCGACCGACCCGACCCCGCTGGCCGACTGACCGCGCGACACCCGCCCGGCGGGTCAGCTTTCGTACACCTCGATGACCCGGGTCGTCGGGGCGGCGTCGCCGAGGGCGGTACGCAGGGCCGCCCGGTCCGGGTCGGCGAGGAACGACTCGTAGCCGGCCCGCCCGTCGAACCGGATCACGTGCACCTCGGCCTGCCCGGCGGTGCCGCGCAGTCGCCGGTCCAGCCGGCCGTCGTGCCGTTCGAGCAGGGCCAGTACGGCGTCCTCGTAACGCTGCCCGGCCGCCTCGGCCCCGACGGCGAACTCGACGATCGCGACGAGTGTCAGCACGCCGGCCCGGTCAGCCATCGAGACCGACGGCCTTGGCGCTCGCCGCCCAGAGCCGGGAGGCGAGCTGCGGATCGGATGCCTTCCGGAGTGGTCGACGTGGGCGGCGGTCGGCGTAGTAACCCCCGTTGATGAGCCGGGAGCGGTCCTGGTTGGCCAGCCACACCAGGGTCTCGGCGCCCTTCTCCGGGCTGCGGAACGGCAGGAAACGCATACCGAACGCGACCAGCCTGCTGTCGTTGGCGAACCGGGTGCGGACCATCCCGGGGTGGAAGCTGTACGCGGAGGTGTCCGGCCAGCGGCGGGCGGCCTCGGCGGTGAACAGGATGTTCGCCTGCTTGCTGGTGCCGTACGCGCCCATCGGCCGGTAGTCACGCAGCGGCTTGTTCAGGTCGTCCGGGTCGAGTGCGCCGAAGCGGTGCGCGCCGGAGGCGGTCACCACGACCCGGCCGACCCGGTCGGCGAGCAGGTTGGTCAGCAGGAACGGGGCCAGGTGGTTGGCCTGGATCGACATCTCGAAACCGTCGACGGTGCTCAGCGGTTGCAGCGCGATCGCGCCGGCGTTGTTGGCGAGCACGTCGATCCGGTCGTACGCGCCCCGGAGTTGCTCGGCCAGCCGGCGTACGTCGTCGAGGATCGCGAAGTCGGCCCGGAACAGCTCCGGACGCTCACCGGAGTTCTCCCGCACCCGTTCGGCTGCGGCCTGTAGCCGGGCGGGGTCCCGCCCGACCAGCACCACCTGGTCGCCGCGGCAGGCCAGGTGCACGGCGGCAGCCAGCCCGATGCCGGAGCTGGCCCCGGTCACCACCACCAGTCGGCGCCCAGTGAGATCTTCCACAGGTCCATTCACCCCGGTCATGGCGCGAGGTTACCGTGACGTCACAACGCCCTTTGGGATCGTTAAGGTCCCGGATCTGTCGTCAGGTGGCGTCGGCATGCCCGCCGGACGCTGGAAGGAGCGCATTGATGGCCGCAGTCGGTCGCCCCCGCAGGTCCTGCCTCGCCGTGCCGGGTTCCAGCGTGAAGATGCTCGGCAAGGCCCAGGGGCTTCCGGCCGACCAGGTCTTCCTCGACCTGGAGGACGCCGTCGCCCCACTGGCCAAAGCGGACGCCCGCAAGAACATCGTGGCCGTCCTCAACGAGGGTGACTGGGCCGGCAAGACCCGGGTGGTCCGGGTCAACGACCTGACCACCCCGTGGACCTACCGGGACGTCATCGAGGTCGTCGAGGGCGCCGGCGCCAACCTGGACTGCATCATGCTGCCGAAGGTGCAGACCGCCGCCCAGGTGCAGTGGCTGGACCTGACGCTCACCCAGATCGAGAAGACGATCGGCCTGGAGGTCGGCCGGATCGGCATCGAGGCGCAGATCGAGAACGCCGCCGGTCTGGTCAACGTGGACGCGATCGCCGCCGCCTCGCCGCGCGTGGAGACCATCATCTTCGGCCCGGCCGACTTCATGGCGTCGATCAACATGAAGTCGATGGTGGTCGGCGGCTTGATCCCGGACTACCCGGGCGACCCGTACCACTACATCCTGATGCGGATCCTGATGGCCGCGCGGATGCACGACAAGCAGGCCATCGACGGCCCCTTCCTGCAGATCCGCGACGTCGACGCGTTCCGTGAGGTGGCCAAGCGCTCGGCCGCGCTGGGCTTCGACGGCAAGTGGGTGCTGCACCCGGGCCAGATCGACGCCGCCAACGAGGTCTACCAGCCGGAGCAGGCCGACTACGACCACGCCGAGTTGATCCTCGACGCGTACGAGCACTACACCTCGGAGGCTGGCGGCCGGCTCGGCGCCGTGATGCTCGGCGACGAGATGATCGACGAAGCGTCCCGCAAGATGGCGCTCGTGGTCGCCGCCAAGGGCCGGGCCGCCGGGATGAGCCGTACCTCGTCGTTCACCCCACCGGCGCAGTGACCGGCCGGGCCGGGACGACCGCCGCCGGCCGTCGGTCCGGCTCGACAGTCGACGGTACGCCGGCCCGCCCGCCCGTCAGTAGCTGCTGCTGTTGTCGCCCGTCGTGATCGCGTAGATGATCGCGACCGCGTAGCCGGCGATCACCAGCACCAGGAACCCGGTGAGAATCCAGCCGACGATGATGGCGGCCTTCGCCATCCCCGCACCGCCCTCGCCGCTGAGCCGGATCTGCTTCTGCGCGACGTGCCCGAGGATCGCGCCGACCGGCGCGGTGATGCAGGACGTGAAACCGAGCAGCGCCAGTACGAACGCCGCGATGGCCATCCCGTTGGTCTTCGGCGGCTGCGGGTAGCCGTAACCGGGGTACTGCGGCGGGTAGCCGGGTGGGGCGTAGCCGGGCGGGGCGTACCCGGGCATCGGCTGGGTCGCTGGCGGCTGCGCTCCGGCGTACGGGTCGGCCGGGGCGTACGGGTTGGTCGGCGCGTACGGGTTGGTCGGCGCGTACGGGTCGACCGGGCCGGGTTGCGGGGGGACCGGCTGACCGGCCACCAGGGTCGGGTCGGGTGCGGGGCTCGACGGCTGTGCCGACCACGTGGGATCGGTCCAGTTGCCGGGCGGCGGGGGATTTGTCATGCGAACTCTCCGTCAGGTCGGGGTGCGGAGACAGGGTAGCCAGCGCTGCCCAAACCCGACGCCCCCGCTTCCGGGTGCCGCGTTGCTCGGGCCGGTCGTAACGGGCAGGATCCCTGGCATGGCATACGACGCGCGCGCCGCGGACCGCTCCGGCAGCCGACCCCGACGGGACGTCAGCCGCCCGGGTGCGGCCCGACGCGCCCGGACGGCCGCCCCGGCGGGCAGCCCCGGCCCCGACGAGCCGGTCGCGCTCGCCGACCCGGTCACCATGCGCCTCGACGGGCGGGTCGCCCTGGTCACCGGGGCGGGCAGCCCGGACGGCATCGGGTACGCCACCGCCCGGCGACTCGCCGACCTGGGCGCTCGGGTGGCCATCGTCTCCACCACCCGGCGCATCCACGAGCGGGCGACCGAGCTGGGGGTCACCGGCTTCGTCGCGGACCTGACCGACGAGTCCGAGGTCGGCGCGCTGGCCGATGCCGTCGCCGAGCAGTTGGGCGACGTCGAGGTGCTGGTCAACAACGCCGGCCTGGCCAGTCGGGCCAGCCAGGGCGTGCTGCGGCCGGTGGCGCAGCTGACCTACGACGAGTGGCGCGGTGAGATCGACCGCAACCTCTCCACGGCGTTCCTGTGCAGCCGGGCGTTCATCGGCGGGATGGCCGAGCGCGGCTGGGGTCGGATCGTCAACCTGGCGGCCACGGCCGGCCCGGTCAACGCCCTGCCCACCGAGGCCGCGTACGCCGCGGCGAAGGCCGGGGTCGTCGGGCTGACCCGCGCCCTGGCCATGGAGATGATCGCCGACGGTGTGACAGTCAACGCGGTGGCACCCGGCACCATCTACACCGCGGCGTCCACCATGGCCGAGATCAAGCAAGGGCTGGGCACCCCGGTGGGGCGACCGGGCACGCCGGACGAGGTCGCCGCGGCGATCAGCTTCCTCTGCTCGCCGGCCGCCTCGTACATCACCGGCCAGATGCTGGTGGTCGACGGCGGCAACAGCGTCCGCGAGGCCCGCTTCCGCTGACCGCGCGGTCCGCACCGGCGCCTGTCAGTAGCCGCCGGTGTCGTTGGTGTTGCCGAAGGCCACCAGCGCCAGCCAGCCACAGCAGGCCAGCACGGTGAGCCCGGTGAAGACGTAGCCCAGGATCAGCCCCCAGGTCGCGAGTTGGTCGCCCTCCTCGCCGCTGGTGCGGATCTGCCGCTTGGCCACGTGACCGAGGACGGCGCCGGCCGGCGGAAACACGAAGGCGAACACCAGCGACAGGATCGCCAGCACGTTGGTGCCCCGACCCGGCCCGGCCGGCGGTGGGCCGTACTGGCCGTAGGGGCCCTGCGGGGGGTACGGCGGCTGCTGACTCCAGTGCGCCGACTGCTGCGGCCCCTGGTGGCCGTACGGCGACGGTTCGCCGGGCGGTGGCCCGTACGGTGAGCGCTCCGCTGGCAGCTCGTACGCCGGCTGGTCCGGCTGCGGCGCGTACGGTGGCTGGCCGGCCGGCGGTGGCGCGTACGGCGACTGGTCCTTCGGTGGCTCGTAGGGTGACGGCGGCGGCTCGTCCTCGGGCGGTCCCGACGGCGGCGGGTAGCTCACAGCTGTCCTCCTCCTGCCGGTGCCGGAAAAGTCCCTCTTGCCGGACGCTACCCGCAGCGGTGAACCTTTTCACAGCGGTTGTGTGGACTGGTCACCTTGGCCTCGTCGACCCGAGGGGCCGATACTGACCCAGCGTTCAGTTACCCACGAGTAGTGCGCGGATCCCCGGAGGCTGAGATGGCCCGACTCGCCCAGACGCCCGGCCTGACCGATGTGCAACAGTCGATCCTGGAGACCGTTCGGGACTTCGCCGACAAGGAGATCATCCCGCACGCGCAGCGGCTGGAGCACGCCGACGAGTACCCCACCGACATCCTCGACGGCATGCGCGAGATGGGGCTGTTCGGCCTCACCATCGACGAGGAGTACGGCGGGCTCGGCGAATCGCTACTCACCTACGCGCTGGTGGTGGAGCAGCTGTCCCGAGGCTGGATGTCGATCTCCGGCATCGTCAACACCCACTTCATCGTGGCGTACCTGATCTCCCAGCACGGTTCCGCCGAGCAGAAGGCCCGGCTGCTGCCGAAGATGGCCACCGGCGAGGTGCGCGGCGCGTTCTCCATGTCCGAGCCCGAGACCGGCTCCGACGTCTCCGCGATCAAGTCCCGGGCCGTCCGCGACGGCGACCGCTACGTGCTCAACGGGCAGAAGATGTGGCTCACCAACGGGGCGTACTCCTCGGTGGTGGCCACCCTGGTCAAGACCGACACCGGCGCCGAGTCCGTCTACGGCAACATGAGCACCTTCCTGCTGGAGAAGGAGCCCGGCTTCGGTGAGACCGCCCCCGGCCTGACCATCCCCGGCAAGATCGAGAAGATGGGTTACAAGGGCGTCGAGACCACCGAGATGGTGCTCGACGGCGTGACCGTGCCCGACTCGGCGATCCTCGGCGGCGCCGACAAGGTGGGCCGTGGCTTCTACCAGATGATGGACGGCATCGAGGTGGGCCGGGTCAACGTGGCCGCCCGCGCCTGCGGCATCTCCATCCGCGCCTTCGAGCTGGCGGTGAGCTACGCCCAGCAGCGCAAGACCTTCGGCCAACCACTCGCCAAGCACCAGGCGATCGCCTTCAAGCTCGCCGAGATGGGTACGAAGATCGAGGCCGCGCACGCCCTCATGGTCAACGCCGCCCGGCTCAAGGACGCCGGTCAGCGCAACGACGTCGAGGCCGGGATGGCCAAGCTGCTCGCCTCGGAATACTGCGCCGAGGTCGTCCAGGAGGCGTTCCGCATCCACGGCGGCTACGGCTACTCCAAGGAGTACGAGATCGAGCGGCTGATGCGGGAGGCCCCGTTCCTGCTCATCGGCGAGGGCACCTCAGAGATCCAGAAGACCATCATCTCCCGAGGCCTCCTCAAGGAGTACAAGCTCTAACCCGCCCCCGCCCCCACCCTCGCGATCTTGCACTTTCGGTTGCCCGATTGACCCTTATGCCGGGTATGCCGGGACAGTAAGTGCAAGATCGCGGGGGCGGGTCAGGTCAGGTCAGGCGGGTCAGGTTGGCGGCGGCGCGTTCGACGATGAGGCAGCGGTCTTCGACGTAGTCCATGCCGGCCTCCTCGGCGATCCGCCGCGCCTCGGCCGAGACGATGCCCAGTTGGAGCCAGACCGCGGGGGCACCGATGGCCGCCGCGTCCCGGACCACCTGCACGGCGTCGGCCGCCGGCCGGAACACGTCCACCAGGTCGACGGGGTGCGGAATGTCGGCGAGGGTCTTGTAGGCCCGTTCCCCGAACAGTTCGTCGACCGTCGGGTTGACCGGGATGATGCGCCAGCCGTACTGCTGCATCTGCAGCGGCACGCCGTGCGCGGCCTTGAACGGGTCGCGGGACGCGCCCACGACGGCGATCACGGCGGAGTCGGCGAGGATCTGCTGAGCGGTACGCACCCGCCGACTGTAGCTCCGACTACAGCAGGGTCAGCTGCTCGGCCGTTGCCGGTGGCGGCGGCTCCGGCAGGCTGCGGTTGTCGCCGCGCTCTCCGCGGTGCAGCCCGTGCCGGCGGGAGGCGATCCGCACCCGTGCGGTCAACTCCCGCTGGTACGCCTGCGGGGCGTACGCGCCGGCCCGGTAGAGCTCGCGGTAGCGGGGCACGAGGTGCGGGTGCTCGCGGGCGAGCCAGCGGGCGTACCACTCCCGGGCGCCGGGACGCAGGTGCAGGGGCAGGGCGGTCACGCTCGTCGCACCGGCGGCGGCGATGGCCGAGACGGTGGCGTCGATCGACTCGTCGCTGTCGCTCAGGCCGGGCAGGATCGGGGCCATCAGCACGCCGACGGAGAAGCCGGCGTCGGCGAGTGCCCGGACGGCGTCCAGCCGACGGCGGGGGTGTGGTGTGCCCGGCTCGACGGTGCGCCAGAGGTGCTCGTCGACGAACCCCACCGAGAACGAGATGCCCACCGTGGTCACCTCGGCGGCCTGGCGCAGCAGCGGCAGGTCGCGCAGGATCAGCGTGCCCTTGGTGAGGATCGAGAACGGGTTGGCGAAGTCACGCAGGGCGCCGATGATCTGCGGCATCAGCCGGTAGCGACCCTCGGCGCGCTGGTAGCAGTCCACGTTGGTGCCCATCGCCACGTGCGCGCCCCGCCAGCGCGGCGCGGCCAACTCCCGCCGGACCAGCTCACCGGCGTTGACCTTGACGATCACCTTCCGGTCGAAGTCCGCACCGGCATCGAGATCGAGATAGGTGTGCGTGTTTCGGGCAAAGCAGTTGTGGCTGACCACCCCGTTGGCGATGAAGTCCCCGGTGCCAGTGGTGATGTCCCAGAGCGGCAGCTCCAGCCCGAGTGCCTTGATGCCGACAACCCGGAGGGCGCCCTGATGCTTCAGTGCGCCACCCTCGATCGACCGCTTCCGAGTGACGGCAGGGTCGGTCAGGTGAAAGAAGCGGAGCCGGGCGGCGAGGCCCCCGGTCAGCCTGATCTCCCGCACGCGGTTGGCTAGGCCGCGATCTCCTTGCACGCAGGCGAAACCGAAATGGCGCAGTGCTGCCGTCGTCTGGTCGAGGATGGCGTCGTCGCTGTTGCTGATGCGCAGGACGCCTCTGCTGCAACTGCCCTCCGCGTCGAAGATGCCGGCCAGGAAGCCAAGCCGCCAGTCGTCGCTGGGCTCGACCGGCCAGCGGACAAGGTCAGCGATCGTCTCGATGTCCCGCTGCTTCGAGGTGCGGATGGCGGTCATCGCACGTCGCGTGGTGCTGACCTGCGCCAAGGTGAAACGCTGCGTCTTGATCCCTTCGAGGGCGAGGTACCGCTCACTGCGGCTCAATGCCTCATCATCGGCCAACGCCAGCCGGAACCGGTGCACCGTCCCGTACGAGTACGAGAACGCGCCCAGGTGCGCGTCTCCGCGGACCATGCCGCACAGGTAGCCCCGGCGGTAGTCCAGTGACTCCTTGGGCCCGACGGCGAAACGACCGGTGCCGATCAGACGGTTGTTGGTGGTCAGGTAGGGGCGTCGGGAGCTGCCTTGCATGGCCCCGGTGACGTACTTCCAGCCACGTTCAGAGAGGAACCGGTGGTCCCCGCTGGCGATGAGGGTCGTGCCGTCCTCCAGGGTGACCCGGTAGGCCGGCTTCACCGTGGACCACTTGTCGAGGACGGTGGTGATCACGTACCGGCGGTAGGCCCCCTGTCGCTCGGTCCCGTAGATGCGGTCGCCCGGCTCCAGTTCGCTGATCGGCTTCGTGCGACCGTCCGCCATCAGGATCGGGGTGTCCGCGCCCAGGCAGTAAACACAGGCATGAGAGCAGCCCCGGTACGGGTTGATCGTCCACTCGAACGGGACGCGGGACTGCCCGGGCACCCGGTTGAGGATCGACTTGGCCTGCACCTCGTAGAAGGTCATCCCGGCGAACTCGGGGGTGTCGAAGGTGCGGGCGATGGCGCCGGGCAGCGCCAGCGGCAGGGGTGGCGTCGCTGGCGCTGCCCGCTCGGGGTCTCCCTCAACCGGGGGAGCGGTGAGGTTGTCCCAGCGCATGGCCACTATTCGAACACGTGTACGAGGTGAGCGCAAGTGACCCGCCGTACACCGGTGGGCGTTCGGATGGTCGGAGAGGGGAGGATGGACGCCATGGAGACGTCGACCTTCGTCTACGACGGGGACTGCGCGTTCTGCACGAGCTGTGCGCAGTTCATCGAGCGCCGCATCCCCACCGCCGCACGGGTGGTGCCCTGGCAGTTCGCCGACCTGGACGCGCTCGGCCTCACCGTGGCCGAGTGCGAGGAGGCCGTGCAGTGGGTCGGCGTGGACGGCTCCCGCGCGGCCGGTCCGGACGCCATCGCGAAGCTGCTCGCCGCGAGTGGTCCGCTCTGGCGGGTCGCCGGCGCCGGCCTGCGGTTTCCTCCGGTGCGCGCTGCGGCCTGGCCCGCGTACCGCTGGGTGGCGCGCAACCGCCACCGACTCCCCGGTGGCACCGCGGCCTGCTCGCTGCCGCAGGAGGCCCGGGAGCGGCTCTACGGCCCGACCGGTCGCCCGACCACCGGCGTCTGATCGTCGAGCGCCCGTTCCGCGCCGGCTCCCACCGGGTCCTGGCCAGGCGGCACCGGCTCCCGGTCGTCGCCCGCCGGGCGCGGTTCCGGGGCGTCCGTCGTCGCTGGGTTGGGAGTGTCGCGGCCGACGAGCCGGCGGGCCCAGACCAGCGGGCGCACCCGCTCCAGCGGTAGGAAGCTGGTCATCGCGGCCAGGTGCGGCGCGAACGAGATCGTGATGGTCGCGATGGTGACCGCGTGGAACGAGTAGAAGAAGCCGACCATGGCGAGTCGCCAGCGGGGTGGCAGGAAAAAGACCACCGGGCTCAGCAGCTCGAACGCCACGATGCCGAACTGGGCGACGATCAGCAGGTGCGGCACCTGGGCGATCAGGTCCGCCAGGTCGGTGCCGCGTCGGATGATCGCGCGGGCCAGGACCGAGCCGGTCAGCCAGTCCAGGCCGCCGAAGCGCAGCTTGGCGAAGGCGGCCAGGAAGTACGTGCAGATCACCGCGA
Source organism: Micromonospora sp. NPDC007208 (assembly GCF_042869175.1). Lineage (NCBI taxonomy): Bacteria > Bacillati > Actinomycetota > Actinomycetes > Micromonosporales > Micromonosporaceae > Micromonospora > Micromonospora sp. NPDC007208. The sequence continues at coordinate 152,530 of NZ_JBIAFG010000008.1, read as the reverse complement.
TCTGGGTGACGCGTAGGGCCCAGCCCCCGGCCTCGGTGCGGGTGGTGTCGCCATGTCGGGCGCGACCGGCGGTGGGCAGCACAGCCAGTGCGACGAGCAGCCCGAACCGGTCGTGGTCGACCTTTCCGTAGCTCATCGCGATGATCATCCACTCCAGGTACAGCGCGCACACCGCCCAGCCGAGCAGCCGGGGCGCCCGCCCGGTGGCGGCGAGGAGGGCGAGCAGCAGCAACGCCCAGAAGATCACCGTCACCAGCGTCTCGGTTGGCGTCGGCAGTGGGAGCAGGCGGCCGATCAGGAGCGGCCGGTACAGGTCGCCGGGCACGCTGACCCGGGTGCGTACCCAGGGGGTGAAGATGACCAGGTCGGCGGCGACGAACAGGTAGATCAGGGTGCGGAACGCGGCCACCCGGCCCCGGGGTACGGCCTCGGTCAGCCAGCGGTTCATCGGGTGGCCTGCCAGCGGACGACGGTCTGGTCGGTGTGTTGGCCGGTCGGTCGGCCGCCACGAATGCCGTGCCAGCGGATGACGATGCGGACCTCGACCAGCGCGGGCGCGTCCGGGTGGCGTTCGGCGTACGCGTCGGCGACCTCGGTGAGCAGCGTCGGGTCGGCGGCGTATCGGGCCTGCTGACCCTCGATCTCGGCGCGGCGGATGCCTGTCGCGTTCTGGTCGAGGTCGATCACCGTCCCGGAGCTGTTCACCCCCTCGACGCGGGTGTCGGGTGCGGGGGCGTTCGGCGGGTTGGAGGTGGAGTACATCCGGAACGGGCCGAACGGGAAGTCGTCGTCGCTGCCCCAGAAGGTGCCGACGACGAGCAGGACGAGACCGAGTGCGGTCGCGCCCAGCCGGGTCACGCGCCCGCGGGTGGTCAGGTTCTCCATCGGGTCGTGACGATACGGGATGTACCGGCTGCGTCGGGTCCCTCCGACGGCCAGTTCGGCCTGACCAGGCAGGTGATCATGCGGCAGCATCTGGGGGTACGACGAAGGCCGGGCCCGAATCGGGCCCGGCCTCGCGTGTCGTCGCGCGGACGACTCAGTGGTTGTGCTCGGCCAGCTGCTTGCGGACGTCGTCCATGTCCAGCGCCTCGACCTGCTCGATCAGGTTCTCCAGCGCGGACTCGGGAAGGGCGCCCGGCTGGGCGAAGACGATGACGCCGTCACGGATCGCCATGATCGTCGGGATCGACCGGATGTCGAACTTGGCGCCCAGCTCCTGCTGAGCCTCAGTGTCGACCTTGCCGAAGACGATGTTCTGGTGCTTCTCCGAGGAGCGCTCGTAGACCGGGGCGAACCGCTTGCACGGACCACACCAGTCGGCCCAGAAGTCGACCAGGACGATGCCGTCGTTGCCGGTCACCTCGTCGAAGTTCGCCGAGGTCAGCTCAACGGTTGCCATTGCACTCTCCGATCACCGCGGTTTATCTACGTCCCGTAGAACCAGGGCTGACCGTATCGAATTCCCGGGCGGTGGGGCACGAAACGTGCTCGGGGCTGCCCGGGGGTGCTGCGGGTCATCGACACGCGTCTGTTCACACCCGACCTGCGGAACGCAAGTGCACGACGCACTTGCGTGACCTGCCGTGATGGGAGCGTTTCCAGGGAGATCCACGCGATTGAGCAGTACGAATCGGTAACTTGGGCCTTGACAAGGAGGTATCCGGCCTGCGGAGATCGCTGATCAACCTCCGTTCCGTCACGGAGAGTAGTGTTACAAAAAGATAAATGTGACCGCGATCTCTGTTGAACCTACGCAGGCGTAGGGCAGAATTCCTCACATCAGAGCGTGGGCGGCGGGTGCCGGGGAGGGCCCCGCCGCTCATTGCGTCTCCCCCCTGGCGAGTGACCGGTGTGACATTTCCGCCGCCGTCGCGCCCCGCCGGTCGCCTTAACCATCGGTAAGGCATGCTGTGCCGAACTCCATCGCCGCCCGTCGAAGGGACCAGCATGCAGTTCGGTCGCTACTACGAGGAGTTCGAGGTCGGCGCGGTCTACCGGCACTGGCCGGGCAAGACCGTCACCGAGTACGACGACCACCTCTTCTGCCTGCTCACGATGAACCACCACCCGCTGCACATGGACGCGCACTACGCCGCCACGGCCAGCCAGTTCAAGCGCAACGTCGTGGTCGGCAACTACATCTACTCGCTGCTGCTCGGCATGTCGGTGGCCGATGTGAGTGGAAAGGCGATCGCCAATCTGGAGGTCGAGTCGCTGCGGCACGTCGCGCCGACCTTCCACGGCGACACGATCTACGGCGAGACCACGGTGCTGGACAAGCGTGAGTCCGGCTCGAAACCCGACCGGGGCGTGGTCTCGGTGGAGACTCGCGGCTACAACCAGGACGGCACGATGGTCTGCGTCTTCCGGCGCAAGGTCATGGTCCCCAAGCGGGAGTACGCGGCCGCCGCGGTGCCCGACGGAGTGGACCCGGAGCGGCCCAGCTTCCCCGAACCGCGCTGACCGTCGCGCCGGGCTCGACCGTCGACGAACACGGGCTCCTTCCTCCCCGCGGGTCTGCGGGGGAAGGGGCCCTGTTCCCGTCTCGGGGCATATGCTGACGCCGGAGGTTCCGATGAGCCACTCCGTCGCGGGAGAGCCGTCCTCTGCCGGCCGCCGAGCCGCACCCTTGACCACCGCTGTCTACTCCGCCGTCGAGTGGGATCTGCTCACCAGCCTGCCCGGTCGGGTTCTCGTGGCCGCCGCGGCGCCCGGTCCCGGCCGGACGGAGCGTGGGGTCATGGCAAGCCTGGCCGGCGTGGATGCCGTGGCCGCGGGCCGAGCCTCCGACAGCGACCTGGTCCGCGCGGTGGTCGCCACGATCTACGCCCGCCACGACGGCACCCCGCAACCCGCCGAGCGGCTCACCGATCTGGTGGACCTGCTGGCCGCCTGCCGGGCGGCGAGCCGGGTCCTCCGGCGGCGGGCGGACCCCGCCGACTCGGCCGCGTACCGCCAGTGGGTGCAGTCGGTCGCGGCCCGGGTCTGTCGCGCGGTGCCCGGCACCGGCGCGCGCCGGGTGGACCCACCGGCCAGCCCGGCGGACCGGCGCTTCCTGGACCGGCTCGGTGCCGCCCTCGACCTGGGCTGACCGGCAGGTCGTCGCGCCGGGCGCCGACGCGGTCCGTACCCTCTGATGACCGTGACCGACGACCAGCTTGAGGTGGGTGTGGGCCCCTGGCCGGGGGACCCACCGGACGATCCCCGTTACGACCCGCAGTTGCTGGCGGAGGGGGACCGGCGCAACGTCGTCGACCGCTACCGCTACTGGCGGCACGAGGCGATCGTCGCCGACCTGGACCGGCACCGGCACGGCTTCCACGTCGCGATCGAGAACTGGCAGCACGACTTCAACATCGGCACGGTGGTGCGCAACGCCAACGCGTTCAACGCCGCCGAGGTGCACATCGTCGGACGGCGACGGTGGAACCGGCGCGGAGCTATGGTGACCGATCGGTACCAGCACGTGCGGCACCACGAGACGATCGAGGAGTTCGTCGCCTGGGCGGCCGAGCGGCAGCTGCCGGTGTTCGGCATCGACAACCTGCCCGGGTCGCGTCCGCTGGAGACCGGCACCCTGCCGCGGGACTGCGTGCTGCTGTTCGGCCAGGAGGGGCCGGGTCTCTCCGCGCCGGCCCGCGCCGCGTGCGACCAGCTCTACTCCATCGCCCAGTACGGCTCGACGAGGTCGATCAACGCGGGCGTGGCCAGCGGAATCGCCATGCACGCCTGGATCCGCGCGCACGCCGGCACGCCGCCGGACTGACCCACGTACGGTGCCGAATCGGACGTTCCGGCTTGACGTGCCGGTGCTCCGGGGAGACGGTGGGGATGTGAGTGTCGCGGTGAGTTGTCCGAGATGCGGGGGCCCAGTGCGGGCGCCGGATCTGATGAACACCGACTCGAGGTGTGTGCGCTGCGGCCCGGTGCCGCCGTTGCACGTGCCCGAGCACATCGGAGCGGAGATCGTGGCGAGCGTGGTGGAGCAGATCACCGCGAGCGGCGATCCGCCGGTGACGCCCCTGTGGTGCCCGTGGCCGCTGCCGCCCGGTTGGACACTCACCGGCGTGGCGTACGCCGGGGACGACCGGACGGGAGTGCGGGCGACCGCCGTGGCCTGTGCGGGCCCGGCGCCACTCGGCGGTGGCCCGGCCGATCTGGTCTTCGTGGCCGAGGAACCCGGTGTGGGCCTGGGCACCCGACTCGCCGGACTGGCCGGCCCCGATCCGGGGCCGGAGTTGGTCGACGCGCTGACCGACCCGGGGCCGGGTCATCCTGACCACGTCGGACAGGCGAAGATCAAGGTCGGCGGGCACCCCACTCCACTGTGGTTGGTGAATTCACCCACGGATCGAAGCGCGTACGCCGGCGAGGCTCGGGGAATGTGGCTCCATGCGATAGCCTGGCCGGCGAGTGCGGGTCATTTGCTCGCGGAAGACGTCGTGCTACACGACCTGACCGAGTGGACTCCCCCCGAGCTCGTGTACGGCGCACCGTCCCCGTATCTACCCGGTAGAGCTTGACAACTCTTCCGGATTGACGGAGAACGGACGCAGATATTCACTGTACGACACCACACTGATACTCTGGGTGCCGCTGCGGTAATGGGACCCGGCGCCGCGCGAGAGGATGGCCCGCCATGGTCAAGAAGGTCCTCACCTGGGCCGGAATCGCATTCTTGATCTTCTTCGTCGCCTACCGGCCAAACTCTGCGGCGGATGTGTTCAAGTCGCTCGGCGGCGGGATCATGGATATCGCCCAGGGGTTTGGCGACTTCTTCACCAGCCTCGTCGCCTAGCCGCCGATGGGCAGCCCCTCCGGTCCACCCTTCGACCCGGACGACCCCGACCGGGAACGTCGCGAGCGTGACACCGAGCCGATCCCGCGGATCGGGCCTGATGACGGCCCGGGCTACGGGGCCGGTCCCGGCCTGTCCGACGGTCCGTCCCTTTCGGACGACGTCGGCTATGGCGACGGGCCCGGCTATGCCGGCCAGGGTCGTTCCGGTCGGGGGTGGATCCGTGATCCGGAGGCCAGCTACCAGCCGCCGCAGATCTCCGAGGACGAGCTGGCCGGGTTGCGTGCCGACGCGACCGGCTCGACCCCTCGGCGCGTGCTGCCACTGGAAGACGAGCCCAGTTCGCTGGTGGCTCGCTACCTGTTCCCCACCGAGCGCTACCGGGGTGAGTGGAAGCGACACTGGATCCACCTCACCAACCCGCTGTTGATCGGCGTCGCGGCGACCTTCGTGCTCGGCTACCTCTCCGGCTTCCTCGCCGGCCAGGACGTCGGCGCGCTGACCACCATCGCCGTGCTGCTCTGGTTCGCGGTGATGGGCTGGGTGGCGTGGAAGGTCGCTGACTGGTGGTATGACCGTTTCATCCTGACCAACAAGCGGGTCATGGTGGTCAACGGCATCGTCACCCGCAAGGTGGCGATGATGCCGCTGGTCCGGGTCACCGACATGAAGTACGAGCAGACCCCGACCGGCCGAGCGCTCAACTACGGCACCTTCGTGCTGGAGTCCGCCGGCCAGGAGCAGGCGCTCCGCGAGATCAAGAACCTGCCCAACCCGAACGAGCTCTACCTGCGCGTCGTCGAGGAGATGTACGAGCCGCAGGCGGTCGAGGCGCGGCTCGGCAAGGAGGCCGACGAGGCCAAGGCCGACGACGGGGCGTGAAGGTTTTCGACCGAACATCGGAGCAAGTGCGCACCTTTCGTCATGGACCAGAGCGCCCCTGACGTGGCACTCTGCCAGGACGGCGGGGGTGTGGAGGTGGGCGGTGGCGAGCAAGGACTCGTTGGAGGAGCAGTTCCGCGAGTTCGTCGCGGCCCGCTCCGCCGCGCTCCTACGCACCGCTTACCTGCTCACCGGGGACTGGGCCACGGCCGAGGATCTGCTCCAGACGGCGCTGACCAAGACCTACCTCGCGTGGAAGCGGCTCGGCGGGATCGAGGCGGTCGAGCCGTACGCCCGGCGGGTGATGGTCAACACGTCGACAAGTTGGTGGCGGCGGCGCTGGCACGGCGAACGCCCGACCGAGGTGCTGCCCGAGCGGGCCGGTGTCGACGAGATCGAGCAGCAACTTGACCGTGACCTGCTCTGGCGGCATCTCCGGGAGTTGCCCAACCGGCAGCGGGCAGTGCTGGTGCTGCGCTACTACGAGGACATGTCGGAGGCGCAGACCGCCGCGATGCTGGACATTTCACCGGGCACGGTGAAGAGCCAGGCGTCCCGGGCACTGGCCACGCTGCGTCGGCGCCTGGGCGCGGACGCACCGGACCTCGCCGCCGCCGCCGGCATCGCCGGCCGGTCGGCCGCCGCCGGTGGATCGGCCGCGACCGGTGCCGCCGGTCGGGCGACGGGCTCGACTTCCCGGACCGGACGGATCCAGACCGCCGGTGCCGCTGCCACACCCGGTCCGGGCCGGGCGGCTGGCCGACCCGAGCCCCGCCCGGCGGCAGCGCGCCCCGCCGTGCCGCGCTCAGTCACCCCGCAGGTCGTGCTGCCCACCGCCCCGGCGGCCGTGCCCGTCGGCACCGGCTCCGGGGAGCAGCAGTGAGTGAGTTCCCCGGCCGGCGCGACAACCTGACGGACGGCCCGCAGCGTCCATACCAGGTGCGGCCTGACGAGCTGGAAGGTGCGGTGCGGGAGACCCTCTCGCACCAGGTCGCCCTTGCCCGCCCACTGAGCGTCGATCCGGCGGGCCAGGCCATCCGTCGCGCGAACCGGATCCGGCGCCGACGCACCGCCGCCGGCCTCGCCCTCGCGGCGGTCGCCACCGTGTTGCTCAGCGCCGGCATGGCTCAGCTCGGTGCCGAGACCGGGCGGGACGGGTCACCCATCGTGGTGATCGGCGACCCGGGCCCGACCAGCCGACCGCTCCCGACGGCCAGCATCCCCGGCCCCGCCCCCTCACCCGAGGCGTCGACCGCTCCGCTTGTCAGCGAGACGCTGGTCAACGCCGACGGGCGGCGGCTGGTGCTGCCCGACGTCGGGCCGGCCGACCGCGTCCAGCCCCTGCCCAGCGGCGGCGGTTGGCTGGTGGTCGGCGCGTCGAGCGCCGCAGGCCGTTCCCTGTGGGTGGTGCAGGACGACGGCCTGGTGCAGGTGCTGCTGGCCGGGGCGGGCGCGATCGTCCTGGCCCCGGACAGCCTCCAGGTCGCCTGGCGCGACGGAGGCGACCTGCTGGTGGCGGGCGTGGTCGGCACCCAACTCATCGGGGCGGTGCGCACCCCGGTGCCCGCGACGGCGGAGCCCGTCCGGTTCGTCGGTGACAGCGTGCTGGTCCGACTCGACCCGGCCAGCGCCGGTCACACCCTCTGGCGCCCCGGTACGGGGCCGTTGCCCGAGGCCCTCGACCAGAAGAGCCTCAACGTCTACGGGCGGCTGCCCGACGGGCGGCTCGTCGGCCAGGTCGCCACGACCGAACCGGGCCGGGGCTGCCTCGCCGTACTCGCCCCGACACGTCAGCTGGACCCGGTACGCACCGGCTGCGGTCCGGACCTGAGCCAGGACGGCATCGGCGAGGTCTCGCCGGACGGGCGGTGGCTGCTGGTCAACGGGGACAGCGGCAAGGCCGGCCGGTCCCTGCTGGTCGACCTGCAGCGGCTCGGGCCGGGTGCGACCGCCGTCGCGGCCGGGCCGCCGATTTTCGGGGCGATCGTGTGGAGCGACGAGGCCCACGCCTCCTACCTCGACGGCGCCGGCGAGTTGGTCCAGGTCGTCGTCGGCCAGGTGCGGGCGGGTAAACCCGCCAGCCCCGCCGCGGTGCCAGGTGTGCCAGCCGGAGACCGACCGATCCTGGTGAAGGGCTTCTGACCGCGGGTGACCCGCGCGACCCATGTGAGCCGGGCTCGCTGTTTCCTCGGTAGCGTCGGGCGGTGACCTCGCGTACCGGCTCCGCCCCCCGGATCGACCTGCACGCCCACTCGACGGCCAGCGACGGCACGCTGACCCCGGCCGAGCTGGTCGGCGCGGCCTTCGACGCCGGGCTGGACGTGCTGGCGATCACCGACCACGACACCACGGCCGGTTGGGCGCCGGCCGTGGACGCGCTGCCGCCGGGTCTGCGTCTGGTCCGGGGTGCGGAGTTGTCGTGTCGCTGGTCCGGCGCGCGGCCGGCGGTGCCGCTGCACCTGCTCGCGTACCTGTTCGACCCGGACCACCCGGAGTTGGTGGCCGAGCTGGTTCGGGTCCGGGCCGCCCGGGAAGAGCGCGGCGAACGAATGGTCGACCTTCTGCGGGCCGACGGCATCGACGTGAACTGGCCGGACATCCTGGCCGGCGCGGGTGGCGGCACCGTCGGGCGTCCGCACCTCGCGCAGGCACTCATCCGCGCCGGCCTGGTCGGCAGTGTCCGGGAGGCGTTCGGCCCGGACTGGCTGGGCGAGCGATACCGGCTGCCCAAGGAGGACATCGACGTGTTCCGGGCCGTTCGACTGGTCCGGGCGGCCGGAGGTGTGCCCGTCTTCGCCCACCCGCGGGCGACCCGACGCGGCCGGGTGGTGCCCGACGAGCTGATCGCCGAACTGGCCGCCGCCGGGCTCGCCGGGCTTGAGGCCGACCACGAGGACCACAGCCCGGCCGAGCGGGAACACGTGCGGGCGCTCGCCGCCGAGCTGGGTCTGTTCGTCACCGGTTCCTCGGACTTCCACGGCACCCACAAGACCGTTCAACTCGGCGAGTTCAGCACCAGCGTCGAGGCGTACGAGCGGATCGTCGCCGACGGGGTGACCGAGGTCGCTTCGGGCTGATCCGGGTATTTCGTCCATCGCGGCGCGGCTAGGTTGATCACGTGGATCTGAAGCTGTTCGGCGAGGTTTTCGTGACCCTGCTGGTGATCACCGACCCGCCGGGCATGATGCCGATCTTCCTGGCGTTGACCGGCCCGCTGCCCGCCCGCGACCGCAACCGGGCGGCCTGGCAGGCCGTCGCGCTGGCGCTCGGTGTCATCGTGATCTTCGCGGTGGCGGGGCAGACCCTGCTCGACTATCTGCACGTGGACCTGCCGGCGTTGCAGGCGGCCGGTGGGCTGCTGCTCGTGCTCGTCGCCCTGGAGTTGCTGACCGGCAAGGCCGACGACCCGAGCCAGCAGGTCACCTCCAACATCGCGCTGGTGCCGCTCGGCACGCCACTGCTGGCCGGCCCGGGCGCCATCGTGGCCACCATGCTCTTCGTCCAGCAGGCCGACGGGCTGGGGGAGTTCAGCGCCATCGCGGTGGCGATCCTCGCCGTGATGGTCGCCGTCTGGATCGTCCTGCGCTTCTCCGGCGGCATCGTGAAGATCCTCCGGCCGGGCGGCATCGAGGTGCTGACCCGGATCGCCGGCCTGCTGCTGGCCGCGATCGCCGTGCAGCTCATCGCCGACGCGGTGGCCGCCTTCGTCACGCAGTACGTCAACATGGCCTGACGGCACGCGCGCGGTGTCGGGGGTGGATGGCAGGATCGCAGGCGTGCGACGATCCTCATCAGCGGGGCGGCCGGCCGCCGGCGGCCGGGCCCCACGGCAGCGCTCCGGCGAAGCCGAGCAGCTCGGCTTCGAGGGCATGCCGGAGCGGCTGTTCGTCTGCACCCCGAGCAAGCTCGGCGCGTACGCGGACTGCCCGCGTCGCTACCGCTACTCCTACGTCGACCGGCCCGCCCCACCCAAGGGCCCGCCGTGGGCGCACAACTCGCTCGGCGCCAGCGTGCACACCGCCCTGAAAAACTGGTATGCGCTGCCCGCCGACCGGCGACGCCCCGAGGCGCTGGCCACGCTGCTCAAGGGCACCTGGGTCCGCGAGGGCTACCGGGACGACGAGCAGGAACGGGCCGCCTACCGGCGGGCGTTGGGGTGGCTGGAGGCGTACGTCGAGACGCTGGAGCCGGATTCCGACCCACTCGGCGTGGAGCGGGTGGTGGCGGTCAAGACCGCGGTGTTGGCGTTCAACGGCCGCGCCGACCGGATCGACTCGCGGCCCGGGCCGGAAGGGCCGGAGCTGGTCATCGTCGACTACAAGACCGGTCGCACCGGGCTGGACACGGACGACGCCCGGGGCTCGCAGGCGCTGGCGCTCTACGCGTACGCCGCCGAGCGGGTGTTCCGCCGGCCGTGCCGCCGGGTGGAGCTGCACCACCTGCCGACCGGCACGGTCGCCGGCCACGACCACACAGTCGAGTCGCTGGCCCGACAACTGACCCGCGCGGAAGAGACAGCCCGCGACATCATGGCCGCCGAACGGGCCGTCGCCGACGGCGCCGACGCGGACGAGGCGTTCCCGGTGGCACCCGGCCCGCGCTGTGGCTGGTGCGACTTCCGGCGGCACTGCCCCACGGGCGCGCAGGTCCCGGGCAAGGAGCCGTGGGCGGCCATGGACCGGCCCGCCGACGGTTGATCTCCGCTGCCCGAGGGTCGGGTCAGCTGGCCAGCGAGGCGGCGGCGTGCCGCGCGGCCCGCTCCTTGGCTGCCTGAATCAAGGGCCCCTCCAGGTAGCGGCGGGGGACGGCGGCGAGCGCGAGCCGCAGCGCGCGCAGGGTCAGGTCCGCCGACAGCGCGGTGGTCGGCAGGCCGAGACCTCCGTACATCCGACGCGCCCACGTCGGCAGCAGCGCGAACGCGGTGCCGGCGATCCCCAGGTACGCCCAGCGTGGCGGGCCCAGCGTGAGCCCCAACCGGACCGGCAGGCTGAGCTTCCACGGCAGCGGCGGGGCGGTCAGGAACACCGCCGTCTCGGCGGCCTCCCGGGTCATCCGCAACTGTGGCCGTACGGCCTCGTAGTAGTCCGCGACCTCGGCGGCGGTGCCCGGGACGGTGGTCGGGTCCAGGCCGACCAGGGCGGCGGCCCGGCGCTGCTCGGTGTAATAGCCGTCCACCTCGTCGTCGCTCAGCGGCAGCCCGGCGCGTCGGGCCGTGCTCAGGAACGACTCGACCTCGGTCACGTGCACCCAGCGCAGCAGGTCCGGTTCGTCGACCCGGAACTGCTCACCGGTGAGCGTGTCGGTGGCCCGCAGCCGGTCGTGCAGCCGGCGCAGCCGGGCCCCGGCGGCCTCGGCCTCGGCGGTGGTCCCGTAGACGGTGGTCGCCACGTAGGTGGCGGTGCGGACCAGTCGACCCCAGGCGTCGGTGCGGTAGTTGCTGTTCTGCGCGACCCCGGCCATGGCCCGAGGGTGCAACGCCTGGAGGTAGAGCGAGCGCAGGCCGGCGACGATCAGGATCGGCTCCTCGTGCACCTTCCACGTGACCGAACCCGGACCGAAGAGGCCGAGGTCATCGGAGTCCACCGCTCAAGAGTGCCACGGCCGGGCCGACCTCGCCGGTCACGTGCCACCGGTGCCGCGCCCGGGCCGCCAGTGCGGCCTGGGCCGCCGGTGCCGCCGGTCAGACGTCGGCGGAGCGGCGGGCCCGGCAGCCCGGGCAGAGACCCCAGAAGGTCACCTCGGCCTCGTCCACCTCGAACCCGTGCGCGGTGTTCGGCTCCAGGCACGGGGCGCTGCCCACCGCGCAGTCGATGTCGGCGATCTCGCCGCAGCTCCGGCAGACCACGTGGTGGTGGTTGTCGCCCACGCGCGCCTCATAGCGGGCGGGACTGCCCGCCGGCTCGATCCGGCGCGACAGCCCGGCCCGGGACAGCGCGCCCAGCACGTCGTAGACAGCCTGGGTGGAGACCGAGTCGAGGCGTTCGCGAACCCGTCGGGTGATCTCGTCGACCTCAAGATGGCCGCCGTCGGCCAGCACGTCGAGCACCGCGAGGCGGGGCCGCGTGACCCGCAGGCCCCTCGACCGCAGCAGCTCCTCGGCACCGGACATGGGCCAATGACAGCACGCCCGATCGGCATCGACAACCGTCGCCCGCTCCGGGTGGGCACCGACACAGCCAGGCAAGATCGGGAGTACGGCCCGGAGGGTGAACCCGATCGACGCGGCGCGCGTGTCACCGGTCGAGAGCCTGGGGACGATCGGCGGACCATAGGCTGGCCACCCCTGACCATGATCCACCTGGAGGGTTCGATGTTCGAGGAGATCCTGGGTCTACCGGTGCACGTCCTGGTAATCCACGCGGTCGTCGTATTCGTGCCGCTGCTGGCGGTGCTGGCCATCGCGTACGTGGGACTGCCGCGGTGGCGGCACCGGCTGGACTGGGCCCTGGGCCTCCTCGCCGTGGCCGCGCCGGTGACCGCCTACGTCGCGGTCAAGTCGGGTGAGGCTCTCACCGACGCGCTGGTAGCCCGGGGCTTCCAGGGACCGATCCTCGATCAGATCTTCGACCACTCCCGCTACGGTGACATCCTGCTCCGCATCGTGGTGCCACTCGGGATCGTGGCCATCCTGCTGCTCGTGGCGACAAGTGGGCACCCCCGGGTGCCGCAGCTGCCCGCGCTGGTCATCCCGGTGCTGGCGGTAGCGGCCGTGGGGCTCGCCATCGCCGCCCTGATCTACGTCTACCTGACCGGCCACTCCGGCGCCGAGACCGTCTGGGGCACCACCCTCTGAGCTGCTACAGCGCTGGCGTGCTGCCCCCGCTGAGCTGCTGCCCCCGCTGGGCTGCTGCCCCCGCTGGGCCGCTGCCCCCGCTGGGCTGCGGTCCCGAGCGTCAGAAGATGACTCGCGAGCACAGGAGGCAGAGCAGAACCAGCAGCACCACGCCGGCCGCCGCGCCGAAGCCGTAGGTGACCCGCTGCGAGCGCTGCTCGGCCGCGTCCAGGTCGGCCATGTCCTGCGGCGGAAGCTGTCGCGGCGGCGCCGGCTGAAGATGTACGGGTGGTCGCCAACCCGCCGGCGGCGGCACGCTCGGCGGCGGGCCGGAGTATCCGCTGGGAGCGCCTCCCGCCGACGCTGGGCCGGTCTGGCTGGCCTGTGGCGGGCCGGTCTGCGCGGCCTGTGACGGGCCGGTCTGCCCGGCCTGTGCTGCGCCGGTTTGCCCTGCCAGTAGCGGGCCGGTCTGCCCGGCCTGTGGTCCAGCCTGCCCGCCGGCAGGGTGCCCCGGCGATGCTGGGCCGTCGGGTCCGCTCGGCGGTGGGTTGGCTGGCCCGGTCGGCGGTGGGTTGGTGGGCCCGGTCGGCGGTGGGTTGCTGGTCCCGCTCGCGGGTGGGTTGGTGGGCCCGGTCAATGGTGTGAACGCGGGCGCGGCGGGAGGTTGGTCCGCCACCGCGTCGTCACCGGTGTCGGGTCGTCGCCAGTAGTCGTCCGGAGTGCTGCCACCGCTGGGGGTCGTCACGCCGTCCGACGCTACCAACGCCACCGGCGGCCCGGTCGTTTCTGGCCGGCGTGCCACGCTGGACGGCCCGGTCCTGCGTCGTCGGCTGCGCTAGTCTTGCCGCTCGTGAGCACCGAAGACCCCGGCACGCACGGCGCACGTGGTGACGACGACCGCGCCGTCGACCTGAGCGAAGACTTCGTGGTGCTGCCCGAGCAGACCTCCGACGACACCGACCGTGGTTGGGGCGAGCGGTCGGGCGGCAACGACGACTGGCTGCTCGCCGAACGCCCCCCGCACTGGGACTGACCGCGGCGGCTCGGCCAGATTTTCACGACGTCAGGTACAGAAGCCGACCGTGCGGTGCTGGACCGAACGGCTCCGGAGCAAGACCTGGCCCATCATGGTCGGGGAGCCTGTGCTGGCATCGGCCGGTCGGTCCTCGTCGAGCTACCGGGCCGTGCTGACCGCCTCCGACGGTGCGTTGGAGGGCACGGCGGCCGGCGGACATCCGGCCGGGGTGTGCAGGATCGCGGCGGCCAGGCCGAGCAGTGCGGCGACCAGACCGGCTCGGAGCAGGGTGCGCCCGCCGGGCAGGGTGAGCTGGCGCAGCGGGCGCAATGCCCGCGCGGAATCCGGATCGACCATCGCCTCTGCCGCCTTCCGTCCCAGAGCACCGCAGTGGCACCCATGGACGGCAGGCTAGGCAGATCCCGCGGCCACGGCCGACCCACGGCCGACGCCTGTGGACAACCCGTCGGCCTGTGGAAAACGCCCATCCGTCGGTTCGCTCTGCTATGGCCGCCGCCTTGATCGACTCGCGATCAAGGAACCCGGGTGGTTGGAGCAGCGGGGATGGGCCGACTTCCTGAAACCCGAGTTGATCGAGGCCCGACCCGTGGGGGTCGGGCCTTCGACGGTCAGGACGCGGAGCTTGCCGCCGCCGCCTTGCCGCCGCCCGATCCACCCGAGGACGACCCAGACGACCCGGACGACGACCCCGAGGAGGACGACGACCCCGAGGACGACCCGGACGAGGAGGAGGACCCCGAAGAGGACGAGGAGCTGTCACCGGAGGACGACTCGGACTTCGCCGGCTTGGTGGCCGTGCCGCCGGCCGTCGTCTCGGAGCCGGACGCCCGGGAGTCGGTGCGGTAGAAGCCCGAGCCCTTGAAGACGATGCCGACCGAGTTGAAGACCTTGCGCAGCCGCCCCTGACACGCCGGGCACTCGGTCAGCGGCTCGTCAGAGAAGGACTGCACCGCCTCGAGCTGGTGACCGCACGTGGTGCAGGCGTACTGGTACGTGGGCACGTTCTCCTCCGGATCTCGGCTCGGCCAGTTGGCACTCGACGTATTCGAGTGCCAATGGTGCGTCATTCGCCCCGGGTTCGTCCAGCGGACGTGTGGGGCGCGACACCGTGCGCCGCACCCGGGCCGTCGTCAAGCGTACGCACCCCGTCGGCGGGAGTGACGACCGCGCGCACCCGGCGGTCGTGTGGCTCCGCCGGCAGCGCCTCGACCACCTCACCGTCGTGCAGGGGCACCACCGTCAGGGCCGCCTCGGGTACCCGGGCGAGTGCCCGGTCGTACGAGCCGCCGCCGCGTCCGAGCCGCCGACCGTGGTGGTCGACTGCGAGAGCCGGTACGACCACCAGCTCGGCGTGCGCCACGGCCATCACCCCGAGGCGTGCACCGGCTGGTTCTCGGATACCCCGACCGGCCGCGATCAAGGCATCCGGTCCGGTATACGCCGCCCAGTCCAGATCCAGGTCGGCGAGGAGCACCGGCAGCAGCAACTCGGCGTCCACCGGCAGGGCCGCCCGCAGGACCTCGGGCAGGTCCGCGCCGCCCGGTTCGGAGCCGACCGGCACGTACGCCGTCATCCGCTGTGGCCGCAGCCGGCGTACCAGGGCGACCAGCTCGGCCTGGACGCGCCCGGCGGCGGCTGCCCTCGTCGCGGCGGGCAGCGACCGGCGGCGAGCGAGCAGCTCGACGCGGGTGTCCCGCTTCGCCAGCCGGGTCACTTCCGCTTCATCAGAAAATTCCGTCACGCAACACTCCTGACGCAACGCCTCTCCCACGGTTGCTCTGTGTCAGCATCGCAAGCAACGGAGGCGGAACTTCCGGGGGGACCGAGTGACGCTACGCGGGCGGTTGACGGCAGCCTTCCTCGTGGTGGTGCTCGGGCCGGTCCTGCTCGGCGCGCTCTTCGTCGCCTCCACCGTCGCGGCGGTCGACCGCAGCCGCTCCACCGAGCGCCTGGCCGTGGCGGCGTCCAGCGTGCGTACCTCGGTCGACGCGCTCTGCCAGCAGCTACGCGCCACCGCCGACGCGGTGGCGCTCACCGCCGATCCGGCCGTCGCCGCCGCGCAACTGGTCGGCCGGGGTCTGGCCGCCGCGGTGCTGATCACCGACGTGGCCGGCCAGGTCACCTACGTTTCGCCCGGCGCGCCGTCGACCCCCTGGCAGGCCTGCGCCGGCTCGACCGGCGACTCGACCGATGGCTCGAACGGGGGAACGACCGGGGGCTCCAACGGGGCCTCGTCCAGCCCGGTCCGCGCGCTGGCCGCCCAGGTCGACCTGCGCGACCGCGCCGGCACCCGGCTGGGCACGGTGACCGCCGCGCAACTGGTCGACCCGGCCTTCGTGGCCCGACTGGCGGCGGTGACCGGGGTGGCGGTCACCCTGCTCGACAGTGGGGCGCGCGCCGCGCGGGTGACCCACACGACCGAGACCCGTGACGTACGCGACGACGTGCTGGCCGCCGCCGTCGCCGTCCGGGGCGAACAGGTCACAGAGACCAACGAGGGCCGGTACGTGCGGCGGCTCGGGCCCTCCGACGCGCAGCCGCTGCCACTGGTGCTCTCCGTGCCCAGCGAACGGCCACCGGGGCTGCACGCCACGCTGGTCGGCGTGGTCGTGCTGGCCGGGCTGCTGGCCGTGCTGACCGCCTGGCGGCTGGCCCGGGTGACCACCCGACCGCTGGCGGAGCTGGTCGGTGCGGTCGACCGGGTGGCCCAGGGCGACCTGACCGCCCGGGTGCCGGTACGCAGTCGCGACGAGTTGGGGCGGTTGGCCGCCGCGTTCAACCGGATGACCAGGGAGACCGGCTCCTACGTCGCGGCGCTGACCAGCAACCGGGACCAACTGCGCGGGCACCTCGCGGTGCTCGGCGACACCCTGGCCAGCACGCACGACCTGCAACGCATCCTGCGGGTGATCCTGCGTAGTGCCATCGGGGCCACCGGCGCGCGTGCCGGGGCCGTGCTGCTGGTGGAGACCGGCGGGGTGCTCGTCGCGCAGTGCACCGAGGGGTTGGACGGGCACTGGCCGGCTGATGAGGCGGACGGCTCGCAGCCGCTCCGGGTGCCGGTCGGCGTCGGCGTGGTCGGCGAGGTCGCCGCCACCGGAGAACCGCAGCGGGGGAGGGCGGAGCCGACCGAGGCACCCACCGGTGAACCGCGCTGCCGCACGTATGTCGCGGTTCCGTTCGCCGCCCCGGGAGGCGGCGCCACGACCACCCTCGGCGGACCGTCGGGGTCGGCCGACGAGGCGGCTTCGGCGGCCGCGGTCGGCGTGCTTGCCCTCTACGACCGGCTGGGCGCCGACGAGTTCGACGACGACGACCTGGCCACCCTGCGCACCTTCGCCGGCCACGCGGCCGTGGCGGTGGACAACGTCCGGGTGCACGAGGAGGCGCAGCGGCTCTCCCTCACCGACCCGCTCACCGGGCTGTGGAACTACCGCTACCTGCGCGAGTCGATCCGGCGGGAGGTGGAACGGGCCAGCCGCTTCGGGCGGATGCTCAGCGTCCTCGCGTTGGACCTGGACCGGTTCAAGGACGTCAACGACACCTACGGGCACGCCGCGGGGGACACCGTGCTTGCCGAGTTCGCCCGGCGGGTGCGCGGGGAGATTCGTGAGGTCGACCTGGCCTTCCGTCAGGGCGGTGAGGAGTTCGTGTTGCTGCTGCCGGAGACCGACGCCCGGGGCGCGGCGATCGTGGCCGAACGGCTCGGCGCGGCGGTCCGCGACACGCCGATCGCCGTCGAGGCGTACGCCGGGCCGGTCCTGGTGACCGTGTCGGTGGGCATCGCCGTCTTCCCGGACCACGGCAGCACCGGGCGGGAGGTGCTGGAGGCCGCCGACGACGCGCTCTACGCGGCGAAGGCGGCGGGTCGCGACACGTACCGGGTCGCGGAGGTGCGATCGGATCTGCCGACCCGGGAGATTCCGGTGCTCGCGTGTGCGGTGAGCCCACCCGACGGGCTGCCGCGCGCCGGCCAGCCGGTGCAGGCCATCCGGGAGCCGGGCGGGCCCGCCCGGTCCGACCCGGCGATGGGCGTACCGGAATCATCGCTGGCGGGCCCGGCGCACGCCCGACCGGATTCGGCCGACGACACACCGGAAAGCGCGCCGGGCGCGGCGCGCGCCGGCCCGGACGTGGCCCGGCCGGGGCCGGGTGGCGGCGCGTCTTCTGGGCCACACCCGCCGCGGCAGAGCCGTGGCCGATAGTCTCGCGGCATGTCGGAGCACTCAGCGAACCCCTCATCGGCGGCCGCCGCAACCGGCCGTCCCCTGGCGGTCAAGGCCGTCATCCCGGCCGCCGGACTGGCCACCCGGTTCCTGCCGGCCACCAAGGCGGTGCCCAAGGAACTGCTGCCGGTGGTGGATCGGCCGGTGTTGCAGTACATCGTCGAGGAGGCCACACAGGCCGGCATCGGTGACGTGTTGCTGATCACCGGTCGGGGTAAGACGTCGATGGTGGACCACTTCGACCGTCGTCCGGACCTGGAGACCAGGTTGGAGGAGAAGGGCGACTCCGAGCGGTTGGCCGCCGTGCGTCGGCCCAGCGAGCTGGCCGAGATCTACACGGTGCGGCAGCCCGAGCAGCTCGGGCTCGGCCACGCCGTCGGGTACGCCGAGTCGCACGTCGGCGACCAGCCCTTCGCGGTGCTGCTCGGCGACGAGTTCGTCAAGCCGTCGGAGCCGCTGCTGCCGGCGATGCTGGAGTTGCAGGCCCGCACCGGCGGTGTGGTGCTCGCGTTCTTCGAGGTCGACCCGGCCGACACCAAGCGGTACGGGATCGCCTCCGTCGAGCCGGCCGAGTCGGAGCTGACCGACATCGGCGAGGTCGTCAAGGTGACCGGGATGGTGGAGAAGCCGCAGCCGGAGGACGCCCCG
This sequence comes from Micromonospora sp. NPDC007208, assembly GCF_042869175.1. NCBI lineage: Bacteria > Bacillati > Actinomycetota > Actinomycetes > Micromonosporales > Micromonosporaceae > Micromonospora > Micromonospora sp. NPDC007208. The sequence goes on along the minus strand of NZ_JBIAFG010000008.1, from coordinate 134,165 downwards.
AGCAACCTCGCGGTGCTCGGCCGATACGTGTTGCCGGGCAAGATCTTCGACGCGATCCGGCGGACCAAGCCGGGCAGCGGCGGCGAGATCCAGCTGACCGACGCGATGGAGCTGCTGCGTACCGAGGGCACCCCGGTGCACGCCATCGTCTACCGGGGCACCCGCTACGACACCGGCATGCCTCTGGGGTACCTCCAGACGGTGGTGCAGATCGCCGCCGAGCGCGACGACCTGGGCGCCGAGTTCCGGTCCTGGCTGGCCGACTTCGTCAAGGCCGACGCGGCAGGCGGATCTGGTACATGACCGCGACGGCCGACGCCGAGGCGGCCGCGAACGAGTTGACGCCGCTCGCCGACTACCTGGGCAGCGTGCTGCGCAGGTTGCGCGCGCTGCCGCCACTCGACCTCGACCTCACCCAGGCGCACGGCAACGTCCTCGCCGAGGACGTCGTCGCGCCGCACGCCTTCCCGGCCTTCGACCAGGCGGCCGTGGACGGCTACGCCGCGCGCTGGGAGGACATTTCCGGAGGGGGCCGGGGGCCGAGCTACGTCCCGGCCCCCTCCGGCACACCCGGTGGCCGCACCATCCGGCTCAACGTGGTCGGCGATCTCGGCGCCGCGAGCTGGCGGCCGGTCCGGCTCACCCCCGGCTCGTGCTTCTCGGTGGCCGCCGGGGCGCCACTGCCGGTCGCCGCGGATGTCGTGGTCCCGGTGGAGTGGACCGACCAGGGCATGGCCGCGGTGGAGATCTTCCGCACCCCGAAACGGGGGTACGGGGTACGCCGCGCTGGTGAGGAACTGCCCGCCGGCACCCTGCTCGCTCGGGCCGGCACCTACGTGTCCCCGGCCCTGGTCGCCGTCTTCGCGGCTACCGGCATCGGGCACGTGGTGGTCCGGCCCAGTCCACGGGTGGTCATCGTGGCCACCGGCGACGAACTCGTCGACGTGGGCCGGGGCAGCCAGCCCGGCCAGGTGGTGGACGCGAACTCGCACGCGCTGACCGCCGCGGCGGCCGAGGTGGGCGCGTTGGCGTACCGGGTGGGAATCTGTGACGACGACCCGGAAGGGCTGCGCGGGCTGCTGGAGGACCAGACGCTGCGCGCCGACCTGATCATCACTACCGGTGGCACCGGCACCGGCCCCGGCGACATGGTGCGCCGGATCCTCTCCCGCCGCGAGGGCGGGCGCGCCGGGCCGGTCACCTTCACCGACGTGGCGCTCTATCCCGGCACCGCGCTCGGGTTCGGCACGGTCGGCGCCGAGGAGGTGCCGGTGGTCTGCCTGCCCGGCGACCCGGGCGCCGCGTTGATCGGCTTCGAGGTGCTGGCCCGCCCCGCCATCCAACTGCTCGCCGGCGCCGAGCCGGTGTTCCGACCCAGTGTGCGGGCACACCTGCTGGAGACCGTGTCGTCGCCAGCGGGGCTGCGCGAGTTCCGGCCGGCGCACGTCGCCGAGCGACGTGGCGGCGGGTACACGGTCCAGCCGCTCAGCGGCGGACCGTTCACCCTCTCCGGGCTGGCCGAGGCCAACGGGCTGCTGGTGCTCGGCGAGCGGGTCACCACTGCCGCGGCCGGCTCCACCGTGGACGTCCTGTTGCTGGACCGCCGCCGGTGACCTGTCCCGGCCGGTCCGCTCGCGGCCCGCGTCGGATGGTCGTCGAAGGTCTGCTGCGGTGAACGCGGCGGGGCCACTTGCGCGCGACACGGTCCCGCGCGGGAGACTGTGCGGGTGAGTCTCTTCGGACCCGCGCGGGCACCGGGCTGGCCGGTGGAGCTGGCCGACGGCCCGGTGCTGCTGCGGCCCTACCGGCGTTCCGACGCGGCGGCGTGGTCGGAGGTGCGGCGCGCCAACCGGGCCTGGTTGGCGCCCTGGGAGTCGTCGCTGCCCGGCGGCTGGGACGAGATGAACTCGCCGGCCGCGTTCCGTTGGGTGCACCGTGACCAGCGCCGCTCGGCCCGCGAGGGTGAGGGCATGCCGTTCGCGGTCTGCCTGCGTGAGGCCGATCGGGACCGGCTGGTCGGGCACATAAACATCGGCAGCATCGTGCGGCGGGCGCTCTGCTCCGGCTACGTCGGCTACTGGGTGGACGCGCGGGTCGCCGGCCGGGGTGTGATCCCGACGGCGCTCGCGCTCGCCGTTGACCACGCGTTCGGTCCGGGTGGGCTGCACCGGGTGGAGGTGAACATCCGCCCGGAGAACCGGCCGTCCCGGCGGGTGGTGGAAAAGTTGGGCTTCCGCGAGGAGTCGTACCACGTGCGCTACATGCACATCGACGGCGCGTGGCGCGACCACATCGGGTACGCGATGACGAGTGAGGAGATCGCCGCCGAGGGCGGCCTGCTGGCCCGCTGGCACCGGGTTCGGGCCAACGCGCGGTAGGAGGATTTCCGGACCTCCTCCCCGTCGTCCCACGGACGGGATCGGCGCGGCGCGGTGGCATCCCGGTCGGCGCGCCGTAACCTCAAGTAACTGCAAGCTGCGGCAAGCGCTCCCCGGCCGGACGATCCACGCACTCAGGCGCGATCGGTGGAAGATCCTGCGGTCGGATGGCGGTTGCTTCGAATTCGGTGACGGGAGGGGTGAGGGTGCCGACCTCGGTGCTCCTCGCCGTCCTCGCCGCCGCCGGCCTGCTCGCCCTGGCCCCGGCGTTGGTTCGCCGGTACGACGCCACCGAGCGGCTGGTGGCGGAGCGGGCGCAGTCGACGGCGCGGGTGCTCCAGCGCCGCCGACGGCGCCGTACTGTGCCGGGACGGCGACCCGTCCACCCTCCGCGCTCACTTGTCGTCACCCTCAGCGAAGATGCGACTACCGGTGTGTTGAGCCCGCCGGTTTCCGCGCCCCCCGCCGTCCGCCGCTCCGGTCGGCTGCGCGCCGTGCCCGCCGCACCCAAGCGGTCCCGTCGCCGCCCCCCGCCGCGCCGGCAGCACACCCCCGCCGTGTACCGGCGTCGCCGGGTGCTCGCCGCTCTGCTGCTCCTCAACGTCGTGGAGCTGATCGGCGTGCTGTTCGTCAGCCCCGGCTTCTGGGTCGGCTTCGGGGTCACCTTCCTGCTGCTGGCCCTGTACGTCGTCCACCTGCGGGGTCGGGCCCTCGCCGGGCGGCGCCGCCGGCTCGCCCGAGCCCGGGAGGCCGCCTGGCTGGCCGCGCGGCAGGCCGAGGTGCGCCGGGAGCAGGCCCGTCGGGCCGCGGCCCGACGGGAGGCGCAGCGCCGCCTGGCCGCCCAGCGCGAGGGGGTACGCCGAGCCGCCATGGGCCTGGACCGACCGGGAGACCTGCCGGCGGCGGTCAACGGCGGATCCGTCTCGTACCGGCGGTCGGGCGGCCTCCGCGGTCGCCCCTACGAGGCCGGCCGAGGCGCCTGACGCGCCCTGGCCTCGGCCGCGCCCGTGGTCTCGGCGTCGGCCGCGCCCGGCTGGCTTGATCGACTCGGGTTCCTGGAAGTCGGGGGGTCGCGGCGTCCGGGATGCCCCGGTTTCCGGGAACCCGAGTCGATCTTCGGGTGGGCCGCAGCGCCGGGCAGGGGGCGGATTCGCGGTGAGGGCCGGCGACCTGTTAGCCTTGCTGCCGGCCCGCCCGGTGTAAGCCGGGTGGGACCGAAGCCGGTTCGCCGGCGGGGGGCTGTGGCGCAGACTGGTAGCGCACCTCGTTCGCATCGAGGGGGTCAGGGGTTCAAATCCCCTCAGCTCCACCAGCAACACGTACGATCCGGGAAGATCCCGCCGGCAAGATCGGCGGGCACAGACCCGGCACAAGTCAGCAAGGATCCGGGGCCTTCGGGCCCCGTTTTCGTTTGACGCTCGCGTCGCGGGGCGCGCCGCTCATGACCGACCTGGCGAGGTAGCAGATGAGGTCACTGATCCAGGCAAGCAGATGGCAGTTCGCCTGCGGTGCCGTGATGTGGGCCGGTGGCGCCATGCTCATGCAGTACGCGATCTGGAGCGGAGCGACGTTGGTGCTCTTTTTCGTGGGCCTACTGGCAATGGCCGGTGGCGCTGGTATCGCCGGTGCTGGCATGCGTTCGGCGGCCAATCGACGGGCTTCCAGCGGCCACTTACGCTGAGGCGGTGGAAGACACCATAGGCGCGATCGCTCGTGGGGTTGCGGCATCATCGCCGGTCGCGGCGGTTGGTTCGGACCGCTGACCATCGTCGGCCTCGGCGTGCTCATCTGGGTAAACCTTAGAAATTATCGTGCACAGCGAGGGGTTGCTCGGCGGCGACGCACGACAACCGACCAGCCTTGAGGGGTCTCCATCCCCGGTAAAAGGCCGTCTCCCGTGATGGGAGGCGGCCTTCTTCGATCTTTGCAGCGGCAGGTGCGGCGTGTCCCGAACGGGCCCGTACTGGCCCGAACCGTCCCGAACAGCTTTCCTGCCGGAAGCGGCGATCATCGATGCTCTACTCGATCTCGCGGCGGGTCGTCGCAGTCCTGACCGGACGGTCGGGAGTTCGGCCGACGGCATGCGCGGGTCCTTGACCAGAGGCGACCACCGCAGCGGAAGCGGACGCGCCGCGTACGAGCGCGTCTGTGAAGCCCTTCCTGTCTCGAGGATCGTCAAGGGGGAGTTGAATGCTCAGGTTCCTACCAAGGGCGGGTGGCCGACGGCGTGCCACCGGAGTCGCGCTGGGTGTCCTACTGGTGTCGACGTCCGGCGTGGTGGTCGTGCCAGCGCACGCCGCGCCACCGCAGGCGGCTGTGAAACCCGCCTCGGCCCCGCCGTCCCAGCCCGCGTCGCCCGGCTCGCCGGAGCAGCGCGCGCTCGGGCCGTCGAACGCCCCGGTCAGCCAACTCGACGGGCCGATCTCGGTCCCGATCGGCACCGGGCCGGTGCGCAACGGCTTGTTCAGCACCTTCCAGTTGACCGACCGGTTGACCGCCCAGGTGAACACCGGCTCGGGCAACCTGCTCATCCGCAGCACCGATCTGGTCCTGCCGGGCATCGCGGACAACGTGGTGCTGGGTGCCGCGTACAACAGCCTCCTCACCGGAAGTGAGGTGCCGGCCGGCTCCTTCGGTCACAGCTGGCGTACCCGGGCCGGGGTGGACGTCAGGTTGATCAGGGCGGACGACGGCTCCGTCACGTACGTCGCGGCCGACGGCGTCATCGGGCGGTTCACCCCGAGCGGATCGGGTTACACCGCCGCGAAGGAGTTCAAGGCGACGCTCTCCGCCGACGGCTCCGGGTGGAAGCTGGTCGAGCACGACAGCGGGCGGAAGCTCTTCTTCACGTCCGCCGGACTGTTGGACCGCAGTCAGGACCGCAACGACAGCGTGACCGACTACAGCTACGACGCCGGCGGCCGGTTGACCACTGTGACGTCCGACCGGGGTGCCACGGCCGTTCGTACCGCGAAGGTGCTCTACGGCTCGAACGGCTACGTGTCGACGGTCGAGCAGACCGGCGCGGGCGGGCAGTACCGCGGCGTCAGGTACAGCTACGACGGCAGCGGCAACCTGACACAGATCCGCTCAGCCACCGGAACGGACACCCGGTTCGAGTACGACTCGTCCCGCCGGGTCACCAGGATCTCGGGCGGTATCCAGGGGTCCGCGCTGGGCAACGCCACCACGATCACCTACGACGCGGCACACCGGGTGACCTCGCTGACCCGGGCCTTCAAGCCGGAGAACCCGTCGGTGGGCGCGACCACCCGGTGGGCGTACCCGTCGGCGACCCAGACGCTCATCGCCGACGCCAACACCAACCAGTCGCAGCCGGTCACCTCGGTGCCGCGCAGCACGTACACGGTCAACGCCGACAGACGGGTGACCGGCCTGGTCGACCCGGACGGCAAGGCCCGCAGTATCTCCTACACGCCGAACCTGGACGTGGCGTCGACGCAGAGTGGCACCGGCGGCTTCACCACCATCTCGTACGAGGCGAACGGTGGGCAGTCGCCGACCCTGGTCGTCACGCCGACCGGCGCGAAGTCCTCCCTCGACTACGCGAACGTGGCGACGCCCGCCAACCCGACGGCGAACTTCCAGCCCTCGTCCCACTCGGACACCCAGGGGAACACCAGCCTGTACACGTACAACGGGGCGGGTAACCGGTTGTCGGCGACGGACGCCCTGGCCGCCGAGGCCAAGGTGGAGTACAACACCGACGGAACGATCGCCTCGTCGATCGACCCGGGCAACGGCGCGAACAAGACCACCTACCAGTACGACGCCAACAAGCAGCTGACCTCGATCACCCCACCGACGGGGACGACGCTCGGGGTTCGTCGGTACAGCTACGACGAGTTCGGCCGGGTACGTACGACGACCGACGGCGCCGGGCGGACCGTGCAGCACGAGTACGACCTGGACGACCGCGTCACCCGGATCAACTACCCCGACATCCCGGATGTCGCCTACGAGTACGACGGCGGCGGCAACGTCTACGCCCGCATCGACGGCAACGCGTACCAGAACTTCTTCTATGACCGGCTGAACCGGCTGACCGGGCGGCGCACCGGCAGCGTCGGTGGCCTGTGGTACGTCTACGACCCGGTCGGCAACCTCATCGAGCAGCAGGACGAGCGGGGCAGCTCCTACTACACCTACAACGCCCGCAACCTGCTCACCAAGCTGGTGGCGGCGAACGGCACCTACACCTTCGGCTACGACGACGAGGGCCGACGCACCTCCACGAAGCTCGCCGTGTCCTCGGTGACCGTGGCCGAGACGGTCAACACGCTCGACCAGTCCGGCCGGATCGGCCGGACCACCAGCAAGCGGTGGCAGGGCGGCACGGCCAGCACCGTCTTCGACGTGTCGTACTGCTACGCCAAGCGGGTCGGCACCGCCGCCTGCTCCACGGCCAAGGCCGACGACACCGGCCTGCGGCAGTGGCAGACCGACCACCACCGCGGCGGCGCGGTCAGCCTGTACACCTACGACCGGGGCAACCGGCTTACCAAGGCCACCGACATCGACGGCAGGACCTACGACTACGCGTACGACAGCAACGGCAACCGCACCTCGGAGAAGGTGAACGGGGCCACCACGCAGACGCTGACGTACAACGCCGGGAACCAGATCACCAGCTCGGGCTACTCCCACGACGGGGCCGGCAACCAGCTCGGTGGTTCCGCGCTGCGCGACTTCGAGTACAACTCCGCCGGGCAGCTGATGCGCGGCTTCACCGCCGGGGGCGCGGAGCTGGGTTGGGCGTACAACGGGCCGGACCAGATCGAACTGGGCTGGAAGGGCACGCCCCGGTTCGAGTACGAGTACTTCTTCGGCCGCAACGACCAGAACGGTCAGAGCGTGGTGCAGAGCTACACCGTGCCGGGCACCTACGGCCGGCACTACGTCGAGCGCGACCAGCTCGGCACGCCTCTCGGCTTCCGGGGCAAGACCGGTAGCACCTTCCACCACTACTTCTACGTGTTCGACGGGCTGGGCTCGGTGGTCGCCTTGATCAAGTACGACGGCTCGCTGGCCGGCTCCTACACCTACGACCCGTACGGCAAGGTGATCAGGACTGTCGGCAGCAACAACGAGATCATCGACAACGCGATCGGGTTCGCCAGCGGCACCCGCCACGACGACCTGACCAAGTTCGGTCGCCGCTGGTACGACCCGAACACCGGCCGCTTCACCCAACAGGACAGCCTGAGCTTCCTCGCGGACCCGGCCAGCGGCAACCGGTACGCGTACGCCGCCGGCAACCCGGTGAACTACGTCGACCCGACCGGCCTCGCACCCAGCCTCGCCTGCGCGGCAGCCCTGGGTGCGTCTGTGGCTGGAGCGCTGGGCACAGCCGCATTAGTTGCCGGAGCAGCTGCCGCCGCACCGGTGACGCTCGGGGCCTCCCTGGGCATCGCCGCAGCGGGCATAGGTGCGCTGTCGGCCAGTGCGGCGGCAGTCGCCACCTGCAAATCATGAGCACCTCACCGGACTGGGGCTGAGGACGAGGGGGCGGTGGATGTCCACCGCCCCCTCTGCCTCGCCTCGTCGATCAAGGAGTTGTGGTGGGTAACAAAACGGCCGCCATGGCATCAAGTCGGCACCACAACTCCATGATCGACCGGGGTGGGTGGGTCGCGCGAGGGTCGCCTTCCTCGACGTGAAGACCTGACAGCCTTCTTCGTGCTTCGGAACAGCTAGCTAGGAGAAGCGTTCGGTCGTCACCGGTATCAGACCGTGCCGTCGCAGCACGTTCGTCAGGTCGGACAGGGTCGGACCCACCGCCCGGGCGGTGGCGGTCCTCAGCAGGACGGTCACGTCGAGACACCAGGCGAGGGTGTGGCCGACCCGTCGCAGGTCCCAGGTGAACCGGTCGCCATCCCGGTCGAGATGACCGCTCGCGACCGATGCGCCGCTGCCCTCGGCCGGCGTCTGCCAGGCCGCCCGGAGACTCGTCACCTGATCGACCCGAAGATCCTTGGCAAAGAGGACGCGGTACACGCGCCGCTCGTGGAAGCCGGCTGGTGGCTGTGCGGGGCCGAGCCGCAGCGGCGGGGCACTCGCGATCGGTTGGTGGTCGCGGAAGTACGTCCGAAGCGTCGTCTCGTCGGGCAGGTGCCCGCCACCGAGCGTGCGGTAGACGCTCTCGGCCTCACGCCGCCAGGTGGGCACCACCCGTGCGAGCGCGTCGGGGTCGGTACGTATGCCGCGGCTCAGCGCCGCCGAACTCCACCAGCCGGAAGCCGGCGTCCAGCCCGCGCTGTCCAGGCCCGTCGTGGAGTGATCGTGGTGGCGGGTGAACTCCTCGACGACGATCCCGTCAGGATCGGCGGTCGGGTCACGGTCACCATGCTGGGCGAGGACCAGGTAGTAGTCCAGGGACGGTCGCGGCCCGGTCACCTCGACGGTCGCCGAGACGGATGCCGCGCGGAATGGGTCGGTGGTCACCAGCGCAACCGTAGCGAAGGAGACCGGTTAGCATCCGGACCTCTACGTGAGGAGCCCAGATGACTTCGGTGGCCCAGACCCGGTTCGGCATCGTCGGCAGCGGTTGGCGAGGTGAGTTCTTCCTTCGCCTGGCCCGGCTGCTCCCCGAACGGTTCCGGGTGACCGGGGTGGTGACGCGTACCGAATCGCGGGGAACCGCCGTGACGGCCGACTGGGGCGTGCCGACCTTCCGCACGACGGCGGAGTTGCTCACCCACGAGCGGCCGGACTTCGTCATCGTGTCGGTGCCGTGGCCGGTGACGCCCGAGGCGACCCGGGAGTTGGTGGCGGCCGGCGTACCGGTGCTCGCCGAGACACCGCCCGCCCCCGACCTGGCGGGTCTGCGCTCACTCTGGGCCGACGTCGGAGGCAGCGGTCTGGTGCAGGTCGCCGAGCAGTACCTGCTGATGCCCGGGCACGCGGCCCGGCTGGAGCTGGTCCGCGCCGGGGTGCTCGGCGAGCCGACCTCGGTCCAGATCTCCTCCACCCACCTGTACCACGCGGTGTCGCTGATTCGTGGCCTGCTCGGCGTGGGTCACGAGAGTGCCGAGGTCAGCGGGCGTGCCTTCGTCGCGCCGCTGGCCAATCCGCTCTCGCCGGCCGGCTGGAGCGGCGACGACACCCCGCAGCAGCTCACCACCACCCTCGCGACCATCGACTTCGGCGGGCGGATGGGGTTGTACGACTTCACCGACAACCAGTGGTGGAACCCGCTGCGTACCCGCCGGTTGGTGGTGCGGGGTTCGCGCGGTGAGCTGGTGGACGACCGGGTGGTCCGCCTGGTCGACCCGACCACGCCGGTGGAGTCATCCCTGGTGCGACGCCAGACGGGTCTCGACCTCAACCTGGAGGGGCTCGACCTGAAGCACATCAGCTTCGACGGCGACGTGGTCTATCGCAATCCGTTCGTCGGCAGTGGGATGTCCGACGACGACATCGCGGTCGCCGACATCGTCGCCCGCGCCGGGGCGTGGGCGCGGGAGGAGGGCCCGGCTCCGTACCCGCTCGCCGAGGCCTGCCAGGACCACCTGATCAGCCTCGCCATCGAAGAGTCGGTACGCACCGGTCGGCCGGTCGTCACCGCCACCGAGGCGTGGGGGCGGTAGCCCGCCCGCCACACCTACTGACGACGCCGGACGCGGGGGCTGGCCCGGTTGGACCAGCCCCCGGCCGGACGGTCACGGCTTCCAGGAACCGGCGGTCTGGAACTGGTCCTGGTACTCCAACGCGCCTGAGGTGTCGTGCACGTCGAACACCACGCTGCCGGTGCGTCTGGTGCCGGCGGTGAGGTCGTCAATGGCCGGCATCGGTTTGCCGCAGCCGGAGAAGGCGCCACCGATCGCGGTGGTCTTGGTGCCGTCGGCGGCGACCCACTGGAAGTAGAGCGGGTTCGTCGACGCGGTGCCCTTGGTGACGGCCACCGTCACGTCGGCGATCACGTACACGCCCTCGCCGGGCTTCAGTCCGTGGGACTTGCAGGGTTTGGTGGCGCTGCTGAACTTCGTCACGGTGATCTCGACGGTGCCGGCGTCGCCGTTGACGACCAGGGTGTCGCCGGGCGACAGGTCACGGGTGTCGTCGTTCACCGGCGGTGGCGTCGACGGGGTGGCCCGCGCCTCGCTCACCGTGGTCGAGGTGCGGTTGGTGCCGATGACGACCGCCACGATGCCACCGGCGCAGGTGAGCAGGGTGAGGACGGCCGCCGAGACCGCGACGAGCACGACGGACTTCTTGGCGCGGTCCGTCTGCACCGGTGGTGGTGCGATGATCGGGTAGCCCGGGCCACCGGGTGCCCGGTATCCGCCGCCAGCGTCCCGGTACCCGCCAGCAGCCGGGTACGCGGCCCCCGAGAACGGCGGCTGCGGTGTCGCCGCGAACGGACGCCTCGGCGACTGCGGGTTCGGCTGGTGGGGGTCCTGCGGCCTGACGGAGGGCTGGGGGTGGGTCACCGTACTCCTTGACGCTTCGGTACGTGCGGTGCGGGAACCCTTCGACGTTACCGTGGGTGGCGGAGCGCCCAGTCGCCACGTTGGAGGGAGTCCCATCGAAGGCAATGCGTCGCCCCACTGGCCAGCGTGGACGGTGTTCGGTTGGTCACCGAACGCCAATATGGACCGGTATTCCATTCATCGCTATGAGTAACCGGCCGAGGTCAGCGCAGCGGAAGCACGGCGGCGGTCCGGACCAGCCCGTCGGCGATCACGAAGCGGCCGGTGATCGATGCCGGCGGGTCGTCGACCCCCGCCGCGTCCACCCGGGCCGGCGCGATCCGAGCGGTGAAGGTGCCGGCATCCGGATCGAGGTCGAGTCGAGCGTCATGGAAGTCCAACCACCCACGGACGACCGGGTACCACACCTTGTAGACGGTCTCCTTCGCACTGAACAACACCACCGGCCAGTGGACGTCGCCGGGTAACCGCGCGCAGGCGGCCTCCTCCTCGGGCAGCAGCACGAGTCCGCGTACTCCCGGATTGACCTCGCGGTGCTGCTCGGCATCCATTCCGACGGACCGGATGTCGGTGGTGTGCGCCGCCGCGGCGGCGCAGTAGCCGGCGGTGTGGGTGATGCTGCCGACCACCCCGGCCGGCCAGACCGGCGCGCGGTCGGCGGCGGCCGGCACGGCGGTCGGCGGTAGGCCGAGGTCACGCAAGGCCCTGCGGGCGCAAATCCTTCCCGCGGCAAAGTCCCGCCGACGGGTCTGCGCCGCTCGCTCGCCGAGACATGCCTGCTCAGCGGGGAGCAACTCGCCCGTCCAGTCCTCGAGCCCGGCGACGGCAACAGCGACCGTCGATGGCAGCAGGTCACGCATTCCGGTTACCTACTGGTCGGTAGGAATGACGCATCGAGTTAACCGTCAACTTTCCGACTCCCATGACCGCCGAAGGTACCGCAAAGATGTAACACCGGAGGGACGCGCAGCGCTCTCCCTGATGGCTCCGGGGGGACCACCATCAATGCTGGCCGGCGTGGCAGCCGCCAGTCCCGTGGACATCTGGAAGGACGTGCGATGACCGATGGTGCGGAACGGCCGGGGGTGCGGGCTGACGAGCACGCCCCGAAGACCCCGTGCTGGAGCTGCGGCTCCTGCGGTGACGAGTGGCCGTGCGCGACGAAGCGCACCCGGCTACTGGCGGAGTACGGGGGTGATCGCGCCATGCTCAGCGTCTACCTGGGCTCCTGCCTCGCCGCAGCCGCGGAGGATCTGCGCGCCGCTCCGGTGATGTCGCTCCAGGACCGGTTCATCGGCTGGTTGCCGCGCGGCTCCCGGCGTAGCTGACCCGCTGGTGACCCCACCGCCGGGCGGGGTCACCAGCGGGGCGTTCAGCGACGTCGCGGCCGTCGGGTCACCGCGAAGCCGAACACGCCGGCCACCGCGGCGAGCGCGCCGCCGATGCCGGTCCAGACCCAGCGCGAGCCGAGATCCGGCAACCAGTCCGCCAGCGGATCGCCCTCGTCGTCGGCCTCCGCGTCCACCGGGGGTACGGCGTTGAGCACCGTGCCGGCCTTGGTGTTCGGCACCAGCGGGGCGGCCAACTCGCCGTCGTCGGCCGAGGCGCCCCGGTCGGCGATGGTGCCGACCAGCAGGTCCACGTCGATCGGCGCACCCAGATCCGGCTCCGGCAGGTCGATCACGGAGAGCCGGACGACGTACGTGCCGGGCAGTGGATCGGCCGACCAGGGCTCCGCCCACGGCCGTACCTCGCGCAGCGTGCAGCCCAGCACCACGTTCGGCGCCTTCGCGTCCACGGTCGGGGTCTGTGCCCCCGCCGTGCACGCCTGGCGTCGGCGCAGCCCGTCGAAGACGTCCACCGTCCAGGTGGAGGCGCCGCTGCGTCCCTTCGGGAAGGTGACGGTGGCGGTGATCTCGTGCACCTGGCCGGCCGTCGCCGGGAACGACCAGTAGAGGTGGTCGCCGATCGAGGCGTCCACCCGTACCGGTTGTCCGGCGGTGATCGGGGTGGCGCTGAGGAACGACGTACCGGCACGGTTCACCGGCGTGGCACCGGGGGAGGGGGTCGGTGCGGCGAGGGCCGCAGCGGGCATTAGAGCGGCCCCGCCGGCGGCGAGCAGCGCCGCCATCGACCGGAACAGTGCGGTGCGCATCAGTTCTCCCTCCAGGTGGCGACCCACCAGCGGGTGAGCAGGCCGGCGAGCAGACCGGTGATCAGCCCGGCGATGGTGAGCAGGGCGAGCAGCACCCAGCCGCGGCCGAGGTCCGGTCCGTCCGGTGCGGGCGCGGCGGCGACCACGTCGATGGTCAACTCCACCGGCATGCCCGGGGTCGCCGCGGTGCCGGGACGCGGGGCGAACGAGTTGCTCACGACCAGGCAGACGGTGGTGGGCTCGACGACCGGCGCGGAACTCTCCTCGGTCTCCGCGGCATCCTCGTCGTCGGCGGTGGCCGACCAGCGCAGCCCGGCGGAGAGCACGTCGGTCCGTCCGCTGCCGGCGTCCGCGCCCCGGACCAGTTCCCGGCCGTCGGCCGCGGTGGCCCGCAGCAGCACCCCGTAGTCCCGGTTGACGGCTCGGTCCAACGCCATGCTCACCGAAGCCCGCAGCTCCTGCCCGGGGCGGATCGGCACCCGGTAGTAGCGATGCTCGGAGAACGCCTCCCGGTCGGCGTAGACGCCGGGGGCGAGCAGTGGCGCGGAGTCGCACGCGGTCGTGCCGCCCACCACGGTCGGGGCCCGGGTGTGCGTGTCGGCGGCCCGCTCGACGAGCTGTTTGATCCGGTCGGTCAGCTCCTCGGCGCTCTGCGCGGCGGTGTAGGTCCCGCCGGTCGCGCTGGCGATGCAGAGCAGTTGCCGGCGGACCTTCTCGTCGGGGGCCAGGCCGAGGGTGTCGACGACCAGGCTGGTGCCCTGGGCGGCCAGTTCCCGGGCCACCTCGCACGGGTCCGGCGGAGCGCAGGTGTCCTCTCCATCGGTGATCAGCACGATCCGCCGGGTGGTGGCTCCGGTGCCCAGGTCCTGTGCGGCGGAGCGCAGCGCCAGCCCGACCGGGGTGAACCCGGTCGGCCGGAGTGTCGCCACGGCCGCCTTGGCGGCGGACCGGTCCACCGGGCCGACCGGCACGATCTGCTGCGTGTCCTGGCAACCGACCTTCTTGTCCTTGCCGCGGTAGGTCGCGCCCAGCACCCGGATACCGAGCTGTGTCTCCTCGGGTAGCGCGTCCACCACCTCGTTGAAGGCCTGCTGGGCGACCGAGATCCGGGTGCGTCCGTCGATATCGGCGGCGCGCATCGACCCGCTGACGTCGAGCACCAGCTCGACCCGGGGCGGCTCGGGCGCCGGCTCCTCGTCGGCCTGCGCCGGGGAGGGCCCGGCCAGTGCGGTGGTCGCCAGCAGCCCGAGAAGGACCGCCGTCGATCGTCTGAAGTTGATCACGACCGGCAGTGTAGTGAGATCCACTTTGGATGATCGTTTGGGTGGAGGCGCGCGGAGCTGACGACACCGGCCGGGTCAGCGGCCACCTCGGGCCGGCCGCGCCCACGCTCTGGGTCCACGGCGGGTCACCCTCGGTCAACTGTGCGAGGGAAGGTGTCGGCCCGGCCACCATCCGTCGGAAATCTGACCCAAGTCGACCCGTTGTGCCGGTGGTGCGCGGTGGTTAAGCTCTTCATGCGCGCCCCAATCGCCCGCTTCCCCCGTGGCAGGCGATCGGGGCGCGCGTCTTTGTGAAGAAGGGCCCGCACGCTTCGGCGTGCGGGCCCTTCTCTCGTCGCGCTGTGCGGCGCGTCGCCTGTCGACGCTTATATCCACCGACCGTCGAGCCACATCCGGGACAGCCAGTCCGAGTACGGAATCACCCGGCCGACGAAGATCGGATAGAAGTACGCGAAGCAGAGCCCGACCAGCAGCACGTACGCCCCCGCCGCGATGCTGCCCACCAGCCGGCGTTCGTAACTCGGGTCACCGGGCACCAGCGGCGCCATCGCACCCACCTCACCCCCGGCGGGCGCGATCAGCGCGCCCAGCACGTACACCACGGCCAGCACCAGGAACGGCACCGCCGGTGCGGCGTAGAACGAGAACATCGTCCGGCCGTCGAGGGCGAACCAGAACCACGGCAGCAGCCCGGCGGCCACGGTGAGCAGGATCGCGCCGGCCCGCCAGTCCCGCCGCGCAACACCCAGCCAGACCAGCGCCACCAGGGCGGGCAGGAACGACCACCAGAGCAGCGGGGTGCCGAGCAGCAGAATCTCGGAGGCGCAGCTCGGCGCGCCGCAGACGCCGTTGCTGGCGTAGTGGAACGCCACCGGCCGGCCCAACAGCAACCACTGCCACGGCCACGACTGGTACTTGTGCGCGTCGTCCAGCTGGGCGTGGAAGCCGTACGCCGCGCGATGGTATTCGAAGAGGTTGATCAGCGGGCCGATCACCGGGCGGTCGCTGAGCGGGGCGCTCGGGTAGGCCGACGCGAGCCGGTAGTAGCCGTCGTCGGTGAGCAGCCAGCCCGACCAGGTGGCGACGTAGGTGCCCACCATGAGCACGCCCGCGAGCACCAGCCAGGGCAGCTCGTCGATGAGTGTGTCCCGCCAGGGCCGGCGGACCCCCGCCGAGCGGCGGACGCCGACCTCCCAGAAGAGCACCAGCAGCGCGAAGGCCGGCACGAAGTAGAGAGCGCTCCACTTCACCGCACAGGCGCAGCCGATCAACACCCCGGCGGCCAGCCGCCACCACGGCCAGGTGCGCCAACCGGTCGGCGGCCGGCCGGCCCGGCCCGGCTGGCTCGGATCGAGCCCGTCGTCCAGAGCCCGTGCCCAACGCCGGCGGCGGGCGTCCCGGTCGAGCACCAGCGCGCCGAACGCGGCCAGCACGAAGAAGAGCAGGAAGATGTCGAGCAGCGCCGCGCGGGACAGCACCAGGTGGAAGCCGTCCAGGGCGAGCAGCAGGCCAGCCGCGCAGCCGAGCACCGTCGAGCGGAACATCCGCCGACCGATGCGGACCAGCAGTAGCACCGACAGCGTGCCGATCACGGCCGCCGAGAATCGCCAGCCGAACGCCGGCGCGGTGGTCATCAGGTGCCCGGGGACGGAGACCTTGGATTCGACGTCCTGATAGCCGAAGGCCCACTCGCCGATGCCGATCAGCCACTTGCCCAGCGGCGGGTGCACCACGTACGACGGGACGTTGTCCTTGTAGTTCCACTCCACGCCACGGGAGATCAGCCCGTAGGCGTCCTTGGCGTAGTACGTCTCGTCGAAGACCTTGCCCTTCGGGCTGGACAGCCCGACGAAGCGCAGGATCGCCGCGATGGCCACCACCACTGCCGTGGCGAGCCAGGAGAACCGGTCCGCCTGGGTGTCGACGGTGGCGAACCGTCGCCGGATCACGGCGGCCACCCCGCCACCCTCGGCGTTCGGTGCCGTCGGCTCCTGGGTGGCACCGGGCTCGCCCGTCACCTGGATCATCTTGTCCGGATCGGCGCTCGGGCTCTGCGCTGTCGACGCACTCGTCACCCGGCGATCGTAGGCTGCCAAGGTGTCCGGCGGCGTCCGTCGTCCCTGATACCGGTATTCCCAGTCAATGAAGGAGACGAATCCGTGGGTGAAATGTCCGAAGTTGGGCGCCTGATTCTGCTCGGTGCTCCGCTCGGCAACCCCGCCGACGCCTCGGCCCGGCTCCGGGAGGTGCTGATCAGCGCCGACGTGGTCGCCGCCGAGGACACCCGCCGGCTCACCCGGTTGGCCCGCGATCTCGACCTCACCGTCGGAGGTCGGATCGTCTCCTACTTCGAGGGCAACGAGGAGCGGCGCACCCCCGAGCTGGTCGAGGCCATCCTCGGCGGGTACGTGGTGGCGCTGGTCACCGACGGAGGGATGCCGAGCGTCTCCGACCCCGGCTACCGGCTGGTCCGGGCCACGTTGGATGTCGGTGCGCCGGTCACCGTCGCCCCCGGGCCGAGCGCGGTCACCACCGCGCTGGCCGTCTCCGGGTTGCCCTGCGACCGGTTCTGCTTCGAGGGCTTCCTGCCCCGCACCGGCGGCGGCCGCCGATCCCGGCTGCGCGCGCTCGCCGCCGAGGAGCGCACCCTGGTCTTCTTCGAGGCGCCGCACCGGATCGGGGCGACCCTCACCGACCTGGCCGACACGTTCGGAGCGGACCGGCCGGCCGCGCTCTGCCGCGAACTCACCAAGACCTACGAGGAGGTGCTCCGCCGTCCCCTCGGCGAGCTGGCCCGGTGGGCCACCGAGGGAGACCCGCGCGGGGAGATCACCCTGGTGGTGGCCGGAGCCCCGGTGACCGCCGCCGAACGCCCCGACGACGACACCCTGCGCGCCGCCGTCGCCGAGCGGGAGGCCGCCGGCCGGTCCCGCCGGGACGCCATCACCGACGTCGCCACCGAGTACGCGCTGCGCCGCCGGGACGTCTACACGATCGTGCACAGCTGACCAAGGTGGTCGGGCCCGCCGGACAGCGGGCTCACCACGCGGCGGCCAGGAAGCCGACGGTGATCAGCGTGGGGCCGGCGATGGCGGCGGCCACCGCCCAGCGGCGGTGCCGGCGGCCGGGCAGCCGCGCCGATCCGGTCCACCGGACGATGCCGGCGGTGCAGCCCAGCACCCCCAACAGCCCGGGCAGCCACCGCAGGTGCCGGCTCAGGCCGACGTCCGCGTACGCGGTGCCGCTGTCCGGGCCGGTCATCCGCGCCGGCAGCGGGGTACCGGCCGCGCTGCCCTCGACGGGAACGCCGCTGACCCGCACACCATGGGCGATGAACCGCCCGTCCTCGGCCGTGAAGATCCCCCGGCACCGCTGGGTGAGCCCGCCGCCGGAGCACTCGTCGATCACCACCGTGCCCGTTTGGGCGTGCCCGACCGCGAGCCAGAACGGGCCGGCGCTGACCCAGGCGAAGAAGGCCGCGACCAGGCTCAGCATCACCAGCGCGGCGAGTCCGGGCAGCGGATCCGGCGGTGGGGGCGTACGGCTGGGTGCCCGGCGCCGCGTCAGCCGGAAGCCGCGGAACCGCGCCGGTGCCGGGTCCGTGCGGACCGGGGTGCCGTCCCAGTGCACCTGCTCGATCGGTGCCCAGAAAGCGCCGTCGTCGTCGTCCGACGGGTCGCCGTCGGGCCGGTGGTCCCGCTGCCGGGGGCCCTGCTGCCGGACCGGCACCCGACGCGGCACCGCGTCCACCGGCGCGCCGGTCGTCGGCTCCACCTCGACGGGCCCCGCACCGGCCGACGCCGATCCGGTCGGCGCGCCCGCCGAGCCGGGCCGGGCCGGGCTGGGTACGGGTGCCCCCGGGGTCGGCCGGGTCGGGGTGGGCGACGGCGCCGCCGGCGTGGGGCGGGCCGGGGCAGCGGACCTCCCCGCCGGGGTGGGACGTTGCGCGCCCGGGTCGGCGCCGGGGACCAGCCGGGGCTGGGGCGCGACCCCGGTGACCCGGTGCACGGCGGGTTCGGGCTCCGGATCGTCGCCGACCCCCGGTCCGGTGGGACGGTCCTCGTGGTCCCGCGCCGCTCCTCTGCCCGTCACGACGTTCATTGCACACCGCTGCAGGAGGTGAAACGGGCAGCTGAGCCGCGTGTCGACGACAAATCGGACCAACGGGCGAGCTGGTCGACCCGGTCCGCCGGTCGGGCACCCCCCATTGGTTCGCGGACGCCCCGGACGGGTCACTAGGCTCACTGCTCATGAGTCACGTTCTCGCGGCAGTGGCCTGGCCGTACGCCAACGGCCCCCGCCACATCGGCCACGTCTCCGGTTTCGGCGTTCCCTCCGACGTCTTCGCCCGGTACATGCGGATGGCCGGCCACGACGTGCTCATGGTCTCCGGCACCGACGAGCACGGCACCCCGATCCAGGTGCAGGCCGACGCCGACGGGGTGACCCCGCGCGAGTTGGCCGACCGGTACAACAGGGTGATCGTCGAGGACCTGCACGGCCTCGGTCTCTCCTACGACCTGTTCACCCGCACCACCACCCGCAACCACTACGCGGTGGTGCAGGAGCTGTTCGAGGGGATGTACCGCAACGGCTACATCGTCCCGAAGACCACCATGGGGGCGATCTCCCCGTCCACCGGGCGCACCCTGCCCGACCGCTACATCGAGGGCACCTGCCCGATCTGCGGGTACGACAGCGCCCGCGGTGACCAGTGCGACAACTGCGGCAACCAGCTCGACCCGATCGACCTGATCGACCCGAAGTCGCGGATCAACGGGGAGACTCCGAAGTTCGTCGAGACCGAGCACTTCTTCCTGGACCTGCCGGCCCTGGCCGACGTGCTGCGGCAGTGGCTGGACACCCGCGAGGGGTGGCGGCCCAACGTGCTGCGGTTCTCCCGCAACCTGCTCGACGACCTCCAGCCCCGGGCGATCACCCGTGACCTGGAGTGGGGCGTACCGATCCCGCTCGACGGCTGGCGCGACCGGTCGGACAAGCGGATCTACGTGTGGTTCGACGCCGTCATCGGCTACCTGTCCGCCTCGATCGAGTGGGCCCGCCGCTCCGGTGACCCCGACGCGTGGCGGAAGTGGTGGTCCACCGACGGTGCCGGTAAGGACTCCCAGTCCTACTACTTCATGGGCAAGGACAACATCGTCTTCCACTCGGTGATCTGGCCGGCGCTGCTCTCCGGATACTCCGGTGAGGGTTCCCGCGACGGTGAGCCGGGCGAGCTGGGCCGGCTCAACCTGCCCACCGAGGTGGTCTCCAGCGAGTACCTGACCATGGAGGGGCGCAAGTTCTCGTCGTCCCGCAAGGTGGTCATCTACGTACGCGACTTCCTGGAGCGCTACGACGCCGACGCGCTGCGGTACTTCATCGCCGCCGCCGGCCCGGAGAGCAACGACACCGACTTCACCTGGGCCGAGTTCCTTCGCCGCAACAACGACGAGTTGGTCGCCGGCTGGGGCAACCTGGTCAACCGGTGCGTCTCGATGGCCGCGAAGAACTTCGGGGCGATCCCGCCGGTCGACCCGGCCGGGCTCACCGAGGCCGACGAGGCGCTGCTCGCCGTCGCCCGGGCCGGTTTCACCACGGTCGGCGACCTGATCGGCCGGCACCGGCAGAAGCAGGCGATCGGTGAGGCCATGAAGGTCGTCGCCGAGGCCAACCGGTACCTCTCCGAGCAGGCGCCCTGGAAGCTCAAGGACGAGGCGGACAAGCCCCGGATGGGCACCATCCTGCACGTCGCCCTCCAGGTGATCAGCGATGCCAACACACTGCTCACCCCGTTCCTGCCGCACTCCGCGCAGCAGGTGCACGAGCTGCTCGGAGGCACCGGCGTCCACGCGCCGATGCCGGTGATCGAGCAGGTCGACGACCTGGACGGCGGTCCGGCGTACCCGGTGCTCACCGGGGACTACACCGTCGGCGCGCGCTGGGAGTCGGTGCCGATCGAGGCGGGCCGGCCGCTGGCCGTGCCGAAGCCGGTGTTCCGCAAGCTCGACCCGTCGATCGTCGACGAGGAACTGGCCCGGCTGGCCGACTGAACGCACGACGCGCGCGGCGGCGGGGTGCCCCGCCCGCCGCGCGCCCTCACATCGCGTACCGGGTGTCCATCACCTGGTCGTCGGTCACCTCGGCGCCGGGCGCCCAGGCCTCGTAGATGCCACGTTCCTGACACTGCGCGCCGGTGGTGACCACGGTGTCCGGGTTCGGGTAGCGCAGGCGTACCCGCAGCCAGCCGGCCTCCTCCCGCAGCACCAGGCACGGCACGCCCCGCCACTGGGCGAACCGGACCCGGCGGGCCACCGCGTCCACCGGGTAACGGGCCGCCCGGGTCATCGCCAGCACCCGGAACCCGCCGGGCAGGTCGGCGACCGCCTCGTACTCGGTGTCGCCGTACATGCCGACCAGTTGGGTGGAGCGGGGCGCGTCGGCGTTCGGCACGTACTCCTGGTCCGGGGAGAGGCCCGGCACCGCGGCCAACAGGTGCCGCCACTGCGGGCCCACCATCCGCAGCCACCCGCGCTGCTCGGCCTGGTAGGTGTACAGCACCACCTCCACCCCCTCCGCCGGGTACGCGATGAGGGCGGCGTTCGCCGGCATCGGCAGGTCGGCGAAGTCCCGGGTGATGAACTCCGGGATGAGCTGACCATTGCTGGGCACGAAGCCGGTGCCCAGCACCGGGGCGCCCAGCCGGTCCCGGGAGGCCAACGCGGTCAGGCCGCGGTGTGCCGGGCCCACCGGCACGTCGTAGTCGCCCGGGTCGGACGCGCGCCAGCGCAGCGCGTACGCCACGTCCGGGCCGTCCCGGCCAGCGTCACCGTCGGTACGCAGCACCGTCGTCGTCGCCGGCGTACGCAGGTGCGCCACGTCGTGCTCGCGGAAGCAGAAGCCGTGCGGCAGCCAACCCCGTACGTAGCCGGCGAGCTGCTGGGCCGAGAGCACCTTCATCATCCGGGTGCCCCGCCGAACCACCGCCGACGCGCGCGCCATCGTCAGCATCGGGTCGCCCGCCGCCGCCGGCTGCTGGCTGAGCTGGTGCAGGTACGCCCAGCCCCGCTCGCGGTGGGCGGGCATCAGCAGCGGCGTCTCCGGCTCGTCGGCCGGCTCCGTCGCCCCGTGTACCGCGGTCACCTCGGTGACGTGCACGAAGCGGCGCCACGGCAGGGCGCTACCCGGGCGGGGCGCCCACTCGAAGCCGGCCACCTCGTCGGTGCTGAACAACTCGTACGCGGCGCCTCGGGCGAGTTCCTCGGCCGGGTACACGCCGCCGCCGAACGCCACGTGCAGTCCGGTCCGTTCGCCAGCGCTGCCGCCGGTCTGGGGGGTGACGCTCATGCCGTCGCCTCCCTGCTCGGTGGGATGAGGTCCGCACGCTGTCGCGTCCGGTCGCTGGTGACCGTAGAGTCGCGCGGCGTAGTCGAGGTGAACGTCGGGTGGCGGGCAGATGGACAGGCCCGGTGTGTGATGCTGTCGCTGATGAGCGAGCCCACTGAATCCCGCCGCGAGCGTGCCGCCCGGCGGGCCGGAGAGTTTCCGCCCGCCCCCGAGTCGCTGCCCCGGGCGGTGCTGGACAGCCACACCCACCTGGACATCACGGTCAGCGAGGCCGGTGTGCCCGGCGGCGGGCCGGCCGACGACCCGGTCGCCGTTGCCATCGCGTTGGCCACGAAGGTCGGCGTGGACCGACTGGTCCAGGTGGGCGTGGACGTTGCCTCCTCCCGGTGGGGCGCGGACACCGCCGACCGCTACCCCGCCGTGCTGGCCACCGTGGCGCTGCACCCCAACGAGGCGCCGCGGCTGAGCGACCTCGACGAGGCGCTGCGGGAGATCGAGTCACTCGCCGCCCGTGACCGGGTCCGGGGGATCGGCGAGACCGGGATGGACTTCTTCCGCACCGGCGACGAGGGGCGTGCCGCGCAGGAGCAGAGTTTCCGGGCGCACATCGCCATCGCCAAGCGGTACGGCAAGACGTTGGTGATCCACGACCGCGACGCGCACGCCGACGTGCTGCGGATCCTCGACGACGAGGGCGCTCCCGACCGGGTGGTGCTGCACTGCTTCTCCGGCGACGCCGACTTCGCCCGCGAGTGCGTCCGCCGCGGCTACCTGCTGAGCTTCGCCGGCACCGTCACCTTCGGCAGCGCGACGGCACTGCGCGAGGCCGCCGCGCTCACCCCGGTGGACCAGATGCTTGTGGAGACCGACGCCCCGTACCTCACCCCGATGCCGTACCGCGGCCGGCCGAACGCGTCGTACCTCATCCCGCTCACCGTCCGGGCACTCGCCGCGACCACCGGCAGCGACCTGGACGAGCTGTGCGCGGCCATCTCCGCCACCGGCGACCGGGCCTTCGGCCCGTGGTGAGCCCGGCCCGACGGTCGGCGCGGACCCCGTCGGTACGCTGCCCGGCATGACCGGTCTCCTCGGCCCGGCGGAGATCCGGGAACTCGCCGCCCGGCTGGGCGTCGCGCCCACCAAGAAGCTGGGCCAGAACTTCGTGCACGACCCGAACACCGTGCGCCGGATCGTCACCGCCGCCGGCCTGACCCCCGACGACGTGGCCCTGGAGGTGGGGCCCGGTCTCGGCTCGCTGACCCTGGGGCTGCTGCCGGTCGCCGGGCACGTGCACGCCGTGGAGATCGACCCGGTGCTCGCCGGGGCGCTGCCGGAGACCGTCGCGCGGCACGCCGGGGCCGACGCCGCCCGGCTCACCGTGCACCGCGCCGACGCGCTGCGCATCTCCGCCGCCGAGCTGGCCGACCCGCCGCCGACCGCGCTGGTGGCGAACCTGCCCTACAACGTGGCCGTACCGGTGGTGCTGCACCTGCTCGCCGTACTGCCCACCCTGCGACACGGCCTGGTGATGGTGCAGAAGGAGGTCGCCGACCGGCTCGTCGCCGGTCCCGGTTCCAAGGTGTACGGCATTCCGTCGGTGAAGCTCGCCTGGTACGCCCAGGCCCGGGGCGCCGGCAAGGTGCCGCCGAACGTGTTCTGGCCGGTGCCCAACGTCGACTCCGGCCTGGTCGCCTTCACCTGCCACGAGCCGCCCCGCGCCGACGTACCCCGGGAACGGGTCTTCGCCGTGGTGGACGCGGCGTTCGCGCAGCGCCGCAAGACGCTGCGCGCCGCGTTGGCCGGCTGGGCCGGTGGCGCGGACCGGGCCGCCGCGGCGCTCACCGCCGCCGGCGTCGACCCCGGCGCCCGTGGGGAGTCACTGACCGTCGAGCAGTTCGCCGCCATCGCCGCGTCGGCTCCGGTCGGTACGCCGGCCGGGAAGTAGGCTGACGCCGTGCCCGCCGAGGACGCCGAGGAGCTGATCGTGGCCAAGCCGTTCGACATCCGCCTGCACCTGCGGGACATCACCCCGTGACCGAGGCCTGGCGACCGGACGACGACGAGCGACGCGGGGCCATCGGCCCGGTGCGGGTGCGGGTGCCCGCGAAGGTCAACCTGCACCTCGGGGTGGGCCCGCTGCGCCGGGACGGCTACCACGAGCTGAACACGGTCTACCACGCCATCTCGATCTACGACGAGCTGACGGCCCGCCGGGGCGACACCCTCGCCCTGACGATGGAGGGTGAGGGCACCGGCGAGCTGGCCCTGGACGACACCAACCTGGTGATCCGCGCCGCGCACGCCCTCGCCGGGTACGCGGGGGTGCTGCCGCACGCCCGACTGCACCTGCGCAAGCAGATCCCGCTCGCCGGTGGGCTGGCCGGCGGCAGCGCCGACGCGGCCGCCGCCCTGGTGGCCTGCGACGCGCTCTGGGGCACCGGGCTGTCCCGCGACGAGCTGGCCGGCATCGCCGCCGACCTCGGCTCCGACGTGCCGTTCCTGATCTACGGTGGCACCGCGCTGGGCACCGGCCGGGGTGAGGCGATCAGCCCCGTGCTGGCCCGCCCCACCTCCTGGCACTGGGTGGTGGCGATCGCCGACGTCGGCCTGTCCACCCCGACCGCCTACCGCGAGCTGGACCGGCTCCGTGACTCCGGTGCCGCTGGCACCCCGCTGGGCAGCACCGACGCCCTACTGGGCGCGCTGCGCCAGCGTGACCCCCGGGTGCTCGCCCGTACGCTCGGCAACGACCTCCAGGACGCCGCGCTGGCCATGCGCCCGGCGCTGGCCGACACGCTCAAGGCCGGCGAGGCGGCCGGCGCGCTCACCGGCATCGTCTCCGGCTCCGGCCCGACCTGCGTGTTTCTCGCCGCCGACGCGGCCGACGCGGAGCGGATCGCGGCCGAGCTGACCGCCGCGGGTGTCTGCCGGGAGGCGCGGGTCGCGCACGGTCCGGTCGCCGGCGCCCGCGTCGGCTGACGAGGCGTCCCACCGGGGCTGCTGGCACGCGGCGCGGGCGTTCGGGGCGTCCGCGTACCCTTGGGACAGGCGTCCAGGTGCCCGCCGGCACCGGGACGCCTTGATCATGAAGGGTGGAACGTGGCGAACATCGTCAATCTGGACCGGGTGTCCAAGGGGTACGGCGCCGCCGGGCGGCTGCTCACGGACGTCTCGCTCGGCCTGGACGACGCCGACCGGATCGGCGTGGTCGGCCTCAACGGCGCCGGCAAGTCCACCCTGCTGCGGCTGCTCACCAAGCAGGAGGACCCCGACGACGGTCGGGTGACCCACCGCCGTGACCTGCGCGTGCTCTGGCTGCCCCAGCAGCTCACCCTCGCCCCCGAGGCCACCGTCCGGGACGTGGTGCTCGGCACCGCCTGGCTCGCCGAGGGCATGGGCGCCGAGCACGAGTGGGCCGGCGACGCCGGGGTGCGGGCCATCCTCGACGGCCTCGGCATGCCGCACCTCGGCCTCGACCAGCCGGTCGGCCCGATGTCCGGTGGCGAACGTCGCCGGGTGGCGCTCGCCGCGCTGCTCGTCCGCGACTCCGACCTGCTCATCCTCGACGAGCCCACCAACCACCTGGACGTCGGCGGTGTCGACTGGCTGGCCCGGCACCTGGTCGGCCGCAAGGGCGCCCTGGTCGTGGTCACCCACGACCGGTGGTTCCTGGACGCGGTCTGCACCACCACCTGGGAGGTCGCCGACCAGACCGTCCGCGCCTATGAGGGGGGCTTCGCCGCCTGGACCCTCGCCCGCGCCGAACGCGAGCGGGTCGCCGCCGCCACCGAGGCCCGCCGGCAGAACCTGCTCCGCAAGGAGATCGCCTGGCTGCGCCGTGGGCCGCCGGCCCGGACCTCCAAGCCGCAGTTCCGCATCGACGCCGCGAACGCGTTGATCGCCGACGTGCCGCCGGCCCGCGACACCATGTCGTTGCAGCGCATGGCCACCTCCCGGCTCGGCAAGCAGGTGTACGACCTGGAGAACGTCGAGCTGCACGCCGGCCCGAAGGAGATCCTGCGCGACGTCACCTGGCTGGTCGGCCCCGGCGACCGGATCGCCATCCTCGGCGCGAACGGCGCCGGCAAGACCACGCTGCTGCGGATGCTCGCCGGCATCACCCGCCCCGATGGTGGCCGCCTCGGCACCGGCTCCACCGTGCGGCCCGCCTTCCTCTCCCAGGAGCTCACCGAACTGCCCGGGCACCTGCGGGTGCTGGAAGCGGTGGAGGAGGTCGCCCGCCGGGTCCAGCTCGGGGACCGGGAGGTCTCCGCCGCGCAGCTCGCCGAGGTGTTCGGCTTCGACGACCGCCGGCTCTGGACCCCGGTCAGTGACCTCTCCGGTGGGGAACGCCGCCGGTTGCAGATGCTGCGGCTGCTGGCCGGCGAGCCCAACGTGCTGCTCTTCGACGAGCCCACCAACGACCTGGACACGGACACCCTCGCCTCGCTGGAGGATCTGCTCGACTCGTGGCCCGGCACGATCATCGTGGCCAGCCACGACCGGTACCTGATCGAGCGGGTCACCGACACCGCGTACGGGATGTTCGGCGACGGTCGGCTGGTGCACCTGCCGGGCGGCGTGGACGAGTACCTCGCGCGGACCGCCGAACGGGCCGGCTCTCCCCGGGCGGGCGTCACCTCGACCTCCGCGCCCGCCGCCCCCTCGGGAGGTGGCATGTCCGCCGCCGAGGTCCGTCAGGCCCGCAAGGAGCTGACCCGGCTGGAGCGGCAGCTCAGCAAGCTCGACCAGCGCGAGACCACGCTGCTCGACCAGCTCGCGGCGGACGCCACCGACTACGCCCGGGTCGCCGAGTTGGACACCCAGCTCAAGGATCTGCGCGCCGAGCGGGAGCGGATCGAGGAGAGCTGGATGACCCTCGCCGAGGACCTGCCCGAGAGCTGACCGGCCGGGCGCGCCGGCCCGGGCCCCGTGTGCGGCGTCACACCACCACATGCGAGACAATCGTCGGCGACACCTACCCCACGGCGTTGGAGACACAGACATGGCACACACCCCCGTCAACCACCCCGCGCGGCCGATCTACCGGGCGATCGGCGGGCTGACCGGTCTGTACCTGGTCGTCTTCGGTGTGCTCGGCATCATCGCGAGCACCGGCAACGAGATCCTCGCCCAGGACGACACCCGGGTCCTCGGTCAGGGCACCAACCTCGGCTTCTCGCTGCTCAGCGTGCTGCTCGGGCTCGTCGTGCTGGTCGGCACCGCGCTCGGCCGCAACATCGACGTGGCGATCAACCAGTGGCTGGCGTACAGCCTCATGGTGGTCAGCCTCGCCGGTCTCGCGTTCATCCGGACCGACGCCAACATCTTCAACTTCAGCATCACCACCGTGATCGTGGTGATGACGGCCGCCCTGGTGCTGCTCATGGTCGGCATGTACGGCAAGGTCGGCACGGAGGACGAGGCCGAGGCGTTCCAGAAGGCTCGTCTCGTTCTCTGACCCTTGGTTGCGGCGGTGGTTTTCGCCGGAGCCCGAGCTGCTCCGGGCGGTCAGGCTTGATCCCTGCGCAGCTCGGGCTCCGGCGAAAACCTCACCTGGTCCAGCCATTCGGCGGACCCGTCGGCTTTGTGGTTCTGCGGACAGTCGGTTCTGCCTTGGGTGACAATTCCCCTGAAACGGTCATCTTGGGGGTCTGGGCTATGCCGCATTTTCCGGTTAACCATCCGGCACGGCCGCTCTACCGGGTCCTCTCCGGGCTGATCGGCGTCTACATCCTGGTCTTCGGCGTCTGGGGTGTCGCCGAGACGATCGGCGACCCGCTCTTTGACCGCAGCAGCACCTGGGCCCTCGGGCTCCGGACCAACCTGGCCTTCTCGCTCGCCTCGGTGATCTTCGGGATCGTCCTGATCATCGGGGCGTCGCGGCGCACCAACCTCGGCCACTACATGAACCTCACCGCCGGCGTGGTGTTCCTGGTGACCAGCATCCTGATGATGTCGGTGCTGCAGACCGAGGCGAACTTCCTCAACTTCTCGATGTCGACAGTGGTCGTGTCGATGCTGTTCGGCCTGATCCTGCTCGGCACCGGTCTCTACGACAAGGTCGGTCCACCGGAGTCCGCCGAGGCGGAGTTGGAGCACCGCAAGCACCCGGTGGCCGACGTGCACCGCCGCTGATAGAGGTCAGTGACGCCGCGCGGTGATCAGCGTCGGCTTCGCCTCCAGGTGCGACAACCCGTTCCAGGCCAGGTTGACGAGGTGCGCCGCCACCGTCTCCTTGCGCGGCTTACGCACCTCCAACCACCAGCGGCCGGTCAACGCCACCATGCCGACCAGCGCCTGCGAGTACAGCTCGGCGAGCTTCGGGTCGTACCCGCGGCTCTTGTACTCGGCGCCCAGGATGTGCTCGACCTGGTGCGCCACATCGTTCATGACGCTGCTGAAGGTGGCCGTGCCGGACATCAGCGGCGACTCGCGGACCAGCACCCGGAAACCGCTGGTCTCCTCCTCGATGTAGGTCAGCAGGGCCAGCGCCGCCTGTTCCAGCAGCTCCCGCGGGTGCCCGGCGGTCAACGCCGTGGTGATCCGGTCAAGTAGGGCCCGGACCTCCCGGTCCACCACCACCGCGTAGAGCCCTTCCTTGCCACCGAAGTGCTCGTACACCACCGGCTTGGAGACCTTGGCGCGGGCCGCCACCTCCTCGATCGAGGTGGCGTCGAAACCACGCTCGGCGAAGAGTTGCCGGCCGGTCGCGATCAACTGCTCCCGTCGCTGGGCCGCCGACATGCGGACCCGGGAGGGCGCTTTGGCCTTCGGAGCCGCCGCTGGCGTCACCCGTCGGCCGCCGACACCCGCCCCCGCGTCGTCGCTGACCTCAGGCATGTCGCCACCTTGCTGGCGCTCGGTGACGCCCTGCCGTGGAATGGTTCCTCCGCTGTGCCCGTTCACGTCGTCGCCTCACTGTCGGGCGGTCCGACCGCCCTGCCGCGCCGTTCGACCGTACCCGGATCCGGCGCGGCCCCCCGTCCGCCGAGCCGCCCGGTCCCCCCGTATGGCTCGGTCATCCGGCCATCCTGCCAGGCGGCAACCCGGTGCACCGCCCGGTTTCAGCGGGGTGCGACCGGCTTCACGAGCTTGGCGGCGAGGCGCTCCGGCTTCGGCCAGCGCACCTGCGTCGCCGCGCCGACCTTCTCGAACAACCAGATCACCCGGGCGGAGATGTCCACCTGACCGCGCAGTACGCCATGCCGGGCGCTGGTCGGGTCGGCGTGGTGCAGGTTGTGCCAGCTCTCGCCGAACGACAGGATCGCCAGCGGCCAGAAGTTCGACGCGCGGTCGCCCTGGCGCATCGCGAACGGACGCTCGCCGTAGACGTGGCACACCGAGTTGATCGCCCAGGTGACGTGGTGCAGGAGGCCGATCCGGACCAGCCCGGCCCAGAAGAACGCGGTCAGCGCACCCTGCCAGGACCAGGTCACCAGGCCGCCGATCAGCGCCGGGCCGAGCAGCGAGATGGCCACCAGCGCGGGGAAGAGCCGGTCGACCCGGCTGATGTCCCGGTCGGCGATGAGGTCCGGTGCGAAACGCTCGCGGTTGGACAGCTCCCGGCGGAACAGCCAGCCCACGTGTGCGTGGAACAGGCCCCGGGTCAACGCCCAGAAGCTGGTGCCGAAGCGCCACGGCGAGTGCGGGTCACCCTCCAGGTCGGAGAAGGCGTGGTGCCGCCGGTGGTCGGCGACCCACTGGATGATCTCGCCCTGCACCGCCAGCGAACCCGCGACCGCCAGCGTCACCCGCAGCCACCGCTTGGCCTTGAACGAGCCGTGCGTGAAGTAGCGGTGGAAGCCGACGGTGATGCCGAGTCCGGAGACGACGTACCAGACCAGGCCGATGATCACGTCGGACCAGCCCAGCCAGCCGCCCCACGCCATTGGCACGGCTACCAGCAGGGCGACGAAGGGGATCACCACGAAAGCCCAGAGGGCGGCCAGGATGCCGGGGGACTGGCTGCCGTCGGTGAGTGGTTTGGGGCCGGGGCCGGCGGTGTTGGGATCGAGCACAGCAGTGGACATGGGACCTCGCAGGGGGATGGTAACGATCACGAAGCTACGCCTACGTCACCGTAACTTACGGCACCGTAGATCGCACGGGGAAGTTTCGAATCGTCCTCGCGTAGCCGCCCAAAGCCGCAGGTCAGCCACCCTGGCGGTGAGCACCTGACAGGTCCGGTAATCGGGGCGGCCGGGACGCGGGTCGTCCGCCCCGGGACGTCGACGGCGCCGACCGCTGGCGGTGCGGCGGGATGAGCGCTGGCGTCCGCCGGTCGGGGCGCTAAGGTGTAGCGGCGGGATGTCCATCCCTCGTGCGACGTGCGCGCGTCGCTGATCGGCCGTGGTGTAATTGGCAACACCCGGGTCTTTGGTACCCGTATTTCAGGTTCGAACCCTGGCGGCCGAGCTGCCCACCTACGCCCGTTTTAGGGTCCGGTGGGGGTAAGAGGGGAACGCGCCGGGCCCCGCGGCTAGCATGGCCGCGAGAGTGTCCGCCGTCCCGACGGGAGCCACGTCGTGCCCCAGCCCCACCTCCGTACCGTCGTCGTACTTGCCGCCGGTGAGGGCAAGCGGATGAAGTCGACGCTGCCCAAGGTGCTGCACCCCCTGCTCGGTCGGACGCTTCTCGGCCACGTGCTGAGCGCCGCCGCCCCGCTCGGCGCGGACCGCACCGTCGTCGTCGTGGGACACGGTGCCGACCAGGTCCGGGCGCACCTGTCCGAGGTCGCCCCGGACGCCACGCCGGTGCTCCAGGCCGAGCAACTCGGCACCGGGCACGCCGTGCGGATCGCGCTGGACGCCGTACCGGACGGTGCCGGCACGGTCGTGGTGATCAACGGGGACGTGCCGCTGCTGCGACCCGAGACGGTCGGCGCGCTGGTGACCGCGCACGAGGAGGCCGCCGCGGCGGCCACCGTGCTGGCCGCCGAGGTGCCCGACCCGACCGGCCTCGGCCGGATCGTCCGGGACGCCGACGGCCGCCTGGAGCAGATCGTCGAGGAACGCGACGCCGACGCGACGCAGCGCGCGATTCGGGAGATCAACGCCGGCATCTACGCGTTCGACGCGGTGCGGCTGCGCGAGGCGCTGGGCAAGCTCTCCACCGACAACGACCAGGGCGAGGAGTACCTCACCGACGTCTTCGGCCTGCTCCGCTCGGCAGGTGAGCCGGTGGCGGTGCACGTCGCCACGGACCACGTCGAGACGTTGGGCTGCAACGACCGGGTGGAGCTGGCGACGCTGCGCGGGCTGCTGCGCGACCGGATCAACGAGGCGTGGATGCGCACCGGGGTCAGCCTGCTCGACCCCGCCACCACCTGGATCGACGTGACGGTCGCACTGGACCGGGACGCGGTGGTCGACCAGAACACCCAGTTGCGCGGCGGCACGGTGGTCGGCGCGGGCGCGCTGATCGGGCCGGACGTCACCCTGATCGACACCGTCGTCGGCCCCGCCGCGTCGGTGATCCGCAGCCACGCCGTCGGCGCCGAGGTGGGCGCGGGCGCGACCGTCGGGCCGTACGCGTACCTGCGGCCGGCCGCCCAGCTGGCCGAGAAGGCGAAGGTCGGCACGTTCGTCGAGGTGAAGAACTCGCAGATCGGCGCCGGCGCGAAGGTGCCGCACCTGACGTACGTCGGCGACGCGACGATCGGCGAGCAGACCAACATCGGTGCCGCGTCGGTCTTCGTGAACTACGACGGGGTGAACAAGCACCGCACGGTGATCGGCAGCCACGCGCGGACCGGTGCGGACAACATGTTCGTGGCGCCGGTCGAGGTGGGCGACGGGGCGTACACGGCGGCGGGTTCGGTGATCGTCGACGACGTGCCGGCAGGCGCGATGGGTGTCGCCCGGGCGCGCCAGCGCAACATCGAGGGCTGGGTGGTCATGCGGCGCCCCGGCACCGCCGCGGCGGAGGCGGCGCAGCGGGCCGGCGACGCGAAGGGTGCGTCGGGGGTGGCCGGTGCCGCAAGCGACAGTGAGGCAATGCACGGGGCGACCGAGACGGTGGGCGGCGCATCCGGCGCGGGAGATACTGCAACCGAATAGTCCCTGACCCACCACCACCGGGTCGGGTACCGCCGACATAACGGGAGCAGACGGGCCCATGGGCAGCATCGTCGCCGAAAACCGCAAAAGCCTGATGCTCTTTTCCGGACGTGGCTTTCCGGAGTTGGCCAAGGAGATCGGCGAGGTGCTCGGCGTCGCGCCGACCCCGGCCGACGCGTACGAGTTCGCCAACGGCGAGATCTTCGTACGGTTCAAGGACTCGGTGCGTGGTTCGGACGCCTTCGTGGTGCAGTCCGTCACGCACGGGGTGAACACCTGGGTCATGGAGACCCTGATCATGGTGGACGCGCTGAAGCGGGGGTCGGCCAAGCGGATCACCGTGGTGCTGCCGTTCTACCCGTACGCCCGCCAGGACAAGAAGCACCGCGGCCGGGAGCCGATCTCGGCCCGCCTGGTCGCGGACCTGCTGAAGACCGCCGGCGCGAACCGCATCCTCACCGTCGACCTGCACACCGCGCAGATCCAGGGCTTCTTCGACGGCCCGGTGGACCACCTCTTCGCGATGGACATCCTGGCCGAGTACGTGGAGCACAAGTACGCCGGTCGGCCGATGACCGTGGTGGCACCGGACTCGGGCCGGGTACGGGTGGCCGAGCGGTGGACCGACCGGCTGGGCGGCTGCCCGCTGGCGTTCATCCACAAGACCCGTGACCCGATGAAGCCGAACCAGGTCGTGGCGAACCGGGTGGTCGGTGAGGTGGAGGGCCGGGTCTGCCTGATCGTCGACGACATGATCGACACCGGGGGCACCATCGCCAAGGCCGCCGACATCCTGAAGGAGTCGGGCGCGGCGGAGATCGTGGTCGCGTCCACCCACGCGCTGCTCTCCGACCCGGCCACCGAGCGGCTGAAGAACAGCTCGATCAGCGAGATCGTGGTGACGAACACCCTGCCGCTCCCGCCCGAGAAGCAGCTGGACAAGCTCACCGTGTTGTCGATCGCGCCGCTGCTGGCGCGGGCGATCCGAGAGGTCTTCGACGACGGCTCGGTGACCACCCTCTTCGGTGGCCTGAGCTGAGCTGGAGCCCCGTTTCCGCCACCTGACACGCTGGTGGGAACGGGGCTGGCAAACTGGCGGAAACGGGGCCGGCACGCTGGTGGGAGCACCACCGACGCGTCGGTCACGAGCCGTGAACGGGGACTGCCGGAAACCCTGGAAACAGCTCGGGTAGACTGGTGCGGTTGCCACGGCGAGGGTGCCCGGCGGGCCGCTGAAAAGCGCCGCACGGAGGCACCGTCATCGACGCGGTGCTCCGGGCAGTCGTTCATGACGCATGAGCCCCAGCGAGCCCCTCGCCCCAGCACCGTTAGACGACAAGCCGCCGCAGCGAAAAGCATCAGGAGTTTCCCCGTGTCCGAGGTAAAGATCAGCGCCGAGCCCCGTACCGAGTTCGGCAAGGGTGGTGCCCGCCGTACCCGCCGGGCCGGCAAGGTGCCCGCCGTGCTGTACGGCCACGGCGAGAAGCCCAAGCACATCGCGCTGCCGTCGCGGGAGTTCGCCGCCGCGATCCGCAAGGGCGGTGCCAACCAGCTCTTCGCGATCGACATCACCGACGGCACCCAGGTGCTGGCGCTGCCGAAGGCGATCCAGCGTGACCCGATCCGCGACACCTTCGAGCACGTCGACCTCATCCTGGTCCGCCGGGGCGAGAAGGTCACCGTCGACGTTCCGGTCCAGCTGACCGGCGAGGCCGCTCGGGACACCCTGATCGTGCACGACCACGACACCCTCTCGGTGACCGCGGACGCCACCAAGGTTCCGGACCACCTCGACGCGTCGATCGAGGGCCTGGAGGCGGGCACGCTGGTGACCGCCGGCGACGTCGAGCTGCCGGCCGGCGTCGAGCTGGCCGTCGACTCGGAGCTGACCGTCGCGTCGATCACCGCCGCCCCGACCGCCGAGCAGCTCGAGGCGACGCTGCCCGAGGTCGAGACCGCCACCGACGAGGCCGAGGCCGAGGTCGGCGAGACCACCGAGGGCTCCGAGGGCGCGGACACCGAGGCGGCCGCCGAGGCCACCGAGGGGCGCACCGAGGCCTGATCGGTTCGTACTGTGCGACAGGCGTCCCCGAGTGTTCGGGGGCGCCTGTCGGCATATCGGGAGTCGGCTGGGATGGGCGTCGGAAGGGACGGGTCGTGACGGACGAGACGGGGCCGTGGCTGGTGGTCGGCCTGGGCAACCCGGGTCGGGAGTACGCCGGCAACCGGCACAACGTCGGGTTCATGGTGGCCGACCTGCTGGCCGCGCGCGTGAGTGCGCGTTTCGGCCGGCACAAGCGGGCGGTGGCCGAGGTGGCCGAGGCGCGGCTGGGGTTCGGTGGGCCGAAGCTGGTGCTGGTGAAGCCACTGACGTACATGAACCTGTCCGGCGGGCCGGTGGCGGCTCTGGCCCAGTTCTACAAGGTGCCGACGACGCAGGTGATCGCGGTGCACGACGAGCTGGACATCGACTTCGGTCAGGTGCGGATCAAGTTCGGCGGCGGCGAGGGCGGGCACAACGGCCTGCGCTCGATGTCGAAGTCGTTGGGGACGAAGGACTACGCCCGCGTGCGGTTCGGCGTCGGCCGACCGCCGGGGCGGCAGGACCCAGCGGATTATGTGCTGTCGGATTTTGGCGCGGCCGAGCGCAAGGAGTTGGATTTCCTGGTGGACCGGGCCGCCGACGTGGTGGAGTCGGTGATCACCAAGGGCGTGGAGCCGACCCAGAACCTCTACCACGGCAGCTGAGCCGGGCGGGGCGTACCCGAATCGGAAACGGCGGGCCGGTAGTCTGCGCTTTCGGCGTGCCGCGACCGGCGACGCGAGTCGCGGCGGATCGGCCCGTGCGGGCAGCGCGGCGAGGCGACGGGAGCGGACAGATGAGCAGTCCTCCGATGATCGATGGCGCGTTCGCCCGGTGGCTGGCGTCCCGGGCCGGGCAGGCGCTGCTCGACCTGCGCACGGAGATGGGTTTCGCCGACACCGGCGCGCTGAAGTCGGCCGGTGACAAGGTGTCGCACGACCTGATCCGCACGGAGTTGGCGAAGTGGCGTCCCAATGACGCGGTGCTCTCCGAGGAGGACGAGGGGTCGCGGTTGGCCTGGGCCGCGGAGGTGAACACCGGGGCGGTGTCGCGGTTGACCGCGGATCGGGTGTGGATCGTCGACCCGTTGGACGGCACCCGGGAGTTCTCCGAGGAGGGCCGATCGGACTGGGCGGTGCACGTGGCGCTCTGGGCGCGCAGTGCGCCGAGTCCGCACGGGCTGGTCGCCGGGGCGGTGGGGTTGCCGGCGCAGCACCGGGTGCTGGGCACGGACTACCCGCCGGCGTACCCGCCGATGACTGTGGAGGCGGCGACGGCCGGCGAGCGGAAGATCCGTTTGGCGGCGAGCCGGAGCCGGCCGCCGGTCTTCCTGACCGATCTGGCCGAGGACGTCGGGGCGCACCTGGTGCCGATGGGCTCGGCCGGAGCGAAGATCGCCGCCGTGGTCACCGGCGAGGTGGACGCGTACATCCACGCAGGTGGGCAGTACGAGTGGGACTCGGCGGCCCCGATCGCTGTGGCGACGGCCACCGGGCTGCACGCTTCCCGGATCGACGGTTCTGCGCTGAAATACAACGAGGCGGATCCGCGGCTGCCCGACCTCCTGGTCTGCCGCAAGGATCTCGCCACCCGGTTGCTTGCAGCGCTGCAGAAACATTCCGGGTAGCCTGAGCGGACTTTCTTGACATGCCCGACCGGAAAGGTCTGGAAATCGGATGAGCGAGCGAATCGAGCCGGTGTCATGACCACCCCCGCGGCGTACCAGGTCTCCCACCTGGACGCCCTGGAAGCCGAGAGCATCTTCGTGATGCGCGAGGTGGTCGCCGAGATGGAACGCCCGGTGATGCTCTTCTCCGGTGGCAAGGACTCGATCGTCATGCTGCGGCTCGCGCAGAAGGCGTTCGCCCCGGCCAACATCCCCTTCCCGGTCATGCACGTCGACACCGGGCACAACTTCCCCGAGGTCCTGGAATACCGCGACCAACGGGTCGCCGAGCTGGGGTTGCAGCTCGTGGTGGCGAGCGTGCCGGAGGCCCTGGCCAGCGGCATGGTCCGGGAGTCCGGTGACGGCATGCGCAACCGGATCCAGACACCGGTGCTGCTGGACGCGGTGGAGAAGCACCGCTTCGACGCGCTGTTCGGAGGCGCCCGCCGGGACGAGGAGAAGGCCCGGGCGAAGGAGCGGGTGTTCAGCTTCCGCGACGAGTTCGGTCAGTGGGACCCGAAGAACCAGCGGCCCGAGCTGTGGTCGCTCTACAACGGCCGGCACCACCCGGGCGAGTCGATCCGGGTCTTCCCGCTGTCCAACTGGACCGAGCTGGACGTCTGGCACTACATCGCCCGGGAACGCATCCCGCTGCCCTCGATCTACTACGCCCACGAGCGCGAGGTGATCGAGCGGGACGGCATGTTCTACGCCGTCAACGAGTTCTTCCGCCCCCGCGCGGGTGAGGAGCGGTTCAAGGCGCAGGTGCGCTACCGCACCGTCGGCGACGCCTCCTGCACCGCCGCGGTCCGTTCCGACGCGGACACCGTGGAGAAGGTCATCGAGGAGGTGGCGGCCACCCGGATCACCGAGCGCGGCGCCACCCGTGGTGACGACCGGGTCAGTGAGGCCGCCATGGAGGACCGCAAGCGGGAGGGCTACTTCTGATGAGCACCGAGATCATGGCGTCCGCGAATGCGGAGGCCCGGGCTGTCACCGGGGCCGGGCCGGAGGCCCGGGCTATGGACCTGCTGCGGTTCGCCACCGCCGGCAGCGTGGACGACGGGAAGTCGACCCTGATCGGGCGGCTGCTCTACGACACCAAGTCGCTCTTCACCGACCAGTTGGCCGCCGTGGAGGCGGTCAGCGCGGCCCGCGGTGACGAATACACCAACCTGGCGCTGCTCACCGACGGTCTGCGTGCCGAGCGGGAACAGGGCATCACCATCGACGTGGCGTACCGGTACTTCGCCACCCCCCGGCGCAAGTTCATCATCGCGGACACCCCGGGGCACATCCAGTACACCCGCAACATGGTCACCGGGGCCTCGACGGCGGACCTGGCGTTGATCCTCGTGGACGCGCGCAAGGGCCTCGTCGAGCAGTCCCGCCGGCACGCGTTCCTCTGCTCCCTGCTGCGGGTGCCGCACCTGGTCCTCTGTGTCAACAAGATGGACCTGGTCGACTGGTCGCAGGAGGTCTACGAACGGATCGCCGACGAGTTCACCGCGTTCGCGGCGAAGCTCGACGCGCCGGACCTGACCGTGGTGCCGGTCTCCGCGTTGCGCGGCGACAACATCGTCACCCGGTCGGACAACATGCCCTGGTACGAGGGCCCGTCGCTGCTGCACCACCTGGAACGGGTGCACATCGCCAGCGACCGCAACCTGGTCGACGTCCGGTTCCCGGTGCAGTACGTGATCCGTCCGCAGTCCACCACCATCACCGACTACCGCGGCTACGCCGGTCAGGTCGCCTCCGGCGTGCTGAAGCCGGGCGACGAGGTGATGGTGTTGCCCTCCGGCTTCACCAGCCGGATCGCCGCCGTGGAGACCGCCGACGGGCCGGTCCCGGAGGCGTTCCCGCCGATGTCGGTGACGGTACGACTGGCCGACGAGATCGACATCTCTCGCGGTGACCTGATCTGCCGGCCGAACAACGCACCGGCGGTGGCCCAGGACATCGAGGCGATGGTCTGCTGGATGGACGAGACGGCCCCCCTGCGGGTCGGCGGCCGGTACGCGATCAAACACACCACCCGGTCGGCCCGGGCGATCGTGCGCGGGCTGCACTACCGGCTGGACATCAACTCGCTGCACCGCGACGAGTCGGCCGACGAACTGCGGCTCAACGAGATCGGCCGGGTGCGACTGCGCACGACGGTGCCGCTGCTGGCCGACGAGTACCGCCGCAACCGCACCACCGGCGGCTTCGTCATCATCGACGAGGCGACCAACCGCACGGTAGGCGCCGCCATGATCGTCGAAGCCAGCTAACCCCAACCCACCCACTCACCCGCTGCCGGCCCGCACGCTCGGCCCGTGCCCGTCGGCCCGTGCCCGTCGGCCCGTGCCCGTCGGCCCGTGCCCGTCGGGTCCGCGGCCGCCGGCTCGCGCCGCGCCCAAGATCGCGCACGATCCAGGAAGTAGTGGCCTCGCCCAGCGGGCGAGGCCACTACTTCCATGAACAAGCACGATCTTCAGCCAGCCAGCCAGCCAGCCAGCCAGCCCCTTCGTCCAACCGCTCACCCCTGCCCGGTCGCCCACCCCCACCTCGGCCGCGGTGATCAAGAGGTTTGCGTCAGGATTCGGGCTCGAATTGACGCAAACCTCTTGATCACCGGCTGGGGTAGGGCGGGGTGGGGTGGGTGGAGTGAGGTGGGTGGGGTGGGGGTTAGGGCAGGCGGGTGGCGCCGGGGGAGGGGAGGACGGTCACGGTGCCGGGGGCGGTGAAGCCTCGGTCGGCGTACGCGTCGGTTACGGCGGCGGCTACCGCATCGGCGCGGTCGGCCTCGATCAGCGCGAGCACGCATCCGCCGAAGCCGCCGCCGGTCATCCTGGCGCCCAGCGCACCGGCCGCCAATGCCGCCTCGACCGCGGTGTCGATCTCCGGCACGGTGATCTCGAAGTCGTCGCGCATCGAGACGTGGGAGGCCGTCAGCAGCGGGCCGATGTCGCGGACCCGGGCGGCGCGGAGCAGCGCCACCGTGTCCAGTACGCGTTGGTCCTCGGTCACCACGTGCCGAACGCGCCGCCGGGTCTCCTCGTCGTCGAGCTGGGCCAACGCGTCGTCGAGTTGGTCGATGCCCACGTCCCGCAGGGCGGCGACGCCGAGCGCGCTGGCCCCGGCCTCGCAGGAACGACGGCGGGCCGCGTACTCCCCGTCGGCGTGTCGGTGCGGTGCCCGGCTGTCGATGACCAGCACAGCCAGCCCGGCGGCGTCCAGGTCGAACGGGATCTGCTCGACCGACTCGTCACGGCAGTCGAGGAAGAGGGCGTGCCCGGCGCGGCAACGGATCGCCGCGGACTGGTCCATGATGCCGGTCGGCGCACCCACGTAGACGTTCTCCGCCCGCTGCGCCAGCCGGGGCTGCAGCGCCGGGGCGAGCTCCAGCCCGCCGAGGTCGAGCAGGGCAGCCAGCACGGCTGACTCCAGCGCGGCCGACGAGGAGAGCCCGGAACCCAGCGGCACGTCGGAGGCGATCGCCAGCCGCGCACCAGGCACCGGATGGCCCGCCTCGCGCAGCGCCCAGACGACACCCGCGACGTACGCGCCCCAGCCGGTGACCCGACCCGGCTCGGCGACGTCGTCCGCGCCGAAGGTGATCGTCTCGTCTGGCAGCTCGGACCAGACGGTCCACTGCTCCCCGTCCTGCCGGTCGGCCGCGACGACGGTACGCATCGGCAGCGCGAACGGCAGCACGAAGCCTTCGTTGTAGTCGGTGTGCTCGCCGATCAGGTTGACCCGGCCCGGGGCCGCCCAGCGGCCGGCAGCCTGGCCGCCGAACTGCGCGGAGAAGCCGGCGGCAGCCCGCTCGGCGACGTCACCGCCCGGCTGGTTCATGACTGCCCCAGGATGTGCGTGCGGTAGAACGCCCAGGCATCCCCGACCATGTCGTGCAGGGTCGGCTTCTGCGGCACCCAGCCCAGCTCGTCGCGGGCCAGCGCGGACGATGCGACCAACTCGGCCGGGTCGCCCTCGCGGCGCGGGGCGACCTCGACGGGCAGTTGGTGCCCGGTGACCTCGCGGACCACGTCGACGACCTGGCGGTTGGTGAAGCCGTTGCCGTTGCCCAGGTTGTAGATTCGGTGCTGGCCGCTGGTGGCCACGTCCAGCGCCAGCAGATGCGCGCGGGCCAGGTCGGCGACGTGGATGTAGTCCCGGACGCAGGTGCCGTCCACGGTGGGGTAGTCGTCCCCGAAGAGCTGGAGCTTCTCCCGCCGGCCGGCGGCGACGTCCAGCGCGATCGGGATCAGGTGCGTCTCCGGGTCGTGCCGCTCGCCGAGGGCGATGTCGCCGTCGAGGTGGGCGCCGGCCACGTTGAAGTAGCGCAGCGACACGGCCGCCAGCCCGTGCCCGATCGCCTCGGAGGTGAGTGCCATGTCGACGGCGAGTTTGGTGGCGCCGTACGTGTTGGTGGGTGCCTTGACCGCGTTCTCGGTGATCGGCAGCTCGGTGGGGTTGCCGTAGACGGCGGCGGTGGAGGAGAAGACCATCCGTGGCACCCCGGCTGCCCGGACCGCGTCGATCAGGGCGAGCGAGCCGACGGTGTTGTTCTGCCAGTACAGCTCAGGCTTGACCATCGACTCGCCGGCGGCGATCAGGGCGGCGAAGTGCAGCACCCCGTCGAACCCGGCGTCCGCGGTGATGACGCGGGCGGCGTCGTGGATGGACGCCTCGACGTGGGTGGCCTCCGGGGCGAGGGCCTCGCGGTGCCCGGTGCGTAGGTCGTCCAGGATGACCACCTGGTGACCCGCGTCGAGCAGCATCCGGGTCACCACGCTCCCGATGAAGCCGGCGCCCCCGGTGACGAGCAGTTTCACGTCGTTGCCTCCTGCCTGGCCCGCCCGGGACGTGGCCCTTCGGTGATCACACTAGGGCGGTGGCGGGCACCCTCGCCGATGCCACCGCCAACCCCATTCCATCATAATCTCTCATGATTAAACAGAGCCGAACATCTGTGGGTCGCTCCGCGTGATCCCCGGTGCGGCGGGCCCACGGTGTCTACCATCTCTGTCATGCGGGAAGTGGCCCGTACCGGGCTCCGGCGACGCGCGCGGGTGCACCCCCGCCGCGACCCTGGCCCGCTCGCCCGGGCCGTCGCCCGGGTGCTGGTTCGCGCCGCGGATGGCACCACCCGACTCGTCACCGACCTGCTCGGGACCGGTCCGACGGCCGGCCGGGAGCACATCTCCGAGGCCGATCTGCGGGATCTGGTCGCGGCGAACACGGTGCTCGACCCGGACGAGCGGCGGATCATCGACGAGGTCCTGGTAGCCGGTGCCAGTCTGATCCGCGAGGTGATGATGCCGCGCACCGAGGTGGTCTTCCTCCCGGCGCGGCTGACCATCGTCGAAGCCGCCCGACTGGTCCGCGCCGAAACGCACACCCGTTACCCGGTCACCGACGGCACCCACGACGACGTGGTCGGCTTCGTGCATCTCCGTGACGTACTGCTGCGCCCGGACGCCGACCCGTGCGTCACCGTCGGCGAGTTGGCCCGGGAGGTGAAGCGGCTCCCCGGCAGCAAACGGGTGCTCGCCGCGCTGACCGAGATGCGCCGGGAGGGCCAGCACCTCGCGGTGGTGGTCGACGAGTACGGCGGCACGGCCGGGATCGTCACCCTGGAGGACCTCATCGAGGAGTTGATCGGTGAGATCCACGACGAGTACGACGCCGCCCCGGACCCGGTGCACGCTGGTCTGCCCGCCGTGGTGGACGGTCGACTCAACCTCGCTGACTTCGCCGAGCGGACCGGGGTGGCGCTACCCGCCGGACCGTACGAGACGGTCGGCGGTTTCGTCATGGCCGCGCTGGGTCGGCTCCCGGTGACCGGCGACGAGGTACCGGTGCCGGGTGAACCCGCCGACGTCGGCGCACCCGATCCGGCGGCCGAGCTGCCGGCCGGCTGGCTGCTGCGGGTGCTCACGTTGGACGGCCGCCGGGTGGCCCGGCTCGCCGTCTCCGCCGCCCGCACCGGACCGGCCAGCACCGGGCCGATCAGCACCACCGAGCAGCGCCGCGAGCAGAGCACCGAGCAGAGCACCGAACAGCACGGCGCGCAGAACGCCGGGCAGCGCCGCGAGTACGACCCCGCGCCGGCCTCGGCGGGCGGCCCCGAGCAGGCCCGGGAGGCGATGGCGGGGCAGCACCGCCGGGTCGCGGTCGGGGCGACGCGCCGGGTCGGCGCGGGCGAACCACGCGAGGTCAGCGCCCCGGCACCGGCGGGCCGGAGCCGACCCGCCGGCCCGTCATGACGGACCGGGTTGGTTGCTGACAGAATTATCGCCATGTCCGACGTTCCCGCCCGGCCCCGCGTCTTCTCCGGCATCCAGCCGACAGCCGACTCGTTCCACCTCGGCAACTATCTGGGCGCGGTGCGGCACTGGGTGGCGCTACAGGACACCCACGACGCCTTCTACTGCGTGGTGGACCTGCACGCCATCAC
This sequence comes from Micromonospora sp. NPDC007208, assembly GCF_042869175.1. Classification (NCBI taxonomy): domain Bacteria; kingdom Bacillati; phylum Actinomycetota; class Actinomycetes; order Micromonosporales; family Micromonosporaceae; genus Micromonospora; species Micromonospora sp. NPDC007208. The sequence continues at coordinate 92,291 of NZ_JBIAFG010000008.1, read as the reverse complement.
CGCGGGGCACGACCCGGCGCTGCTGCGCCAGCGGACCCGGGTGGCCGCGGCCCAGCTCTTCGCGGTCGGGCTCGACCCGGAACGCAGCACCCTGTTCGTCCAGTCGCAGGTGCCCGAGCACCCGCAGTTGGCCTGGGTGCTCGGCTGCATCACCGGCTTCGGCGAGGCCAGCCGGATGACCCAGTTCAAGGACAAGTCGCAGAAGCAGGGCAACGAGCGGGCCAGCGTCGGGCTGTTCACCTATCCGGTCCTGCAGGCCGCCGACATCCTGCTCTACCAGGCCAACGCGGTGCCGGTCGGCGAGGACCAGCGCCAGCACCTGGAGCTCTCCCGGGATCTGGCCCAGCGGTTCAACTCGTTGTTCGGTGCGACGTTCACGGTGCCCGCGCCGCACATCGTCAAGGACACTGCCAAGATCACCGACCTGCAGGACCCGACCGCGAAGATGTCGAAGTCGTCGTCCTCGCCGGCCGGCATCATCGACCTGCTCGAAGACCCGGCCCGGTCCGCCAAGAAGATCCGTTCGGCGGTGACCGACACCGGTCGGGAGATCGTCTTCGACGCCGAGACCAAGCCGGGCGTGTCCAACCTGTTGACCATCCACTCGGCGCTCAGCGGCCGCAGCATCGACGAGCTGGTGGCCGCGTACGCGGGCCGTGGCTACGGCGACCTGAAGAAGGAGCTGGCCGAGGTGGTGACGGACTTCGTCCGTCCGATCCAGGAGCGCACCCGCGCCTACCTCGACGATCCGGCGCAGCTGGACAAGCTGCTCGCCGCCGGCGCGGAGAAGGCCCGTGCGGTGGCCGCGACGACCCTGCGGTCCGCGTACGAGCGGGTGGGGTTCTTCCCGCCCGTGCGCGGCGAGTAGGCCCGCGTACAGGTGGACGGGTCGGTGGCCGGAGGGGCGGCGCGAAGCGTGGATCGCAGTGGCGGGGTGCCGCCGACCGGCGACACCATCCAGATCGGCATCGCGGTGGACATCCCCGAGCCGTGGGGTGCCCAGCTCACCCGGCGGCGGGTCGAGGCCGGTGATCCGCTGGCGGTGCCCGCGCACGTGACGTTGCTCGGGCCCACCGAGATCCGGACGGCCAACCTGCCGGCGGTCGAGCGGCACCTGGCCGCCGTCGCCGCCACGCACCTGCCGTTCACGCTGCACCTGCGGGGCACCGGTACGTTCCGTCCGGTCACCCAGGTGGTGTTCGTCGCGGTGGCCGCCGGGATCAGTGAATGCGAGTTGCTGGCCGCGGCCATCGCCGCGGCGCCGGGCCTGCACCGTGAGCTCCGCTTCCCGTACCATCCGCACGTCACCGTGGCGCAGGACGTGGCGCCGGAGGCCCTGGACAAGGTGTACGAGGATCTGGCCGACTTCTCCGCGATGTTCGAGGTCGACGCGTTCACCCTCTTCTCGCACAGCGGGCAGGCCAGGTGGCAGCCGCGTCGCGACTTCTGCCTCGGCACCTGAAGCGCCGGCAAGAGACGCCAGCAACCGAGGCGCCGGCACCTGAAGCGCCGGCAGCCGGACCGCCGGCACCCGAAGCGACGGCGACGCGCCGGCCGGCGAGCATCGGGAGCCGGTTGCCCCTACAGCGGTGGGAGATCGGCGAGGATGATCGCGTGAACGTGATCGGCCAAATTGAGGCGGGCATCGACCGCTGGGTGAGCGCCGCGCGCCACCGGTCGGGGCTCTTCGATCATGTGTGGCGGGCCGGCGTGCTGTACGGCGAGGTGCTGGCCGGCCGGTTGGCCGCCGCGATCGCCTACTACGGCTTCTTCGCGGTGTTCGCCCTCGCCCTGGTGGCGTTCTCCATCTTCGGCGCGATCCTGGAGGACAACGACGAGGTCAGCGCGGCGGCGGCCGACTTCCTCAAGGAGAATCTGCCGTTCCTGGACGCCGAGCAGATCGCCAACTCCAGTGGCACGGTCGGGGTGGTCGGCCTGGTCATCCTGGTCTTCACCGGGATCGGCTGGGTGGAGGCCATTCGGTCCTCGCAGCGGTTGATGTACCAGCTCAACCAGCAGCCGGGCAATCTGGTGGTGCGACGCCTCGTCGACCTGGGCGTGATGATCGGCGTCTTCGTGCTGCTCGGCGTCTCGGTCGCGGCGGTGGACGCGTTGGAGTCGCTGCTGCGTTTCCTGCTGCGCAGCACCGGCTCGGTCGGTCTGACCACGATCAGCGCGCTGCTCAGCGTGCTGGTCAACACCGTGCTCGCCACCGCGTTGCTGCTGGCCGTGCCCCGACTGCGGATGAGCCGGTCCCGGCTGCGCCCGGTGGTGGTGCTGGTGGCGGTCGGTATCACGCTGCTGAACACCGTCGGGCGGTACTACGTGGTGCGGACCGAGCGGAATCCGGCGTACACCGTGGTGGCCGGCGCCGTCGGTCTGCTGCTCTACCTCTACCTGCTCAACCAGCTGGTGCTGTTCGGCGCGGCGCTCCTCGCGACCAGCACCAACGGCCGAGTCGTGGACCTGGCGGAAACCCCCGCGCCGGCGAAGGATGTCGACGAGGGCATTGATCCCGGTACGCCGGGAGGTGCGGGCTGATGATGGAAGGCGCGCAGGTGCTGATCTCGGTCGACCCGGACTCGTCGGTGCCGCCGTACGAGCAGGTGCGCGTGCAGATCGCCGAGCTGATCGGCGACGGTCGGTTGCCGGTGGGCAGCCGCCTGCCGACCGTCCGGCAGCTCGCCGCCGACCTGCGGTTGGCCGCGAACACGGTGGCCCGCGCCTACCGGGAGTTGGAAGCTGCCGGGCTGCTGGAGACCCGGGGGCGCAACGGCACCTTCGTCGCCCCCGGGCGGGACGACGCCGTCGACCGGTTGCAGCGGGCAGCGGCCGGCTACGCGACGGAGGCGGCCCGGCTCGGTGTGCCGCCGGCCACCGCGCTCGCCCTGGTCCGCGCCGCCCTGGACGCTGCCCGTCCCGGCTGACCGGTCGCCGATCGACAGTCGGACGGGCGATAACTGAGGAGAACGGCGTCGGCGCTCGCGTTCGCGGACCATGATGAGCCGGTGGGCGCACTCATGACACTGGACCTGCCGGCGGACTCACCACTCCTCGGCCTGCCGTGGATCATCACCTTCGGTCCGCTCGGTGACCTCGACGAGTGGGAGCCGGTGGTCTGCGGGCCGTACGAGCGACCGGCCGCGTTGGCTCTGGCCGAGGCGGTGGTCGCCGAGGAGCAGTTGATGGCCGTGGTGGAGCCGCTGCTGCCGGCGCTGTCCGCCGACGAGATCCGCAGCGAGATCGCCGCCGCGCAGGTCGCCGCCGAGGACGAGGCCCGTCAGGTGGAGGGGGCCGACCTGTACGGGGACTTCGAGGACGTGATCGACGAGGAGTTGGACGCGGCGGCCGACGAGGCGGGCCACGGTGAGCCCGCCGAACCGCCGGACGAGGCCGAGGTACGCGCCGGCTGGACCCGGATCGCGGCGCTGCTCACCGCGAAGTGAGACGTCAGCGGGTCGGCGCGTGGTCCAGCACGCAGAACTCGTTGCCCTCGGGATCGGCGAGCACCGTGAACTGCTCGGCCCCGGTCTGCCCGACGTCGACGTGCCGCGCGCCGAGGCTCAGCAGCCGCCGTACCTCCGCCTGGGGGTCGGCGTCCGCGACCACGTCGAGGTGCAGCCGGTTCTTGCCCCGCTTGGCGGTGCCCGAGCCCTGCAACCACACGGTGGGCGCGGCGGCGGACGGCTGCCCCGGCGGCCAGAGCTTGGCGCTGCCGTCGTCGCCCTTTTCGACCTCGTAACCGAGCGCCGCGGACCAGAACGCGACCATCACGTCCAGGTCCTCGACGTCGAGCGTGCACTGGGCGATCCGTACCACCATGGGGTCACCTCCGTAGCGATGGTGCCCGATGCCGTACCCGCGACGCCTGCGGGTCTAACCAACGGCGGCACACGGACACCGGCGCCACGCGGAGCGGACTCCGCGTGGCGCCGGTGGCACCTCACCCCCCACCACAAGGGGCCGGTAGCCCAGTCGCCCGTCGGCGCGGGGCACGACGAACGACCAGGTCGAGAACGAGTTACCCGTTCAGGGCTGTTCCAACCAGACTGCCGCGTCAATTGGCAGCAGATGACCGGAGCCCCGTTCGGTGAGCTCGTCGCTGGCGACGAGCGGCTGACCGTACCCGTCGATCAGGACCGGCGCGCCGCTGAGGTTGACCACGCAGGTCAGCACGGTCGCGCCGGCGGTGCGGGAGAAGGCCAGCACCCCCGGCTCGCTCTCCCGCCAGGTGACCCCGTCGGCGTCGAGGGCCAGCGCGGGATGGTCGTGACGGATCCGCAGCGCCGCTCGGTACAGCTCCAGGGTGGAGCCGGGCACGTCGGTCTGCGCCGTGACGGACAGCGCCTGCCAGACCGCCGGGGCGGGTAGCCAGCTCAGCTCGCTGCCGGCCGGCCCGAAGCCGTACGGGGCCAGCTCGCCGCTCCACGGGATGGGCACCCGGCAGCCGTCGCGGCTCTCGCCGGTGCGCAGGAACGCCGGATCCTGGCGCAGCTCGTCGGGGAGGTCGAGGACCTCCGGCAGGCCCAGTTCCTCGCCCTGGTAGAGGTAGGCGCAGCCGGGCAGGGCGAGCATCAGCAGGCTGGCGGCACGGGCTCGGCGCAGGCCTTCCGCGCCGTCGCCGTACCGGGTGACGTGCCGTTGCTTGTCATGGTTGGACAGCACCCAGGTGGTGGGCGCCCCGACCACAGTCGCCTCGGCCAACGCGGTGTCGATCACCTTGCGGAACGAGTCGGCCGACCAGGTGGCGTCGAGGAAGTCGAAGCTGAACGCCTGGTGCAACTCGTCCGGACCGATGTAGCGGGCCAGGCGCTGGGGCGTCTCGGCCCACGCCTCGGCGACCGCCATCCGACCGCCCGGGTAGCTGTCCAGGATGGGCCGCCAGGCCCGGTAGATCTCGTGCACCTCGTCCTGGTCGAAGTACGGCAGCCGGCCCTTGCCGAGCAGTTCGACCTGGCGCTGGCCTGTGGTCATCGAGCTGAAGCCGACGTCCGGCAGCCCTTCCGCCTTGATCATGCCGTGCGCCACGTCGATGCGGAATCCGTCCACGCCCCGGTCCAGCCAGAACCGCAGCACGTCCTCGAACTCGGCGCGGACCTCCGGGTGACGCCAGTTCAGGTCCGGCTGGGACCTGTCGAACAGGTGCAGATACCACTGACCGTCCGCGATCCGCGTCCAGGCGGGGCCGCCGAAGATGCTCTCCCAGTCGTTCGGGGGCAACTCGCCGTGCGCGCCCTGACCGTCGGCGAAGAGGTAGCGGGCCCGCTCCGGTGAGCCGGGGCCGGCGGCGAGCGCGGCGGTGAACCAGTGGTGCGCGCTGGAGGTGTGGTTGGGCACCAGGTCGACGATGATCCGCAGGCCGAGGGCGTGCGCGTCGGTGATCATCGCGTCGAAGTCGTCGAGGGTGCCGAACATCGGGTCGACGTCCCGGTAGTCGGCCACGTCGTACCCGCCGTCGATCATCGGCGAGGTGTAGAAGGGGGTCAGCCAGAGCGCGTCCACCCCGAGGTCGCGCAGGTACGGCAGGCGCTGCCGGATGCCCTGGAGGTCGCCGGTGCCGTCGCCGTCGCTGTCGGCGAAGCTGCGGACGTACACCTGATAGACGACCGCGGAGCGCCACCAGTCGTCGTCGGTGGCGTGCGGCGGGGTGGCGGTGCTGATCATTCGAGCAATATGCCGGCCCGTCGCTGCAAGAGTCAAGCAGATCTTGCGTAAGAAAGGCGGGCGGAACTCGGCGCGACAGCGGTGGAGCCGCGTACCACCAGCTCCGGGCGGAACAGGTACTCCGAGTGCGGGGCCCCGTGCCCGTTGATCTCGTCCACCAGGGCGCGGACGGCGGCCACCGCCATCGCGGTGACCGGCTGCCGCATGGTGGTCAGCGGCGGGTCGGTGAAGGCCATCAGTGGGGAGTCGTCGTAACCGACCACGGAGAGGCCGTCGGGCACGTTGAGGCCGCGTTGGCGGGCAGCCCGGACCGCGCCGAGCGCCATCAGGTCGGAGCCGCAGACCACCCCGGTGACGCCGCGGTCCAGCAGTCGGCCGGCCGCCGCCTCGCCACCCTCCACTCCGAACAGTGACAGCTCGGCGAGTGGGCCCAGGTCGGCTTCGGCGACGCCGGCCAGCCGGGTCATCGCGGAGCGCCAGCCGGCCACCTTGCGCTGCACGGGGACGAACCGGTCCGGGCCGGTGATCAGGCCGATCCGCCGGTGCCCGAGCGCGACCAGGTGGGCGACGGCCAGCTCGGCCGCCTCCCGGTCGTCGCAGGAGACGAAGGGCGCGCCGATGCCGGGCACGTACCCGTTGATCATCACGACCGGCAGCGGCCGGGCGAGCAGCGCCCGGTAGCGGTCGTGGTTGGCCGCGGTGTCGGCGTGCAGGCCGGAGACGAAGACGATCCCGGAAACCTGCCTGTCCAGCAGCATCTCCACGTACTCGTCCTCGGTCACGCCACCGGCGGTCTGGGTGCAGAGCACCGGGGTGAACCCGCTCTGCGCCAGAGTGGACTCGATGACCTGGGCGAAGGCGGGGAAGATCGGGTTGTCCAGCTCCGGCACCACCAGGCCGACCAGCCCCGCGCTGCGCTTGCGCAGCCGGGCCGGGCGCTCGTACCCGAGCACGTCGAGGGCGGTGAGGACGGCCTGCCGGGTCTCCGGGGCCACGCCGGGGCGGTCGTTGAGCACCCGCGACACCGTGGCCTCGCTGACTTCGGCCTGCTGGGCGATGTCGGACAGTCGAGCGCGCATGGCGGCACTTTAGCCCACCGGCAAGTTCTTGCGGGGTGCTCTGCAAGCCCTTCCATTACTTGCAACGTCTTGCTAACGTCCCGGCAACATGCGAGAGCAGCGGCGCACATCCATGCGCCGGTTGGCAAGAACTTCCAGACGTTTCCACTGGCGGGCCGCCCTTCCCCCGGCCGACCCGCCATGACGACAGGAGCACCGATGCGCATCCGTACCGCGGGTGTGGTCGCCCTCTTCGCCCTGGCGCTCGCCGCCTCGGGCTGCGGTGGCGACAGCGACGAGCCGGCCGCGAAGGACACCCCCAAAGCCGCCGGCGGCAAACTGGTGATCTGGGCGGACGACAAGCGGACCGCCGCCCTCAAGCCGTTCGCCGAGAAGTTCGGCCAGGAGAACGGCGTCAGCGTCGAGGTCCAGGCCGTCAGCAAGGACCTCCAGACCAACTTCGTCACCGCGTCCCAGCAGGGCAGCGGCCCGGACGTGGTGGTCGGCGCACACGACTGGATCGGCAACCTGGTGCAGAACGGCGCCATCGACCCGGTGCAGCTCGCCGCCGAGCAGAAGAGCGCCTTCAACCCGACCGCCATCAAGGCGGTCACCTTCAACGGTCAGCTCTACGGCGTGCCGTACGCGCAGGAGAACCTGGCGCTGATCCGCAACACCGAGCTGGCCCCGGAGGCGCCGAAGACCATCGAGGACCTGGTCGCCAACGGCCGGGCGCTCAAGGCGTCGAAGAAGGCCACCGAGACGCTCTGCCTCCAGGTCGGCCAGAACGGCGACGCGTACCACATCTACCCGCTCTACACCTCGGCCGGCGGTTACCTCTTCGGGACCGGGGCCAACGGCGACTACGACCCGAAGGACCTGGGCGTCGGCAAGCCCGAGTCGGTCGAAGCCTTCAAGAAGATCGGCGCGCTCGGCGAGAAGGGCGCGGGTGTGCTCAAGCGCTCCATCGCGGACACCAACTCGATCGCCACCTTCACCGGCAAGAAGTGTGCATACCTGGTCTCCGGACCGTGGGCCGTGGCCGACGTCAAGAAGGCCAACATCAAGTACGACATCTCGGCGATCCCCGGCTTCGCCGGTGGCAAGGAAGCCCAGCCGTTCGTGGGCGTACAGGCGTTCTACGTCGCCGCCAAGGGCAAGAACAAGGCGCTGGCCCAGGAGTTCGTGGCCAACTACACCACCACGCCCGAGCTGGCCGTCGCGCTGTACAACGCCGAGCCCCGGCCGCCGGCGCTGACCGCCGCCCTCGACCAGGTCAAGGGCACCGACCCGGACCTGGCCAAGTTCCAGGAGGCGGGCAGGAACGGGCAGGTGCTCCCGGCCATCCCGGCGATGGCCGCGATCTGGGACCCGTTCGGCAAGGCCGAGGCCGCCGTCATCGGTGGGGCCGACCCGACCAGCACCATCACCGCCGCCGGCAAGACCATCTCCGGCCAGATCAAGTAATGAGTACGCCGCTGTCCGGCCCGGGGTCTGCCACGCAGGCCCCGGGCCGGGAGCCCGACGGCTCCCACCCCGCGCGCTCCCGTCCGTCGCGTACCCGCGACGACGCACCGATCACCCTGACCGGGCTCGCCGGCAAGGTGCTCCTGCTCGGCCTGACCGCCGGTGTCGCGGTCTGGGCGGCGTTCCCGCTCGTCGCCGCCGGAATGTGGGCCGGCCTGGCACTGCTGGCGGCGTCCACCGCCGGACTGTTCTACCTGTACCTCACCCGTCGGCACATCCCGGCCAAGTACCTGGTCCCGGGAACCCTGTTCCTGATCGCCTTCCAGGTCTTCCCGGTGCTCTACACCGCCAGCACCGCCTTCACCAACTTCGGCGACGGGCACCGGGGCAGCAAGGACGACGCGATCGTCGCCATCGCGTCCTCGTCGGTCACCCAGGTACCCGGGTCCGCCGAGTACGCCCTGTCCATCGCCACCAAGGGCGACCCGGCCACCGGCGCGCTGGTCTTCCTGGTCACCGATCCGGGCACCGGCACGGTCTCCGTCGGCGACACCGACGGGCTGCGCCGACTCGACCCCGCCGACGTCACAGTCGCCACCGGTGGCCGGGTCACCGCCGCCGACGGGTACACCGTGCTGACCGTCGGCCAGGCCAGCTCCCGCAGCAAGGAGATCACCGACCTGGTGGTGCCCACCCCGGGCGGCGCGGTGCGCTCCAGCGGCCTGTCCCGGGCGTACGAGGGCAAGGCGGTGCGGGCGTACGAGGCCGGCTGCGACTGTGTCCGGGATGCCGAAACCGGGCGGACCTGGACCGCCGACGACGAGGCGGGCGCCTTTGTCGCCGCCGACGGTGAGCGGTTGGCCCAGGGCTGGAAGGTCAACGTCGGGCTGACCAACTTCACCCGGGTGCTCACCGACGAGAACATCTCCGGCCCGTTCCTGGGCAGTCTCATCTGGAACTTCGCCTTCGCCATCGGCTCCACCGGCGGAACGTTCCTGCTCGGCATGCTGATCGCCCTGGTCCTGCACTCGCCCCGGATGCGCGGCACCAACCTGTACCGGGTGGTGCTCGTCCTGCCGTACGCCATGCCGTCGTTCGCGATGCTGCTGGCCTGGCGGGACATGTTCAACGCCGACTTCGGACTGATCAACAACCTGTTCGGGGTGAATGTGGACTGGTTCGGGCAGGCGTGGACCGCCCGCTTCGCGGTCATCCTGGTGCAGCTCTGGCTCGGCTACCCGTACATGTTCCTGGTCGCCACCGGCGCGTTGCAGGCCATCCCGCGCGAGCTGACCGAGGCGACCGCGGTCGACGGGGCCTCGCCCTGGCAGTCCTTCCGGGCGGTCACCCTGCCGCTGCTGCTGGTCGCGCTCTCGCCGCTGCTGATCTCGTCGTTCGCGTTCAACTTCAACAACTTCAACGCGATCTACCTGACCACCGAGGGTGCGCCCTTCCCGGCCGACAACCCGGCCAACGGCGCCACCGACCTGCTCATCACGTACACCTATCGGCTGGCCTTCGGCGGGCAGGGCGCGCAGTTCGGCTTCGCCGCCGCGATCTCGCTGTTCATCTTCGCCATCGTCGCGGTGGTCTCCGCGATCAGCTTCCGGCGGACCCGCAAACAGGAAGAGGTGTACGCGTGAGCGCGAGGAGTGAGCTCGCGAGCCCCGTCCGCGGCAACCTCAACCGGACCGGTCGGCGGCGTAACCGCTGGTTCGCCCAGGTCGGCTGGCGGCATCTGGTGGCCCTGCTCGGCGTGCTGTTCAGCCTGTTCCCGATCGTGTTCGTGCTCTCCGCCGCGCTCAACCCGCTCGGCACGTTGTCCACCACCGAGTTGGTGCCGACCGGCGGGGTGTCCCTCAGCAACTTCGGTGGGCTGTTCGAGCGGACCGCCTTCGGGCGGTGGTTCCTCAACTCGCTGCTGATCGCCGGGTTGGCGTCGTTCGCGTCGGTGTTCCTCTCGGCGCTCGCCGCGTACGCCTTCTCCCGGATGCGGTTCCGCGGACGCCGGGTGGGGCTGCTCTCGCTGCTCCTGATCCAGATGTTTCCGCAGTTCCTGGCGATCGTGGCGATCTACCTCATCTTCGGCACGATCACCGACCTGTGGCCGTCGATCGGCTTCAACACGCCCTGGGGCCTCCTTCTGCTCTACCTGGGTGGCGCGCTCGGCGTGAACACCTGGTTGATGAAGGGTTTCTTCGACACGCTGCCGCGGGAGTTGGACGAGTCGGCGACCATGGACGGTGCCTCCCACGCCCAGGTCTTCTTCCGGATCATGCTGCCGTTGGTGGCGCCGATCCTGGCGGTCGCCGGGCTGTTGGCCTTCATCGGCACCATCAACGAGTTCCTGATGGCCAACGTCTTCCTCACCAGTACCGACTCCAAGACCCTGGCGGTGGGGATGTACGGCCTGTTGGAGGGCAACGAGCGCAACAACAACTTCGGCATCTTCGCGGCCGGCACCCTGCTGACCGCGATCCCGACGGTGCTGGTCTTCCAGTTCCTCCAGCGTTACATCGTCTCCGGGCTGACCTCGGGCGCCGTCAAGGGCTGAGACCGGGGTGCGGCCGGTCTCCGGTGGCGCGAGGTAGGGTGCTTCGGCAGCGCGCCGACGCCGCTCAGCGAGAGCGGGTCAGCGAACGTGTGGCGGGCCTGCTTCACTAGCCGCTGGTGGCCCGCCGCCCTTCATCCGCCGTCCGGTGCTGTTCCCGGGGAGACTTTCGTGCAACTGTCGATCTTGATGCCGGTCTACAACGAAGCGGAACGCGTCGCGGAGGCCCTGAAGCAGGCCCTCGCCGTGCAGTACCCGTGTGAGATCGAGATCGTGGTGGTCGACGACGGCAGTACGGACGAGACCGCCGAGATCCTCGGTCGAATGGATGACGCGCGGCTGCGGGTCGTGACGCACCCCCGCAACGCGGGCAAGGGCGCGGCGATCAAGACGGCCGTGGACAACGCCCGGGGCGAGTACATGGTGATCCTGGACGCCGACCTGGAGTACGACCCACAGGACATTCCGAAGCTGTTGGCGCCGGTGCTGGAGGGGAACGCGACTGTCGTCTACGGCAACCGCACCTTCGGCAGCCACAGTGCCTACAGCTTCTGGTACGTGGTCGGAAACCGGGGAGTCACCACGGCGGCGAACGTTTTGTTCAACTCCTACATCGGCGACCTGGAGACCTGCTTCAAACTGATGCCGGTGGAGCTGTACCGATCGCTGGACATCCGGTCCCGCGGGTTCGGCATGGAGGCCGAGGTGACGGGCAAACTGCTGCGTCGGCGGATCCGCCCCTACGACGTGCCGATCGCCTACCGGGCGCGGGGCCGTGCCGAGGGCAAGAAGATCACCTGGCGGGACGGGGTGGAGGCCTTGTGGATCCTGGGCCGGGAACGGGCCCGACGTCGTCCCGGCGTCGTTCCCGCCAAGACGCTCGCTGACCGATGACGACCACGAGGCGCCCGGACCAGACCACCATCGTCCGGATCGTCGTGGCCCTCGTCGGGGTGGGCTGCCTGCTCCTGACCGTGCAGGGAGCCGTGCGGGCGACCGGCCGCGGCATCGCCCTGATGAGTGACCGGGAACACGACCTCCCGGCCACCCAGCACCAGGTGGACCTGGAGACGCTCTGGCGCCAGTTCGTCGAGCAGGTGCCGCCTGGCAGCCGGATCTCGCTCACTCCGGCCCGTGCCAACAAGGACCTGTGGCACCAGCGGTTGAGTGAGCTCGCCGCGCTGCGCGGGTGTGTGGTCGTCCAGGGGACGCCGCGGGACTACTCGGTGGGCGTCGCCGCGGTGCAGCGGAAGCGACCGACCAGCGCCGGCGTGCGGCTGGTCGTCCGGAAGGTCGACTGACGACATGGATGTCACCCCGATCCTCGCCGTACTCGCCCTCCTCGTCGCCGGTTTTCCGCTGGCCTTCGCGATCCTGCGCAGTCCCTTCCTCGCCCTGCTCCTCGCGCCCCTGGTGGCGGCGCTGCTGAGCACGGTCGCGGTGCTCCTGATGCTGGTCGTCGGCGGTCCGCTGCAGCTCTGGATCGCCCTGGTGCTGGCCGCCGGAGTGGGCTGCGCCTGGTGGCTGTTGCGCCGCCCCGGCGAGCCGGTGCCGTACGGAGGGTGGCCGCACGCGCTGCTGATCGCGCTGCCACTGCTCCCGCCGTGCTTCATGATCTTCGAACCGGCCTACCAGTGGGACGCGCACTCCATCTGGTGGCTGCACGCCGGCTACTTCGCCAACGGGAGCGAGTACGCGCGGGCGACGATCGGCAGCCCCGCCTTCGTCTTCTCGCACACCGACTACCCGCCCTTCGCCTCCGCGCCGATCGCTGCCGTGTGGAGCGTCGTCGAGCCGGACTTCCGTACCGCCCAGCTCGTTGGCGCGCTGGTCACAGTCTCCGCGATCGCGATGCTGGTCTACCTGGTCCGGCGGACGCTGGGTCGGGTGTCCGCGCGGGTGGCCTGGGCGCTGGCCATCGCGGTGGGCCTGGCCACCTGGTCGAACGTCGAGTACGCGGTGACCGGCGGGCTCGCCGACGCGCTCTGGTCCGCCGCCTTCGCCGGCGCGGTGGTGGCCCTGCTGCTCGGTGCGGATCCGCTGCGCCGGCCCCTGTTGCCGCTGTTGCTGCTGACCGTCGCGGCGCTCAGCAAGAACGAGGGGCTGATCGCCGTCGTGGGCCTCGCCCTGCTGGTCACCGTGCGGGCCCGCGCCGACCTGCGGCGAGCCGCGCTGGTCTGGCTGCCGGTGCTGGCCGGGGGCGCCTGGGCGGTGTTGGCCCGCCTGCTGGACGCCCAGTCGGACATCACCGAAGGCGCCTCAGGTGACCGGACTGCGCCGGTGGAGCGGTTCCAGCTCACCATCGCGGCGTTGTGGGACGTGGTCGGTCTGTTGCTGGTGGGTGCCGCGGTGGTGGCGCTGCTCGGCACCCTGTTCCTGCGCGGGCGACGCCGTGCGACCGGGCTGGCCGCGGACGGCTGGCTGTGGGCGGCCAACGGCTACTACCTGGCTGTCCTGATCGGGACCTACCTGTCCGGTCCGAACGACATCGAGTGGTGGTTGGCGACCTCGGTGCAACGGGTGACGCTGCCGGTGACGCTCCTGTCGGCGGTGAGCCTCGCCGGGTGGGTTGCCGTCGCGTTCGGCGGTGACAGTCGGGCGGAGTCGCGACCGGTGCTCGACCAGCCGCACGAGCCGGCCCTGTCGCGCGCCGCCCCGACAGCGACCGGTTGATCGACTGATCCGCGTCCGTCGGCGGTTCCCACTACTACGAGCCGTCGTTCATAGGGAAGTATGGCGAACGTGGAAGCTCTCAGACTCATCCTCCTCTACGTCCATCTGATCGGGTTCGCCCTGCTGCTCGGTGGCTCGATCGCCCAGTACGCCAGCGGCCGGCTGCGGATCAACCCGGCCATGCTGTGGGGCTCGGTGATCCAGGTGCTGACCGGGCTGGGCCTGTCCGCGCCCCTGCGCGACGGCGACGAGCCGGCACCGGCAAAACTTGTGACAAAGTTGGTGATCGGGCTGCTGATCTTCGTCATGGTCTTCTTCTCCCGGAAGCGGGACGTGGTCAACCGTGGTCATTTCCTCGCGATCGTCGGTCTGACCCTGGTCAACGCGGCGGTCGCGGTCTTTTGGCGGTAACGTCCGAGGAGGGAAAACGCCTCCAGAAATCGGACGTTGCGGACGCCACGGCGCTCGGTTACCAGTACGAAGAGTGACGTGCCCCACGCAAGGGTTACACCCGGGTAACAGGCGCTCAACAGTCGTGCACGATTGTCGGCCGGTGGGTGGGCGCGGGCGTACGCTCCCGTCCGTAACGTGGGACAGCCGGCGGCATACCGCAGGTCGGCTGATGGGCTGCCACCGCACTAGGCGCGGTGTGCAATGGGAAGGAGACGTCTTGCGCTCGGTGCGTGGGATGCGGATCGCCTCGATCTTCGCGGTGGGTGGGCTCGCGCTCACCGCCGCCGCTTGTGGCGAGGCCCCCAAGGATGACAACAACGCCGGCAGTGGCGCCAAGAAGTTCAGCGCCTGCATGGTGACCGACGTCGGCGGCATCGACGACAAGTCGTTCAACACCTCGGCCTGGAAGGGTCTGCAGGAGGCCAAGGCCGCCAACGACAACATCGACATCAAGTTCGTCGCGTCGAAGGCGGAGGCCGACTACGAGCCGAACCTGACGCAGTACGTCAACCAGAAGTGCAACTTCATCCTGGCGGTCGGTGGCCTGATGGCCAACGCCACCAAGAAGATCGCGGCTGCGAACCCGAACCAGGAGTTCGGCATCGTCGACTCCAACCCGGGTCTGGACAACATCTACCCGATGCAGTTCGACACCGCCCAGGCCGCGTTCCAGGCCGGTTACCTGGCGGCCGGGATGAGCAAGAGCGGCAAGGTGGGCACCTACGGTGGTCTGCCGATCCCGCCGGTCACCATCTTCATGGACGGCTTCGTCGACGGTGTGAAGTACTACAACACCACCAAGGGCAAGAACGTCCAGGCGCTGGGTTGGAACAAGGAGACCCAGAAGGGCTCCTTCACCAACGACTTCGCCAAGCAGGACGAGGGCAAGAAGGTCTCCGACGCGCTGGTCGCCCAGGGCGCGGACATCATCATGCCGGTCGCCGGCGGCTCCGGCCTCGGCACCACCGCCGCGGCCAAGGCGTCGGGTGGCAAGTACAGCACCATCTGGGTGGACGTCGACGGCTGCGAGAGCACCCCGGACTGCTCCGCGATCGTGACCACCGTGGTCAAGAACATCCCGGATGCCGTCAAGGAGGCCGTGGTGAAGGCCGCCGCCGGTGACAAGCTGCCGGCCAAGCCGGGCTTCGTCGGCACCCTGGCCAACAACGGTGTCTCGATCGCCCCGTACCACGACTTCGACAGCAAGGTCCCGGCCGAGCTGAAGGCCGAGGTCGACAAGATCAAGGCGGACATCGCCGCCGGCACCATCACCGTCACCTCGGCGGCCCAGCCGACCAAGTGACGACCGGCCGGCCCCTCCGGTGAGATCATCGGTGAGGTCGGCGGGGGACAGGTACGACCGATCGGCCGCTCCGGCTCCGCGGATACCCAGCGGGGTCGGAGCGGCCGATCGCGCACCATGGCGGCCGGTCCGATCCGGCCGGTTCCACGGCAGCTAGGCTGCACCATCGCTCGCACTCCAGGAGGTTGCGCTGAGACTCGAACTGCGCGGCATCACCAAGCGGTTCGGTGATCTGGTCGCCAACGATCACATCGACCTGACGGTGGAGCCTGGAGAGATTCACGCCCTCCTCGGCGAGAACGGCGCGGGCAAGTCGACCCTGATGAACGTGCTCTACGGGCTCTACCAGCCCGACGAGGGCGAGATCCTGGTCGACGGCAAGCCGCTGAAGCTGAAGGGCCCGTCCGACGCGATCGGGGCCGGGATCGGCATGGTGCACCAGCACTTCATGCTGGTGCCGGTCTTCACCGTCGCCGAAAACATCATGCTCGGCGCCGAGCAGGTCCGGGGTGGCATCGCCGGCTTCCTGGACCGGCGTCGGGCCCGACGCGAGGTCACCGAGGTGTCCGAGCGCTACAACCTGCGGGTCGACCCGGACGCGGTGATCGAGGACCTGCCGGTCGGCGTCCAGCAACGAGTCGAGATCGTCAAGGCGCTCACCCGCGACGTCGACCTGCTCATCCTGGACGAGCCGACCGCGGTGCTCACCCCCCAGGAGACCGAGGAGTTGCTGACGGTCATGCGGTCGCTCAAGGCGGCCGGCAAGTCGATCGTCTTCATCACCCACAAGCTCGGCGAGGTCAAGGCCATCGCCGACCGGATCACCGTGATCCGACGCGGAAAGACCGTCGGCACCGCCTCGCCGGAGGCCAGCCGGGACGAGTTGGCGGCCCTGATGGTCGGGCGCAACGTCCGGCTCACCGTGGACAAGTCCCCGGCCACGCCGGGCGAGCCGGTGCTGGAGGTGGCCGGGCTGGTCGTCGACGACGACCGGCAGATCCGCGCGGTCGACGGCATCGACCTGACCGTACGCGCGGGCGAGGTGCTCGGCGTGGCGGGCGTACAGGGCAACGGTCAGACCGAGCTGATCGAGGCGATCATGGGCCTGCGCCCGGTGCTCGCCGGCACGGTCAGCCTGGCCGGCGACCGGATCGACGGCTGGAAGCCCAAGAAGGTGCTCCGGGCGGGCGTCGGCTACGTTCCCGAGGACCGCAGCGTGGACGGCCTGGTCAAGGAGTTCAGCGTCGCGGAGAACCTGGTGCTGGACATCTACGACCGGCCGCCGTTCGGTGCCGGGCTCGCGCTGAAGCCGAACGCGATCGCCGCCTCGGCGAAGGAACGGATCGAGCAGTTCGACGTCCGTACCTCATCGGCCGACGCCGCGGTGGGCACCCTCTCCGGCGGTAACCAGCAGAAGGTGATCGTGGCCCGGGAGCTGTCCCGGCCGCTGAAGCTCCTCATCGCCGCCCAGCCGACCCGTGGCGTCGACGTCGGGTCGATCGAGTTCATCCACAGTCAGATCATCCGCGAACGGGACATCGGCACCGCCGTCATGGTCGTCTCCAGCGAACTCGACGAGGTGATCGGGTTGGCCGACCGGATCGCGGTGATGTACCGCGGCCGGATCATCGGCATCGTCGGCCCGGACACCCCGCGTGAGGAGATCGGTCTGCTGATGGCCGGCATCAGCCCAGACGCGGCCCACGACGCCGTCACGGCACCCGCCGCCGATCAGCCTGACGCGGCACCCGCCGCCGATCAGCCCAGCGTGGCAGACGGGAGCCCGGCGCGCGCCGACGGTTCCGCGAGCGAGGACGAGGCATGACCAACCCCAACCCGCAGTCCGGCTCGCCGGACAAGGAGCCGGTGAGCGAGGCGCAGGCCGCGCAGAACGCGCTCGGCAACACCGAACGGGCCGAGGTGGCGACCGAGCCGGACCGCTCGGCGGCAACGGCGAAGCCGGACCGGGAGCCGGAGGCGAAGCCGAGCCTGGGCCGGTTGTTCCTGGACAACCTCTGGGCTGCCAACACCTTCACGGTGACCCTGCTGTCGCTGGTGCTGGCGATCGTGGTCGGCGCGGTGCTGATGATCATTTCTGATCCCGAGGTGCTCTCCACCTACTCGTACATCACCTCCCGCCCGTCCGACGCGATCAACTCCAGCTGGACGCTCGTCAGCGAGGCGTACGCGAACCTGTTCAAGGGGTCGGTGTTCGACCCCGAGGCGTTCTCCGGTTGGTTGGACGGCGCCAACGGCTGGCAGGCAGTGCTCGCGCCGATCTCGGAGACGCTCACCTACGCGGCACCGCTGGTCTTCACCGGTCTGTCGGTGGCGCTGGCCTTCCGGGGCGGCCTGTTCAACATCGGCGCCCAGGGCCAGGCCACCATCGGCGTGATCATGGCGGCGCTGGCCGGCTTCCTGCTGCCGCTGCCGCCCGGCCTGCACCTGCTGGTGGCGGTGCTGGCCGGCGCGCTGGGTGGAGCGATCTGGGGTTTCATCCCCGGCATCCTCAAGGCCCGTGCCGGCGCGCACGAGGTGATCAACACGATCATGCTCAACTACGTCGCCACGTACTTCCTCACCTGGTTGATCGTGCAGAACGGCGTGCAGGACCCGACCCGTACCGACGCGATCAGCAAGGCGGTGGACAGCTCCGCCCAGCTGCCCCGACTGCTCGGCGACAACCTGCGGGTGCACGCCGGCATCCTGCTCGCCGTGCTGGCCACCTGGGCGGTCGCCTGGCTGCTCAACCGCTCGACGCTCGGCTTCGAGCTGCGCGCGGTCGGCGCCAACCCGGACGCCGCCCGGACCGCCGGCATCAGCGTCACCCGGACGTACATCCTGATCATGGTGTTCGCCGGCATCCTGGCCGGCCTCGGCGGCTCGAACATGGTGCTCGGCTCGACGGCCAGCGCGTTGACCCCGCTGGTGGTCGCGCAGATCGGCTTCGACGGCATCCTGGTGGCGCTGCTGGGGCGGGTGAAGCCCTGGGGGGTGCTGCTCGCCGCGTTGCTGTTCGGGGCGCTGCAGGCCGGTGGTAACCGGATGCAGTCGTACTCCGGGATCTCGCTGGAGCTGGTGACCGTGCTCCAGGCGCTGATCGTCATCTTCATCGCCGCGCCGGCCCTGGTGAAGGCGATCTTCCAGCTCCGGGCCGCACGTGCCGCCCGGTTGCAGACGAGCCTGGCGAAGGGCTGGTAACTCATGTCCACCATGGCTGTCCCCGACATCGCCGTCGCCCCGGTCGACGAGGGCTTCTGGACCCGCAGCCGCAAGGTCGGCCTCACGCTGCTGGGGCTCGGCCTGCTGTCCGCGGTGCTCTTCGGCGCGCTCGCCACCGACCAGCAGGCCCGGTTCACGCTCAGCGACGACGCGGCCGGCGCCGCACTGGAGATCAACGGCACGATCGGGGCGATCCTGTTCGGGATCATCACGATCGCCGCCGGCGCGGCGCTGCTCGCCGGGGTGCCGAAGCGGTGGTTCCTTCCCGTGCTCGGCGTCGGGCTGATCGCCTTCGTGTTGTCGTTCCTCTGCTGGCAGGTCTCCGCCGCGCCGGCCGGGCAGAACTTCATGCCGCTGGTCAACATCATCCGGGGCACGTTCATCCTGGCCCTGCCGCTGATCTTCGGCGCGCTCGCCGGGGTGCTCTGCGAACGCTCCGGCGTCGTCAACGTGGCCATCGAGGGCCAGCTGCTGATGGGCGCGTTCAGCGGGGCTCTCTTCGGCAGCATCTCCGGCAGCGTCTGCGTGGGCCTGGTCGCCGCCGCCATCGGCGGCGCGTTCATCTCGCTGCTGCTGGCCGTCTTCGCCATCCGCTACCTGGTCGACCAGGTCGTCATGGGCATCGTGCTGAACCTGCTGGCCGTCGGCGTCACCGGCTTCCTCTACGAGCGGCTGATGCAGACCGACGCCGAGAAGTACAACAGCGCGCCCCGCTTCAGCAACTGGGAGATCCCGCTGCTGAAGGACATTCCGGTGCTCGGGCCGGCGCTGTTCCGCGGCAACATCTTCCTCTACCTCGGGCTGCTCCTGGTGCTGGTGATCCACATCGGGCTGTTCCGTACCCGGTGGGGGTTGCGGACCCGGTCGGTCGGCGAGCACCCGATCGCCGCCGACACGCTCGGCGTCAAGGTGCTGCGGGTCCGCTACCGCAACGTGCTGCTGGCCGGCGTGGTCGCCGGCATCGGTGGCGCGTCCTACACGCTGGCGCTCTACTCGTTCACCAAGAACATGATCGGCGGTAAGGGCTTCATCGCCCTGGCCGCGCTGATCTTCGGCCGGTGGAACCCGACAGGCGCGCTGCTCGCCGCGCTCTTCTTCGGTTTCGCCGACCAGCTCGCCACCTACCTGGGCGCGATCAGCAGCTCCATCCCCAGCCAGTTCCTGGCCATGCTGCCCTACCTGGCGACCATCCTGGCCGTCGCCGGGCTGGTCGGCCGGGTCCGGGCACCGGCCGCCGACGGCAAGCCGTACATCAAGGGCTGACGCCCGCAGGCGTGCCCGGCGGGACGTCCCGCCGGGCACGACCACAGCGGTCGCCCGCCAAACCCACCCAGACACTTCCCGGGTACGCCGTGGTGGTCCTCGGCGTCAGGCCGCCGCAGCCGCTCCGATCCGCTCGGAGAACTCCACGAGGCGGTTGGAGAAGCCCCACTCGTTGTCGTACCAGCCGAACACCTTGACCTGGTTGCCGACGGCCTCGGTCAGCGGCGCGTCGAAGATCGACGAGTAGGGGTTGCCAACGATGTCCGCCGAGACCAGCGGCGCCTCTGAGTACTGCAGGTAGCGCCGCAACCTCGGGGATGCGGCCGCCTCGCGGAACGCCGCGTTGACGTCCCGGACGTCGGCGCTCTGGCGGAGGACCACGGTGAGGTCGGTGATCGAGCCCGTCGCGACAGGTACGCGCAGAGCGGCGCCAGTGAGGCGCCCGTCGAGCTCCGGGATGACCTTGCCGATCGCCTTCGCCGCGCCCGACGACGTCGGGATGGTCGAGACGGCCGCCGCACGGGCGCGGCGCAGGTCGGAGTGTGGCGCGTCGTGGAGCCGCTGGTCGCCCGTGTAGGCGTGGATTGTCGTCATCAGTCCCGACTCGATGCCGAACGAGTCGTTGAGCACCTTCGCGAGCGGCGCCAGCGAGTTCGTGGTGCAGGAGCCGTTGGAGAAGACGTCGTGGCTGTTCGGGTCGAGCCGGTCGTCATTCACCCCGAGCACGAACGTGGGGACGTCCCCCTTGGCCGGCGCCGAGATGATCACTTTCCTCGCGCCGCCCTTGAGGTGGGCCGCCGCCGCGCCGCCATCCGCGAAGTGGCCGGTGGACTCGATCACGACGTCGACGCCGACGACACCCCAGGGGATGGTGGCCGGGTCGGACTGCGCGAAGACCCTCATGCGCGTGCCCTGAACGGCGATCGCGTCGCCGTCGAAGGCGACGCCGTCCAGATGGCCGGAGATCGAGTCCCACTCGAGCAGGGTGGCCAGCGTGCGGGCATCGGTGAGGTCGTTCACCGCGACCACCTCGACGTCGGCGTTGTTCGCCAGGGCTGCGCGCAGGTAGGTGCGCCCGATCCGTCCGAACCCGTTGATGCCGATGCGTACCGTCATGGCTTCAGTTCATCCTGTCGTTCTCGTGGGCGAGCCCGGCTGGTGCCGCCGCCCGGAGCAGGCTGAGAGCGCCGGCGCGGGCATCGTCGAACGGGCCCGGGTCCTGCTGGGCAATCGCGAGCACATAGCCGCCCTGTAGGACGGCCATCAGGGTGTTGGCGAGTTGCTCGGGGTCGAGGTCGTCCCGCAGTTCGCCCGCGGCAACTGCCTCGCGAAGCACCGTGACCCACCGGACGCGGACCTGGGCGAACGCGCGCGCCACCGGGGCAAGCAGCACCGGGTCCTCGCGGACCTGCGGGTCCTGGGTCATCCGGCCGACCTTGCAGCCCTTGAGTGCGTCGCGGGGACGCATCAGGTATGCCTCGATCCGAGCCATCGGGTCGCCCGGATCGTCGAGTTCGGACGCGGCCGGCAGCAGATCGGCGACGTTGCGCTCAAGGGCGGCGAGCGCGAGATCCCGCTTGGTCGGGAAGTGGTGGTACATGCTGCCCTGGCCCACGCCGGACCGTTCGCGAACGTCACGCGGGCTGGTGTCGGCGTAGCCGCGCTCCCACATGAGCTCGCTCATGGTGTCGACCAGTAGTTGTCGCGAGTCCATGGCGTCACTGTACATACCAGTAGGTACAGAGTGCCCGTGGACCCCGCCCTGCCCGCTCCTGACCTGGGCTGCTTGGGCAGAATGGTGGCATGACCGACATTGACTGGGCGCGGCTGCGCGCCGCCGCCACCGAGGCGATGCGGCACGCGTACGCGCCGTACTCGACGTTCCCGGTCGGCGCGGCCGCGCTTGTCGACGACGGCCGCGTGGTGGTCGGCTGCAACGTGGAGAACGCCGCGTACGGGGTGACGCTCTGTGCCGAGTGCGGGGTCGTGTCCAGCCTGCACGCCACCGGTGGCGGTCGGCTCGTCGCGCTCTCCTGCGTCGACGCGACAGGCGAGCCGTTGATGCCGTGCGGCCGCTGCCGGCAGCTGCTCTGGGAACACGGCGGGCCGGACTGCCTGATCGAGAGCAAGACCCGCCCCCTGCGGATGGCCGAGCTGCTGCCGCACGCCTTCGGCGTGGAGGACCTGGAGGCGGTCACCGGTGAGACGCCGGTGCCGGTGGTCCCGGAGCGGCTCGCCGCCTGGCGCGGGCGCGGCACCGTCTTCGTGCACCCGGACATGTCCGCGGGTCAGCAGGTGTGGACGGCGTACTGGGAGCGGTCGGCCGGAGACGACGCCGGCGCCGAGACCGGGGTGCTGGAGGAGGCGCCGAGCTGGGACGACCCGGCCGAGGCAATCACCTGGGGCCTGGCCCGGACGCCCCGGGTGGTCGTGGTGGACGCCACCGGCACCATCTTCTGGGCCGGCGAGGGTGAGCCGCCGTTGGAGATCCCGGTGCGGTGGGCTGCTGGTTGAGCTTGGGATTGGTTGCGGTTGAGGGCCGGGGCCGACCGTGCCCGGCTCCGGGCGGTCAGGCTTGATCCCTCCGCCGGGCACGGTCGGCCCCGGCCCCGTCTTGGGCACTGCCGTCCGTCGGGCACGATTTCTCCAACCGACTAAGAAAGATCATTTGATGAGTAGTGGTTTTGCTGCTGTTGACGTTATTCGGACGAAGCGGGATGGGGGTGTGCTGTCGGACGCGCAGATCGACTGGGTGGTCGACGCGTACACCCGGGGGGTTGTCGCCGACGAGCAGATGTCCGCGTTGGCGATGGCGATCCTGCTCAACGGCATGACCGGGCCGGAGATCGCCCGGTGGACCGCCGCGATGATCGCCAGCGGTGAGCGGTTGGACCTGTCGGCGGTACGTCGGCCGACCGTCGACAAGCACTCCACCGGCGGCGTCGGCGACAAGATCACTCTGCCGCTCACCCCGCTGGTGGCGGCGTGTGGCGCGGCCGTGCCGCAGCTGAGCGGCCGAGGTCTCGGGCACACCGGCGGCACGCTGGACAAGTTGGAGTCCATCCCGGGCTGGCGGGCCACGGTGAGCAACGACGAGTTCATCGCCCAGTTGGACGAGGTCGGTGCGGTGATCTGCGCGGCCGGTGCCGGGCTCGCCCCCGCCGACCGCAAGCTGTACGCGCTGCGCGACGTGACCGGCACCGTGGAGGCGATCCCGCTGATCGCCAGCTCGATCATGAGTAAGAAGATCGCCGAGGGCACCGGGGCGCTGGTTCTCGACGTCAAGGTCGGCTCGGGCGCCTTCATGAAGTCCGTCGACCAGGCCCGCGAGTTGGCGCGCACCATGGTCGAGCTGGGCGGTGCGCACGGTGTGCGGACGGTCGCCCTGCTCACCGACATGTCCACCCCGCTCGGCCTGGCGATCGGCAACGCGGTCGAGGTGACCGAGTCGGTCGAGGTGCTGGCCGGTGGCGGGCCGGCGGACGTGGTGGAGCTGACCCTCGCCCTGGCCCGGGAGATGCTCGCCGCCGCCGGCCTGCCGGACGCCGATCCGGCGGCGGCGCTGCGCGACGGCCGGGCCATGGACTCCTGGCGGGCGATGGTCCGGGCGCAGGGCGGCGACCCGGACGCGCCCATGCCGACGGCCGCCGAGGTGGAGGTGGTCCGCGCCGAGCGGGACGGGTACGTCGCGGCCGTCGACGCGTACGCCA
Source organism: Micromonospora sp. NPDC007208 (assembly GCF_042869175.1). Taxonomy (NCBI): domain Bacteria; kingdom Bacillati; phylum Actinomycetota; class Actinomycetes; order Micromonosporales; family Micromonosporaceae; genus Micromonospora; species Micromonospora sp. NPDC007208. The sequence goes on along the minus strand of NZ_JBIAFG010000008.1, from coordinate 68,927 downwards.
TGGGGGTTGCGGCGTGGCGGCTCGGCGCGGGTCGGGCGCGCAAGGAGGACCCGGTCAGCGTGCCGGCCGGTGTGGTGTTGCACAAGCGGCCGGGTGACGAGGTGCGGGCCGGTGACCCGCTCTACGAGCTGCGTGCCGAGGACGCGACGCGGATTCCGGCAGCGCTCACCGAGGCCGCCGGCGCGGTCCGGATCGCGTCGACGGCCCCGGCGGCGACGTCGTTGGTCATCGAACGCATCGGCTGATCGATCCGGCGTCGCCCTGGCGTGGTGCCGGTCACCTGGGAGCGCTATTGTCGCAGGCCAAGGGGGGACAACCGGCCTTGCGCCGGCGCGAGCAGACAGGAAGATCCGCCGTGACCGTTGCTGCCCCCGACCCACGTGAGGTGCGCGAGGCGAGCCTGGACGAGCTGTCCCGGCTCGGCCTGCCGTTGCCGCCGGCCCAGTTTCCCCTCGTCTGGGAGCCGGGTGACCAGATCGACCTGCGCCCGACCGTGGAGATCGAGGCGCGGATCGCGGTGCTGCACCTGATCCTGGCCCGCTGTTTCGGGATGCCCCCGCAGGCGGCGATGAGCTGGTTGCTCGGCTCGCACCTCGTCGACATGGTCACCCCGCCGGAGTGGCAGTTCGTGATGGGCGGCAAGGGCGACCACCGGTCGTTCGTGCTGCACCACGACGCGCTCTTCGCGCTGGCGTGGGTGCTCGGGCTGAGCAAGCAGCTCGACCCGACGCTCGCCGTCGACGAGCGGCTGGTCGAGCGGCTGCCGCACATCGCCGAGGGGGAGAGCTTCCCGCACTGGCAGGCCCGGATCCTCACGGCGCCGCAGCACCCGGCCGACGCGGCCGCCCTGCTCGACCTGCACTACTGCCTGGACTGGGCGTACCTGGAGACCGAGCGCGGCGGCCGGCGTGCGCCGGGCCTGGTCGACGCGAACGCGATCGGGCAGCGGCGTTGGGCGCTGGAGTGGGCGGTGATCCTGCGCGGGCCGTACCACGACGAGCCGCCCGGCTGGGAAGAGGTCGACCTCTCCACCTGAGCTCAGCGGGGCCGGTACGCGTCCACCCGGACCGCCATCGTCACCCTTACCGGCTCGGGCAGGGCGGCCAGCCGGGCGGCGAGCGCGTCCGGGTCGGTGTGCCAGGCGCTCGGGCCCATCCCGACCAGTGTGGCGACCTCGGCCCGGCTCAGGGCGAGCTCCACCCGGTGCGCCGCCGAGCTGACCAGGGTGAAGTGCCCGCCCAGGCTGTCGGTCACCCGGTCGGCCTTGTCCGGGTCCACCCGGAGCAGGTCGAGGGCGTCCACCAACTCGACGAGATGGTCGGTGTCAGGCGTGACCACCAGCAGCGTCCCGGCCGGATCGAGCACCCGGTGGAACTCGGCGCCGTTGCGCGGGGCGAAGACGTTCAGCAGCACGGCGGTCGAGGCGTCCGCCAGGGGCAGCCGCTGCCAGGTGTCGGCGAGCGCCGCGGCAGCCCGGGGATGTGCGCGGGCCGCGCGGCGCAGCGCCGGCTTGGACACGTCCAGGGCCAGACCCACGGCGTCCGGCAGCGCCGCCAGCACCGCGGCGAGGTACCGGCCGGTGCCGGCGCCGGCATCCACCACCAGGGGGTACGCCCCGAAGCCCGCCCCGGCCCGCGTCGCCGCGGCGGCAAGCGCTCCCGAGATGACGTCGTAGTGCCCGGCGGCCTGGAAGTCCGCACGGGCGGCGACCATCTCGGCGGTGTCACCGACGTGCGGCGCCCGACCGGTGAGCAGGTTCACGTAGCCCTGACGCGCGATGTCGAAGCTGTGCCGTCGTGGGCAGCGCAGTGCCCGAACGTCGGTGGCCTGTCGAAGCGGTTCGCCGCAGACCGGGCAGCGCAGCCGGTCGAGGACCCGGGGGTCCATATCAGGCCGCGGCTTGTCCAACCCCCGGAACGCGTCCATGTGGTCGAGCCTAGTGGCCTGGCTCGGCGGGCCTGAGCTGGCTGACTAGGGTCTGAGCATGGTCGCAACTATCCGATACGAGGACATCGTCAAGGTCCCGAAGGCGCTGCTGCACGACCACCTCGACGGCGGGCTGCGGCCGGCGACGATCGTCGACCTGGCCGCCGAGGTGGGCCATGAACTGCCCACCACCGACCCGGAAGCGCTCGGACGCTGGTTCGCGGACGCGGCCGACTCCGGCTCGCTGGAGCGCTACCTCGAGACGTTCGCGCACACCGTGGCGGTGATGCAGACCGCGCCCGCGCTGCGTCGGGTGGCCCGCGAGTGCGCCCTGGACCTGGCCGCCGACGGAGTGGTCTACGCCGAGGTGCGCTTCGCCCCGGAGCAGCACCTGGAACGGGACCTGAGCCTGGACGAGGTGGTCGAGGCGGTGCTGGCCGGGTTCGCCGAGGGCACCGCGCAGGCGGTCGAGGCGGGCCTGAGCATCCGGGTGGGCACCCTGCTCACCGCGATGCGGCACGCCGCCCGCTCCCAGGAGATCGCCGAGCTGGCCGTGCGGCACCGGGACGCCGGGGTGGTCGGCTTCGACATCGCCGGCGCCGAGGCGGGCTTTCCGCCCACCCGGCACCTGGACGCCTTCGAGTACCTGCAACGGGAGAACTTCCACTTCACCATCCACGCCGGCGAGGCGTTCGGGCTGCCGTCGATCTGGCAGGCGATCCAGTGGTGCGGAGCGGACCGGCTCGGCCACGGGGTGCGGATCGTCGACGACATCGCCCCCGACGGCTCGCTCGGCCGGCTGGCCGCGTACGTCCGGGACAAGCGGATCCCCCTGGAGCTTTGCCCCTCGTCGAACGTGCAGACCGGTGCGGTCGCCTCGATCGCGGACCACCCGATCGGCCTGCTGCGGGACCTGCGCTTCCGGGCGACCGTCAACACCGACAACCGGCTGATGAGCGGCACCTCGATGTCGCGGGAGATGTCGCTGCTGGTGGAGACCTTCGGCTACGGCTGGAAGGAGTTGCAGTGGTTCACCATCAACGCGATGAAGAGCGCCTTCATCCCGTTCGACGAGCGGTTGCGGATCATCGATGAGGTGATCAAGCCGGCGTACGCGAAGTTGCTGGCCTGAGTTCAGCCGTGTGGGTGGCCGGCGAGCAGGCCGGCCACCCGGCGCAGCACCTCCCGGGCGCGGGCCGCCTCGGCCCCCAGGCCCATCTGTCGACGCAGCACCGCGGGCTCGGCCCGCAGCAGCGCCACGCCCCGCCGGATCAGCACCCGGGGTGCCTTGCGCTGCTCGGACAGGTCGCGGGCGAGTCGGCGGAGGAAGGTCGCGCCGCGCGGCCGGCGCAGCGCGTACGCCCCGGCGAGCAGGCCACGGCGACGGCACTCCTCGACGATCTCGGCGGCGAAGATCCCTTCGGCCACGAAAAGTGGCGATCCGGCGACATCAAATGGCCGGGTGGCCACCCTTCGATCCGCGCCGATCGCATAAACCGGCACATCGGCTCGGCCCTCGCGGGCAAGTCGAGCAATGATTTCCACCGCACCGGGGGCGTCCCAGGACTGCGGCGATTCCCAATCCACCTGGCCGTTCCGTCTCGGCAACGTAGGGTCATCGCCGTCTTTGTAGAAGTCGTCCAAGCAGAGCACCGGCAAGCCGGTTTGCTGCGCTATGTACGACTTTCCGGAGCCCGATGGGCCGGCCAGTAGGACAACTCGGTGCGGATGTTTCATTACCTTCAGTTACTCCGGCCAGACAGACTGCTATCAAATCGCATCAACATCTCATCACACCTTCGGTTGGGGACAACCTGGGCTTTCTTCTTGTCGACCGGCGTGATGGAATCTCGGGGGTCCGACCCGCCGGGTCGGTCGCTGGGCGTTGCCCGGGGCAACGCGTTCAAGCTGTAATCGCGAGGGCGGTGACGTGAGCAAACGGCCAAAGACGGCGGGCTCCTTCCTGTCGCGGCTGCGCCGGCCGGCCAGCCGGCTCCGGGACATGCCGATCTGGTCCAAGCTCGGTCTCATCATGATCGTGCCGACCATCGCCACGGTCGTGGTGGGCACCAGTGGTCTCATCGACCACGTGGAGACGCTCAACAATGCCAACCGAGCTGGCGACCTGGCGAATCTGTCGAGCTATTCCGGTGACCTGGTCGACAGCCTGCAGGACGAGCGGACCGCCGCCGTGCTGCTGCTGGGCGCGGACGGGACGCAGCCGACAGCTCAGTACCAGGAGGCCTACAACCGGGTGAACTCCCGGGTGGATCAGGACGCGATCCCCTACCGGCAGCAGCGGACCGAGATCGAGGACCTGCCGAGCAGCCTGGAAAGTCTGCTCGACGGCATCGACCAGAACCTGCAGGACCTGTCGGGCGTCCGCAGCCAGGTGTTCAACGGAAAGCTCGCGCTCACCGAGACCGTGCAGGCGTACGAGGGCCTGATCAGTGACCTGCTCGCCATCCGCGACTCGTCCACGCAGCTCGCCGGTGACAACCAGCTCAGCGACCGGATGCGCGCCGCCGCGGCGGTCGCCCGGGAGAAGGAGTTCCTCGCCGTACGCCGGGTCGTGGTGCACCGCGCGCTGGGTGTCAAGGGCGGACAACGCCTGACCCCGGCACTGCGCAGGGACTACGTCGCCAGTGACACCGGCCAGCAGCAGGCCCTGCAGAGCTTCAAGGCCGTCGCCACCCCGGACGACGCGAAGTTCCACGACCAGACGGTCGCGGGCGGCGACCGCCGGCAGGCACAGAACTACACCGGCTGGATCGACGGCAACACCACCGGCAACATGCGCGGTGCGCCGTTCGGCCCGGACCAGTGGGAAGCCGCCATGACGGCCAACGCCAAGCTGATCCGCACCGTCGAGCGGAAGCTCGACAGTGAAGTGGTCGACCAGGCCGACACCCTCCGCTCGGACGTCCAGCGCCAGGTCTTCCTGGAGACCGGCCTGCTGCTCAGCATGCTGCTGCTGGCCATCCTCTTCGCGTACCTGGTCGCCCGCTCGATGGCCCGCTCGCTCCGTGAGCTGCGGCAGGGCGCGCTCTCCGTCGCCCAGTACGGCCTTCCACAGGCGGTGGCCCGACTGCGCGACCCGCAGGTCGTCGGGCAGCTCTCCCCGGTGCAGTTGGCCAACCAGATCGCCGAACCGCTACCGGTCCGCAGCAAGGACGAGTTCGGCCAGGTGACCGAGGCGTTCAACGCCGTCCACCTGGAAGCCGTCCGCACAGCCGCCGAGCAGGCGGCACTGCGCGCCTCCGTCGCGACCATGTTCGTCAACCTGGCCCGCCGTTCCCAGATCCTGGTCGACCGCCTCATCGGGCACCTCGACCGGCTGGAGCGCGGCGAGGAGGACCCGGACCGGCTGGCCGAGCTGTTCCAGCTCGACCACCTGGCCACCCGGATGCGCCGTAACGACGAGAACCTGCTGGTGCTCGCCGGTGCCGACTCCACCCGTGTGCAGCGCGAGCCGGCCGCTCTCATCGACGTGCTGCGCGCCGCGCAGTCCGAGGTCGAGCACTACACCCGGATCGAGTTCGGGGTCATCGACCGCGACATCGAGGTCGCCGCGCACGCGGTCAACGACCTGGTGCACCTCGTCGCGGAGCTGTTCGACAACGCCACCGCGTTCTCCCCGCCCGACTCGCAGGTCATGGTCGAGGCTCGCCGGGTCGGTGACCGCTCCTCGCTGTACGTCGAGGACCGCGGCATCGGCATCAGCGCCGAGCAGTTGCACGACCTCAACGAGCGGCTCGCCACGCCGCCGCAGGTGGACGTGGCCGTGTCCCGGATGATGGGCCTGGTCGTGGTCGCCCGGCTGGCGTCCCGGCACGGTGTCCGGGTCGAGCTGCGCCCCGGCAACGATCGCGGCACGGTCGCCGACGTGACCCTGCCCACCTCGGTGCTGGTGCCCCGGGCGCTCTCCGGTCGGGTGCAGCAGCCTCCGGCACTGCCGGCGGCCGGTGCTCCCCAGTTCGGTGGTCCGCAGTCCGGTGGGCCCGCGCCGGTCTTCGGCGCGCTGCCCGCGCTGGGCAACGGCCCTCGCCCGAGCGAGTCCGGCAACCAGGTCACCCTGGGCGGTCGTCCGTTCGACCCCGCGTCGCGCAACGGCGCCGGCACCCCTGCCAACGGTGGCGCGTACCGGTCGATGCCCGCCTGGTCCGACCTGACCGGCGCGGCCGGGACGAACGGCGTCAACGGCGGCGACGGGTTCACCCCCCGGTCGGCCAACGGCCAGGGGATCGACCCGCTGCCGCAGCGCCGGGCCGGGGACGAGCCCCCGACCACCGGTCAGCAGCCGTCCATTCCGCGTCAGCTGCCGAGCAGCCCCGAGGCGCACCCGTACTCGGCGCCGCCGGTCTCCGCGCAGCCCTACTCCGGTGCTCCGGTCTCCGCCTCGCCGGCTTCCGGCCAGCCCTACTCCGGGCAGCCCTACTCGGGTGCGCCGTACGGCGGCGCTCCGGTGTCCGCCGCTCCGGCCTCCGGCCAGCCGTACGCCGGTCCGCCGGTGTCGGCGTCGCCGGTCTCGGCCTCGCCGGCGTCCGGTCAGCCCTACTCGGGCCAGCCGTACTCGGCGCCGCCCGCCTCGGGCCAGTCGTTCAGCGGGTTCGCGCCCCGGTCCGCCCCGCCCGCGCAGGCAACCAGCGCCCCGGCACCGCCGGCCTGGCCGCCAGTGCCGGGCAGCGACCGGGACACTGCCACCCCGCCGGTGCCCGAGCGGCTCGCCGCCGCGCTGGACATGACGACGGAGTTGCCTCGGGTACCGCGACCCGGCGAGCAGCCGGCCGCAGCCCGGCCTTCGGTGCCAGCGCCGACCCCGGCGGCGGCTCCGGCTCCGCAGACCCGGCCGACGCCGCAGCAGCCGCAGGCGCAGAACCGTCAGCGGTACGCGGACGAGACGATGGAGCTGCCGATCTTCCGGGAGCTTGAGTCGGCCTGGTTCCGTACCCGTCGCCCGGGCTCCGAGGAGACCGCGGCCGGCGCCCAGCCAGCGACGAACGGCGACTCCGCGACCCAGCAGTTCGCCACGGTCGAGGCCAGCGGTCGGGCAGTCCACAAGACACCACCCGGGACGACAGGTAACACACCGATGGCAGACACTCCGACGGTCGGAGGAGCGCCGCGGGACAACGGCTCCACAGCGAACGAGGGCACCCGCCCGAGCCTCGCCGAGAGCCTGCCGAACCGCCGGTCGCAACCGCAGAGCAACGGCTGGCAGACCGCTGCCGACGACGGCTGGCGTGCTGCCTCCGCGGCGGCCGGCGCGGTGCCGGTGAGCGAGACCACCACGACCGGTCTGCCGAAACGCAAGCCGATGGCGCAGCTGGTGCCCGGCGCGGTGGAGAAGCCCACCACCTCGGTCCAGCGGCGCTCCCCGGAGGCGGTCCGTGGCCTGCTCTCCGCCTACCACCGGGGCGTGCAGCGAGGGCGTAGCACCTCGGACAACCCGACCAACCCGGAGGCGACTCCGGGAGGGCAATCCTCGCAGTCTGGCTCAGGCCCGGTGGCCGGGAGCGGGCAGAAGGAGCAAGAAGGATGACAACTACGCAGGATCTTGGTTGGCTGCTGGCCAACTTCGCCGACCGGGTGCCCGGCGTCGCGCATGCGGTCGCCGTATCGGCCGACGGCCTACTCCTCGCGTCGTCACGGGATCTGCCGCGCGACCGGGCAGACCAGCTCGCCGCGATCTCATCGGGTCTGGTCAGCCTGACCCAGGGGGCAGCACGCTGCTTCGAGGGAGGCGCGGTGTTGCAGACCGTCGTGGAGATGGACAATGGCTTCCTGTTCCTGATGTCCATCTCGGACGGCTCGTCCTTCGCCGTGCTGGCCGCCCGCAGCTCCGACGTGGGCCAGGTTGGCTACGAGATGGCGCTGCTGGTCGACCGGGTGGGCGACGCGCTGACCCCGCAGCCGCGTGCGGCTGCGGGCATGCTGGGCTGACGTTTTCGCCGATCGTGAGGTCGGCACTACTGAAACAACGACAACGACGGGTTTCACCGGTGGGAGCCGGTAACGGGTGCGAAGGAGGTGAGCGGCGAGATGGCCGATCGTGACGAACCAACCGGAGCGTTGGTCCGTCCATACGCCGTGACCCGTGGTCGCACCCGTCCCCGGCTCGACATCGCGCTGGAGGCGCTCGTCGAGACGACGGTGCGCGGTCGGGCCGCTGCCAATGGCAACGGCGGCCAGGGCCGCGAACACCAGTACATCGCCGCGCTGTGTGACGGACGCGTGCAATCGCTCGCAGAGATCGCGGCGCGGATGCAGCTCCCGCTCGGTGTGGCCCGGGTGCTCATCGCCGACATGGCGACGGACGGCCTGGTCGCGGTCCACGAGCCGACCATTTTGGACGACTCCGACGACGCGGTGGGCACTGAACTGCTGGAGAGGGTGCTGAGTGGACTTCGCAGGCTCTGACATGTCGCACCGCCCGCCGAACCCGAGCGGCCGCGTGACGTCGGCGAAGATCGTTATCGCCGGTGGATTCGGCGTCGGTAAGACGACGCTGGTCGGCTCGGTCTCGGAGATCACGCCGCTGACCACCGAGGCCATCATGACCTCCGCTGGCGTGGGCGTCGACGACACCCGGCAGGTGCCGGGCAAGACGACGACCACGGTGGCCATGGACTTCGGCCGGATCTCGATCGACCGTGACCTGATCCTGTACCTGTTCGGTACGCCGGGCCAGACCCGTTTCTGGTTCATGTGGGACGAACTGGTGCGGGGTGCGATCGGTGCGGTCGTGCTGGTGGACACTCGCCGGCTGGCCGACTGCTTCGCGGCGATCGACTTCTTCGAGCACCGACGCCTGCCGTACCTGGTGGCGATCAACTGCTTCGACGGAATGCAGTACCACGACCCGCAGGACGTCCGGGACGCCTTGGCGATCTCGAGCGACGTGCCGGTGGTGGCCTGCGACGCCCGTAACCGGGAGTCGACGAAGCACGTGCTGATCTCGCTGGTCGAGTACGTGCTGACCATGCGTCGTACGCGCGCCGTCGCCCCGGCCTGATCGCGGCGCTGCACGCCCCGGTGGTGGCTCTGGCCGCCACCGGGCGCTGCCAGCCGCCCCGGTGAGTCGCTCCGCGCTGGTTCGTCGCCCAGACGGGCCGGTGCGCCGCCGAGCCGCCTCCTGACGTCCTGGACGCTGTCAGCCCCTTCCCGGGGCCACCAGCCCACCCACGGACCTCGCGAGGCGGCTTCTGCGTACCCGGGATCCACCTGCTGACGCGAGAGCGCCCCCAGCCGACTGGCTGAGGGCGCTCTCCCGGTGAAGAAGGGTCAGGACTGGTAGCCCGCCGAGCGGTACTCGTACTCCCGGTCGTCGTCGCGGTCCCCGTGGTCGCGGCTGAAGTCCCAGCCGCCGGCCGCCTCACGACCGGGCCGACCACCCACCGCGAAACCGCCGATCTCCTGGCCCCGACGCCAGCCACGGAAGTAGCCGGTCGTGTTCTCCGCGAGGCTCGCCGCATCACGCACTATCCGCAATGGGCGCTCCTCGCGCAGCGGGGAACCCGGCACCAGGTTGGCCTGCGGCACCCGCTTGGGCAACCCGGCGTTGGTCTCGGCGCCCACGGCCGGGCGAGCGGCCTGCTCCGCAGCCTGCCAGCCGGTGTCGGCAGTGGTCGACCAGTCCAGGTCGGACTCCTCGGCCTGACCGACGAACCAGGCCGACTTGGCCTGCGCGAAGATCAGCAGATCGCCGTCGCCCTCGTCGGCGACCGGCGGCGGCCGGTGTTCCATCGGTGGTGGCCGGTGCTCGACCGGGGGCGGCGGCCGGTGCTCGGCGGCACGCTCGGTGCGGGCAGCCGCCCGACCGTTGCGAGCGGCCTGCTCCCGGTCGACCAGGCGCAGCGGCGGCGTCTCCAGGTGCTGGTCCGCGGGAGGGTTGAGCCCCTCGCGCAGCGCCCGGTCGGCCAGCGGCGGCGGCTCCACCAGCCGCAGCATGGGTGGCTCCGGTGGCAGGTCGTCCGCCAACCAGGGCGGGGTGACCCGACCGTCGGCCCGACCCGGGTCGGTCGGGGCGTCGACACCACGGCTACCGCCGTACGGGTAGGCCACCGGGTTGTTCGGTGAGCTGTCGGACGGATCTTCCGGGTTGTTGACCAGCGGCCAGTTGGCACGGGAGCCGGGCGGTGCGGCCTCCTGCCCGGGCCGGGGGGTCGGCACCGGAATGCTGAGATCGGTGGCGCTGAACCCGCCGGTGGGTGGCTCGTCGACCGGGCGTTGCTGGTGGCTCGGCCGGGGTTCGCCGTTGGTCTTGGGGCGGGGCGGAATGACCGTCCGCTGCCGCTCGGCCCGCGCGTTGTTGATCGCGGCGGTGGTCAGCGTCGGCCGGAACGGCTCACCGGCCTCGGCCGGGGGCACCATGCCCCGCTGTGCCGGCGCGATCGGGGTGATCCCGGGCGGCGGAGGCGGTGGCGAGGAGACCGGCCGGTTGGTCGGGCCGTCGATCCGGCTGGGGAGCGGCTCGCTGCGACTGGGCAGCGTGGACGCCGGCGGACCAGCCATCGCCGCCGGGGTCATCGGCGCGGGTGCGACCGGCGGTGGCGTGACCGGCGCCGGGGCGACCGGTGGTGGCCCGAGCGGGCGGGGTGACGCCAGCGGCGCGTTACCGGGGACCGGCTCGGGACGGCTGCGCCGCCCGACGGCGGGTGCCGGCTCGCCGGCCGGCGGGGTGGGTCGGACCGACCGCAACCCGGCGTTGGTGCCGGCGAGGCCGGTCAGGCCGGCGTTGGTGCCGGTCAACCCGGCGTTGGTGCCGGCCAGGCCGGTCAGCTCGCCGACGGACTCGCCACGGCGGGCGGCGGCACGACGGCCGGGCGCCTGGGCAGGCGTGCTGACCCGTGAGCTGAGCGCGCTGACCAGCGCCTCGCACCCGGCGTCGCAGGCCCGTACGGAGGCGACGGCCTGGCGGACCGTCTCGGCCACCGCGGACGTGAGGGCCCGGTTGACCGCGGCGCGTCGGGGTGTCTCGGAGATGGCGACCCGCAGGGCGGTGACCGCCTCGTTGATCTCCTCGGCGTCGGCGACCCCGTCCGCGGCGAGGTGCGCGGCGATGGCATCCGCCGCGACCGACACCTCGCGACCCCGGGCCACGGTGCCGCCGAGCATGCCGGGCTCGGGCAGCGCGTCCAGCACGGCCAGGGAGACCGGCTCGGCCGGGTCCGGATATGCGCGCAGGGCCGCCGGGTAGAGCTCCCGCAGAACCTCGCGCAGCGCCACGGCGGCGGAGTGTCGACCGCTGGCCAGAGCGGCGTGCGCGGAGAGCACCTGCTTGTAGCCGGCGAGGTCCCGGGGTGCCGGCAGGGTGACGGCGGAGAGCGCCCCCGCCTGCAACGCGCGGGCCAGGCCGACCGCCCGTCGTTCGGCCGGAGGCGACTGCATCTCCTCAAGGGAGTCGTCGTCGGCAAACCGCTCAGCGAAGTCGTCCACCGAGTCGTCGTCGGCGATCGCCAGGGGTCGCCCCGCCGCGCTCAGCAGCGAGGTGACCGTGTGGTCGTCGCTGTCGGCGGCGATGGCCGCACCGCTCGGCCCGCCCGACCGCTCCACGAGCAGCGCGACGAGCTGGGCGTAGCCAGCGGCGTCATCGCTGATCTCGCAGACATGCAGCAGACGGCCTGCGTCGTCGACCACAGCGGACGTCAGCGTCGAACCGGCGGAGGCCGGTCGGTCAGCCGGATCCGCCGAGGCCAGACCGCAGTAAACGCGCACGAGCGCCACGGCGTCGTCCTCCTCCCGGGACAGGTCTTTCCTCTGCCAGCAACTGATGCTCCCCGGTACGGGTCAGTCGCGCCAGTCCACCACCGCAGAGATCTTGCCGACAATGGTGCGCCAACCCAAACTCGCGGTCTGCGCTCCGATCTTCTTCAGCCGTCGGCGACCCATGAACGCGCCGATCCCGCCGTTGGCGGTGGCACGCAGCGCCTCGTCCAGGTCGTCGAGGCTGGAGCCGGCGGAGAGCATGTCGAGTACCGCAGGCAGCCGCAATGCGTACGAGAGGTCACGCGCGGCCTCGCCTGCCTCGATCAGCAGGGTCGAATCCCACGTGTCGTGCCCGCCGCGCAGGTTCTCCACGACGAGGTCGAGCTCGTAGGTGTCCTCGTCGAGCGGAACGATATCTGCCGGCTCCACCCGTTCGGACAATTCATTCCAGCTGTCCAGTTGGGACAGATCGTTGGGCGCACCGGATCGGATGAAACTGACGAGCGACTCGGGGGTCTTGAACAGCAACAGCTTGCCCTGGTTGCTGAGGAAGACCGGCACCTCCTCGTCGTCCGCCTCGTCCGTGACTGCCTCGTCCGACTCCTCGTCGGTGTCGGCGGCGGCACCGTCGCGGCGGCGGCGCGTCGACTCGTCGTCCTCGTCCTCGGCGGCGAACTCCTCGGCCAGCTCCTCGTCGAGGATGACGACGGTCTCGTCGTCCTCCTCCTCCTCGACCGCCTGGCGGCGGGCCAGGAACGGGTCGTCCTGGTCGCGCTCGGTCACGTCGGTCGGGATCAGCGAGCTGGCCGGCCGGTACGCCCGGAGCGTGAAGCCGGTGCCGGCGGGCAGGGCGATCTCCACCGGGTCGATGCGCAGCTCGTCCCAGAGCGAACGGTCGATCGAAACCGACGGGCGGTCGGTCTCCTCGGTCTCGTCTGGCTCGGCCGCGCCGGTGGTGTCGTCGAGCTCGGGCTCGTCGGCGTCGGGCCGTTGGGGCGACTGGCGGGCCACGCTGACCTCCGTGTGCTTCGGGTTGCCCACCCGCCGGGTCTCTGACCGGCGAGTGACTCTGGGCACATACCCTAGTCGGCGGCCCTGGGTGACCGATGCCCGCACCCCGGTGGCCGGTTGGCGCACGGGTCCGACCTGCTGGTCGTCACCGCTGGCGAACCGGCGGTTCGACAAGTAGCGTAGCTACGCATGAAGGCCCAGGCGCTGCACGGCCATCTCGACGCTCTGCTGCTCGCCGTTCTCGAACAGGGCGCGTTGCACGGCTACGCGATCATCGAGGCGCTGCGCGCCCGCAGTGACGGCAATCTGGACCTGCCCACCGGCACCATCTATCCGGCGCTCCGTCGCCTGGAACGCGCCGGCCACGTGGCGAGCACCTGGAGCACGGTCAGCGGCCGGGAACGGCGGACGTACCAGCTCACCGACTCGGGCCGGCGGGCGCTGGCCGGGGAGCGCGCGGGTTGGCGCGAGTTCCAGACGACAGTGGGTCGATTCCTCGATCCCGGCAGCCCGCCCACTCCAGCCTGACCCGCTCGGGTCGGGCCCGCCGATCAGCGGGTGGTGGCCAGCAGCCAGCCGCGCGCCGCGCGGGTCAGCGAGAAGTATCCGCCGCCCACCAACACCGCTCCGATGATCATCGGAGGCCAGTGCAGCGCCGCGTCCCAGAGGTTGACGGACCAGGCGAAGAGGGCGCAGCCGGCCAGCATGGCGAGGGCCAGCAGGCCGGTCAGGCCGGCGCCCACCGCACGCTGCGCCAGGGCCAGGCCCGGCCGGGGTGCCCGCGCGCTCGCCCAGACCACCAGCAGACCGGCCACCGAGAGCAGCAGCGTGCTCATCCAGATCCAGTCGACCGAGTTGGAGAGCAGCAGGTAGCCGGCCGGCGGACGGGGGCCCTCGCTCCAGCTCGCCCCGCGCCAGGTCAGATCGCCGGCGACCACCCCCACCCCGGCGATCAACAGCATCCGCAGGGAGAGGCCACGCAGGGCGCCCACCGCCAGCTCGGCCTGCCAGGACGGGAGCACCTGCGCCGGGGAGCCGAACTCGACCACCGCCCGGCGCTGCGCCTCGGTGGCTGGCGCCCCGCTCTCCCGGTACGCCTCGACGGCGTCCAGCAACCCGTGCCGGGCCTCGGTCAGCAGGTCGGACTTGAGTCGCGCCGGCCCCTGCAACCGAGCGGCCAGCTCCCGCAGGTGCTCGTCGACCATCACGTCCTCAGCGCGCATGGCACCACCCTGCCACGGACTCCGGCGGGTCGACGTCCGGGAGAACCCTGGTCCGCCCCGGAGCCGGGTCAGGGGGCGAGCGCCAGGTAACCCCGTTCGGCCGCGGCCTGAAGCAGCCACTGGTCCCGGTACCAGCCCGGGACGGCGACCAGCTCGGCGTGCCGACCACGCTGGATCACCCGGCCGCCGTCCAGGACCACGATCTCGTCCAGCTCGGCCAGCCCGCTGAGCCGGTGGCTGATCAGCAGCACCGAGTGCCCGGCGGGGGTGGCGGCCAGGGCGGACGCGAGCACCGCGTCCGCGGCGGCCGGGTCCAGACCTTCGGTGGGCTCGTCGAGCACCAGCACCGGCGGCGCGGCGAGCAGGGCCCGGGCGAGTGCCAGCCGCTGCCGCTGCCCGCCGGAGAGTTGCCCGCCCTCCTCGCCGACGAGCGTGTCCCAGCCCGCCGGCTGGGCGTGGACCCAGTCCAGCAGGCCGGCGGCGGCGGTGGCCGCGGTCAGCTCCTCCTCGCCCGCCCCGGCCCGCCCGAGCAGCAGGTTCTCCCGCACCGTGGCGTGGAAGACGTACGCCTCGGCCAGCAGCCCGCCGACCGCGCGGGGCAGCGCCTCCTCGGCGTACGTCGAAAGGTCGTGACCGTCCAGCGTGACCCGGCCGGACGCGGGCCGGACGGTGCCGGTCAGCACGGCGGCCAGGGTGCTCTTGCCGGCGCCGCTCGGGCCGACGACAGCGATCCGGCGTCCCGCCGGGAGTTCCAGGCTGACCCCGTCCAGGGCGGGGGCGGCGCCGGCCCGGTACCGCACGGTCACGTCGAGGAAGCGCAGCTCGTGCGGGCCGCTCAGGTCCGTGGGACCGGTCCCGGGCGGCGGGGTCGACGGGTCCGCGTCGAGCAGGTCGGCAACCCGGGTCAGGCCGGGTCGCAGCTGCGTCCACTGCCGGGCCGCCGTGACCAACGCCAGCGTCACCTCGACGGCGGCCAGTGTGCCGACGGCCAGGACGCCCACCAGCACCCCCGGCACGTCGGCGGCGAGCGCTACCAGCACCACCGCCGCGGCGGTCACGCCGGCGACCAGCACGCCGGCCGCGTCCACGGCGAACCCGGTGGCGGCCAACCGCCGTTCCAGCCGGGCCAGCCGGTGGGCGCGCTGCTCGGCGCCGTGCAGCGCGACGTCGGTCGCCCCGAACGCGGCCAGGTCGGCGGCGCCGTGGGTGAGGTCGATCGCGTCGGTGGCCAGCGCGCCCCGCAGCGGGGCCACCTCGGCCGCGCTGCGGCGGGTGACCGCGGTGGCCAGCGCGGGCAGCGCCACCCCGGCGACCAGCAGCCCGACGGCGAGCGCGCCGGCGGCCGGTGGTGAGATCAGCGCCGCCACGGCGACCGCCAGCACACCGACCAGGGCCGCCGCCGAGCCGGGGACCAGCACCCGCAGCAGCAGGTCCTGGACGGCCTCCACGTCGGAGACCAGGCGGCTCAGCACGTCCCCCGAGCGGTGCGCCGTGCCATGGCGGGACGCCAGCGTGGCGAAGACCCGGGCCCGGACGTCGGTGATCATGCGAAGCACCGCGTCGTGCCCGGCGAGCCGTTCGGTGTAGCGGAACACGCCCCGGCTGATCGCCAGGGCCCGGACCGCGACGATCGCCACGGTGAGGCGGTCCAGCGGAGGCTGACCGGCGGCGCTCATCAGCAGCCAGGTGGCGGTGGCCATCAGGGCGAGCCCGGCGAACTCGGTGGCGGCCGCCAGCAGCCCGGCTCCGACCAGGCGGCCCAGGTACGGCCGGGCCAGTCGCAGCACGGCCCGCTCGGCGGCGGCCCGCCCGGCCGGTGCCGCGTCGGGCGCCACCGCCGGCCCTTGTTCCGCCGTCATCGGGTGGCCTTCCCGGTCGGTTCGGGTGTCAACTCGGTGACCCGACCGTCCTCGATGCGCAGGATCCGGTCGGCGTCGGCGAGCAACGCCGGTCGGTGCGCGACCAGCAGCGCGGTCCGTCCGGCGACCAGGCGACGGGTGGCGTCGAGCACCACCGCCTCGGCCGCCGTGTCGAGTCGGGCGGTGGGTTCGTCGAGCAGCACCACCGGGGCGGCACGCAGGAACGCCCGGGCCAGGGCTACCCGCTGCCGTTGCCCGCTGGACAGCCCGTGACCGCGCTCGCCGAGCAGGGTGTCCAGGCCGTCGGGCAGGCCGGCCACCACGTCGTCCAGGGCGGCGTCGTGCACCGCGGCGGTGAGTGCGTCGGCGGGGGTGTCCGGCGCGCCGAGGCGGATGTTGTCGGCCAGCGAGGCGGCGAAGAGGTGCGCCCGCTGCGGCACCCAGGCGAGCTGCCGGCGCCAGGCGTCCGGGTCGGCGGTGGCGAGGTCGACCCCGCCGACGGTGATCCGGCCGCTGGTCGGCACCACGAAGCCGAGCAGCAGGCCGAGCAGGGTGCTCTTGCCGGCGCCGCTGGGCCCGATGACGGCGATCCGCTCACCGGGCCGGATGGTCAGGGTCACGTCGCGCAGCGCGGTGGTCCGCTCGTACGCCACGGTCACCCCCTCGAACCGGATCTCGGCCCGCGCATCCGGGGCGGAGGCGCCCTCGGCGGCCCGGGGCGTGGCGGGTACGGCGGAGACGGTCAACGCCTCGTCCAGCGCGGCCAGCCCCTCCATGCTGGCGTGGAAGCGGCTGCCGGCGGCCCGCAGCGGCAGGTACGCCTCCGGGGTCAGCAACAGCACCAGCAGCGCGGTCTGCAGGGCCAGCCCGCCGCCGAGCAACCGGATGCCGACCGGCACCGCTACCAACGCCACCGAGAGGGTGGCGACCAGCTCCAGCACCAGCGCGGAGAGGAACGCGATCCGCAGCGTCTTCATGGTGGCGACGCGGTGACCGTCGGCCATCCGGCGCACCACGTCGGTCTGTGCCCGGGCCCGCCCGAACGCGCGCAGGGTGGGCAACCCGGCCACCATGTCCAGGAAGTGCCCGCCGAGCAGCGCGAGCCGCCGCCACTGCCGTTCGGTGGCGGCCTGCGCCTGCCAGCCGAGCAGCGCTCCGAAGACCGGGATCAGCGGCAGGGTCAGCGCGATGATCACCGCCGAGCTCCAGTCGGCGAAGACGACCCGGGCCAGCACCGCCAGGGGCACCGTCACGCTGAGCACCAGCTGCGGCAGGTAGCCGGTGAAGTACGCGTCCAGCGCGTCCAACCCGCGCCCGGCCAGGGTGGCGATCTCGCCGGCCCGCTGCCCCGCCACCCAGCCGGGCCCGTGCCGGCCCACCGCCCCGAGCAGGTCGGCCCGCAGCGTGGCCTTGACCGTGGCGGCCACCCGCGCGGAGACCGTGCCCTGCGCCCAGACCAGGGCCGAGCGGGCGGCGACCGCGACCACGAAACCGGCGAGCGCCTGTCGATCCAGCCGGCCGTCGATCGCGGTGGCCAGCAGCGACGCGAGCGCGGTGGCCTGCGCAACGATCAACCCGGCGGCCAGCACCCCCAGGAGCGCGAGCACGGCAAGATCGCCCCGGGCCGCGGGGACCCGGCGCAGCAGACGCGGGTCGAACGGACGGCGGCTCACCAGTACACCGGTGCCCTACCGTCGGTCCGTCCTCGAAAAACCCACCAGCACATCGCCTGGAAGCCTAGTAGGGCCGGAAGTAGCGGCAGCGCCACCCAGCCCAGCAGCCGCAGGGTCGGCGCGCTGGCGGCCGCGTCGGCCACCCGTAGCGAGGCGTCCGGGTCGGTCGTGGACACCAGCACGTAGGGCCACAGAGCTGCTCCGACCAGCACCACCGGCAGCGCCAGGGCCGCGCCGGTGGCGACCAGAGCCCACCCCGGCCGCCGCCGTGCCAGCGCCGCGCGGGCCGCCAGCAGCGCCGCCGCGAGCAGCACCGGCAGGAGTACGGCCACCGCCGGCCGCTGCACGGCGTCGCGTACCCGGGCGGAGAGCAGGCCCACGACGGTGGCCAGGGCGACCGCGGTCAGCGCCACCGGCACCAGCCTTCGGGCGGTCTGGCCGACCACGGCGGCGGCCTCGGCGGACAGCCGCAGGGCGAGGAAAGTCGCCCCGTGCACCGCGACCAGGGCGACCATGGCCAGCCCGGCGGCGGCCGCGAACGGGGTGGCCAGGTGCGCCACCCCGGCGACGTGCCCGTCGGCCTGGAGTGGCACGCCCTGCAACAGCGCGGCGAGCAGCACACCCCAGCCCAGCGCGGCGAGGGCGCTGCCGACCACCACGACGCGGTCCCAGCGGGCGCGACTCCGCTCGTCGGTGGGCCGACTGCGCAACTGCACCCCGACGGTGACCAGGATGACGCCGACCAGGGCGCCGACGACGGCCGGATAGCAGCCGGCGAGCAACTCGCCCTCCAGGAGGGGGAACGCGCCGAAGAGGATGCCCACGGTGGCCACCAACCAGACCTCGTTGCCGAGGAAGAACGGGCCGAGGGCGGTCAGCGCCTCCCGCCGCCCGGCCGGACCGACGCCGCGGGCGAGCAGCAGCCCGACGCCGTAGTCGTAGCCGGCCAGCACCAGGTAGGTGGCGAAGAAGAGGCCGAGCAGGGCGTACCAGGCGAGGTCCACGGTCTACTCCTTGGTGCTCAGATCAGGGCGGGTTCGGGGTGGGCCGGCTCGCTGGGCGGTGCCGGTGGGCGGCCGAGCGCCGGGTCGGCCGCGCCGCGTCTGGCGTGCCGGGCGAGCAGCACCCAGTTGGTGACGGCGAGGGCGCCCAGCAGCAGGCTGAACCCGATCAGCGAGGCGAGCATCAGCGGTGCGCTGACCGGGGAGACGGCCTGCTCGGTGGGGAGCAGTCCGTACGCCACCCAGGGTTGGCGGCCGACCTCCCGGGAGATCCAGCCGAGGATCACCGCGACGAACGGCAGCGGCAGGGCGAGCAGGAGCAGCCAGAGCGGGAAGCGCAGTCGGATGATCCAGTCCCGGAAGAGCAGTGGCAGCAGGAGCCAGACGCAGCCGAGGGTGAAGCCGATCAGGATCATGAAGCCCAGCCCGACGCTGGCCAGCACCGGCGGCGTGTAGTCGCCGGGGCCGAACCGCGCGGTCCACTCGGCGATCAGCGCCTGGGCCTCCGGGCCGTCGCCGCCGAACTTGGTCGGCTGCACCGCGCCGACCGGGCCGAACTGGGCGAAACCGAAGCCCTGCACCATCGTGATGGCCAGTGCCGCGGTGACCAGGCCGATCCGGAGCGAGGTGCGGAAGAGCGCGAAGTCCGGGGTACGCCGGAGCAGGTGCCCGGCGCTGACCGCCGCCATCAGCATCCCGCCGACCAGCAGCGCCGCCGAGACCACGTGCCCGAAGGCCATGCCGAGGCTGGGGTTGGTGAGCAGCGCGCCGAAGTCGGTGAGGTGGGCGATCCCGTCGCGGACCTCGTAACCGACCGGGTTCTGCAGCCAGGAGTTGGCCACCATGATCCAGAACGCCGAGGCGTACGCGGTGATCGCCACGCCCCAGAGCAACGCGAGGTGGACGCCCTTGCCAAGTCGGTGCCAGCCGAAGATCCACATCCCGAGGAACGTGGACTCCAGGAAGAACGCCACAAGCGTCTCGATGGCCAGGGGCGCCCCGAAGACATTGCCGACGTAGCGCGACAGGCCACTCCAGTTCAGCCCGAACTGGAACTCCATCACGATCCCGGTGGCGATGCCGAGCACGTAGTTGATCACGTAGAGCTGGCCCCAGTAGCGCGTCAGCCGCTCCCACTTCGGGTTGCGGGTGAGCACCCAGGCGGTCTGCATGCCGACCAGCAGGGTGACCAGCCCGAGCGTGACGACCACGAACAGGAAGTGGATCGAGGTCGTGGTGGCGAATTGCAGGCGGGCGAGGAGCAGGGTGTCCATGACAAGCCCTCCCTAGCGTTGGCTCCCTTATCGTAGCCACCCTACACGTAGCATCGCTACATGTCCGCCTACTACGTCTTGTCGTAGGCAACACTACTACGCCACGTAGTATCTGAGGAAGATCGCGCTCGATCCTGGATGTAGTGGTCTCGCGGCCCCGGGATGCCCCTCGATCCAGGATCGAGCGCGATCTTGCGAGGGGTGCGCGGGCGAGGGCGCGCGGTGCGGAGGTGCGCGGCGCAGGGTGCGCGCGGCACGGCCCTGCCACGGCGGCCCCGGCCGCGGCGGCTCAGTGGTGCCTTGTGGGTGTCAGTTCAGGAACAGGGTGATCGGGAGGGCGACCAACGTGGTGGCGACCGCCAGGGCGGTGGCACCGAGCACCCGGGGCGGTCGGTCGCTGACCAGTAGGCGCTGCACCCGTACGTCGAGATCCCGGTCGCCCATGCCGAGCGCGCCGGCCGGGGTGATCCGGTGCCCGGCGGCGGCGAACCGGCGTAGCGCCCCCGCCAGCGGGGCTTCGGCGTGCAGCTCGCGGGCCTTGTCGTCGGCGCGCATCTCGACCAGCAGGGCGACCCGCTCGTGCGCGTCGCGCACCCAGCCGAACCACGGCAGCGCCCGGCACAGCGCCGTGAACGGCAGCAGCACCAGGTCGTGCCGCTCGTGGGCGTGCGCCCGCTCATGGCTGAGTACCGCGGCCAGCTCGGCCCGGTCCAGCAGGCTCAGGGTGCCGGCGCTGACCACCACCTGCGGCTTCACGCCCGGCAGGCAGTACGCGGCGGCGCTCGGATGATCCAGCACCAGCGCGCCCGGCGCGGCCGGGTCGTTTCGGGCGACCAGGGAGAGCAGGTCCCGGTGGCGACGCTGGGCGCGGACGGTGCCGTGGATGCTGCGCACCGTCGTGGTGACCAGCACCGCCCCGATGCCGAAGCCCACGCCGACGCCGGCCAGGTGGAACGTGCCCACCCCGATCGGGAGGGCTCCGTGGGCGAGGTCGTTGGCCAGGGCGAGCAGTGCGCTACCGGTCGGCCGGCCGTACGCGCTCAACCCGAGCGCCATCGGCAGGCCCATCGCCGAGAGACCCAACGCCAGCCCGACGGCCTGCCAGCAGACGATCGCCACCCGGGGGCTGCGCCACGTCCAGGTGGAACGGGCCAACACCTGGGCGGTCAGATAGCAGGCCAGCATCGTGGCGGCGAAGTGCACGGCGTAGGCCATGGCGTTCGCCCTACCGCTCCGCTGCCTCGCCGGCGGGTCGTCGGCCCGCCGGCCCGTCCACCCGATCGGTCAGGGCGTCGGCCCCGCCCGCGTCGCCACCGGTGGAGCCCGGCCCGGTCAGGCCGGCCTCGCTGCCCAGAGCCGCCCGCAACACCTCGGCCTCGGTGCCGGTCACCGAGCGGGCGAACCGCACCAGCGCGGCGTCCCGGCTGCCACCCAGGTCGAGGGCGTCGAGCATGAGTTGCGCGATGTGCGCCTCGCGGCTGGCGGCCGGCCGGTACCGCCAGGCCCGACCCTCCCGCTCCCGTTGCACCATGCCCTTGCCGGCGAGCCGGTCCAGCACCGTCATCACCGTGGTGTACGCCAGCTCACGACCATCGAGCGCGTCGGCCACCTCGCGCACGGTCACTCCGTCCGACGTGCCGGGAACCACGTCCCACAGCACGTCCATCACCGCACGCTCAAGATCGCCCAACCGAGTCACAAACCAATCCTACCCCCGGTAGTAGACCCCCCACCCACCCAGCCGCCCCCACCCGCCGTCCCAGCGGTGATCATGAGGTTGACCGGCTTGACGGAGATCAAACACCCCGCCAACCCCATGATCACCAGCCAGGATCGGCGGGGCGGTACAAGATCCGGACAAGAACAGGGATGGTGCTGCCTCCGAGGCGCTGGAGGCAGCAACATCCCTGAAGTTGCGCAAATCTTGACCGCGCCGCCGGCGCCGCCCGGCAACCCGACCCGAGGCAATACCCCTGAGCTGAACCACCCGGCGAACCCGGCCCACGTGAGGGTTTTCCGGGGGAGCCCGACCACGCAGGGATCAAGCCTGACCGCCCGGAGTGGGCGGGCTCCCCCGGAAAACCCAAAGGCCGAGCAAAGACGATCACACCCCCTTGGGGTGCCACACCGTCTTCGTCTCCAGCAGCGCCGTCATCCGATCCAGGCCCGGGTCGACCGACCAGTCGTGGTCGGCCGGGGCCGGTCGGAGCACCCGCTTGAGGTTCTCCGCCGCCTTGACCTCCAGGTCGGTGGCGAGCGCGGCGTCGGTGACCCCGGTCAGGTCGATCGCGTTGACGTCCATGTGCGCGGCCAACGTCGGGGCGGTCTCGGTGATCGCGCCGGTGAGGATGTTGACCACGCCGCCGGGCAGGTCGGAGGTGGCCAGCACCTCGGCCAGCGTCACCGCCGCCAGCGGCTCACTCGGGGAGGCCGCCACCACCACGGTGTTGCCGGTGACGATCGCCGGGGCGATAACGCTGACCAGGCCGAGCAGCGCGGGGCGCTCCGGGGCGACCACCGCGACCACGCCGGTCGGCTCGGGCGCGGAGATGTTGAAGTACGGGCCGGCGACCGGGTTGGCGCCGCCGTACACCTGGGCGACCTTGTCGGCCCAGCCGGCGTACCAGACCCAGCGGTCGACCGCGGCGTCCACCTCGTCGCCGGGGATGCCCAGGGCGACGAACTGCTCGCGGCGGCCCTCCAGCATCTCGGCGGCCCGGTAGAGGATCTGACCCCGGTTGTACGCGGTCGCCCCGGCCCAGCCCTTGACGGCGGCGCGGGCGGCGACCACCGCGTCCCGGGCGTCCTTGCGGGAGGCCAGTGACACATTCGAGGACTGCACGAGATACGACCGTCCCGACTCGCTGCGCGGGAACTTCCCGCCGATGAAGAGCTTGTACGTCTTGCGTACCGCGACCCGCTCAGACATTGAGGTAGCCCTCCAGCCCGTGCCGGCCGCCCTCGCGACCGTAGCCCGACTCCTTGTACCCACCGAACGGCGAGGTGGGGTCGAACTTGTTGAAGGTGTTGGCCCAGACGACGCCGGCGCGCAGCCGGTCGGCCATCCACAGGATCCGGGAGCCCTTGTCGGTCCAGATCCCGGCCGACAGCCCGTACGGCGTGTTGTTGGCCTTCTCCACGGCCTCGGCCGGGGTGCGGAAGGTGAGCACCGACAGCACCGGGCCGAAGATCTCCTCGCGGGCGATCCGGTGTGCCTGGGTGACGCCTGTGAAGATGGTCGGCGCGAACCAGAAGCCCCGGTCGGGCAGGTCGCACGGCGGTGACCAGCGCTCGGCGCCCTCGGCGGAGCCGGCGTCGGACAGCTCGCGGATCCGCTCCAGCTGGGCGGCCGAGTTGATCGCGCCGACGTCGGTGTTCTTGTCCAGTGGGTCGCCGACCCGCAGTTGGGCCATGCGTCGCTTCAGCGACTCCAGCACCCGGTCGGCGACGTTCTCCTGGACCAGCAGTCGGGAGCCGGCGCAGCAGACGTGCCCCTGGTTGAAGAAGATGCCGTTGACGATGCCCTCGACGGCCTGGTCGATGGGCGCGTCGTCGAAGACGATGTTGGCGGCCTTGCCGCCGAGCTCCAGGGTGAGCTTCTTGCGGGTGCCGGCGACCGACCGGGCGATGGCCCGGCCCACGTCGGTGGAGCCGGTGAAGGCGACCTTGTTGACATCCGGGTGCTCGACCAGCGCCCGGCCGGTGTCGCCGGCGCCGGTGAGGATGTTGACCACACCGGCCGGCAGTTCGGCCTGCTGGCAGATCTCGGCGAAGAGCAGCGCGGTCAGTGGGGTGGTCTCGGCCGGCTTCAGCACCACCGTGTTGCCCGCGGCGAGCGCCGGGGCGATCTTCCAGGCCAGCATGAGCAGCGGGAAGTTCCACGGGATGACCTGCGCGGCCACGCCGATGGGGCGCGGGTTCGCGCCGAAGCCAGCGTGTTCCAGCTTGTCGGCCCAGCCCGCGTAGTAGAAGAAGTGCGCGGCGACCAGCGGCAGGTCGACGTCGCGGCTCTCCCGGATCGGCTTGCCGTTGTCAAGCGATTCGAGGACGGCCAGCTCGCGGGAGCGCTCCTGGATGAGCCGGGCGATCCGGTACAGGTACTTCGCCCGGTCCCGGCCCGGCATCGGACCCCAGACCTTGTCGTACGCCTTCCGGGCGGCGCGCACCGCGCGTTCCACGTCCTGGGCGCCGGCCTCGGCGACCTCGGCCAGCACCTCCTCGGAGGCGGGGTTGATCGACTTGAAGCTGCCACCGTCGGTCGGGTCGACGAACGTACCGTCGATGAACAGCCCGTACGAGGGTTTGAGGTCCACCACCGAGCGGGACTCGGGGGCGGGGGCGTATTCGAACATCGGCTATCAGTCCAGGGTGAAGTAGTCGGGACCGGAGTAGGTGCCGGTCGTCAGCTTGGTGCGCTGCATCAGCAGGTCATTGAGCAGGCTGGACGCGCCGAAGCGGAACCAGTCCGGGTCGAGCCAGTCCGGGCCGACGGTCTCGTTGACCATCACCAGGTACTTGATCGCGTCCTTGGTGGTCTTGATGCCACCGGCGGGCTTCACGCCCACCTGCCGCCCGGTCGCCTCGCGGAAGTCGCGGACCGCTTCCAGCATCACCAGGCTCACCGGCATCGTCGCCGCGATCGGGACCTTGCCGGTGGAGGTCTTGATGAAGTCGCCGCCGGCCAGCATGGCCAGCCAGGAGGCCCGCCGGACGTTGTCGTAGGTGGCCAGCTCGCCGGTCTCCAGGATCACCTTGAGGTGGGCGTCCCCGGAGGCTTCCTTGGTGGCCACGATCTCGTCGTAGACCTCCTTGTAGCGCCCGGCCAGGAACGCGCCCCGGTTGATCACCATGTCGATCTCGTCGGCGCCGGCCGCGACGGCGGCCCGGGTGTCGGCCAGCTTGATCTCCAACGGCGCCTGACCCGACGGGAACGCGGTCGCCACGCTGGCCAGGTGCACTGCGCTTCCGCGCAGCACCTCGGCCACGTACGGGACCATGGCCGGGTAGACGCAGACCGCGCCGACGTGCGGGCAGGACGGGTCGGCCGGGTCCGGGCGGAGGGCCTTCGCGGCGAGCGCGCGCACCTTGCCCGGGGTGTCCGCCCCTTCCAGGGTGGTCAGGTCGACCATCCGGATCGCCAGGTCGATCGCCTGGGCCTTGGCGGTGGTCTTGATGGAGCGGGTGCCGAGCTGTGCCGCCCGCTGCTCCGCGCCGACCTGGTCCACGCCGGGCAGGCCGTGCAGGAAGGTCCGCAGAGCGGTCTCGGATCGTCCCAGCTCGGAGAGCTCCGACCGGGCCGACGTCGTTGTCGCCGTCATGCCGAGAAGTCTACGCACGGGACCGCCGAGTGATCTTGCTCACGAGCGCTCGGTGACGCTCCGACGTGAGCGGCGTCCCTGGTCCGACCGCACCCGCACCGCCGCGCGCTACGGACCGGTAGGTTGAGCGATCGTGGACGTACACGTCATTGACCACCCGCTGGCCCAGTCCAGGTTGACCGCCATGCGGGACGCGCGCACCGATTCCTCGACGTTCCGGGCGGCGCTGCACGAACTGACCACCATGCTGGTGTACGAGGCGGCGCGCTCCTTCCCCGTCGAGCGGTACCCGGTGCAGACGCCGGTCACCGGCACCGAGGGCACCCGGCTGGCCAACCCGCCGCTGCTGGTCCCGGTGCTGCGCGCC
Organism: Micromonospora sp. NPDC007208; assembly: GCF_042869175.1. Lineage (NCBI taxonomy): Bacteria > Bacillati > Actinomycetota > Actinomycetes > Micromonosporales > Micromonosporaceae > Micromonospora > Micromonospora sp. NPDC007208. Next base: position 43,567 of record NZ_JBIAFG010000008.1, on the reverse strand, counting down.
GGGCTGGGCATGGCGGACGCCGCGCTGGGCCTGCTGCCCGAGTCCTCGATGGGGTTCGTGGGCCTGGCCCGCGACGAGGCGACCTACGAGCCTCGCGCGTACATGGAGTCGCTGCCGCGTGACCTGGCCGGGCTGCCGGTGCTGGTGCTCGACCCGATGCTGGCCACCGGCGGTTCGCTAGAGCACTGCTGCCAGCTGCTGGCCGACCGCGGCTGCACCGACATCACAGTGCTCTGTGTGCTCGCCGCCCCGGTCGGCATCGAGCGGCTGGAGCGCTCCGGCCTGCCGTTGCGACTGGTCACGGCCTCGATCGACGAGGGGCTCAACGAACGCATGTTCATCGTCCCCGGGCTCGGCGACGCCGGTGACCGCCAGTTCGGTGGCATGCCCCGCTTCTGAGGTGATACCCGGTCGGTGCCGGGTCCGGCGGGTCCGTGCGCGGGGTGCGCGGACCCGCTAGCGTCTGCGGCCATGACTGGTGTTGCGCTCGCCGAGGAGTTGTTGCTCCTCGCCTACGACGACACGACCGGCAAGGCGACCATGCCGCGGATCAGCCTGGACCTGGGCATGGCCGCCGCGGTGCTGGTCGAGCTGGCCCTGGCCGGCCGGATCGCGTACGCCGACGGATCCCTGACGGTGATCGACCCGACGCCGACCGGCGAGCCGTTCAGCGACGACGTCCTCAGCCGGATGGCCGCGGACACCCCGCACACCCCGGCGTCCTGGGTGCAGCGTCTGCGGCACCGCCTGCGCGACCGGATCCTCGCCGACCTGTGCCGGCAGGGCGTCGTCCGGGACATCGACGAGACCGAGCTGGGCTTCATCCACGTGCACCGTTACCCGGTCGTGGACACCTCCGTCGAGGCGGAGACCCGGCAGCGGCTGGCCGAGGCACTGACCGGTGCGGCAGCCCCGGACGAGCGGACCGCGGCGCTGGCCACCCTGGTCGTGGTGCTCCGGATGGAGTCCGCGCTCGGGGTGAGCGGCGAGGCCGCCGCCGACGCCCGCCGCCGGTTGGAGGAGATCGCCACCGGCGCCGGGTTCTCCGGCGAGGTGAGCACCGACGACTCGGTGGTCCGCCCGTCGGTCGGCCTGGTCGTGGCCGCCCTGGCCCGGGCCGTCGACCAGGCCCTCGGGCCGCGCCGCTGACGTCAGATGCCGAGGGCGGCGCTGACCTCGGCGCGCAGCGCGGCGACGGCCGACGCCGCCCTGCTGCGGGCCGCCTGGACGTCACCGTCCATGACCGGTTCCACCACCTCGAGGTACGCCTTGAGCTTCGGCTCGGTCCCGGACGGGCGGATCACCACCCGGGCCACCGCGGTACGCAGGATCACCACGTCCGACTCGGGCAGCAGGTCCCGGACGCTGTCCACCGGCTGCCCGAGCAGGGTGGCCGGGGTGACCGCCCGGATCCGGGCCATCGCGTCGGCGATGACCCGCAGGTCGTCCACCCGGGCGGAGAGCTGGTCGGTGTGGTGCACGCCGAACTCGGCGGCCAGCTCGTCCAGCCGGTCGGTCAACGTACGACCCCGCGACTTCAGGCCGGCGGCCAGCTCCGCCACGGTGAGCGCGGCGGTAATGCCGTCCTTGTCCCGGACGTGTTCTGGGGCGACGCAGTAGCCCAGCGCCTCCTCGTAGCCGAAGACCAGCGGCGCGCTCCCGCCGCCGGCCCGCACGATCCACTTGAAGCCGGTCAGCGTCTCGTCGTAGGGAAGGCCCCGGGCCGCGCACATCGCCCGCAGGAGTGACGACGACACGATGGTGGTGGCGTAGAGCCCGGTCACCCCCCGACGCATCAGGTGGTCGGCGAGCAGGACACCCACCTCGTCGCCGCGCAGCATCCGCCAGCCGTCGCGGTCGTCCCGGACGACCACGGCGCAACGGTCGGCGTCCGGGTCGTTGGCGATGGCGAGGTCCGCGCCGGTGGAGTCGGCCAGGGCGATCAGCCGGTCCACCGCACCCGGCTCCTCCGGGTTGGGGAACGACACGGTGGGGAACGCCGGGTCCGGCTCGGCCTGGTCCGGCACCACCCCGGGGGTCGGGAAACCAGCGCGGGCGAAGGCGGCGGTGAGCACCGCCGCGCCCACCCCGTGCAGCGGGGTGTACGCCACCGTCAGATCCCGTGGCCCGTCCGGGTCGATCACCGCGGTGGCCCGTTCGACGTATGAGGCGACCAGGTCGTCGCCGAGGACCTGACCGGGCTCGCCCAGCGGCACCTGGGTCAGCGGCCCGACCGACCGGATGGCTGCCTCGATGCCGGCGTCGGCGGGGGGCACGATCTGCGCGCCCGCGCCCAACTCGCCACCCAGCTCCGCGCCCAGGTAGACCTTGTAGCCGTTGTCCTGCGGCGGGTTGTGGCTGGCCGTGACCATCACTCCGGCCACACCGCCGAGGTGCCGCACGGCGTACGCCAGCACCGGGGTGGGCAGCGGGCGGGGCAGCAGCAGCGCCGGACGACCAGCGCCGGTGGCCACCTGGGCGGTGCGCTCGGCGAACTGCCGGGAGCCGTGCCGGGCGTCGTACCCGATCACCAGCGGGCCGGTGCCACCCTGGGCCGCGAGCCAGGTGACCAGGCCGGCAGCGGCCTGGGTGACCACGGCGAGGTTCATGCCGTTCGGGCCGGCGCGCAGCGGGCCGCGCAGGCCCGCCGTGCCGAAGGTCAGCGGCCCGGCGAACCGGTCGGCCAGCTCCGGGGCGCTCACCGGCAGCCGGTCGAGCACCGCCGTCAGCTCGTCCCGGCTGACCGGGTCGGGGTCGTCGGCCAACCAGCGCCGAGCTTGCTCGCGAATGTCGTCGATGTCAGTGGTGTCCGCCGCCATGCCCCTTGATAGCACGGCGACGGATCACCCCTGTGGGTTCCCTCCGGCTCAGCCGTTCCCGGTGAGCTGGAACGTCCGCGCCATCTCGTCGAAGATCGGCTTGCTCTCCGCGAACTTGGCGTCCGTGGCGGTGAGGTAGAACGAGTACGCCTTGCCGTCCTGCGCCACGCCCCGCCAGACGCCGTGCCGCATCACGTCACCCTCGCCGCAGGTGTACTCGAATTCGGCGGCCGGCTTGCTGGCCAACTCGGTCTCGGTGGAGGAGATCTGGTTGTACGGCTTGACGCAGGAGGTGCTCCTGGTCTTGAGGCCGTTCTCGGCCGTCTCCGCCCAGCGGACGGAGCTGCTGGACCACTTCTCGGTGATGATGCGGACCTTGCGGCCGCTGTCCTGCGGGTCGATGTAGTCGGTGTACGAGCCGCCGGTGGCCTTCTTCCAGCCCTTCGGCACCATGACCTGGATCCCGCGGCCCGTGTGCTCCTGCATCTCGACGGTGGGCGCCGCCGGGGCGGACGCGGTGGGCTGCGCCGCCGGCGTGCTCGGCGGGGTGTCCTCGCCGCCGGAGAGCGCCACCGCGGTGAGCAGCAGCACGACGACCAACCCGCCGGCCGCGGCGAGCTGCACCTTGCGCGGCCAGCCCTTGACCGTGGTGACGAGCTGACCACCGGTGGCCCGAACCTTGTCCAGGGCGCTGCCGCCCGAAGCGGCGGGCGTGGTGGCCCAGGGCTGGCCGGTGCCCGGCACCGACCACTGGTTGCCGCCGCCGTAGGTGCCGCCGATGCGCTGGGTGGCCTCCGGGGCGCCGCCGTACCCGACCTGCTGGGTGGCATCGGCCGGGTTGCCGTAGCTGACCCGCTGGGTGGCGTCGGGGTGCCCGCCGGCGTCCACCCGCTGGGTGGCGTCCGCGTTGCCGCCGTAGGTGCGCCCGGCCGCCGGTCGGCCGGGGGCCGGCATCGCGCCGGTCGGCGTGTGCAGTGGGCCGGCCAACGCGTCGGCGCTGGTCTCGTCGAGCCCCCCGGTGGCACCGGCCGCGCGAGCTGCCTGGGGGCGCTCGCCGCGACGCAGCGCGGCCAGCCGGTCGGTCAGGGACTCACCCGGGGCCAGCATCGCCGGGCCACCGATCTGGCTGTCCGGTTTCGGTTCCGGCTGGGGCGGCGGGAGGACGGGAATGGGGCGCTGCTGCACCGGCACCACGGCGTACGGGTCGGTGACCGAGTGCACGGCCGTCGCCGTGCTGCCCAGCGGGCCGGCGAGCAACTCGCGCAGCATGGCCCGGGAGGTGTGCACGTCGAGTCGGCGCGCCGGGTCCTTTTCCAGCAGACCCATCAGCACCCGGGTCAGCGGGCCGCTGCGCTGCGGCGGGGCGGGCGGGTCCTCCACCACGGCGTGCATGGTCTCGATCGGGTCGCCCTTGTCGAACGGGGGCCGTCCCTCGACCGCGGTGTAGAGCGTCACACCCAGCGAGAAGAGATCGCTCGGCGGGCCGAACTCCTGGCCCATGGCCCGCTCGGGCGAGATGAAGTGCGGCGAGCCGAGCACCATGCCGGGGGTGGTGAGCTGCACGTCGGTGGGCATCCGGGCGACCCCGAAGTCGGTCAGCACGCAGCGCCCGTCGGTGCAGATCAGCACGTTTGCGGGTTTGACGTCGCGGTGCAGCACGCCGATCGCGTGCGCGACCTCCAACGCGCCGAGCAGCGCGATGCCGATCTTGGCGACGGCGCGGGGCGCGACCGGCCCGTCCTCGATCACCATGTCGGCGAGGCTGCGGGCGTCCAGCAGCTCCATCACGATCCACGGCCGACCGGCCTCGGTGACCACGTCGTACACCTGCACGACCGCGGGGTGCTGGATGGCGGCGGCGGCACGGGCCTCGCGCAGGGTGCGTTCGTACATCGCGTCGCGGTCGCTGGGGGCCAGCCCCGGAGGCAGGACGACCTCCTTCACCGCCACGTCACGGCGCAGCAGCGTGTCTGTGGCGCGCCACACCGTGCCCATGCCGCCGTTGCCCACCGAGGACCGCAGCGAGTACCGGCCACCAATGGTGGTGCCGGGCGCCGCTCGTCCGTTGGCGGGACTAACTGGTCCGCCGCTCCACGTCGGGATCTGAGTCACAGAAAAGCCACCGGGGGAAATCGAGGGGGGCTGGGACACAACCCCCCTATCTTGCTGGTTCCGACGCCCGATGCGAAAGCCGACGCGACGGACGTTTATCGAAGTCGACAGAACGTGCCCTGTCGTTCACCTGGTGTCGACCGGTCGGGACGCACTGTGCGGTATCCCTCACCCGACGACGTGGCCAGGCGTCTTACCATCCGGGGATGAACCAACGGCGGTCAAGTGAGTCCGGTTTCCCGATCAACGGCGTCTACACGGAGGCCGACCTTCCGGAGGAACTGGACTCACGGCTCGGCAGCCCGGGCGAGTTCCCGTACACCAGGGGTGTCTACCCCACCATGTACACCTCCCGCCCGTGGACCATGCGTCAGTACGCCGGCTTCGGCACCGCCACCGAGTCCAACGCGCGGTACCACCAGCTGTTGCGGGCCGGCACGATGGGGCTCTCGGTCGCGTTCGACCTGCCGACCCAGATGGGCTACGACTCCGACGAGCCGATCGCGCACGGCGAGGTCGGCAAGGTGGGCGTCGCGATCGACTCCATCGAGGACATGCGGCTGCTCTTCGCCGACATCCCGCTGGACAAGGTGTCCACCTCGATGACCATCAACGCGCCCGGGTCGGTGCTGCTGCTGCTCTACCAGCTCGTCGCCGAGGAGAACGGGGTGCCGGGCACGGCGCTCAACGGCACCATCCAGAACGACATCCTCAAGGAGTACATCGCCCGGGGGACGTACATCTTCCCGCCGAAGCCGTCGCTGCGCCTGGTGGCCGACACGTTCGCGTACTGCCGCAAGGAGGTGCCGAAGTGGAACACCATCTCCATCTCCGGCTACCACATGGCGGAGGCCGGCGCGACGCCCGCGCAGGAGATCGCGTTCACCCTGGCCAACGGTGTCGAGTACGTACGGGCGGCGTTGGCCGCCGGGCTCGCCGTCGACGACTTCGCGCCCCGGCTGTCGTTCTTCTTCGTGGCCCGCACCACGCTGCTGGAGGAGGTGGCGAAGTTCCGCGCCGCCCGGCGGATCTGGGCCCGGCTGATGCGGGACGACTTCGGCGCCAAGGATCCGAAGTCGATGATGCTGCGGTTCCACACCCAGACCGCGGGCGTGCAGCTCACCGCGCAGCAGCCGGAGGTGAACCTGGTCCGGGTCGCGGTGCAGGGGTTGGCCGCCGTGCTCGGCGGCACCCAGTCGCTGCACACCAACAGCTTCGACGAGGCGATCGCGCTGCCCACCGAGAAGGCGGCCCGGCTCGCGCTGCGTACCCAGCAGGTGCTGGCGTACGAGACGGACCTGACGGCCACTGTCGACCCGTTCGCCGGCTCGTACGTGGTGGAGGCGATGACCGCCGAGATCGAGGCCGCCGCCGTCGAGTTGATGGAGCGGGTGGCCGACCACGGCTCGGCGGTGGACGCGATCGAGGCCGGGTTCCAGAAGCGGGAGATCGAGCAGTCCGCATACCGGATCGCCCAGGAGATCGACTCGGGGGAGCGGGTGGTGGTCGGGCTCAACAGGTTCACCGTGGACGAGGAGGAGCCGTACGAGCCGCTGCGGGTCGACCCGACGATCGAGGCGGCCCAGGCCGACCGGCTGGCGCGGCTGCGCTCCGAGCGGGACGCCGACGCGGTGGCGCGGTCGCTCGCTGGTCTTCGGGCCGCCGCCGAGGGCACCGAGAACGTGCTGTACCCGATGAAGGAGGCGCTGCGGGCCCGGGCGACCGTGGGTGAGGTCTGCGGGACGCTGCGCGAGGTGTGGGGGTTGTACCGGCCCACCGACCGCTTCTGAGCGTTTGGCCGCGACTGCGGCTGACCGCCCGGCCCGCGACTGCGGCCCCGGTGCGCGGTGTGTCCGGTGGGTTCAACGGGTATCCGGTCGGTTGAGCCGGGACGCACACCGTGTGCGCCCACGGTGTGTGGGTGCGTGTGAGCGTCCTTATCCGGCTCGTTGCGGAGTGTGGTCGGCTAATTGTCGGAGTGTCAGTTCACCACCCCGACTAATGCGACAATTTGGCAACGGGTCTCCGACTGGCGACGGGATTCGGGACCGCCGCGATCGGTTACGCGTTGTAGGAGGTGAGGGGCTGATGACGGCGTTCGACCGTGATCTACCTGCTGTCCCCCGCCTCGACGAGCGCCCCCAGCAGGGCATACGTGACTCTGCGCGGTCTGATCATTACCGTAACGAGGTTGCGCAGCGTCACCGTCGGAGGTCTAGGCTGTCTGCTGTCCCCGATGATCCATCCATTCCTAGTGATCGAGAATTCGACGTGACGAGTGCGTTGACGCTGCCCACGGGTGGCCTGCTGGCGTCGTCCTGGCCGGAGACGCCGCCCGGCTCCCAGCCCCTGCCCCGCGAGCTGGACCACCTCCTCGCGCTCCGGGTACCGGGGCTGATCGCTACGCGCCGTCACCTCCACTCGCACCCTGAGCTGTCCGGCAACGAGTTCGAGACCGCCGCGCTGATCGCCCGGGAGCTGTCGCTGGCCGGGCTGAACCCGCGTCTGCTGCCCAAGGGCAACGGCGTGATCTGCGACGTCAACGGCAGGCCGGACGGCCCGGTCGTGGCGCTGCGCGCCGACATCGACGCCCTGCCGCTGGACGACCCCAAGGACGTGCCGTACCGGTCGACCGTGGAGGGCGTCTGCCACGCCTGCGGGCACGACGTGCACACCTCGATCCTGCTCGGCGTCGGCATGCTGCTGGCCCAGCTCGCCGACCTCGGCGAGCTGGACGGCCGGGTCCGGCTGATCTTCCAGCCGGCCGAGGAGATCCTGCCCTGCGGCTCGCTGGAGGTCATCGAGGCCGGCGGCCTGGACGACGTGGTGCAGATCTTCGCGCTGCACTGCGACCCGAACCTGCCGGTGGGCCAGGTCGGCCTGCGGGTCGGCCCGATCACCGCCGCCGCCGACAACGTGACCGTCCGACTCTCCGGCCCGGGCGGGCACACCGCCCGCCCGCACCTGACCGTCGACATGGTCGACGCGCTCGGTCGGCTGATCACCGAGGTGCCCGCCCTGGTCAGCCGCCGGGTGCCGGCCAACAGCGGCCTGCTGCTGGTCTTCGGCCACGCCTCGGCCGGCACCCGCTACAACGTCATCCCGTCCGAGGCGAGCGCCTCCGGCACCCTCCGGGTGATGGACCGCGACACCTGGGAGCAGGCGCCCAAGATCGTCGCTCAGGTGGTGCGGGACGTGATCGCACCGACCGGTGCCACTGTCGACCTGGAATACCTGCGCGGCCGGCCGCCGGTGTGCAACGACTCCCACGCCATCCAGGTGCTGACCGCCGCCACCGCCGCCGCACTCGGCCCGGACGGGATCGCCGAGACACCGCAGAGCATGGGCGGCGAGGACTTCTCCTGGTACCTGGAGTACGTCCCCGGCGCCCTCGCCCGGCTCGGCGTGGGTCGCTCCGGCCCCAACGTCGACCTGCACCGCGCGAGCTTCGACGTGGACGAGCGGGCCATCCCGGTCGGCGTCCGCGTCATGGTGCAGACCGCGTTGCGGGCACTGGCGGCGGCGCGCTGACCGGCGCGACCAGAGCTGGGGACTTGCGCCGTCGGCGCAGCACCACCAGCAGCACCGCCAGCGGTACGCCGAGCGCCACCAACCACGGCAGCAGCGCGCCCAGCACCGTGAGCAGGACGGTCATCGAGACGACGAAGGCCTTCCAACCGCCCCTGAGCCCGACCAGGAACCCGGTCTCGGCCTCCTCGTCGGTGGCCTTCGCCGCCGGACCGGCCAGCGACACGGTGATCGTGGAGAGGGCGGTCAGGTCGGCCAGGCGTCGCTTCTTGGCCTCCAGCGAGGCCAGGTCGGCCTCCCGGCGACCCAACTCGTTTTCCAGCGACACCAGGTCGGTGATCGAGGTGGCCCGGGCCAGCAACCGGCGGGCGCTCTCCACCCGGGCCCGCTGACTGGTGATCCGCGCGTCCAGGTCGACGGTCTCCTCGGTGACGTCCTGAGTGTTGATCTCCCGGCTCTGCTGCCGACCGAGTTTCGCCATCTCCTCCACCACGTCGGTGAACTTCGCCGCCGGCACCCGTAGCTCCAGCTCCGCCACCGCGTCGTCATCGTCGGCACTGCGCCGCTCGTCGCCGCCGACGAAGCCGCCGGCCCGGGTGGCCACTGCAGCGGCCTCGCGGGCCGCCGAGTCCACATCGTTCACCTGCACCCGCATCGTTCCGGTGTAGATGATCGCCCGCTGGTCGACCCGCAGGTCCGGCGCTCCCGCCCCGGCCCCCTCCGGTGCGCCCGCGGCGGCGTCCCGGCCCGCCTCGCCGCCGTTGGCCGCCGGCGCCTCGGCCGCCGAGTCAGCGTTGTCCCGTGCTCCGCTGTCGCCGGCACCGCACCCCGTCACCGCCAGCGCCGCCGCCAGTGTCGTCGCCGCCAGCAGCGCACCGCGGCGTCGTCCCACCTGTCCGTCCATCCCCGCTCCCATCGTCGTCAACCGGTGTGGCGATAGCTCGGACGCGACGCGCACGCCGGCTGGTTCCGGCAGACTGCGCTGAGGACGTCACGATTCGATAATCGAGGAGTCACGATGCGGCTCACCAAGTACGCCCACTCCTGCCTTCGGGTGGAACACGACGGGGGAGTGCTCGTCGTCGACCCCGGAGTGTTCAGCGACGCCGAGGCGGCGCTGGACGGTGCGGACGCGGTGCTGATCACCCACGAACACCCCGACCACCTCGACCTGGCGGCGGTGCGCCTCCAGCTCGACCGACAGCCGTTCCCGATCCACGGGCCCGCCTCCCTCGCCGGAACCCTGGGCGACGCGGCCGACGTGCTGCGCCCGGTCGGCGTCGGTGAGTCGTTCACCGCCGCGGGTGTGGCGGTGCGCGCCTACGGGGGGCGGCACGCCGTGATCCACCCCGACATCCCGGTGGTCGACAACCTCGGATACCTGATCAACGACGTGGTCTACCACCCGGGCGACGCCCTGGTGGTGCCCGACGAGACACCCGTCGACACGCTCTTCGCGCCGATCCACGCCCCGTGGTCGAAGTTCTCCGAGGTGGTCGACTTCATCCGCGCGGTCGCGCCGCGGCGCGCGTACGCCCTGCACGACGCTTTGCTCAACGACAAGGGGCTGGGCGTGCTCGACCGGCAGTACAGCGCGCTGTCCGGCACCGAATACCAGCGCCTGGAGCCCGGCAGCCGGGTGGACGTCTGACCCGATGCCCGGCCTCTCCGCGGAGCTGGTGCAGCAGCTCTACCGCACACCACCGGACCGGTTCGTGGCCGCCCGGGACGCCGCCGTGGCCGAGGCCCGCCGGGCCGGCGACCCGACCACCGCCCGCCAACTGGCTCGGCTGCGTCGCCCGACGGTGGCCGCCTGGCTGGTGAACCTGCTCGCCATCCGACGTCCGGAGCTGGTCGCCGATCTGGTGCAGCTCGCCGACGCCCTGCGGGTCGCCCAGCGGGAGCTGCGTGGGCCTCGACTGCGGGAGCTGTCCGCGCAGCGCCGGGCGGTGGTCGGTGCCCTGGTCGTCGAGGTCCGCAAGCTCGCCGCGGCCGAGCCGGACGCGCCACCGGCGAGCCGGCTGCCCCTGGCCGAGGTGGAGGCGACGCTGAACGCGGCGTTCTCCGACGTCGAGGTCGCCGAGCAGGTGCGGGCGGGCCGGCTGCTGCGGGCGGCCAGCTACGCCGGCTTCGGTGAGGTGCCCCGGCCACAACTGCGGCTGGTCACTGGCGACGACGAGGAACGCGAAGAGGAACGCCCGGCCCGCCGCCCCGGCCCCCAGCGGGGCCGTCCCGAGGCGACGCCCCGCACGGACCGGGCGGCCGAGCGCGCCGAGCAGGCCGCACAGCGGGCGGCCCGGGCCGAGCGGGCCCGGCAGCGCCGCGCCCTGGATCGGGAGCTGGCGAAGGCCCAGGCCGACCAGGAGCGGGCCGAGGCCGAGCTGACCGAGGCGACCGGCCAGGAGCGCGACGGTGCGGCCGTACTCGATGGTCTTGAGGCCGAGCTGGCCGAGCTGGAGCGGCGGCGCGCGGTCGCCGAGCAGGATCTCAGCCGGGCCAAGCTCGCCCGGCGTGCCGCCGAGCGGGCGGTCACCGTGGCCCGGCGGCGCGCCGGTGAGGTCGAGGCGGCGGTCGAGGCACTCGCGGCCGAAGAGGGGAATGCGGACGCGGGCGGTGGCGCGGCAGACTGACCATCGATGGACGACGACGAGTGTGCGGGTCGTACACGGCGGGTGGCCCCGGGTCGGGGCGTGGTCGTGGTCGGCGGGTCGGGTTGCCCGACGGGGGCACCGCGGTGACTCCGGAGCAGGTCGCGGCCGCCAGCAAGCCCGTCGTGCTCGACCTGGGTGACGCCTTCAGCCGGGACCCGACCACGTTGCGGCGGGCCCGCCTGCTCGGCATCTCCGGCTGGGCCTTCTACATCAGTGGCCGGGCCGGCGCGCTCGGCGATGTGCGGGCCGAGACGGCCGCCGCCGCCCTCGGGTTCATCGCCCCGGACGCGGTCGCCGACGGTTGGGACGCCGCCGCCCGGGTCGTCCCGCCGTTCGAGGTGGCCGCCGCGAGCCTCGCCGAATGCTGCCGGTGGGGGGCGCAGCAGCTCGGCCCCCTGCCCGACACCGAGCGCCTGTCGGCGCTCGTCGAGCGGGCCGTGGTGGCGGCGGAGGCCAGTGGTATGCCGCTCTTCGCCGCGTGGCGGGCCATGCCGCTTCCGGATCTCTCGCCCGGGGCCCGTAGCGCCGCCGGGCTGCGGCTGCTCCGGGAACACTTCACCGGCGCCTACCTGCTGGCGGTACGCGCCGCCGGGATGACCCCGCTGGAGGCGGTGCTGGCCGGGCCGGAGGGCGAGGCCGGGGCGGTGGCCTGCGGCTGGCCGCCGCCGTACCCGCCGATCGGGCCGCTGGTGCGCCGCCGACTCTGGGCGGAGGCGGTGACCAACCGGTTGGCCGCGCCGGCGTTCACGGCCCTCGGTCCCGCCGACGGCGCGGAGTTGGTGGAGTTGCTGCACCGCACCCGGGCCGACCTCGGCTGAGCCTCCCGCCAGAAAGGGCCAGCCTTCCGCCGCCTAGAAAATAGGCGGCGGCCGAGCAGCTCGGCTGCCAGGATGTTCTGCCGTGACCCTTCCCGCTGGTTGGACAACGCGCCGGCCCACGCTCGACGACGTGCCGGCGATCCTCGCGGTGGTGCACGCCGCCGACACCTTCGCCATCGGCCATCCCGACTTCGACGCCGAGGATGTCGCGGCGTCGCTGACCGCCCCCCACTTCGACCCGACCCGGGACTCCTGGCTGGCCATCGACCCGGACGACACAGTGGTCGGCTGGGCGACGGTGGACAACCCGACCGGGGTGGGCCGGGAGTTCGTGGAGGTCTACGTCGACCCGGTACGGGCCGCGGCCGTTCGCGCGCCGTTGCTGGACCGGGTCGCCGAGCGCGCTGCCGAACGGGGGCTGCCGTCGCTCACCGTCCGCTGCGCGGTCTTCGCCCCGGAACGTGACTGGGAACACGCCCTGCGTGGGCTCGGGTTCGCCCTCGTCAAGCGGTACGTCCGGATGAGCCGGCCGCTGGACGACCTGCCCGACGAGCCGGCCGAGCCAGCGGCCGTGACGGTGCGGCCGGTCCGCCCGGACGACGAGACCGACCTGGTGGAGTTCCACCGGATCTACGAGACCGCCTTCGGCGACACCCCGGACCACGAGCCGCTGTCGTACGAGCGGTGGCGGGCCCGGATCGGCGACCTGACCGCCTGGGACGAGTGGTTCGTCGCCGAGGTGGACGGGGTGCCGGTCGGCGCGTTGCAGTCCTCCGATCAGGCGCTCGACCAGCAGTCGGGCTGGGTGAAGAGTCTGTCGGTGCTGTCCGCGTACCGGCGCAGGGGGGTGGGTGCGGCGTTGCTGCGCCGCGCCTTCGCCCGCTACGCCGAGAAGGGGCGTCAGACGGTCGGCCTGGGCGTCGACCTCACCAACCCGACCGCACCGCTGTCGCTCTACCGGTCGGTGGGCCTGCGGGAGACCCACTGGACCGACATGTACGAACGTTCCGTTCCGGCGGCCGGTGTGTGATTGACGACCCCGGTCCGGCCCGACCGGCGCTCCGGTCGACAGCGGTAGCAGACTGGAGGGGTGCGATACGCGCTGCTACGCCGAGGCGGTGCCGGTGGGGCGGGCCCGCAGCTCGGTGACGTAGTCGTCCGGGGCGCCCGCCTTCTCGGCGGCGTTGGCGATCTCCGACAGGTACCACGAGGTCGGCAGGCCACCCTCGTACCCGTTGAAGACGTAGATCCACGCGGTCACGTCCCCGTCGAGGGTGGAGACCCGGACGTGCAGCTTGCGGTACGTGCCGGCGGTCACCCCCTCGATCTCGTCGAGTTGGCCCGCGTCGTACGGGTGGATGTCGTAGAGCGCCACGAAGACCCGGTCACCGGGAGACTCGACAAGGGTGCTCACCGCACCCTCCCAGCCGATCACGTCGGCCCCGGCGAAGGTCAGCCGCCAGCCCTCCAGCCAGCCGGTGCCCACCATCGGCGAATGCGGGCAGTAGGCGCGCATCCGGGCGGGGTCGAGATTTGAGCCGTAGGCGGCGTGATGACGCACGGCGATGACGATAGCCCGGCCGACGGGTGGGGGAGAATACGACAGTGCGTGTCGAATGCGCTCGGGAGAAGAAAGTCACTGTGAGCATGGACGAAGGGCGAACGCTGTGAGCCGGATCGTGATCATCGGTGGGGGGCCGGCCGGGTACGAGGCGGCACTGGTCGCCGCCCAGCTGGACGCCGATGTCACCGTGGTGGAGGCCGACGGTGCCGGCGGCGCCTGTGTGCTCTCCGACTGCGTGCCGTCGAAGACCTTCATCGCCAGCTCGCAGGTGGTCACCGGCTACCGCGACACCGAGGAGTTCGGGGTGCACTCCGACGGCCTGGAGGCGGTCACCGTCGACGCCCGGGCGGTGCACGAGCGGGTCAAGCGGTTGGCCCTGGCGCAGTCCGCCGACATCCACGCCAAGCTGCTGAAGGCGGGGGTCACCTTCGTGGCCGGCACCGCCCGGCTCGGCGACGACTCCCTCGGGCACACCCACCGGGTCGTCGTCACCCCCGCCGACGGCGGCGAGGAGTACTCGATCGACGCGTCCACCGTGCTGGTGGCCACCGGCTCGACACCCCGCCAGTTGCCCACCGCCGTACCGGACGGCGAGCGCATCCTGACCTGGCGACAGGTGTACGACCTGCCGGAGCTGCCCAAGCACCTGATCGTGGTCGGGTCCGGCGTGACCGGCGCCGAGTTCGCCAGTGCGTACCTGGCGATGGGGGTCGAGGTCACCCTGGTCTCCAGCCGGGACCGGGTGATGCCGCACGAGGACGCCGACGCCGCCTCCGCCATCGAGCGGGTGTTCCGCAACCGGGGCATGGAGATTCTCAACAACTCCCGGGCGGACTCGGTACGGCGTACCGCCGACGGCGTCGAGGTGGAGCTCTCCGACGGCCGTAAGGTGACCGGTTCGCACGCGCTGATCACCGTCGGTTCGATCCCCAACACGGCCAACCTGGGCCTGACCGAGTACGGGGTGGAGCTGGGCCGGGGCGGCTACCTGACCGTCGACCGGGCTTCCCGGACCAACGTGCCCGGCATCTACGCCGCTGGTGACTGCACGGGCGTGCTGCTGCTGGCCAGCGTCGCCGCCATGCAGGGCCGGATCGCCATGTGGCACGCGCTCGGCGAGGCGGTGCGCCCGCTGCGGCTGCGTACTGTCGCGGCGAACGTCTTCACCGACCCGGAGCTGGCCACCGTGGGCGTCTCGCAGGACGAGGTGGACGCGGGCAAGGTGCCGGCCCGGCAGGTGATGCTGCCGCTGTCCGGCAACGCCCGGGCCAAGATGGACGACCTCTCCGACGGTTTCGTGAAGCTGTTCTGCCGGCCGGCCAGCGGTCAGGTGATCGGCGGTGTGGTGGTCGCTCCGAAGGCCAGCGAGCTGATCCTGCCCATCACCATGGCGGTGGAGAACAACCTCACCGTCAACGAGCTGGCCCAGACCATCACCATCTACCCGTCGCTGTCCGGCTCGATCACGGAGGCGGCCCGCCAGCTCATGCTGCACGAGCTGGAGTAGCCCGCCGGGTCTGGATTATCGCCACCGTGGCCAGGACGGCTACCTCGGTGAGGATGAGGAGGCGTTCGGCCAGGCCGATGAGCATCCGGTCACCCGGGTAGGCGGACCAGATCATGGCCGCCGCCAGGACGAGGCTGAGCAGGACCAGGGCGCGTAGCGTCCGGGCGGCGGGTGTCAGGTCGGGTCGGCGGGCGAGCAGCCAGCCCCCGACCGGCAACGCCAGGAAGGCGATCACCGACGCGTACCGGTGCAGGTAGGCGGCGGTGGTCATGGCGGTGCCCGGCTCGTTGGTCGGCACCACGGCGGCCAGCAGCAGTCCACCGACCCATGCGCCGAGCAGCAGTTCGGCCGTTCGACCGGAGTGCGGTCGGGGTGGGCCGGCGCGGCGCAGGCCGTACAGCAGCGCCACGGTGGCGAGCGCGAGCACCACCATGGCGACGTCGATGACGCCGCCCCGGTCGGAGACCGCGAAGTCACTGATGGTCAACGCCCACGGGTTGAGGTCGTCGTTGACTTCGAGGTGGCCGATCACGGTGAGCAGCGCCGCCAGGGCGATCCCGCCCAGGGCCAGCAGGCCGGTACTCCGGGTAACAGGCATGCCTCAGCCTGTCGCCGCGGACACCCCAGCCGAATCGGGGACAGCCACCGAAATCGTCCCCCGGGACCACCCCTAGAGGCCTGCCGACAACCCGCCGCGATCTTGCAGTTTCGGTCGTTCGTATGTGCGGCATGCCCCAATTGCCGGGACAGTAAGTGCAAGATCGCGAAGGTTGGGGCGGCACTCAGTCGATGGGGACGTCGACGGCGGCGGCGGCGCGGGCGTGGCGGGCGCTGACCACTGTCATCGCCCATCCGGCCGCGGCGAAACCGGCCGCCGCGGCGGTGGCGATGATGGCCAGCCGCCAGGCCGACTCGGTCAGTGCGGTGCCGCCCAGGTGCCCGACCAGCGCACCGTAGGTGGCCCAGCCCAGCGCCGCGACGGCCTCGTAGAGCACGAACAGCCGGTACGGGTAGCGGCTGCGTCCGGCCGAGAAGCAGGCCGCCATCCGGCCGCCCGGCACGAATCGGCAGAGCAGGATGACCAGCGGCCCGGGTTGTCGCAGCCCCTGGGTGACCCGGCTGGCCACCCGGCGGGCCCGGCTCAGCTCGGCGTGCTTGGGCGGCCGCCGGTCCGGTGCGCTGCGCCCGAGCAGGTAGCAGGCCAGGTCGCCGGCGAATACGCCGAGCGCGCCGACGGCGATGGTGACCGGCAGGCTGAGCCCGCCGTAGACGGTGAGCGCACCACTGGTGATCATGACGATCTGGGTGGGGATCACCGGCACGAAGGCGTCCGCGATCAGCAGCGCGAGCAGCACCAGGTACGCCCACGTCGGCGACGCGACGTCAGTCAGAAGTTCGGGCACGCCTGCCACCTCGCCGGATGCGGCCGATTGGGTGTCTTGAGCCTGACGTCGTGTCCGGCGTCACGGTGGACGGCCCCGGCCCGTCGTGACCGTCGACACGACTGGGCCAACCCAGCTACAACGAGGCCGATCGCTGCCGGGTGACGGGTTCCACGGTAGTTCCACCCGTCCCAGGCGGGCGGCAGAACGGCTTTCGTCGGCGTACCGTTGTCGGCGCGGCCACGCCCGTCGGGTCCCCCGTTCCTGACGATTCGGCCGCCAGGGCCGCCGGCGGGTCCCGCGCCGGCGGCCCACCCCTCCGCCGCAAATCCGGGTGCGTCCCCGAACGTCGCACGGGTACGGTCGCCGTATGCGCAGCGCGGTAGTGATGACCACGACGCCGGGTGTCCCCGGCGCGCCGCTCTGACGTAACCACCGTCGACCAGGCCCCGGGGCGATCCGCCCCCGAGGGCAGCGCGCCGTTCGGAGCTCAGGTCGCCTCCGGGTCGTACCCGATCCAGGAGCCCGACATGATCGACCACCGTAGGCTCGGCCGCGAGCTGGACCTCTTCGTCTCCGATCCGCTGGCCGGCGCCGGCCTGCCGATCTGGCTGCCGGCCGGCGCCGCCGCCCGGCACGCCGTCGAGGAGTACGTCCGGGAGTTGGAGCGCCGCTCCGGCCACCAGCACGTCTACTCGCCGCCGTTGGGTAAGCGGGAACTCTTCGAACTCTCCGGCCATCTCGGCTACTTCGCCGACGACATGTTCCCGCCGATGCGGCTGAGCGCCGACGACGAGTTCGTGCTCCGGCCGGCGCTCTGCCCGCACCACGCGCTGGTCTTCCGGGCGCGCGGCCGTTCCTACCGGGAGTTGCCGTTGCGGATCGCCGAGCTGGGCGGGATGTACCGCTCGGAGCGCTCCGGCGTGCTCGGCGGGCTGTCCCGGGTCCGCGCCATCTCGCTCAACGACGCGCACACCTTCTGCGCCCCCGAGCAGGTCGGCGCGGAGGTCGTCGAGATCCTCGGGCTGATCCGCGAAGCGCACGCCGCGCTCGGCGTCCGGCCGGCCGGGTTCCGGCTGTCGCTGCGCGGGCCGGGCGAGAAGTACGTCGGCGACGACGCCCAGTGGGCCCGCGCCGAGGAACTGCTCCGGGAGGCGCTGGCCGGGGTGGAGTACGTCGAGGCGCCGGGGGAGGCCGCCTTCTACGGCCCGAAGATCGACATTCAGATCGTCGACGCCGCCGGCCGGGAGTCGACCATCTCCACCATCCAGGTGGACTTCGACAAGCCGGAACGGTTCGACCTGTCGTACACCGACTCGGACGGCAGCCGGCGTCGGCCGGTGATGGTGCACCGCAGCCTGGTCGGCAGCATGGAGCGGCTGTTCGCGTACCTCATCGAGGTGCACGAGGGCGCGTTCCCGGCCTGGTACGCGCCCGTCCAGTTGGTGCTGCTGCCGGTCGACGACGGCCAGGTCGACGCGGCGGCCGACCTGGCCCGGCGGGCGGGCGACGCCGGCCTGCGGGTCGAGGTCGACGTCGCCGGCTCGCTGGGCGCCCGGGTCCGGGACGCGGCCCGCCGCCGCGTCCCGTACCTCGGGGTGTTGGGTGCCCGGGAGGTGGCCGACGGGCACGTGGCGCTGCGCCCGCGCGGCGGCCGAGCCCTGGCCCCGATGCCCGCCGACGCCGCGCTCGCCCTGATCGGCGGGCAGGTCGCCGCCCGCGCGACCGACCTGCTGCCGTCGGACTGACACGCCCACCGATCGTCTCGCGCGCACGGCCGCCCGACCTCAGACCGACGCCGGTTGGGCGGCCGGTTCCTCGTCGACCACCGCGCCGGTGAACTGTGAGCGGTAGAGCCGGTGGTAAGCGCCCTGGGCGGCGAGCAACTGCTCGTGGGTGCCCTGCTCGACGATCCGACCGTTCTCCATCATGAGGATCAGGTCGGCGTCGCGGATGGTGGAGAGCCGGTGCGCGATGACGAAGCTGGTCCGGTCCGAGCGCAGCGCGGCCATCGCCCGTTGCAACAGCACCTCGGTGCGGGTGTCCACCGAACTGGTGGCCTCGTCCAGGATCAGCAGCGACGGCTCGGCGAGGAACGCCCGTGCGATGGTGATGAGCTGCTTCTCGCCGGCGCTGACGTTGCTGCCCTCCTCGTCGATGACCGTGTCGTAGCCGTCGGGCAGGCTGCGCACGAACCGGTCCACGAAGGTGGCCTGTGCCGCGGCGAGGATCTCCTCCTCGGTCGCGTCCGGCCGCCCGTAGGCGATGTTGTCCCGGATGGTGCCGCCGAACAGCCAGGTGTCCTGGAGGACCATGCCGATCCGGCCGCGCAGGTCGTCGCGGCGCATCGTGGTGATGTCCACCCCGTCGAGCGTGATCCGGCCGGCGTCCAGCTCGTAGAACCGCATCACCAGGTTGACCAGCGTGGTCTTGCCGGCCCCGGTCGGGCCGACGATGGCCACGGTGTGACCGGGCTCGGCGACCAGCGACAGGTCGTCGATCAGCGGCTTGTCCGGCTCGTAGCGGAACGAGACGTGCTCGAACTCGACCCGACCGTGCGGGTCGGTGACCCGGGCCGGCGCTACCGGGTCGGGGGTCTGCTCGTCCGCGTCGAGCACCGCGAAGACCCGCTCGGCCGACGCCACCCCGGACTGGAGCAGGTTGGCCATCGAGGCGAGTTGGGTGAGCGGCTGGGTGAACTGGCGGGAGTACTGGATGAACGCCTGCACGTCGCCGAGACTCATCGTGCCGGAGGCGACCCGCAGCCCGCCCACCACGGCGATCGCCACGTAGCTCAGGTTCCCGATGAACATCATCGACGGCATGATGATCCCGGAGATGAACTGCGCCCCGAAGCTGGCTCGGAACAACTCCTCGTTCTTCGCGTGGAAGGCGGCCTCGACCTCACGCTGTCGGCCGAAGACCTTCACCAGCTCATGACCGGTGTACGCCTCCTCGATCTGGCCGTTCAACTCGCCGGTGTGCGTCCACTGGGCGATGAACTGCTTCTGCGAGCGCTTGGCGATGCGCTGGGTGACCAGCACCGACAACGGCACCGCGACCAGCGCCACCAGGGCCAGCACCGGCGAGATCCAGAACATCACGGCCAGCACGCCGACGACGGTCAGCAGTGAGGTGAGCAGCTGGCTGAGGGTCTGCTGAAGGCTGGTGGAGATGTTGTCGATGTCGTTGGTGACCCGACTGAGCAACTCGCCGCGCGGCTGCCGGTCGAAGTAGGGCAGCGGCAGCCGGTTGAGCTTCTCCTCCACCTCGGCGCGCAGCCGCAGCACGGTGCGCTGGACCACGCCGTTGAGCAGCCAGCCCTGCCACCAGGACAGCAGGCTCGCCGCCAGGTAGAGCCCGAGCGCCAGCAGCAGCACCCGACTCAGGGCGCTGAAGTCGATGCCCACCCCGGGCACCACGTCCATCCGGGCCAGCATGTCGGCGAAGCTGTCGTTGCCGCTGGCCCGGGCCGCCGCGACGGCCTGCTCGGCGGTGGTGCCGGCCGGCAGTTGCCGCCCGATCACCCCGCTGAAGATCAGGTCGGTGGCGTGGCCGAGGATCTTCGGCCCGGCCACGCTGAACCCGACACTCACCACGGCGAGGGTGATGATCGCGGCCAGGTGCAGTCGGTGCGAGCGCAGCCGGCCGAGTAGCCGTCGGGCCGACGGCCCGAAGTTCATCGACTTCTCGGCGGGCATCCCGGCGCTCATCCATCCCGGGCCACCGCCCTGACGGCCGGGCGGCAGCCGCTTCGGCGTCGCCGCGCCACCGTCGGTCTCCGGCGCGGTTTCCCCGCCGGGTTGCTGCGCGGTCTCATCCGGCGTCCGTCCGTCGGCGGCCGGCTTCTGACTGGGTACGGCCGCGGTGCGCGGCTCGTCACGCTCACTCATGCCGCCACCTCCGTGGTCTGCTGCGAGGCCACGATCTCGGCGTACGTCGGGCAGGTGTCCAACAACTCCGCATGTCGTCCCACTCCGACGACCCCTCCGTTTTCCAGGACGATGATCTGATCGGCGTCGATGATCGTGGAGACCCGCTGGGCCACGATCACCACCGCAGACTGCGCGGTGACCGGCCGCAGTGCCGCTCGCAGCCGCGCGTCGGTGCCCAGGTCGAGCGCGGAGAACGAGTCGTCGAAGAGGTAGATCTCCGGCTGCCGGACCAGGGCCCGGGCGATGGCCAGGCGCTGCCGCTGCCCACCGGAGACGGTGGTGCCGCCCTGCGCGATCGGGGCGTCCAGCCCGCCGGGCATCTGCGCCACGAAGTCCCGGGCCTGGGCGATCTCCAACGCCGTCCACAGCTCCTCGTCGGTGGCGTCCGGATTGCCGTAGCGCAGGTTGCTGGCAACCGTCCCGGTGAACAGGTACGGCCGCTGCGGCACCAGGCCGATGCGTCGCCACAGCTCGTCCGGCGCCAACTCCCGCACGTCCACCCCGTCCACCAGCACCGCGCCGGCGGTGACGTCCACCAGGCGGGGGATCAGCGACAGCAGCGTCGTCTTGCCCGCGCCGGTGCTGCCGATGATCGCCGTGGTGGTGCCCGGGGTCGCCCGGAAGGAGATGTCGCGCAGCACCGGCTCCACCGCCCCCGGGTACTGGAAGCGCACCCCGCGCAACTCCAGCTCGGCTCGGGTGGGCAACTCGGTGACCGGCGCGGCGGCCGGGACCACCGAGGAGTCGGTGTCCATCACCTCGACGATCCGCTCGGCGCAGACCGCCGCCCGCGGCACCATCATCAGCATGAAGGTGGCCATCATGACCGCCATCAGGATCTGCATCAGGTACTGCAGGAACGCGGTGAGCGCGCCGACCTGGATCGCGCCGGCGTCCACCCGCTGCGCGCCGAACCAGAGCACCGCCACGCTGGAGACGTTCAGCACCAGCATGACCACCGGGAAGATCAACGCCAGCAACCGACCGGTACGCAGGGCGGTGGCGGTCAGGTCGGCGTTGGCGACGCCGAAGCGGTCCGTCTCGTACGGCTCCCGGACGAACGCGCGGACCACCCGGATGCCGGTGATCTGCTCCCGCAGCACCCGGTTGACCGTGTCGATGCGGGTCTGCATCAGCCGGAAGCCCGGCACCATCCGACGGATGATCGCGCCCAGCGCGATGGCCAGCACCGGCACGCTGACCAGCATCAGCCAGGAGAGCCCGACGTCCTCGCGCAGCGCCATGAACACGCCGCCGACACTCATGATCGGTGCGGCGACCAGCATCGTGCAGCTCATCAACACGAGCATCTGCACCTGCTGCACATCGTTGGTGTTGCGGGTGATCAGCGACGGCGCCCCGAACCGGGCCACCTCGCGGGCGGAGAAGCGGTTGACGTGCCCGAACAGCTCGGCGCGTACGTCGCGACCGAAGCCCATCGCGACCCGCGCGCCCAGGTAGACGGCGGCGATCGAACAGACGATCTGGATCAGGCTGACCAACAGCATCCAGCCGCCGGTGCGCACGATGTAGTCGGTGTCGCCCCGGGCCACGCCCTGGTCGATGATGTCCGCGTTGAGGCTGGGCAGGTAGAGCGAGGCCATGGTGCCCACGAACTGGAGCAGCACGACCGCCAGCAACGGTCTCTGATAGGTGCGCAGTTGGCCGCGCAGGAGTCGGATCAGCACGCCGGGTCCTTCGTTTCGGTAGGGCGTCCGGTCATCCGCGGGTCGTCTCCGCTGCCGATGACCTCAAGCAGGAACTCCCGGATCACCTGGGCCTTCGCCGGATCGGCGTCGACCGAGGTGAGAGGCCGTCCGGAGTGCATGAGCGCGCCGAGCGCGGCCACCCGTTCCCGCCCGGCGGGGGTGATGGCGAGTCGGATGCTGCGTCGGTCGTTGTCGTCACGCTGCCGCTCGACCAGACCGTCGCGCTCGAGCGTGTCGACGATGCCGGTCAGGGTCGCCGGGCGGACGAACCCCCTCTCGGCGACCGCCCGGTGGGGCAGCTCGCCGTGCCGGGCGAGCGTCATCAGGGTGATCATGCCGGCCTGGGTGAGGCCGTGCTCCTCGGCGAGGTAGCGGTTCCACCGCTGCCCGACCAGGTGCCCGGCCACCACCAGGAGACGGCCGAGCGGCACGTCCTGGAGGGTCACGAGTTCCACGAGAAGTAGGTTAGCCCCCTGATAGTCAGGCACCAAACGAAATTACCGTGGCGGCGGCCACGAACACGATCTGCAGGGCGGTGCGCTGCCCGAGCGGGGTGACCGGGCGGCCGGCGAGAGTCAGTTCGCGACGGGCGGCCGAGACGTTGGCCGGGAACATGGCGAGCATGAGCAGGCCGAGCCCGGCCGCCGCGACCCGGGCGGTCGCCGGCACCAGGAGGCCGACCGCGCCGACCAGCTCCAGCACGCCGGTGACGGTGACCAGCAGGTCCGGCCGGGGCAGTCCGGGCGGGACCATCGCGATCAGGTCGGCTCGGCGTTGACCGGCGAAGTGCGCGACGGCGGTCAGCGTGAACATCACGGCCAGCCCGACGCGGAGTGCGGAAATCCAGTCGTCCAGTGCGGAGACGCCGGCCAGGCCGGTGAGTCGGGCCAGCGCGGTGCCGACGATCAGGGCGATCAGGGGTGCCATCGGAATCCTCCTCGGTCGAACTTGTCAGTGACAAGATTGAGCGTCAACGTCGTATCTTGTCAATGGCAAGATAGGATTCGGGCATGACCGACACGCGCGCCTACCACCACGGCGACCTGCGCCGCGCCCTGCTGGCCGCGGCGCTGGAGGCCATCGAGGAGGTCGGGCCGGCCGCGCTGAGCCTGCGCGACCTGGCCCGTCGGGCCGGTGTCTCGCACGCCGCGCCCGCACACCACTTCGGCGACAAGGCGGGCCTGCTCACCGCGCTCGCCGCGCAGGGCTTCGACCTGCTGGCCCGGACGTTGACCGAGGCGAATGACGACCTGTTGGAGGCCGGCGTCGCGTACGTCGACTTCGCCGTCACGCGCCGCGCGTACTTCGAGGTGATGTTCCGGCCGGAGCTCTACCGGGCCGACGACGCCGAGCTGGCCGCCGCCCGGGGCCGGGCCGGCGCAGCCCTCCGCTCCGGGGTGGCGGCGCTACCCACCGGCGGCGCGCCCGCCGACACCGACCGGGACGCGCTCGCGGCCTGGTCGATCGCGCACGGCTTCGCCACCCTCTGGCTGGCCGGCGCGCTGCCCGACCGGGTCGGCGACAACCCCCGCGAAGCAGCCCGCGCCGTCCTACGCCGACTAGCGCCCTAACCCCGCCCCGCCCCGCCGCCCGCCCCCGCCCCCCGGCGTCGATCATGGAGTGGTGGTGGGCGGTTCACCCATCGCTGCCCCTTCTGCGAGGCACCACAACTCCATGATCGACGCGTCGGGGCGCGCGGGGCTGGGATCACCAGCTGGTCGGGAGGGGCATTCCTTCGGTGAAGCCGGCGGCGCTCTGCACGCCGACGATGGCCCGCTCGTGGAACTGGGTCAGGTTCCGTGCTCCGGCGTAGGTGAAGGCGCTGCGTACCCCCGCGATGATCTCGTCGATCAGGTCCTCGACGCCGGGGCGGGCCGGGTCCAGGTGCATCCGGGCCGAGGAGATGCCCTCCTCGAACACCGCCTTGCGGGCCCGGTCGTACGGGCTGTCGTCGGCGGTTCGGGCGCTGACCGCCCGAGCCGAGGCCATCCCGAAGCTCTCCTTGTACCGCCGGCCGTCCGCGTCGGTGTACAGGTCACCGGGGGACTCGTAGGTGCCGGCGAACCAGGAGCCGATCATCACGTTCGACGCGCCGGCGGCGAGCGCGAGCGCCACGTCCCGGGGGTGCCGCACCCCGCCGTCGGCCCACACGTGCCGGCCCAGTTGGCGGGCGGCGTCCGCGCAGTCGAGCACGGCGGAGAACTGCGGTCGACCCACGCCGGTCATCATCCGGGTGGTGCACATCGCGCCGGGGCCGACGCCGACCTTGATGATGTCCGCCCCCGCCTCCACCAGGTCGCGTACGCCCTCGGCGGTGACCACGTTGCCGGCCGCCACCGGCACCCCCGGGTCCAGCTTGCGGACCGCCTGAAGTGCGGAGATCATCCGTGCCTGGTGGCCGTGCGCGGTGTCCACGACCAACGTGTCCACCCCCGCCTCCAGCAGCGCCGCCGCCTTGCCGGTCACGTCACCGTTGATCCCGACGGCTGCCGCGATCCGGAGCCGGCCCCGGTCGTCCACGGCCGGGGTGTAGAGCGTGGCGCGCAACGCGCCCTGCCGGGTCAGCACCCCGACCAGCCGGCCCTCGGCGTCCACCACCGGGGCGAGTCGGCGGCGGCCCGCCGAGAGCAGGTCGAACCCGGTACGCGGGTCCGCGTCCGCCGGAACGGTGTGCAGCTCGGTGGACATCACGTGCCGCAGCTGGGCGAACCGGTCCACGCCCGTGGTGTCCGCCTCGGTGACCACACCCATCGGCCGGCCGGCGTCGTCGACCACGATCACCGCACCGTGCGAGCGCTTGGGCAGCAGGTGGATGGCGTCGCCCACGGTCTCGGTCGGGCCCAGCGTGATCGGCGTGTCGTAGACCAGGTGGCGCTGCTTGACCCAGGCGACGACATTCGCCACCACCTCGATCGGAATGTCCTGCGGGATCACCGCGATGGCACCCCGGCGGGCGACCGTCTCCGCCATCCGCCGTCCGGCGACCGCGGTCATGTTCGACACCACCAACGGGATGGTGGTGCCGGTGCCGTCGCCGGTGGACAGGTCGACGTCGAGCCGGGAACCCAGGTCGGAGCGGGCCGGCGCCATGAAGACGTCGGTATAGGTCAAGTCGTGCGCGGGAGCCGCGCCGTGAAGGAACCGCACCCGGCAATCATTCCCGCTCGCGGTCGGTTCCACCGCCGGTGGTCGCGAAAAACACTCGCACCGCCGGGCGAACCGATCAGCCCAGCAGGAGCGCCACGGCGAGCCCGGCCATCACGACGGCGATGACCGCGTCCAGCACCCGCCAGGCGACGGCGCGGGCGAGCAGCGGCGCGAGGCGTTGGGCGCCGACGCCGAGCGCGGTGAACCAGACCACACTGGCCAGGGCGGCGCCGGCGCCGAACACCCACCGGTGTGGGTGTTGTTGGGCCACGCCGCCGAGGAGCAGCACGGTGTCCAGGTAGACGTGGGGGTTCAGGTAGGTGAAGGCGGCGCAGGCGAGCAGGGTCGCGCCCAACGTTGCCGGCGGTCGATCGGTGGGCAGCAGGGCACCGGGACGCGCGGCGCGGCGGGCGGCGAGCACCGCGTAGCAGAGCAGGAAGGCCGCACCGCCCCAGCGGATCGCCGTCAGGAGGCCCGGTCGGCCGGTCACCAGCGAACCGACCCCGGCCACCCCCGCCATGATCAGCAGCGCGTCCGACGCGGCGCAGGTCAGCACCACGGGTACGACGTGCTCACGTCGTAGGCCCTGGCGCAGGACGAAGGCGTTCTGGGCGCCGATGGCGACGATGAGCGCGATGGAGATCGAGAAGCCGGCGACGGCGGAGGTGAGCACGGGCTCGACGCTAGGGCCGTCGACGGCCACCAGTCCAACTAAAGATTCTCACGCAACTTAAGCTCAGCTAATGGATGGTCTCGACTCGGCGCAGCTACGGACGCTCGCGGCGGTGGTGGCGGAGGGCAGCTTCGACGCCGCGGCCCGACTGCTGCACGTCACCCCGTCGGCAGTGAGCCAACGGATCAAGGCGCTGGAGGAGACCGCCGGCCAGGTGTTGGTCCGCCGCGCCCGACCGTGCGTGGCAACCGACGCCGGCCGCCCGCTGCTGCGCCTGGCCGGCCAGCTCGCGCTGCTCGAACGGGAGGCGCTGGCCGATGCCCGCGGCCCGCTGGCCGGCGGTGGCCGGATCCGGGTCGCCGTGGTGGTCAACGCCGACTCGCTGGCCACCTGGTTTCCCGCCGCGCTGGCCCGGTTACCGCAGCGGGCCGGGCTCTCGTTCGACCTGCGCCAGGACGACCAGGACCACACCGCCGAGCTGCTGCGCGACGGTTCGGTGACGGCGGCGGTCACCGCCCAGCGGGAGGCCGTGCAGGGCTGCCGCGTGCTGCGGCTCGGGGCCATGCGCTACCGCCCGCTGGCCACGCCGGAATTCGCGGCGTCCCACTTCGTCGGAGGACTCACCGCGGCGGCGCTGGCGACCACCCCGCTGGTGGTCTTCGACCGGAAGGACCGAGTGCAACACCGCTTCATCCGGGTGGTGGCCGGGCGGCCGCTCGACCCGCCGGTGCACTACGTACCGTCGGTGCCGGCGTTCAGCGAGGCGATCCGGCTCGGGTTGGGCTGGAGTCTGGTGCCGGAACAGATCGCCCAGGCCGACCTGGCCGCCGGCCGCTGTGTCGACCTCGCGCCGGGCCGACACCTCGACGTCCCGCTCTACTGGCAGCACTGGCGGCTGGAGTCGGACGTGCTGAACGCCCTGACCGCCGCCGTCCGGGCGGTCGCCGCCGAGACCCTGCGCTGACTGCCCGCCGGGCGGCTCAGGCGATGGTGCAGATGGGGGCGCCAGCGGTGAGCACGGCACCGACCTCGGCGCTGAGACCGCTGACCGTGCCCGCCTTGTGCGCGTGCAGCGGCTGCTCCATCTTCATCGCCTCCAACACCACGACCAGGTCACCCTCGGCCACGGTGTCGCCGTCCGCCACCGCGATCTTGACGATGGTGCCCTGCATCGGCGAGGTGAGCGCGTCGCCGCCGACCGGAGCGCCGGCCTTGGCACCGCCACCGCGCCGGGTCGGCTTGCGGGAGGCGGGTGCCGCGGTGGTCGTACTCCCGCCGAAGCCGGCGGGGAGGCTGACCTCGAGGCGCTTGCCACCGACCTCGACCACGACGGTGTCGCGTTCGGCCGGCGCCTCGGCGGCGCCGGCGGCGGCGGTGAACGGCGGCACGGTGTTCTGGAACTCGGTCTCGATCCACCGGGTGTGCACGGTGAACGGCTCGGCGGTGAACGCCTCGTCCCGCACGACGAGCCGGTGGAACGGCAGTGCGGTGGCCATCCCGTCGAGGACCATCTCGTCCAGCGCGCGGCGGGCGCGCTCCAGCGCCTCGGTCCGCGTCTCACCCGTGATGATCACCTTGGCGAGCAGTGAGTCGAAGTTGCCGCCGATCACGTCGCCGGCCGAGATGCCGGTGTCGACCCGCACACCCGGCCCGCTGGGCAGGCGCAGTGCGGTGACCGTGCCCGGGGCGGGCAGGAAATTGCGGCCCGGGTCCTCGCCGTTGATCCGGAACTCGATGGCGTGCCCGCGCGGCGTCGGGTCTTCGGTGATCCGCAGCTTCTCGCCGTCGGCGATCCGGAACTGCTCGCGGACCAGGTCGATGCCGGCGGTCTCCTCGGTGACCGGGTGCTCGACCTGGAGCCGGGTGTTGACCTCCAGGAAGGAGATGGTGCCGTCCTTGCCGACCAGGTATTCCACAGTGCCGGCACCGTGGTAGCCGGCCTCCCGGCAGATCGCCTTGGCGCTGTCGTGGATCTGGGCACGCTGGGCGTCGGTGAGGAACGGCGCGGGCGCCTCCTCGACGAGCTTCTGGTGGCGTCGCTGCAACGAGCAGTCCCGGGTGCCCACCACGATCACGTTTCCGTGCTGGTCGGCGAGGACCTGCGCCTCGACGTGCCGGGGCTGGTCGAGGTACCGCTCGACGAAGCACTCGCCCCGACCGAACGCCGCGACCGCCTCGCGGGTGGCCGACTCGAAGAGCTGGGGGATCTCCTCCATAGTGCGGGCGACCTTGAGGCCGCGCCCACCGCCACCGAAAGCGGCCTTGATGGCGACCGGCAGGCCGTGGTCGACGGCGAACGCCATCACCTCGTCCGGGCTGGCCACCGGGTCCGGGGTGCCGGGGACCAGCGGTGCGCCAGCCCGCTGGGCGATGTGCCGGGCGGTGACCTTGTCGCCCAGGTCGCGGATCGCCTGCGGGGTGGGGCCGATCCAGGTCAGCCCGGCGTCGATGACGGCCTGGGCGAAGTCGCCGTTCTCACTGAGGAAGCCATAACCCGGGTGTACGGCGTCGGCGCCGGCCCGAGCGGCGACGTCGAGCAGCTTGTCGATGCGCAGGTAGGTCTCGGTCGCGCTGTCCCCGCCGAGCGCGTACGCCTCGTCCGCGAGGGTGGCGTGCAGGGCGTCGCGGTCGGAGTCCGCGTACACGGCGACGCTGCCCAGGCCGGCGTCGCGGCACGCGCGGATCACCCGGACGGCGATCTCGCCGCGGTTGGCGATGAGTACCTTGCGCACCTTCGTGGCTCCTCCCGGGCAGGTTACTGACGGGGAGTGTATCGGCCGCCCACGGCGGCCCTAACGATCGCTCAGTGTGGGATGCCGCACTGCACCCACCACGGTTTAGTCAAACTTGGCTATTACGCTTGTCGGGTGTCTTCGACTCGGATGATGATTCTCGGTCTGGTGCGGTGGATGCAGCCTGTGCACGGCTACGACGTGCGCCGCGAGCTGCTGAGCTGGAGCGCCGACAAGTGGGCGAACATACAGCCTGGATCGATCTATCACGCCCTGCGCAAGCTCACCGAGGAAGGGCTGCTCCGCGCCGTCGCGACCGAGCAGGTCGGCGCCCGTCCGGCGCGCACCACGTACGAGGTGACGGTCAAGGGGGAGGACGAGTTCGAGACGCTGCTGCGCAACTCCTGGTGGACCATCAGCGAGCCCGCCGACCCGTTCGTGGCGGCCTTCTCCTTCCTGCCGGCCATGCCGCGCGCCGAGGCGGCCGCCGCCCTCCGTAACCGGGCCAACCTGCTGCGCGCCGGCGTCGAGTCGATGCGCGCCTCGCTGGAGTCGGACTGGGTGCGCAACCGCAAGCCGGCGCACGTGGGCTGGATGTTCGAGCTGTGGTCGGCGCGAGCGGAAGCGGAGATGAGCTGGTGCGAGCGGATCGCGGAGCGGATCGATTCCGGAGTGTCGTACCTGCCTGCTGAGCTGGATGAAGCGCAGGGTTGGTCGGGGTGGAGGGACGGCGTGGAGCCGTCCGACGCCGACGCGGAATAATCAACGTTGACTAAAAAAGCTATATCGCGTTAGCCTGCTGGCGGCACAGCGGGGGAGTGCGCCGTCCGGCGTCCGCCCACTCGACGGCCGGCCCGACCGGCCCGAACGACCAGGAGCAGAAATGATCGAGACCAGGGGGCTGCGGAAGTCGTTCCGCTCCCGCGCGGGTCGAGAGACGAAGACGGTGGACGCCGTGCGGGGCGTCGACCTTGACGTTGCCAAGGGCGAGATCTTCGGCTTCCTCGGCCCGAACGGCGCCGGCAAGACCACCACGCTGCGGATGCTCGCCACGCTGATCGAGCCGGACGGCGGCGAGGCCACCATCGCGGGCGCCGACCTGCGCAAGGACCCGGCCGAGGTGCGCCGCCGCATCGGGTACGTCCCGCAGGGCGGCAGCACCTGGGACGAGTCCACCGCCCGCGAGGAGTTGGTGCTGCACGCCCGGATGTACGGCATCAGCAAGGCCGACGCGCAGCGGCGCGCCGCCCAAGCCCTGGATGCCTTCCAGCTCACCGAGTACGCCGACCGCAAGTGCAAGACCTACTCCGGCGGCCAGCGCCGCCGGGTGGAGATCGCCCTCGGCATCATCCACGAGCCGAAGATCGTCTTCCTGGACGAGCCGACCACCGGCCTCGACCCGCAGAGTCGGGCCCACATGTGGGACGAGATCCGGCGGCTACGCGGCGACGGGATGACCGTCTTCATCACCACGCACTACCTGGACGAGGCCGACGCGCTCTGCGACCGCATCGCGATCATGGACAACGGAGAGGTGGTGGCCGAGGGCACGCCGACCGAGCTCAAGCGGGAGATCTCCGGGGACGTGGTGCTTGTCGGTCTCGACCTGGCCGCCACCCCGCAGGCCGCCCAGACGCTCGACGGCGAGCCGTACGTCAACAAGCTGGAGACGGTCGACGAGGGCGGCCTGCGCCTCTACGTCGACGAGGGCGCCACCGCCATCCCGCAGGTGCTGCGCCGACTCGACCACGCCGGGCTGGAGCTGCGCTCGATCGAGCTGCACCGACCCAGCCTGGACGACGTCTTCCTCACCAAGACCGGCCGCTCGCTGCGCGAGTCCTGACCACCGGAGACGACTCTCATGAAATTCGCCCGCGACACGTGGCTGATCTTTCAGCGCCAGATCCAACTCCTGCTGCGCAACCCGGTCTGGGTCTTCGTCGGCGTGTTCCAGCCGGTCATGTACCTGCTGCTCTTCGCCCCGCTGCTCAAGCCCGCACTGAACGCGCCCACCCAGGCCGCCGCCTACAAGATCTTCGTACCGGGTCTGCTGGTGCTGTTGGCCATCTTCGGTGGCCTGTTCCAGGGCTTCGGGCTGATCGCCGAGCTGCGAGCCGGCGTCATCGAACGCTCCCGGGTCACCCCGATCAGCCGGCTTGCCCTGCTGCTCGGCCGCTCGCTGCGCGACGTGGTCTCGCTCCTGGTGCAGGCCGTCATCATCACGCTCTTGGCGCTCATCTTCGACCTACGGGTGTTCATCGGGGACCTGCTGCTGGCGTACCTGATGCTCGCCCTGATCGCCCTCATGACCTCGGCCGTCTCCTACGGCGTCGCCCTCAAGGTCAAGAGCGAGGACGCGCTGGCCCCGCTGATGAACACCGTGGCGCAGCCGGTGCTGCTGCTCTCCGGCATCCTGCTGCCGCTGACCTTCGCCCCCGGCTGGTTGCAGGGCATCGCCAACTGGAACCCGTTCTCCTGGGCGGTCGACGGCACCCGGGCGCTGTTCGCCGGTGACCTGGGCAGCGACAAGGTCTGGCAGGGCCTCAGCATCACCGCGGTCCTCGCGGCGCTGGGCGTCTACTGGGCCGCCCGCCAGTTCGCCCGCAGCGTCCGCTGACGCTGGCTTTCGCTGCTCTTTGGTATTGGGGTGTCCCCTGGTGGGGACACCCCAATCTCCGTGTCCAATGGTTGTCGGCGGTCAGCGGACCCGGGCGAGGGTCAGGCCGTCCGCGATCGGCAGCATCACCGGGTCCACCCGTACGTCGGCGAGGACCTCGTCGTTGAACGCGGCGATGGCCCGGTCACCGGCGTCCTGCGGGGCGATGACCCGCCCGCCCCGCAACACGTTGTCGACGGCGATCACCCCACCCGGACGCATCCGGGGCACCAACTCCGCCCAGTAGATGGGGTAGCCGGTCTTGTCCGCGTCGATGAACGCGAAGTCCAGGTGCCGCTCGTGCGGCAACTCCCGCAGCCCGTCCGCGGCCGGGCCGATGCGCAGGTCGATCGAATCCTGCACGCCGGCCCTCGCCCAGTAGCGCCGGGCGATGCCGGTGAACTCCTCGGAGATGTCGAAGCAGGTCAGTCGCCCACCCTCGGGCAACCCGCGGGCGATCGCCAGCGACGAGAGCCCGGTGAACGTGCCGACCTCGACGGCCTGCCGTACGCCGAGCAGCCGGGTGAGGAACGTCAGGAACGCGGCCTGCTCCGGCGCCACCTGCATGGTGGCGTGCTCCGGCAGCACCGACCGGGTTTCCTCGGCCAGGTCACGGATGATCTCGTCCGGCGGGGAGCCGTGTGCGATCAGATAGGCGTGCAGCTCGTTGGTGAGCGGGATCGACTTGGTGGTCATGACCGGACGTTACCGAGCGGCTCGACCGTTTGGCCGCCCGGCGCGACAGTCGTCCACAGGTCGGTGATCCGCAGATCCAACTCGGCGAGGAGCCGGCGCAGCAGCGGCATCGACAGCCCGACCACCGTCCCCGGGTCACCCTCGATCCGCTCCACGAACGGCCCACCCAAACCGTCGATCGTGAACGCGCCCGCCACCGCCAGCGGCTCACCCGTGGCCACGTACGCGGCGATCTCGTCGTCACTGATGTCAGCGAAGTGGACCGTGGTCGACGCCACCGCCTCCGCACGCCGCCCCGCGGCAACATCGACGAGGCAGTGCCCGCTGTGCAGAACGCCGCTGCGCCCCCGCATCCGCAGCCACCGCCGGGTCGCGTCGGCCGCATCCGCCGGCTTGCCGAGGATCTCGCCGTCGAAGGCGAGCACCGAGTCGCAGCCGATCACCAACGTCCGCTGCTCGGAGGTCGGGTTCAGCCGGGTCAACACCGCCTGCGCCTTCAGACGAGCCAGCTCCAGACACAACTCCTCGGCCCGCTCGGTCACCACCAGGGACTCGTCCACCCCGCTGACCAGCACTTCCGGCTCGACGCCGGCAGCCTGGAGCAACTTACGACGGGCAGGGCTCGCCGAGGCGAGCACGAGGCGGAGCGGCAAGGTCTCAGACACGAGCCCGACGTTACCGCCCACCCCTGCACCAACACCGCCACCCCGCCCAGCCCCCGCCGCCCCGGCCGGTCGAACGGTCGGTTTGGTCGGGTGGCCGGTCTGCCCGGTCTGCCGGGCCCTTGATCCACTCGCCTTTCAGGAACACGCGGTATCCCCTCGCCCCGGACACCGCGGTTTCCTGGAACGCGAGTGGATCACGCTTCGTTGATCGATCAGCGACTGATTCTGGGCGGCGGATCATCACCGCGCCGGCGTCGCCGCGCTATCACGGCCCACCCGACCCCGGCAGCGACGAGCACCCCAAGGGTGGCCAGGCCGCGCGCGGTCGCGCCATCACTCTCATCACCCGGTTGAGCGCCAGCCGTCGTGGTCGGGCCAGCACCGGCCGGGGCGCTCACCGATTCAAAACCCAGCGGCGGTACGTCTGCCGTCAGCGCCGCCACAAGATCGATCACCCCGTAGCCGTACTCGTCGTCACGCCCAGGAGCGCCTTTGTCGACGGCGGTAGCCGTGAGCCGGTGCGCCACCTCCCGGGCCGGCAGGTATGGGTACTTGGACCTGATCAAAGCAGCCGCACCCGCCACGATGGCCGTCGCGCTCGACGTGCCAGTCCCTTTCGAGTATTTCCCGCCGTAGCTGGTGCTGTAGATGTCAACCGCAGGAGCGACCACATCTATCTTCGGTCCGGTTACCGAGATAGCAGCGTGTTGTCCAGCGCGATCGACACCCCCAACCGCGATAACACCCTCTTCGCTGGCCGGATATGCAGTCGGGCTGTGGGGTGAATTACCGACCGATGCCACAACTGTGATGTTGGCTGCGAGTGCGGACTTGATCGCTCGGACGAGTCGCGGTGTCGAGGCGCCTCCGCTCGAGATGCTAATGACTTGAGCATTGCTGGCTATCGCGTATTCAACGGCTGCGGCGAGATCATCGGCTTCGCCGAAATTGTCTGCACCAGCCGCCCTTATTGGGAGAATTTTGGCCTTAGGTGCAATGCCGAGCGCACCCGAACTTGTGCCCCTGCCGTGTGCCGCAATCAACCCCGCCATGCTCGTCCCATGGCTGTTCAGGTCCTGCTGACCATCTCCCGAGCCACCCGCTACGGTGTCTGTGCCCTTGAGTAAATTGTTCCTGAGGTCAGGATGAGGATCGACGCCAGTGTCCGGAACCGCGACAGTGACGCCCTCGCCCTGGCTGATCGTCTGTGCTCGGGAGGCATTCAGGAAGCGAAGGTGCCACTGGTCCTCGCGAATGCGCTCGACTTGGCCCGGCTTTGGGGCGCCGTGTATCGAAATCGGCCGGCCCTCCGGGGCCGTCCCAAGGGCCGCGATTGGCACGACTATCGAGACTAGAACGGCTCGGGTAATGAATAGCATTACCGGGCGAAGCCGATAGCCGGGCCTGGATCGATGGGTCCTTCGTCGTCGGGTGGCCGGACTACCGGAGTCACTCCCTTTTCGGTCTCCCACGGGTTGTCGGGGTCCCAGTGGGGCGAACTGTTATCAGTCTGTCTGCGGGCGCTCGGCCGCGCGGGGTTTGGCTGCATATAACCGGGACTCGTCAGGCCGGGGCCACCGCCAATCGGTGGGATGCTCTGTGCCGCTGGAAGGCTGCGACCTGCGCCGGGTCGAGAACCAGCTCCTCCACTAGGTGCTGTGCCCGCGCCTCCGCCCCCAATCACACCGCCGATCGGGTTGACGCGGCGGGGCGAGTTCGGTCCTGACCCGGGCTGGCCCAAACCGATTGCCGGTGGACCTCCGATGATGCCTCCCGGTGGCATGGCTCTATTCGGAACCGGGGACGTTGATCGATGGGTAGGGCCTTCGACCCCAGCCTTTTGCCTGCCGATTGACCCTGATGGTGCATGGGGGGCCAGCTCGCCAACAGGCCGCATTGAGATGCCGGGTGGCGGGCTTATGGGAGCGCCGGGGGAGGCTAGCGGAGGGCTCGCCAGTCCGGCGGGACTTGGGTTTGGCGTGCCCGGCGTTAAGGCCGCACCCACTCCACCCAGTACCGGCCCTACGCTCGGGGCAGTCACGGCAGGCGTAGGGCCTGCAGTAGATGTTTTCGGAGTCTGCGATGGCGGGGTTGTTGGCGATATTGGCACTGCGACGACCGGGGAAATGACCGGACTCTGTGCGCTCGTGTCATAAACGTCAGGATCATTCGGCTGATGGCCTGGTCGACGAGGTGGCGGGGGTGGTTTTTGGAGGGTTGCTTGGGCTTGTTGGAGTTCGCCGCTCAAGCTGAACATCATGGATCGGGCCTGCACGTTGAGCCGTTCGAGTTCCCCGTCAGCAACCGGCGGCTCGGTGACTCGGTTGCCCATCACCGCTTTCGGGTCGGCGGCCATCGACTCGTACGCCTGCTTCTGTTGGAACTTGGTCGCGTACTCCTCGTAGATCTTGCGGAGTGCGGCGCGGGTGGTGCCGATGGCCTGGGTTGCGGCGGAGAGTGCGGTGTAGTTCGCGGCGGCGGCGTCGTGGGTGCGCTGCACCTTGTCGATGAGTTCGTCGAGTTCGGCGAGGTACGTGCGGGAGGCGGCGCTGGTTTCGGGGGGCCATGCCTCGGCGAGGCCGCGTCGGTACTGCTGGAGGCGGCCGAGGTGGGTTTGCGCCAGGTCGCAGACCTTGCGCCAGCCGGCGACCTGCTTCCAGTGGTTGGCGGTGTCGTGGTCCTGGAGGCAGGCCCACATGCTGTTGACGTCCATGAGGTGCCAGTCGGTGAGGCCGGAGGTGCGGCCGGCGCCCCGTTCGATCACGGCAGCACCACCGGCCCTTCGGCGTCGGGGCTGGTCGGGTCGGTCAGTGTCGGCGTGGGGCCGCCAGGGAGGACGCTGGCCGGGTTGGCGAGGGCTCGTTGCACGTCCACCACTCGGGCGGCGGTGAAGGCGTCGCTGTCGGCGTAGTGGGTGGCGACCTGGTCGGCGGCGGCGGCGAGGTGGCCGGTGGCGCCTCGGACGGCGTACACCATGTCGGCGGTGGCCTGCTGCGTCTCGTGGTGCGCGTGCAGGAAGGTGACCAGCTCGATGAAGGCGTCGCACGGGTTGGGCAGCTTCGCGGACATGTCTTCGGCGATGTACGACAGGTGCGGCGCGTAGTTGCTCTCGACCTCGGCGGCGAGCCGGTCGGCGAACTCTCTGAGCTGGCTGATGTCGGCTTCGATGCCGCCGTAACCGCGTAGCCAGGGTGCTGGCCGGTCCTCTTCGGGGATCATGGATCCTCCCTACCCGTAACGGCACCGTTTCCCTGAGTGAGGTTAACGGCTCAACGCCCCCCTGACAGCCCCCGTACGGCGGGTCGGGTCAACGGGGCAGGCCGGCGGCGCGCCACCCACTGGAGCCACCCGGTCGACCGCTGCGCGCCCAGGCGGACGCGGTTGCCGGCGCGGGGGCGACGGTCGGACGGGTCCGGACGAGGATCGCCCCCACCAGAGCGGCCAACTCCTCGGCGGTGGGCACGCCGCGGACGACCCGGAACAGCGGCTCTTCGGCAGACATGCCGCCAGGGTACGCGGCGCGAAGTTACGCGAAGCGCACAGTGGCGTGCCGGCGGTGTGAGCGTCAGCGGGTCCGGGTACCGTCTCACCGATGTCGAACGCGCTTCCCCAACTCGTCGCTGACCGATACCGGCTTCTTTCGCCGCTCGGCCAGGGCGGCATGGGCCGGGTGTGGAAGGCGCGCGACGAGGTGCTGCACCGGGACGTCGCCATCAAGGAGTTGGTGCCGCCGCCCGGTCTCACCGATGAGGAGCGCCGCGAGATGCGCGAGCGCTCGTTGCGGGAGGCGCGGGCCATCGCCCGGCTCAACCACGCCAACGTCGTCCGCATCTTCGACGTGCTGCGCACCGACGGCGATCCGTGGATCGTCATGGAGTACGTGGCGTCGAAGTCCTTGCAGGACACTCTCGCCGAGGACGGCCCCGTCTCGGTGGCCCGCACGGTGGAGATCGGCCTTGGTGTGCTGGGTGCGCTCACCGCCGCGCACAAGGCGGGCGTCATGCACCGCGACGTGAAGCCCGGCAACGTGTTGCTCGGCGACGATGGTCGGGTGGTGCTGACCGATTTCGGTCTCGCCACGATCCCGGGCGACCCCAACGTGACCCGCACCGGCATGGTGCTCGGCTCACCTGCGTACATCTCCCCGGAGCGGGCACGGGACGGCACCGCCGGGCCGGAGGCCGACCTGTGGTCGCTGGGCGCGACGCTCTACGCGGCGGTCGAGGGTAAGTCGCCGTACGCCCGGCCGTCGGCGATCGGCACCCTGGCGGCGTTGGCGACCGAGCCGATTCCGCCGCCGAAGAACGCCGGTCCGCTCAAGGCTGTGCTCAATGGGCTGCTGCGCAAGGACCCGAACGAGCGGATCACCGCCGAGGTGGCGGAGCGCCTGCTGCGCCGCGCCGCCGGCAAGCGGTCGCGTGGCATCTCACTGCTCGATGGCGTACGCCGGCCTGGGCCGAACGGTCCGCGCGAGCCGCGCCTGCCGGTGGTGCCGGCCCCGCGACCGGCCGAGACTGTCGACCGGCCGGTGTCGCCGCCGCCGGCCGCCGCCGCGACGCCCACCGCCACCTCTGCTGCCGCCGCGACGCCCGCCGCTGATGCCACGCCGACGGCCGTCGTCTCCTCCGGTGCGGTCGCCGACCCGACCGCGGTGGTGCCAGCCGACCCGACCGCAGCGGCGCCGGCCGAGCCGAGCACGGCGATCGACCGCCCGGCGCCGTCCGAGGCCGACCCGTCCGATGCCGAGCCGACCGCGAAGGTCACGGCCGCGCCCGACACGAGCGGCGACGGTACGACGAACGGCGACGACGAGCCGACGGTCGTCGATGGCCCGCCGGTGGCTCCGGAGCAGCGCAAGCCGACCACGCCGACGTCGCTCATGCCGCCGGTGAGTCCGGCCGGTCGCGCGGCGGTGCTGCCCCCGGATGGCACGAAGCCGAACAACACCCGACGTAACCTGCTGATCGGTGCCGTTGTCGCCCTGTTGCTGATCGGCCTCGTGGTGGTCGTGCCGATGCTGACCAAGGACGACGACAGGAGTCCGCAGGCCGGCCCGACCAGTGCTGCGGCGACCTCGGGGGCCGCGCCGACCTCCGCTGCCGCGCCACCGGCGCCCACCAGCGGTGCGCCCAGCCCGTCGGCCTCGGCCACCCCCTCGGTCGACCCGAACGCGCTGCCGGCGGGCTGGAAGCTGCACCGGGACCCGGCCGGCTTCACCCTGCCGATCCCCGACGGGTGGGTGCGTAGCCAGGTCGACAGCTTCACGGTCGTCTTCAACGAGTCCAACGGGCCGGGTGAGCTGCTCGTGCAGTGGACCAACACCCCGGCGAAGGACGCGGTCGCCGACTGGCGGGAGCAGGAGCCGAACCGCAAGCGGCTCGTCAACAACTACCAGTACCTCAACATCGTGGGCTGCGACTTTTGGAAGACCTGCGGAGACTGGGAGTGGCTGGAGACCCGGGACGGGCAGCGGATCCACGTCCGTAACCGCGGGTTCGTGACGGCCAAGAACCGCGGCTACGCCCTGCGGTGGGAGATCGCCCAGAAGGACTGGCAGGCCAACCTGCCGAACTTCGACCGGATCGCCAAGGGTTTCGTGCCCGACCGTCAGGACTGAAACTCATTCGCATGACCTTCCGTCGTCGTGGGTAATTGACAGTCGACGACGGAAGGAGGCACGACATGGGTTACCGACGGAGGGACACTCGGCCCCGGCTGGCACTGTGGATGCTCGTGGCGCTCGGCGACGCGATCCTGCTGCTGGTCAGCGCCGGGGTTTCGGTGCTCGTCGCACTGCTCGGCGTCGTGATCGTTGCCGGCTTTGGCGTGGCTGCCTGGCGGTTGACCCGCAGGGGCGCGCTGGCTCGTGAGGATGCTGTGGTGCCGGTCCTGAGCCGGCGGCGGGCCTGACCCGTACCCGGTGGTGTGGCGGCAGCCGGACCGATTGTCGACCGTGTGGTGACCGTCGATCCCGCTGCCGCCAACGGCCCGGTCAGGTGTTGTTGGCCAACGCGATCAGGCGGCTCCGGTCGCCGTTCCAGTAGTTGCGGTCCACGTTGCCGCTGATCCCGGAGACCGCGCCGGTGCTGGTGTACTGCCAGAAGCTCCACACCGATGCGCCGGCCGGCAGGGCGCCGGGCGTGCTCGACCAGCGGGCCAGCCAGAGCGGGTGGTTCGCCCACGGGCCGGTCCAACTGCCGGTGCACTGGTTCCACCAGCTCGTGGTGGTGTAGATGACCGCGTACCGGCCGGTGCGGGAGCGGTAGGTGTTCAGGAAGTCCTGCACCCAGTTGCGCATCCCGGTGGTGCTGAGCCCGTAGCAGTAGCCACCGGCGTACGGGTTGCCCTCGATGTCCAGCGCGGCCGGCAGGGTACGGCTGTCCGCGGACCAGGCCCCACCGTTGGACGCCAGGTAGTTGGCCTGGGTGGAGCCGGCGGAGATGTTCGGCCGGGCGAAGTGGTACGCCCCGCGGATCACCCCGGCGTTGTACGCGTTGACGTAGTTGGCGTTGAAGTTCGGGTCCTTGTAGCTGGTGCCCTCGGTCGCCTTGATGAAGGCGAACTCGATGCCCGCGTTGCGGACGCTGGTCCAGTTGATGGTGCCCTGGTAACGGGACACGTCGACACCGGCTGTGGTGGCGGCGGTCGCCGGTCCGGCGGTCGCGACCAGGGCCGCCGCCGCGGTGGCGAGGACGGTGAGGCCGGCCGCGAGCGCGCGGCGCAGCGATGATCGGGTACGGGCCATGAGTGCCTCCAAGGACGTCGCTCTATCGACACCCATCATTGGAGTTAAGTGCCCTAGATCACAAGGCCGACCGGAGAAAAGCTTCATTGACGGGATGCGAAGGCCCGATGGTCGGGGCAGGACGGATCAGCGGAGCGTGGCCGGGTCGAGCTGCCAGCGGAACGGCTCGACGACGGTCAGCGTCTCGCCGGGCTTGGCCACCTGGTCCTCGACGTAGTGCTCACCGTCCAGCCGGAACAGCCGCAACGAGTGACCGTCCCCGTCCTGCTCGACCAGCAGGTACCAGGGGATCCGCGCAATGGCGTAGAGCTGCATCTTGACCAGCCGGTCGGCAGCGGCGTTCCCGGGCGAGACGATCTCGCAGACGAGCACCACTTCGGCGGCCTCTACCGCCGTGCCCTCGTCGTCGGTGTCCGCGACGACCACATCGGGGATGACGATCCGATCCACCCCGAGCCGGACGTTGACCGCCTCGAAGACGAGGAGGGGTTGTGGTCGGATCGCTCGACGCAGGCTGTAGACGAGTTCCCACGACACCAACTGGTGCCGCTTGCTCGGGGCAGGGCTCACGATCAGGCTCCCGTCGAGCAGCTCGATCCGGTCCGGGGTCTCACCCAGGGCGAAGTAGTCGGCCTCGGTCCAGAGCCCGACGTGGTGTCCCAGGGGTTCCGCACTCATCCGCGCTCACCTCCCGCTTCCCTCGCCACCCGATCAGTTTCACAGGATACGAGCCGGTGCCTCCGGAGCGACACGGAACGCCGCCGGTAGGCTCGCGCCCCATGATGTCGATCGACGGGCTGGGCGACCTGTGGGACACGCTGTTCGGCGCGCAGCCGGACCCGCCCGCGCTGCTGGTGCTGATCACCGGGGCCGTCGCGCTGGTGGTGGTCTCCACCCGGCTGCCGTGGCGGATCGCCCGTAACGCCATCACCATCGCGCACGAGGGTGGGCACGCCCTGGTCGCCCTGCTCACCGGCCGCAAGTTGCGTGGCATCCGGCTGCACTCGGACACGTCCGGGCTGACGCTCTCCGCCGGCCGCCCCACCGGGCCGGGCATGATCCTCACTCTGCTCGCCGGATACGTCGCCCCGCCGCTGGTCGGGCTGGCCGGCGCCTGGCTGCTCGGCGGAAACCGGATCACCCTGCTGCTGTGGGTGGCCGTGGCGCTGCTGCTGGCCATGCTCGTCATGATCCGCAACGCCTTCGGCGTGGTGTCGTTGCTGGTCACCGGCGCGCTGGTGTTCGCCGTCTCGTGGTACGCGACGCCGCAGGTCCAGGCCGCGTTCGCGTACACCGGGGTGTGGTTTCTTCTGCTCGGTGGGGTGCGGCCGGTGGTCGAGCTGCAACGGCTGCGTTCCCGGGGCCGGATGCCCGCCTCCGACGCCGACCAACTCGCCGGGCTCACCCCGTTCCCGCCGCTCTTCTGGGTGGGCGTCTTCGCCCTCGTCAACCTGGCGGCGCTGATCGCCGGCGCGCTCCTGCTCGCCGGCCCGATCCTCACCAACGCCGGCCTGACCGGCTAACCCCGCCTCCGTCCGCGTCGATCAAGGAGTTGTGGTGGGCCGCAGAAACCGCAATACCCCCGCAGCCAGGCACCACAACTCCATGATCGACGGCGGGAGGGGTGGCGGCTCGGACCACGGCGGCACGGCGCGGTCGGGCAGGATGAGGTCATGCGATACCTGATCATCGGGGCTGGTGCGGTTGGCGGGACCATCGGCGTACGGCTGGCCCAGGCCGACCGGGACGTGACAGTGGTGGCCCGCGGTGCCCACCTGGACGCGATCCGCGCGCGGGGTCTGACTCTGCGGCAGCCCGACGGCGCGGTCACCGCCCGGCTCGCGGCGGTGGACCGGCCCGGTGACCAGCCGCTGCCAGCGGACACCGTGCTGGTCCTCACCGTGAAGTCGCAGGACACCGCCGGCGCGTTGGCCGCCTGGGTGGACGCGCCGGTGGTCGGCGGCGGCACGGCGGGCGAACGCCTGCCGCTGGTGACCGCGCAGAACGGGGTGGCCAACGAGCGGGCCGCGCTGCGGCTCTTCGCCGACGTACACCCGGTCTGCGTCTGGCTGCCGGCCACGCACCTGGACCCGGGCGT
Organism: Micromonospora sp. NPDC007208; assembly: GCF_042869175.1. Lineage (NCBI taxonomy): Bacteria > Bacillati > Actinomycetota > Actinomycetes > Micromonosporales > Micromonosporaceae > Micromonospora > Micromonospora sp. NPDC007208. The sequence continues at coordinate 2,130 of NZ_JBIAFG010000008.1, read as the reverse complement.
GGTGGTCGCGAACGGGTACCCGCATCCCGGGATGCTCCACATCGGGCGGTACCCCGGCGGCGCCGACGACACGGACCGGGCGATCGCCGCCGACCTGACCGCCGCCGGCTTCGTCGCCCCGGTCCGCGCCGACGTGCTGCGCTGGAAGTACGGCAAGCTGCTCAGCAACCTCGGTAACGGCCTACAGGCGCTGCTCGGCCAGGACATCCCGGACGCGCTGGTCGAGCGGGTACGCGCCGAGGGCGTCGCCGCGCTCGCCGCCGCCGGCATCGCGCACACCTCGCCGGAGGAGGAGAAGGCCGAACGCGGCGACCTGGTCGGGCAGCGCCCGGTCGACGGCGAGGCCCGCTCAGGCGGCTCCACCTGGCAGAGCCTGGCCCGGGGCACCGGCTCGACCGAGGTGGACCACCTCAACGGCGAGATCGCGCTGCTGGGCCGGTTGCACGGCGTACCGACGCCGGTCAACGTCGCCGTGCAGCGGGCCGTACGCCGGGCGGTCCGGGAGCGGATCGCGGCCGGCGCGTTCCCGCTCACCGAGTTGGAGAAGATGATCCCCTGACCGGGGCAACCGACGACCCCGCCCGGTGCGTGTTCCCAGCGACCGACACGGGGAGGTAGCGGGGTGCCGGACGTCGACGGGTTCGACGAGTTCTACCGGGGGAGTCGGCAACGACTCCTCGGGTTCGTCTACGCCCTCACCGGCGATCGGGGCGAGGCGCAGGACGCCGTGCAGGAGGCGTACATCCGGGCGTGGCAGCGCTGGTCGACGGTGAGCGGGTACGACGACCCGGAGGCGTGGCTGCGGGTGGTGGCCAGCCGGATCGCGGTCAGCCGGTGGCGCAGTCTGCGGAGCCGGGCCCGCGCGTACCTGCGGCACGGTGTGACCGAAACGGTTCCCGGGCCGGGCACCGACACCGTCGAGGTGGTCGCCGCGCTGCGTCTACTGCCCGAGGAACAACGCGTCGCGATCGCCCTGTACTACCTGATGGGCATGCCGGTCGCCGACGTGGCGCGGGAGACCGCAGCCCCGGTGGGCACGGTCAAGGCTCGACTCTCCCGGGGGCGTGCCGCGCTCGCCGGTCTGCTCGCCGTCTCTGACCTGGAGGAGGCAACCGATGCGTGACGACCCGACGTTCGTCGAACAGATCCAGCGGGACCTGCGGGACGTGCGCTGGCTCGCCCCGGAGGAGATCCGCTCCCGGGGCCGTCGCCGCAGCCAGCGCAAGATCGTGGTGGCCACCGTCGTGCTGGCCCTCGCCGGGGTGTCCGCCGCGGCGGTCGCCGCTCCGGGGAAGTCCCCGTCACCGGCTCTGCCGGCCGCCTCCGCCTCGCCGACCCGGGGCGAGATCAGCACCGACGCGCTGCTGCAACCGGCCGACCTGGCGCAGCCGGTCGGCGTGCAGCTCAGCGAGTCGGGGCTGGGCGAGCCGGTCCGGCTGGCGGACATGCTCGGTTACTGCCGCACGAGCCAGGCGCTGCCGGAGGGCTGGCAAATCTCGCGTTGGTCCCGCTCGCAGACCCTGCTGCGGGAGCACCCTCCGCGCGTCCAGGTGGACAAGCACGTGCTGGTCACGCAGGATCTCTTCCGCCTGACGCCCGAGGCGGCCACGCAGGTCTTCGCCAGTTTGGACGACCTGGTCGCTCCGTGTGCCGAATGGCTGAGCGTCGGGCCGATCATGACTGCAAAAGGGACCCGCACGGGGGAAGCACTGCACCGGTGGTCGGTGGTGCGGCGGAGCTTCGCCGGTGACGACGCCGCCATCCTGCGGGACTCGCTCACCGTCACCCGGGACCTGGAGACCGGGCAGCCGCTCGGCGACGCGCCGTCGCCGATCCTGCTGGCGGTCGTCCGGGTCGGCGATACCGTCTCGGTGCTCCGCCTCGGCGACGACGGCACCGAGGCCGAACTCGTCCAGCTCGCAGTGGCGGCGGCAGCCCGGATGTGTGCGGCCGCCAACCCACCCTGCTGACGCGGCCGGGGCGATGATCCGCACAACATCAGGGTCGTTGCCGCATCCTGTTGCCCGGAGGCAGCCCCGTGCTCAGCTGGTGGAAGCAATCTGGCTGGTCAGCAGCTCGGCGAAGACTTCTTTGGGTTTCTTGTAGGCGAGGATACGGCGGGGTCGGTTG
>NZ_JBIAFG010000007.1:0-316628 GCF_042869175.1 Micromonospora sp. NPDC007208 | reverse complement strand
AACGGGTTCAGTTGACCGGTACTAATAGGCCGAGGACTTGACTACTAAGCTGCTACGCGTCCACTGTGCAACTCTGAACAAGCGAACACCCGTGAGTGTTGTGCCGGGGTTGTTTGATATGTTCATAGAGTTACGGCGGTCATGGCGGAGGGGAAACGCCCGGTTACATTCCGAACCCGGAAGCTAAGCCCTCCAGCGCCGATGGTACTGCACTCGTGAGGGTGTGGGAGAGTAGGACGCCGCCGGACAATCTTCCAGAAAAGGCCACCCCCAACGGGGTGGCCTTTTCTGCATTCCCCTAACAAAACTGGGTGCGACCGCCGCGCTGACGAATGTCCGTGTGTCCATTCCGGCGGGCCGGACCGCGCCGGGGCTGGGTTTGGGTTTTGGAATCGGTCAAGGTCACGCTCGAACCAGGATGTAGTGGCCTGCCCGGCGGGCTGATACCACTACAACCAGGATGTTGCGTGACCTTGGCGCCTGCGACCGCGGCCTACGGCCGCGGGCAGCGGGACGGGGGAGGGCGCGGATGCGGTGCTTGGTCAGTCTCGGGTCTGCATGCCGTCGCGGAGGCTGCGCAGCAGGCCGCCGGCGTCGCTGACCGACCGGCCCGGGAACATCGCCATGACCACGCTGCCGTGGTCGGCCCAGCCGCACACCGCGAAGTCCCCGCCCTCGCCGCTGGTGCTGCCGCACTTCAGAACTCCGCCGAGGCCGCCCGCAGGCAGCTCGCGCAGGCCGTTCACCGCGCCGGTCTCGTCCGACATGAGGCGGAAGAGGCTGTCCAGGTCCCGTTCCGGCTGCCACAGCAGGGTGGTGCCCCCGAAGATGAGGACCGAGCGCTTGTCGTCGGCCGGGTCGCGGTAGACCGTGCCGAAACTGCGGTCCAGTTCGATGTTCGCGGCCAGGCCGCTGCGCAGGTAGTCGGCCGTGCTCTTCGCCCGCTCACTGTCGTCGCGGGTCAGACCCGCCACCTGATCGGGTGAGGTCAGTTGGGTGTCCTTCTGCTGCGCCACCCGCAACCCACCGACACCGAGCACCGCGGCGCCGGCGAGGCCGACCACGAGTGCGGCCGTCCAGCCGATCTTGCGGCGGCGTGACCAGCCGCCGGACCGCTCGTCGGGGTCGCCTCCGGAGTCCCGGGTGCTCAGCTGGATCGGCTCTTCGGTCAGCTCGACCGGCTCGCGGCCGCCGTCGCGCGACCGCTCGGTGAGATGTGCGTCGGACATAGCCGACACCGTACGCGAACGGCAGGTGGCGCACGTCAGGTCTGCGGAAGCCCTCCGTAGACTTGTCCGGTGACCGAGAGACTGGATGCCCGACGCCCCGACGCCCCGACCCTTGCCGGCCAGTATCAGCCCGGTGAGGTAGAGCAGCGACGGTACGAGCAGTGGGTAGCCGGCGGGCACTTCCGGGCCTCCGCCGACAGCGACAAGCCCCCCTTCACCATCGTCATCCCGCCGCCGAACGTCACCGGCTCGCTGCACATGGGCCACGCGTTCGAGCACACGCTGATGGACGCGTTGACCCGGCGTAAGCGGATGCAGGGCTTCGAGGCGCTGTGGCTGCCGGGCATGGACCACGCCGGTATCGCGACCCAGAACCTGGTCGAGCGGCAGCTCGCCGCCGAAGGGCTCTCCCGGCACGATCTCGGCCGGGAGAGGTTCGTCGAGCGGGTCTGGCAGTGGAAGGCCGAGTCCGGTGGCGCCATCCTCGGCCAGATGCGCCGCCTCGGCGACTCCGTCGACTGGGACCGCGAGCGCTTCACCATGGACCAGGGGCTGACCCGCGCCGTCCAGACGATCTTCAAGAAGCTCTTCGACGACGGCCTGATCTACCGGGCCAACCGGATCATCAACTGGTGTCCGCGTTGCCTCACGGCGCTCTCCGACATCGAGGTGGAGCACACCGACGACGACGGCGAGCTGATCTCGATCCGCTACAGCGACGAGGTCGTGGTGGCCACCACCCGGGCCGAGACGATGCTCGGCGACACCGCCGTGGCGGTGCACCCCGACGACGAGCGCTACCAGCACCTGATCGGCACCGAGGTCGAGCTGCCGTTGACCGGCCGCCGGATCCCGATCGTCGCCGACGCGCACGTCGACCCGTCCTTCGGCACCGGCATGGTCAAGGTGACGCCGGCCCACGACCCGAACGACTTCGAGATCGGCCAGCGGCACGACCTGCCCGCGCTGACCGTGATGGACGAGCGCGGCGTGATCACCGTGCCCGGCCCGTTCGAGGGGTTGGACCGGTTCGAGGCGCGGCCCGCGATCGTGGCCGCGCTGCGGGAGCAGGGCCGGATCGTCGCCGAGAAGCGCCCGTACGTGCACGCGGTCGGGCACTGCTCGCGCTGCAAGACCACTGTCGAGCCGCGGCTGTCGCTGCAGTGGTTCGTCAACACCGCCCCGCTGGCCCAGGCCGCGGGTGACGCGGTGCGCGACGGCCGGGTCCGCATCGAGCCTGCCGAGCTGGCCAAGCGCTACTTCGCCTGGGTCGACAACATGCACGACTGGTGCATCTCCCGCCAGCTGTGGTGGGGGCACCGCATCCCGGTCTGGTACGGCCCGGCGGGCGAGATCGTCTGCGTCGGCCCCGACGAGGAGCCGCCGACCGGCGAGGGCTGGCACCAGGACGAGGACGTCCTGGACACCTGGTTCTCCAGCGGCCTGTGGCCGTTCTCCACCCTGGGCTGGCCCGAGCAGACCCCGGACCTGGCGAAGTTCTACCCGACCAGCGTGCTGGTCACCGGGTACGACATCCTGTTCTTCTGGGTTGCCCGGATGATGATGTTCGGCCTGTACGCGATGGACGGCCGGCCGCCGTTCGACGTGGTCGCCCTGCACGGGATGGTGCGCGACCAGTTCGGCAAGAAGATGTCGAAGTCGTTCGGCAACGTGGTTGACCCGCTGGACTGGATTGACAGGTACGGCGCCGACGCCACCCGGTTCACCCTGGCCCGGGGCGCGAACCCCGGCCAGGACGTCCCGGTCAGCGAGGAGTGGTGCCAGGGCTCCCGCAACTTCTGCAACAAGCTCTGGAACGCCACCCGGTTCGCCCTGATGAACGGCGCGCACACCACCGGCGACCTGCCGCCGGTCGAGCAGCTCTCCACCGTTGACAGGTGGATCCTGTCCCGGCTGGCGCACGTCACCGCCGAGGTCGACGAGCAGTTCGAGGCGTACGAGTTCGCCAAGGTGTGTGACCTGCTCTACCACTTCGCCTGGGACGACGTCTGCGACTGGTACGTCGAGCTGAGCAAGCCGGTGCTCGCCGAGGGCGGTGAGCGCGCGGAGGCCAGCCGTCGGGTGCTCGGGCACGTGCTCGACCAGTTGCTGCGGTTGCTGCACCCGGTCATCCCGTTCGTCACCGAGGAGTTGTGGCTCGCGCTGACCGGCGGCGAGACGGTGCAGGCCGCCGCCTGGCCGGTGGCCGACCGGTCGCTGGTCGACGACGCCGCAGAGGCCGAGCTGGTCGGTGTGCAGCGGGTGGTCACCGAGATCCGCCGGTTCCGTTCCGACCAGGGGTTGCGTCCGACGCAGCGGGTGGCTGCCCGCCTGGACGGGCTGTCCGGCGCAGGTATCGCGGCCCACGAGCCGCTGATCCGTTCGCTGGTCCGGCTGGATCCGGCCGGGGACGACTTCCAGGCCAGCGCCACGCTGGCCATGCCCGGCGCGGTCGGTGTCGCGTTGGACACCCGGGGCTCGATCGACGTGGCCGCCGAGCGGGCCCGGTTGACGAAGGACCGCGCGGCGGCCGAGAAGGAGGTCGCGCAGGCCCGGGCGAAGCTCGACAACCCTGCCTTCATCGGCAAGGCCCCCGAGCCGGTGGTCGCGAAGATCCGCGACCGGCTCGCCACCGCCGAGGCCGACCTGGTCCGGATCGACGCTGCTCTGGAGACACTGCCCTCGTGACCGACCGTACCGATTTCGCCGCCGTCGAAGCCGAGCTGAACGCCCGCGGTTTCACCCGCATGGTCTTCGAGCTGGACCGGATCGAGTCGCTGCTCGACCTGCTTGGCAGCCCACAGCGGGCGTACCCCGCGATCCACCTGACCGGCACCAACGGCAAGACCTCGACCGCGCGGATGATCGACTCGCTGCTGCGGGCGTTCGGGCTGCACACCGGCCGGTACACCAGCCCGCACCTGGAGACCGTCCGGGAGCGGATCAGCCTGGACGGGGAACCGGTCAGTGAGGAGCGGTTCGCGGCGGTGTACCGGGAGATCAAACCGCTGGCCGAGTTGGTCGACGCGCGGTCGGACGAACCGCTGACGTACTTCGACATGACCACGGCGTTGGCGTTCGCCACCTTCGCCGACGCGCCGGTCGACATCGCCGTGGTCGAGGTCGGCCTCGGCGGTGCCGAGGACGCCACCAATGTTCTCCAGGCCGGGGTCTGTGTGATCACCCCGATCGGGCTGGACCACACCGAGTGGCTCGGCGACACGATTCAGGACATCGCGCTGGCCAAGGCCGGCATCATCCACCCGGGGGCCACCGTGATCGCGGCGGCCCAGGAGGAGGAGGCCGCGCGTCCCCTCCTCGAACGCTGCGCCGAGGTCGGGGCCACCATCGCCCGGGAGGGCGGCGAGTTCGGCGTGCAGCGTCGGGCGGTCGCGGTCGGCGGTCAGGTGCTCACCCTCCAGGGGCTGGGCGGCGTGTACGACGACGTGTTCATCCCGCTGCACGGTGCCCACCAGGCGCAGAACGCGGCGGTGGCGCTCGCCGCCGTGGAGGCCTTCCTGGGTGCGGGGGCCCAGCGTCAGCTGGACATCGAGGCGGTCCGGGAGGGCTTCGCCTCGACCAGTTCCCCGGGCCGGCTGGAGCGGGTCCGTAACGCCCCGACCGTCCTGCTCGACGGCGCGCACAACCCGCACGGCATGAAGGCCACCGTCACCGCACTCCAGGAGGAGTTCGCGTTCAGCAAGCTGGTGGCCGTGATCGGCGTACTGGCCGACAAGGACGCGGAGGGGCTGCTGGAGCTGCTGGAGCCGGTGGTCGACCAGGTGGTTGTCACCCGTAACAGCTCGCCACGGGCCATGCCGACGGAGGAACTCGCCGAGCTGGCCGCCGAGATCTTCGGCGAGGAGCGGGTGGCTTCGGCCGAGGAGATGCCGGATGCGATCGAGCTCGCGGTGGCAATGGCCGAGGAGGACGTCCCCGGTGAGTTGAGCGGGGTCGGGGTGCTGGTCACGGGGTCCGTGGTGACGGTCGCCGACGCGCGCCGGCTGCTGAAGCGATGACCAGCCCGGAGCGTGACCCGCACCCCACCGAGGACCTGACCGGCCCGCCGGTCGAACAGCCGGCGGGGGAGGAGCCCACGGCCGGGCAGCCGCGACGCTCCGGGTTGCGCGACCCGGAGCGGGCGGTACGCGGTCTCGGCGCTGGCACGCTCAGCCTGGAGGCGCTGGTGCTGCTGCTGGCGATCCAGCCGATCCGGGTGGTCGGCGGTGACCTCGGCGGCGCCGCGATCGGTGCGGTGGTGGCACTGGCGGTGGCCGCCGTGGTGCTCGCCGGCATGATGCGCCGCCCCTGGGCCTGGAACGCCGGCACCGTGCTCCAGGGTCTGCTGTTGCTGGGCGGTCTGCTGCACTGGTCGCTGCTCGGGCTGGGCATCATCTTCGCCCTGGTCTGGGCGTACGCGTTACACGTGCGCCGCGTCATTCTCGGCTGACGCCGACCCGGTCGGCCCGCGTCCGATGGCGAGAGCCGTCCCCCGTCGGCGGCGTCCGAAGGCGGGACGCGGGCCGGGTCAGGCGTCGGCGCGTTCGCGCCACTGGGTGAGCGCGACGCCGTGGCCGTCGGGGTCGCGGAAGGCCGCCGCCCACACCTCCAGCTTGGTGCCCCGGTTGACGACCCGGGGCGCGTACGTGAAGCGGACGCCCGACCCGCGCAACCGCTCGTACGCCGCCTCGATGTCGTTCACCTCAAGGTTGACGTGCACCAACCGGCGGCTGATCGGTGCTGCCCCGGTCACCTCGCGCAGCACGAGCCGGGTCGTCCCGGAGGCGAGGACGGCGTTGTGCGCGCCCTGGTCGACCTCGCTGAAGCCGAGCACGTCACGGTAGAAGCCGAGCGACCGGGGCAGGTCGGTGACCAGCAGGGTGAGGCCCACCCCGCTGATCGGCGCGGCCGGGTCCGCGGCCGAGCCGGCATCGAACCCGAAGATCGCCTGGTCCAGTTCCTCGTCGGTGACGGTCGCCCGTGCGGCCCCGGCCGGGGAGGGATCGTCCAGCGGAAGGTCGAGTGGGTCCAGCGGGTCGGCCGCGCCGGGACCGGACCGCTGCGCGGGCGGTGGGTCGAAGCGCCGCGAGCTGGGCTGGTCGGAGCGCTCTGCGTCGGGCTGGTTGGAGCGCTGCGCGCCGGGCTGGTTGGAGCGCTCTGCGCCGGGCTGGTCGGAGCGCTGCGCGTCGGGCGGTGGGTCGGAGCGGTGTGCGTTGGCCTGGTCGACGGGGTCCTCGGCGGGCGGGACGGTCGTGCCGTCCTCGGCCTCAGCGTCGAACCGGTCGGCGGCGGGCTCGTCGAAGCGCTCGTCGGCGGGCGGGCGCGGCGCCGGGGTTGCCCGCCGGGGCAGCCCACCGGCCTGCGGTTCGACGACGACACCCTCCAACACCACCGGGCCACCCGGGCTCTGGTGCATCACCACGGGCTCGCGCTCCTCGGGCACGACACCGGGGTCGTCACGTCGCAGGTCGTCACGTCGCAGGTCGTCGCGCCGGGGATCGGTACGCGAAGGGTCGGTGCGCAGGGGATCACCGAGCGGGTCCCGGAACGGGTCACCGACCGGGTCCCGGAAGTCGTCGCGGAAGTCGTCGTCGGGTGCCCGGTCGGCCCACGGTGGCGCGTCCTGCTGGATCAGCAGCTCGTCCATCGCTTCCGCGTCGGCGAACTCCGGCGGGAGATCGGCGACGGCGGCGGCGGTCTCGGCGTGGGTCGGCACCTCGTCCCAGAGCACCTTGACGTGCCGCTGGTCGTCCAATGCGACCCGGATCGGCAGGGTCTGGCCCAGCGAGGGCCACTTGGAGACCGGCACCCTCGGCTCGATGATCTTCTTGGATCGCGGCGGCAGCCCAGGAGCGTCGATCACCAGTTGCAGTTCGCAACGGCCGAACGCGTACTGGGTTGGTGGTTCGGAGGCGCTGTGCACGTGCCCGACACCGACGACCCACGTGCGACCGCCGCCGCGTACGGTCGCCAGCGCGATGGCCAGCACCAGCAGGGCGACGCCGAGAGCCACGATGGCCCAACTGGTCATGCCCAGCCCGAACAGGACGACGAACGTGGCCACGGTGCCCAGCACCGTGCCGATCAGCTTGCGTACCGGCGCGATGGGTCGGTTCCCGCCATTCGCCACAGTGGACCTCCCGGGGGTCAGGGCCAGGCTAGGCCGGATCGGCCACCGGGGGAAAGACCGGCCGCCGCGCCGGCGCCGGGACCGGGTCGCTAGGCTGACCGTACCGATCCCAAGCGTTCAGCGCGTACAGGAGGAACCCAGCGTGTCCAGCAACAGCCCGGATGAGCGCAGCCTCGTTCTGATCAAGCCCGACGCGGTTCGCCGCGGCCTGGTCGGCGAGGTCCTCTCCCGCTTCGAGCGCAAGGGGCTGCGGATCGACGCGATGGTGCACCGGACGATGGACGCCGCGCTCGCCGACGAGCACTACGCCGAGCACGTCGACAAGGCGTTCTACCCGCCGCTGAAGGACTTCATGACCGGCGGCCCGCTGGTCGCCCTGGTGCTCTCCGGCGACCAGGTCATCGACGTGGTCCGCGGGCTGGTCGGCGCCACCGACGGGCGCAAGGCCGCCGCCGGCACCATCCGGGGCGACCTGTCGCTGTCCAACCGGGAGAACCTGGTGCACGCCTCCGACTCGACCGACAGCGCCAAGCGCGAGATCGCGCTCTGGTTCCCCGAGCTGGGCTGACGCACAACGGTCGGGGTCGACCGACGACGCCCGGGTTCAACCGACCGCCGGCACCTTCGCCGGGTTGCCGACCACGTAGATCCCGGTGATCCGTCCGTCGGCCGCCGCGATGGTCAACGTGTACCGACTGCCGTTCGATCGGGTGATCAGCACCGCGGGCTCCCCGTTGAGTTCGATCGGATCCATGGTGACCCGGTGACGCGGGCCGTAGACACCGGCGTAGAACCGGGCGATCCGGTCCGCGCCGGTGACCGGGTTGAGGGCGGCCCGCACCCGACCGCCACCGTCATTCCACGCGGTGGCGTCGGCGGCCACCAGGTCGGTGAGCCTGGCCAGGTCGCCGTCGCGGGCGGCGGCGAGGAACGCGTCCAGCAGCCGCTCCCGCTCCGGGCGGCTGGCGGTGAACCGGCGTTGTTCCTGCCGTACCCGCTCGGACGCCCGGTGGTACAGCTGCCGACAGTCGGCGGCGGACCGGTCCAGGATCTCGGCGATCTCCGCGTACGGCAGGTCGAAGGCCGTGTGCAGGACGTAGACCGCCCGCTCCGGCGGGGTGAGCCGCTCCAGGACGTGCAGCAACGCGGTGGAGAGCGAGTCGCGTAGCTCCACCCGGTCCAACGGCCCGAACGGCGAGGGCGCGGTCGGGACCGGCTCGGGCAGCCACGTCCCGACGTACGTCTCACGGGCCGCCTGCCGGGCGCGCAGTCGGTCCAGGGCCAACCGGGTGACCACCCGGGACAGGTACCGGCGCGGCTCGTCGACCCGGGCCCGGTCCACACCCAGCCAGCGCAGGTACGCCTCCTGGAGCACGTCCTCCGCGTCGTGCCGGCTGCCGAGCAGGCGGTACGCGAGCCCAAGCAGCATCGGCCGGTGCGCCTCGAGCGCACCGGCCGCCTCTGCTGCCGCCTTGGTGGTCACGCCTGGGCCGGAGGCTCCAGCCGCATCGTCACCCCGATCCGATTCCACACGTTGATTGTGGCAATCGCGATGACGAGGTCGGCCAGTTCCTTCTCCGACCAGACCTTCGCGGCGTCATCCCACACCTCGTCCGGCACCCCGTGCTCACCGAGCTTGGTCACCGCGTCGGTGAGGGCCAGCGCCGCCCGCTCCCGCTCGTCGAAGAAGGGCGCCTCCCGCCAGGTGGCGACCGCGAACAGTCGCCGGCTCGACTCGCCGGCGGCGAGCGCGTCCCGGCTGTGCATGTCCACGCAGTACGCGCACCCGTTGATCATCGACGCCCGCAGCTTCACCAGTTCCAGCACGGTGTGGTCGACGTTCGTCTGGACGTACTTCTCCAACCCCATGACGGCCTTGTACGCCTGCGGTGCGACCTCGGCCGGGTTCATCCGTTGCACGACTACCTCCTGATCGGGTTCGACACCATGACGACGAATGAGGCGGGGTCGGTCGTGACAAACCGCGGCTGTGACCCCGCTCATGCCGTCGAAGTGACCGGGGTGGGCGGCAAGCCACCAGCGACCGACGACGGGCGTTCGCGTTCGCGTCACCCGGGCCGCCGCTCACGGTCATCTCCACCCGATAGACCCACGGGGTCAACCCATGATCGGGAGGAAGCATGACCGAGCTTGATCGACGTACCCTGCTGCGGACCGGCCTGGTGGTCGGTGCCGGAGCCGCCGGCGGCGCCCTGCTGGGCGGTGCCGGCGCGAACGCCGCCCCGGCCTGGCGCCCGGCGGCGCGCCCGGTGCTCACCCACGGTGTGCAGAGCGGCGACGTGACCGCGGACTCGGCGCTGGTCTGGACGCGGGCCGACCGGCCGGGCCGGATGCTGGTCGAGGTGAGCCGTCGGCCGGACTTCCGGGGGGCGCGTACGCTGCGCGGCCCGGTGCTCACCCCGGACGGCGACTTCACCGGGAAGGTCCGGCTGCGGGGCCTGCCGGACTCCGAGCGGCTGCACTACCGGGTGCGGGTGGAGAGCCTGGATCGGCACGGGGTGGTCAGCGAGCCGCTGACCGGGACGTTGACCACCGCGCCGGGGCGGCACCGGCGGCGCGACGTGAAGTTCGTCTGGACCGGCGACGTGGTCGGGCAGGGCTGGGGGATCGACCCGAACTTCGGAGGCATGTCGATCTTCCGGGCCATGCGGCAGACCCGGCCGGACTTCTTCCTGTGCAGCGGCGACACCGTGTACGCCGACGGCCCGCTTGTCGAGTCGGTGACGCTGCCCGACGGGCGGGTCTGGCGCAACCTGGTCACCCCGGAGAAGAGCAAGGTCGCCGAGACGCTGGCCGAGTACCGCGGGCAGTTCGCGTACAACCTGCTCGACGAACACCTGCGGGAGTTCGCCGCCGCGGTGCCGCAGATCAACCAGTGGGACGACCACGAGGTCCTGAACAACTGGTACCCGGGTGAGATCCTGGACGACCCGCGCTACACCGAGCGGCGGGTGGACGTGCTCGCCGTCCGGGCCCGGCAGGCGTTCAACGAGTGGCTACCGGTGCCCGTCGACGGGCCGATGTACCGGAGGCTGTCGTACGGGCCGTCGCTGGACGTGTTCGTGCTCGACATGCGCACCCACAAGGACCCGAACGACGGCAACACGTACGCCGACCCGAAGCGTGGTCTGCTCGGCCGGCAGCAGCGGGAGTGGCTGATCCGGGAGCTGAAGCGCTCCACGGCGACCTGGAAGGTGATCGCCAACGACCTGCCGATCGGCGTGGTGGTGCCGGACGGTCCGGGCGCGCAGGAGGGTGTCGCGCAGGGCGACCCGGGTGCGCCGGTGGGCCGGGAGTTGGAGTTCGCCGAGGTGCTGCGGGCCACCCACCGGGCCGGGGTGACCGGCATGGTCTTCCTGACCGCCGACGTGCACTATTCCGCCGCGCACCACTACGACCCGTCCCGGGCGGCGGTCGGCGACTTCACCCCGTTCTGGGAGTTCGTCTCCGGGCCGGCGCACGCCGGTGCGTTCGGCCCGAACGCGCTGGACGGCACGTTCGGGCCGCGGGCGGCCTTCGTGCACGCGCCGCCGGTGGCCAACACGGGCCCGGCGGGTGGCTTCCAGCACTTCGGCGAGGTCACCATCGACGGGGAGTCCGAGGCACTGACGGTGCACCTGCGCGACCGCGACGGGGCCTCGCTGTGGAGCACCACCCTCCCGGCTCCCTGACCCCAGCTCGTTGATCATGAGGTTGGCGGGCGGAACGGCGGCCCACCGCCCCGTCAACCTCATGATCAGCGGCGGTCGGGGACGCTGGTCAGCACCACTGTGTCGTCGCTGAGCGGCGGGGACGGTTCCGGGCGGTTCGCGGGGGTCGGCAGGCCGGGTACCGTCCGCGCCGAGGGGGCGGCCGGCTCGGCGGGGGCGTTCGACGGCGGCTCGACGGCCGGCACCGGGGGCACCACCTTGCCCCGCCCGGAGAACCGGCGTCCCACCCCGATCATCGGCTGCTCCACCCAGCGGTAGAGCAGGTCGGCGGCGAGCAGGCCGACCACGGTGGTGGCCACGAACAACCGGGTGCTGTGCCCGGCGTACGACGGGACCAGCGCGATCACCGTCGTCATGGCGAGGTACTGCACCAGGTAGAGCGAGTAGGAGCGTTCGCCCACGAAGACCAGCGGTCGCCAGGAGAGCAGTTTCGTCGGCAGGCCGGGAGCCAGCATGGCGGGGAGCAGCAGCGCCACCGCCACCGCGTACACGCCGATCATCAACTCCGAGTGGCCGTCCTCGGCGGGTGGCCAGTACGGCAGCGACAGGTGCACGGCGACGAACCCGGCGAGCACGGCGAGGGACGCCACGGGACGGGTCAACGGCCGGAACAGTGCGTACCCACGGGGGTGGTGCATGACGACCGCCAGCAGGCAGCCGATCAGGATCGACACGTAGTGGATCGGCCAGTAGGGCCAGTCCTTCTCGAACGGGATCAGCGCGACGAGCGCGGCGATGGCCAGCACCGTCACCGCCATCCGGCGCAGGAACGCGGCGGTGACGAACGCGAAGGCGAGCATCGGCCAGACGAGGTAGAACTTCCACTCGATCGCGATCGTCCAGGAGTGCGGGAACGCCTGGTTCGGCGCGAACTCGTTGACCATGAGCAGGTAGTACGGCATCGACTCGCGGAGCTTCCCGCTGGCGCCGTTGAGGTGCGCGAGGGCGTACGTGGCGGCGACCACCACCAGGTAGACCGGCAGGATCCGGAAGATGCGCCGGATGTAGAAGGACCGCAGCGACACCCGCCCCCGCGACTCCTCCTCGCGCAGCATCAGCGTGGTGATCAGGAAGCCGGACAGCACGAAGAACAGTTGCACGCCGACCCAGCCGGACAGCCAGGTCCATCGCGGCCCCCCGAAATGGAAGGCGACGACGATCACCGCGGCGATCGCACGGAGCCCGTCGAGGGCGGGGAACCGGCGCATGGCGCGGTATTCGGCGTAACTTATCGTGGCCACCGCTGAATTCTGGGGAGCGGCACACAACGCGTCAAGGCGGCTCTCCCGCCGCTGGTCACGTTCGCCGTTACTCGGAGGCGCGGCGGTGGGCGCGTCGAGTATCGTTGTACACCGTAAGGCGATGACCCGGCCATCACCGGTGAGCCTCCGGAAGAACAGTCGGGCAACCGGCCCAGTAGAACCGGACGGGTGCGGCCCGTCACAGCCGGCAATGAGCGGGCGGTCGATCCTGACCGCCAAGCGGGGTGGTACCGCGGGCCACCCGGGAGCGCCGTCTCAGGCGTACCCGGAAGGTTCGTCCTCGCAGACCCACGTTGAGTGAGCTGCATGAGGAGAGCGACCCCCGATGGCCTATCCGTTGCACGACCCGACCGCCGCCGGTGTACCGGCGAGCCCGGACCTGCCCGCGGTCGAGCGCCGGGTGCTGGAGCACTGGACGGCCGACAAGACCTTCGAGGCCAGCATCGAGGCCCGTCCCGCCGGCACCGACGGCAAGAACGAGTACGTCTTCTACGACGGCCCGCCCTTCGCCAACGGCCTACCGCACTACGGTCACCTCTTCACCGGCTACGTCAAGGACGTCGTGCCGCGTTACCAGACCATGCGCGGCCGGCACGTCGAGCGGCGCTTCGGCTGGGACTGCCACGGCCTGCCCGCCGAGGTGGTGGCCGAGAAGCAGCTCGGCATCACCAGCAAGGCGGAGATCATCGACCTGGGCGTGGCCCGGTTCAACGAGGCCTGCCGTACCTCGGTGCTGGAGTTCACCCAGGACTGGGAGCGGTACATCAACCGGCAGGCCCGCTGGGTCGACTTCGCCAACGACTACAAAACCCTCGACCTGGACTACATGGAAAGCGTCATGTGGGCCTTCAAGACCCTGCACGACAAGGGTCTGATCTACGAGGGCTTCCGGGTCCTGGCGTACTGCTGGCGCTGCGAGACGCCGCTGTCGAACACCGAGACCCGGATGGACGACGTCTACCGGGACCGGCACGACCCCACCCTGTCGGTGTGGTTCGGCCTGACCGCCGACGAGTCCGCGCCGGAGCTGGTGCGCGGGCCGGTCAAGCTGGGCGTCTGGACCACCACGCCGTGGACCCTGCCGTCGAACCTGGCGCTCGCCGTCGGCCCCGACATCGAGTACGCGGTGCTCGAACGCGACGGCGACCGCTACCTGGTGGGGGCGGCGCGGCTGGCCGCGTACGCCAAGGAACTGGACGGCTACGAGCAGGTCGGGACGGTGCACGGCCGGGACCTGGTCGGGCGCCGCTACACGCCGCTGTTCGACTTCCTCGTCGAGCAGGCCGGGGAGAACGCCTACCAGGTGCTCGGCGCGGAGTTCGTCACCACCGAGGACGGCACCGGGATCGTGCACCTGGCTCCGGCGTTCGGTGAGGACGACCAGAACGTCTGCAACGCCGCTGGCATCCCCACCATCGTCACGGTGGACGACCACACCCGCTTCACCGCGCTGGTCCCGCCGTACCAGGGTGAGCAGGTCTTCGACGTCAACAAGCCGGTGATCCGGGAGCTGAAGGAGCGGGGGGTGGTGCTCAAGCAGGACACCTACACCCACTCGTACCCGCACTGCTGGCGCTGCGACACCCCGCTGGTCTACAAGGCGGTGTCGTCGTGGTTCGTCGCGGTGACCCAGTTCCGGGACCGGATGGTCGAGCTGAACCAGGAGATCAACTGGACGCCCGGCCACATCAAGGACGGCTCGTTCGGCAAGTGGCTGGCCAACGCCCGGGACTGGTCGATCAGCCGGAACCGGTTCTGGGGCTCGCCGATTCCGGCGTGGAAGTCCGACGACCCGAACTACCCGCGCCTGGACGTCTACGGCTCGCTCGCCGACATCGAGCGGGACTTCGGCGTACGCCTGACCGACCTGCACCGGCCGGCGGTGGACGACCTGGTCCGCCCCAACCCGGACGACCCGACCGGGCAGTCGATGATGCGTCGGGTGCCGGAGGTGCTGGACTGCTGGTTCGAGTCCGGGTCGATGCCGTTCGCCCAGGTGCACTACCCGTTCGAGAACGCGGACTGGTTCGAGCACCACTACCCGGGTGACTTCATCGTCGAGTACATCGGGCAGACCCGCGGCTGGTTCTACACCATGCACGTGCTGGCCACCGCGCTGTTCGACAGGCCGGCGTTCCGCAACTGCCTGAGCCACGGCATCCTGCTCGGCTCGGACGGGCGCAAGATGTCCAAGAGCCTGCGCAACTACCCGGACGTCTACCACGTCTTCGACTCGTACGGCTCGGACGCGATGCGCTGGATGCTGATGTCCTCGCCGGTCCTGCGGGGTGGGGACATGGCGGTCACCGAGGCGGGCATCCGCGACGCCGTCCGGCAGGTGCTGCTGCCGCTGTGGAACGTGTGGTACTTCTTCACGCTCTACGCCAACGCCGACGGGTACCAGGCGCGGCGGCGCACCGACTCGACCCACCTGCTCGACCGGTACGTGCTGGCGAAGACGAACGAGCTGGTGTCGACGGTCGGCGCGCAGATGGACTCGTACGACATCTCCGGTGCCTGCGTCACCGTCCGGTCCTACCTGGACGCGTTGACCAACTGGTACGTGCGCCGGTCCCGGGACCGGTTCTGGTCCGGTGACGCCAACGCCTTCGACACGCTGTCGACGGTGCTGGAGACGCTCTGCCGGGTGGTGGCGCCGCTCGCGCCGCTGACCGCGGAGGAGATCTGGCGTGGCCTGACCGGGGAGCGGTCGGTGCACCTGACCGACTGGCCGGAGGCGAGCGAGTTCCCGGCCGACCACGACCTGGTCGCCGCGATGGACAACGTGCGGGCGGTCGCCTCGGCGGCGCTGTCGCTGCGCAAGGCCAAGGGGCTGCGGGTACGACTGCCGCTGTCGAAGCTGACCGTGGCCTCGCCGGTGGCGGAGCAGTTGCGACCGTTCGCCGACCTGGTCGCCGACGAGGTCAACGTGAAGGCGGTGGAGTTCAGCGCGGAGCTGTCCGCGTACTGCGAGCAGGTGTTGACTGTGGTGCCCCGGGCGCTCGGCCCGCGGGTCGGCAAGCAGGTGCAGCAGGTGATCAAGGCGGTCAAGGCGGGCGACTGGGAGTTGGTCGACGGCGCCCCGGTGGCCGCCGGCGTCACCCTCGCCGAGGGTGAGTACGAGCTGCGTCTGGTCGCCGCCGACGCCGAGCACTCCGCGCCGCTGCCCGGCGGCGAGGGCGTGGTGGTGCTGGACACCGACGTCACTCCGGAGTTGGCCGCCGAGGGGCTGGCCCGCGACGTGGTGCGGGTGGTACAGCAGGCCCGCCGGGACGCCGACCTGGACGTCTCGGACCGGATCGTGGTGTTGGTGTCGGCGTCCGACGAGGTACGCGCGGCGGTGGCCGCGTACGTCGACTTCGTCTCCGCGGAGGTGCTGGCCGACTCGGTGGACTTCGCCGAAAGCACGGACGGCTCTGCCGTTGAGGGTCTGGACGGCTTCGCTGGCGAGGTCGGCGACGGTGAGCGGGTAACGGTGGTCGTCCGCCGGGTATAACGGACCATCGTCAGGGTGCGGACGCCTCACCACCTCCGTCCGGGAGGTGTGGAGGCGTCCGCTACCGTGACACCGCCTGTTCGCACCTGATCTGCCGGAGGACCAGTGCCCCTGCTCTACACCATCGGCAAGCTCACCGTGGCGCCCACGCTGCGGTTGGCGTTCCGCCCGACCGTGGAGGGGCTGGAACACGTGCCGGAGATCGGTGGCGCGGTCTTCGCCGGCAATCACCTCTCGGTGGCCGACGAGCTGTTCCTCGGCACGGTCGTGCCCCGGCACCTGGCGTTCTGGGCCAAGTCGGAGTATTTCAAGGGCACCGGCGTGAAGGGTGCGATCTCCAAGTTCGTCCTCACCGGCCTGGGCGCGATCCCGGTCGAGCGGGCCGGCGGCCGGGCGGCGCTGTCCGCGTTCGACGCGGCGATCCCGGCGCTCAAGGGCGGTGACCTGGTGGTGGTCTACCCGGAGGGCACCCGCTCGCCGGACGGCAAGCTCTACCGGGGGCGGACCGGCGCGGCCCGGCTGGCGATCTCGGCCGGCGTGCCGATCATTCCGGTCGGCATGATCGGCACGGACAAGGCACAGCCGATCGGTGCGCGGGTGCCCCGGCCGGGCACTGCCAAGATCACGGTTCGATTCGGCAAGCCGCTGGACTTCACCGGCCGGCCGGACGACCGCACCTCACTGCGGCAGATGACCGACGAGCTGATGAGCGAGATCCAGAAACTCACCGGCCAGGAGTACGTGCCCCGCTACGCCCCGCCGCGCGCCCACCCGGACCCGACCCGCGACGCCTGACCCCGGCGGGCGCATGCTGGCCTGCTGGCTCCCGGCCTAGGGGCACTCGCTCTCAAAGGCGGGATGCCTCTGAGTCATCAATATGACTCAGAGGCATCCCGCCTTCTGCTGCGTCCGCTCGGCGCGATGTGACGCTGCGTCATGGCTGCTGCCGGCAGTGTGCGCACCGCGCCGGCCGACCGCTCGGGGCCGGGGGGCTCAGCCCCGCTCGGGCTGGACGATCTGGGCGCGCAGGGTGGCCAGCAGGTCGGCACTGTCGGCGACGGAGAGTCGGGTGAACACGCCGGTGGCGATGCTGCCGTGGTCGACCGACGTGCAGACCACCACGTCACTGCCGTCGGCGCTGCCCACCGCGCACCGTTCGTGCCTGCCCCGCACACCGGTGTCCACGCTCTCCGGGGCGTCCAGCGCGTACCGCTCGGTGAGCCGGCTGATCTCGGCCTCCGCGTCCGACTCCGGACTCAGCCGGAAGCCGGTGCCACCGAAGACGGTCACCCGCTTGCCGCTCGTCGTGGCGTAGACGCCGGCGAAGGTGTCCTCGGCCAGCCAGTGCTCCTTGCGTACCTCACTCTCCAACGTCCGGGCGGTCTCCGTGCTCCGGGTGTCCTGCCGCAGGCTGAGGTCTTCCACCTGGGCGGGCAGTGCCGCGCGCGCCGGGTACTGGGCCGAGATCGGGAACCCGTAGTAGGCGGGGCAGCCACAGCAGCAGGCAAGCGTGAGCAGCAGCAGCCACGGCCAGCGGCGTCGCCGGCGGACCGGGACCGGCACGTACCCCTTGGGGGCCTGCCATCCGGGCGGCGTCGGCGGTGGCGTCGGTGGCGCGCTGGACCGCCGGCCCCGGCGCTGCTTCGGCACCTTCGGCACCTTCGTCGGCGCGGGTGGCGACATCGGTCGGGCCGGTGCCACGGGTCCGATGGCCCGCGGTGCGCTCGGGGCAGCCGGCGGCGGCACCGGGTGCGACCCGGCCGGGGGAGCGGGCGGCCCGGACCACTGGCGGGTGGCCGGCGGCGTCGGGTACGGCATCGTCGGCGGCAGCGGGGGCAGTTCGGCGGAGGGCAGGTCCCAGCCGCCGGTGTCCACGCCGGCCCACGGGTCGACCGGCGTCTGGTGCTCGGGCGGCCCGACGGAGACCGGAGGGGGAGGGGTCGGCTCGGCCGACTCGCCCCAGGCGGACCGGCGCGGCAGCGGCGGCGGCACCGGGGCCGAACCGCTCCACCTGGGCGCCGGGACCTCCGCGGTCGCGGCGGGTTCCGGCGGGTTCGGTGGGTCCGGCTGGTCCGGTGGGTCGGGCTGGTCCGAGGGGTCCGGCTCGTCCGGTGGGTCGGGCTGGTCCGAGGGTTCCGGCTGGTCCGGGGGTACGGGTGGGGAGGTCGGCTCGTCGGCGACCGCCCGGTCCCGCTCCGGCTCCGCGCCCGGGGTGCTCCCGTCGGCCGGCCGTGCTCCCGGCTGGGGCTCCGGCATCGCGGCAATCTCCTCTCGCGCCGATCCGAGGTTAGTACCGCGTCGCCACCACCGCCGATCGGGCGTGCGCGCGATCGCCGCCGGACGAACGCGTACCCTTGGGCATCATGAGTGCCCCGTCCACGACGCCGCGCGCGGCCGCGACCAACTCCGTGTGGTCCCAGCTCGAGCCGCTGCTACCCCAGGTCTCCAAGCCCATCCAGTACGTCGGGGGCGAGTTGGGTGCGGTGACGAAGGACTGGGACTCGGCGACCGTGCGCTGGGCGCTGATGTATCCCGACGCGTACGAGGTGGGCCTGCCCAACCAGGGCGTGCAGATCCTCTACGAGGTGCTCAACGAGCTGCCCGACACGCTCGCCGAGCGGACGTACGCGGTCTGGCCGGACCTGGAGACGCTGATGCGCACGCACGGCGTGCCGCAGTTCACCGTCGACGCGCACCGGGCGGTGCGCGGGTTCGACGTGTTCGGCATCTCCTTCTCCACCGAGCTGGGTTACACCAACATGCTCACCGCGATCGACCTGGCCGGCATCCCGATGCTGGCCGCCGACCGCACCGACGCCGACCCGGTGATCGTGGCCGGCGGGCACGCCGCGTTCAACCCGGAGCCGATCGCCGACTTCATCGACGCCGCGGTGCTCGGCGACGGCGAGGAGGCGGTCCTGGAGATCACCGCGATCGTCCGGGAGTGGAAGGCCGAGGGCTCGCCGGGCGGCCGCGACGAGCTGCTGCTGCGGCTGGCCCGCACCGAGAGCGTCTACGTGCCGCGCTTCTACGACGTCGACTACCTGCCGGACGGCCGGATCCAGCGGGTCGTGCCGAACCGGCCGGACGTGCCGTTCCGGGTGCACAAGCGCACGACGATGGACCTGGACGCCTGGCCGTACCCGAAGAAGCCCCTCGTTCCGTTGGCCGAGACGGTGCACGAGCGGTACGCGGTGGAGATCTTCCGGGGCTGCACCCGCGGCTGCCGGTTCTGCCAGGCCGGGATGATCACCCGGCCGGTGCGGGAGCGGTCGATCACCACTGTCGCGCAGATGGTCCGGGAGGGCCTGGAGTTCTCCGGCTTCTCCGAGGTCGGTCTGCTGTCGCTCTCCTCGGCGGACCACTCCGAGATCGGCGACATGTGCTCGGGCCTCGCCCAGCAGTACGAGGGCACGAACGTGTCGCTGTCGCTGCCGTCGACCCGGGTGGACGCCTTCAACATCGACCTCGCGCAGGAGCTGTCCCGCAACGGGCGGCGTACCGGTCTGACCTTCGCCCCGGAGGGCGGGTCGGAGCGGATCCGCAAGGTCATCAACAAGATGGTGTCGAAGGAAGACCTGATCCGTACGGTCGTCACCGCGTACACCAACGGTTGGCGGCAGGTGAAGCTCTACTTCATGTGCGGCCTGCCCACCGAGACCGACGAGGACGTCCTCGAGATCGCCGAGATGGCGCACGAGGTGATCCGGGCCGGCCGGGCCGCGACCGGCTCCAAGGACATCCGCTGCACGGTCTCCATCGGCGGGTTCGTGCCGAAGCCGCACACCCCGTTCCAGTGGGCCGCGATGGACCGTCCCGAGGTCATCGACCACCGGCTGAAGATCCTCAAGCAGGCCATCAACGCGGACCGCTCGCTCGGCCGGGCCATCGGCTACCGCTACCACGACGGCGAGCCGTCGCTCATCGAAGGGCTGCTCTCCCGGGGTGACCGCCGGGTCGGCTCGGTCATCCGCAAGGTCTGGGAGAACGGCGGCCGGTTCGACGGGTGGAGCGAGCACTTCTCGTACCAGCGCTGGGTGGACGCGGCGGCCGAGACGCTGCCCGCGTTCGGGGTGGACCTCGACTGGTACACCACCCGTCAGCGCGACGAGCTGGAGGTCCTGCCCTGGGACCACCTCGACTCGGGCCTGGACAAGGACTGGCTCTGGCAGGACTGGCAGGACTCGTTCAGCGAGTTCGAGCAGGACGACTGCCGGTGGACGCCCTGCTTCGACTGTGGCGTCTGCCCGTCGATGGACACCGAGATCCAGATCGGCCCCACCGGCAAGAAGCTGCTGCCGCTCACCCCGCTGGGCGGCAACGGCATGAAGGTCCCGTCGGGCGGCCACTCGCACCCCTGACCGGGCTGCCTTCGGGCACCGCCGGCTGGCGGTGACCCACCACCCTCCACATCCGACATGTCGCCCAACGGGTCCGCGTCTCGCGGGCCCGTTGGCGCTGTTCAAGCTTGGCCGTGCGGCGGGCCCGCATCGGACGTTCTCCGAGATCGGCCGCCATCTGTACCAGGCGGTGGTGGCTGGGGCTGCCCCGACTAGGTCAGACTCGATACGCTGCGTCTGACATGGACCGACCCGGCGGGTCGGGGACGGGGGAGGAATCGCATGGGGAGCATCCCGCCGCCGAGCATCGGCGATCTGCACGTCAGCGTCGAAGACCTGGACGCCGCCGCCACGTACGTCGAGCGGCTCAGGCAGTACATCGACGACACCCTCAAGTACGAGATGGAACGCATCAAGGAGCGGATGAAGGGCGACAGCAACAACGCCCAGACCGTTCCGAACGGCACCCCCTTCGGCGCGTACGAGGACGCCCGCATGCAGTGGCGGGCCCTGGAGACCTCAACGGTGAACATGGAAGCGCACCTCACGACGCTCTCCCAGAAGCTCACCGCCCTCAAGGAGGGCACCGAGGAGATCGCCAAGGCGTTCCGCGACACCGAGGCGCGTAACGGCGCCAACGGCAAGGAGATCGAGCGGCTGCTGGAGTCGGCGGCGCCGCCGCCCACCGCCAGCGGCGCACCCACCTACCCGTACACGGCCTGAGGGGGACGTCATGGCTGGAGGAACCTGGGAGCGGTGCGTCCGCGAGGTGACGCTCTCCGCGGACCCGGAAACGGTCGGATCGGTCGGAGCGGGTTGGAGCAATCTCTCCAGCGGCCTGCAACAGCTGCGGGACGCGCTCGTCGGTCGATCGTTCGTGGGCCCGATCGCGACGGGGCAGGAACGCCCGCACGTCGGCGGCCTGCCCGGGATGCTCGCCGGTTGGAAGGGCAGCGGTGGTGACGCGTACCGCGAGCACCTGGGCAAGATCGGCAAGCAGATCGAGGAACTGATCACCGACGCGACAAACGTCAGCGGCGCGTTGACGCGGATCGAGGGCGACATCCGTAAGTCGGTCTCCACCATCCCGATCCCGCTGATGGACGACTTCGGGATCAACGAGTGGAGCCTGCCCAACGGCACCGAGCTCGACGATGCCCGCGACGGCGAGAGTTCGTCGGGTTTCCTCGCCGCCCTGCGCAAGGACTACCAAAACAACCCCGGCTCGTACGCCGACGGCGCGTTCCGCGACAAGGCCGACGACCTGGAGGCGACCATGAAGGTCGACGGCCAGGCCGGCGACAACAAGCGGGGCGGTTGGTGGGACACCAAGGCCCACCTGGACAACTGGTACCGGGACAACCAGCAGGCCGCCAACACCGCGATGGCCCCGCTGCCCCAGGCGGTCTACACCGAGCGTCCCAAGCTCACCGTGAACCGGCCGGATGGCACCGAGGGCTCCAACGACATCGAACGGGACCCCCGGGTCCCGCCGACCGGGCGGCCCGACACCGGCGGTGGCGATTTCGGCGGGAAGCCCGACATCGGTGGTGGCCCCACGATCGGCAGTCGGCCACCGGGCATCGGCGACACGGGCGGTCCGACGTCCACCGTCGACCCGTTCTCCCCGACCAAGCCCGGCGGGATCGGCGATGGCTCGCCCTCCGGCGGCACCGGTCAGTTCACGCCCCCGTCGACGGGCTCCAGCTACCCGGGCTACCCGGACGACGACGCCGGCTACAGCAGCGGCCTGGCTGGCGCCAGCCCGAGTGGCGTCGGCGGTCTTGGTGGAGGCATCGGCGGCGGCGGGGTCGGCAGCGCCGGCCTCGGTGGCGCCGGCGGTGGTTTCGGGGGCGGGGCCGGCGTCGGCTCGGCCGGCGGGATCGGCGCCGGCGGTGGCCTGGGCGCGGGCGGCGGCATCGGCGTGGGCGGCATCCCCGGCATGGTGGGCGGCGGCAACGGAAAGCTGCCGCCGATGACGAGCGCGGCGAACGCGTTGCGCACTGCCGCTGGCGCCGGCGGCGCCGGGATGGCGGGCGGCGCGCGTGGTGCCGGCGTCGGCGGCGCCGGAATGATGGGCGGCGGCATGATGGGCGGCGCCGGTGGCGCCGGGCACGGCGGTGGTAACACTGGCTCCGAGCACTCGTCGTGGTTGACTGAGGACGACGATCCGTGGGGCCCTGGTGACGGGGCGTCCCCGGGCATCCTTCGATGAGGACGGACGCATGAGGGTGAACGTCGGAAGCCTCCGGCCGGTGGTCGCCTGCCTGCTGGTGGGGTTCCTGGTCGTGGGGGCCGCCCAACCGGCGGCCGCCGCGCCCCGGCGGGCCGAGCAGTGGTATCTGGACGAGCTCCGGATCGACCAGGCGCACAAGATCTCGACCGGCCGGGGTGTGGTCGTGGCCGTGATCGACAGTGGAGTCGAGGCCAGCCATCCGGACCTGCGCGGTCAGGTGCTCGCCGGTGGTCGCAGCTACGGCGCCTCCGGAGACGGTCGGTCCGACGACGACGGGCACGGCACGCACATGGCCGGCATCATCGCGGCGAAAACGAGCAGCGACGGGGTGGTCGGCATCGCCCCCGGTGTGAAGATCCTGCCCATCAAGATGCGCAAGGACGGCGGGGCCTACAGCGACACGGGGATCGCCCGGGGCATCCGGATGGCCGTCGACGGCGGCGCCAAGGTGATCAACATGTCCATCGGTGGCCCGGGCCTCGCCAACCCGGTGGAGCAGGACGCCATCAAGTACGCGTTGGACCGTGACGTCGTCGTGGTCGCCGCTGCCGGCAACACCGCCAGGGGCAGCGTCGCCGTGGACAACCCGGCCAACACCCCGGGCGTGATCGCGGTGACCGGGACGACCCGGGGTGGCGCGTTCTGGTCCGGCTCCGTCCAGGGGCCGGAGGCGGTGGTCGCCGCTCCGGGCGACGGCATCTACAACGTCGTCAACGAGGGCGGCTACGGCTGGGGCGACGGCACCTCCGACTCCACGGCGATCGTCTCCGGTCTCGCCGCGCTGATCCGATCGAAATACCCGGACCTCAGCGCTCCCAATGTGATCAATCGGATCATCCGGACCACCCGGGATGCGGGCCCCTCCGGACGGGACCCGCAGTACGGCTTCGGGGTGATCGACCCAATGAAGGCGCTGACCGCGAGCGTGCCGCCGGTCACCGCCAACCCGCTGCTCGACCCGGCCGCCGCGACCGACCCCGGACCGGCCAGCGCCGGGGGCGCGGACGAGGAGTTCGACGTCACCCAGCACGGCGATCGCGGTGGTCCGACCGACCAGCAGGTCATGGTGGTGGGCATCGGCATCGCCGTGGTGCTGGTGTTGCTGCTGGGGCTGGCGGTGTTCCTCATCTGGAACCGCCGTCGGTACCGGCGGGAGGCGGCCCGGGCCGCCGACATCCCCGACGAGGTGCTCGACCGGGCGGCCGCCGGCACGTACCCGTCGCCGGACGCCGACTACGCCCCGCCGCCCGGCTACCCGCCGCCGCCCGGTTACGGCCCGCCCTCCGGTGGTGCGCCCTCCGGTTACGGCCCCCCTTCCAGTTACGGCCCGCCCTCCGGTGGTGCGCCCTCCGGTTACGGCCCGCCGCCCGGTTACGCGCCGCCTCCCGGTTACGGCCCGCCGGGCGGGGCGCCGCCCGCCCCGCCGAGAGAGCGGTAACCCGTCTCGATCATGGTGGCCGGCTGGTGACCTCCGGGTCATCGGCCGGCCATCGGCTTTTCGCGGTGGCCGGCTGGAGGACCTGCGGGCCGCCACCGGCGCGGTGGTCGCGACCCTGACGACCGGTTTGCACCCGTCTGCCGGGGCGATTCGACAGCCCCGGCTGCGTACCGTCACGAGGCCTGCGCCAGGATGGGCGGACACGCAGGTACACCCGAGGAGCCCACGATCGCCAGAAAGCCTCAACCCGAGGGCGGCCAGGCACCGGTCGTCCAGCGCGTCCGCATCCGGTACGCCAAGCGCGGGCCGCTGCGATTCACCTCGCACCGGGACTTCGCCCGGGCGTTCGAGCGGGCGCTACGCCGGGCCGCTGTGCCGGTCGCCTTCTCCCAGGGTTTCCACCCGCACCCGAAGATCTCCTACGCCAGCGCCGCGCCCACCGGGGTGGCGAGCGAGGCGGAGTACCTGGAAATCGCCCTTCAGGCCGAGGTGGACCCGGAGGCGCTACGCGCCGCGTTGGACGCCGCGCTCTCGCCGGGGCTGGACGTTTTGGACGCCGTGATCGCCGAGGGCGGCAACCTGCCGGACCGGATCGAGGCGTCGCACTGGCACATCGAGTTGCCCGAGGTCGACACGGCGGTGCTGCGCGCCGCGGTGGACGCCTTCGTCGCGGCCGAGGAGGTGCTGGTCGAGCGGATGACCAAGCAGGGTCGACGCACTTTCGACGCTCGCGCCGCCGTGATGTCGATCGATGTCCTACCGTCTACGCCGACGCCTTCCGGGGCGCCGGCCGTACCGTGTGCGATACTCGAACTGGTCGTGCGGCAGGTCACCCCGTCCGTACGGCCCGATGACGTCCTTTCCGGCCTCCGCGTGGTGGCCGACCTGGAGCCGCCGGTTTCGCCGAGGGTGACCCGGCTGGCTCAGGGCACGTTGACCGCGCAGGGTGCGATCGTGGATCCGTTGGATGCGGACCGCGACGGGGCAGCCATCGTTGGGCACTGACCGACGGTCGGTGTTCTGGCAGGCAGACTTCGGCGGTCGCGCACCACGCGCGCCCGGCGGAAACACTTTTGCGGCGACCCTGCGTGGCAGCGCTCACCCGCGCCCGGGCTAGCCAGAACTGGAGAACGTCCATGCTCGAGAACGAGCCCGAGGGCGGCGAACGGACCGGTTCACAGCCGGCCAGCGAGACCGCCGACCAGAGCACCACGGCCGACGGCGCCGCCGTCGAGACCTCCACCACCGCGGTCGGTTCGGCCTCGGTGGAACCGGCCGGCGCGGAGAGCGCTCCCGGTGAGGCCGCCGAGCCGGCCGCGCCGGTGCGGCGTACCCGGGCGACCCGTCGTCGGGCCGCCCCGCTCAACCAGCCGGAGCAGACAAATGCCCCGGCCGAGGCGTCCACCGGTGGGGCCGGCAGCGCCGAGTCGCCGCAGGCGGAGGTCTTCGCCCCGATCTCCGGTGACCTGGACGTCGCCCCGAAGACCCCCCGGCGCCGCCGCAAGGCCACCCCCGTCGAGACGACCGCCGAGGAGCCGCTGGTCGCCGCCTCCGCGGAGGCGGCCTCGGGCGAGGTGGTTCCGCCGGTCAAGGTGACCCGTACCCGGCGCAAGAAGGCCACGCCGGCTGCCGTCGAGGAGCCGCCCGCCACCGAGCAGCCGGCCGCCGCCGACGAGCTGCCCGCCGTCGAGGAGCCGGCCGAGGAGCCGGTCGTCGAGGAGCCGGTCGCCGAGGAGCCGGTCGTCGCCGAGGAGCCGGCGGAGTCCGACCTGCGCGAGGCCGAGGCCGAGCTGAACGACTCGGAGGCACTCCCGAGCGCGTCCGCCGCCGAGCTGGCCTGGAGCAGCGGGGCGCAGGAGCGTTCCGGCGAGGTGTCACCGGGTGCGGCCGTCTCCAACGTGACGGCTGAGCCGGCCGAGATCGAGCCGGAGCAGCCGCGTACCCGTCGTCGGCGGGCTGCGCTCTCCGCGCCCACCGTGCTGTTCATGGCCCCCCAGCCGGACGCCGTGCCGGTGACCCGACCGGTGGAGCCCGTTGCGGCGACCGAGGAGCCGGTCGTCGAGGAGGCCGCCGAGCCGTCCCGCCGTCGTCGGCGTGGTCGCCGCGAGGTCGAGCCGGTGGAGCCGGTGGAGCCCATCGAGGCGATCGAGGCCGAGGAGGAGCCGACCGAGGAGGCCGACGAGGCCGCCGAGGCGGATGAGGACGACGAGGACAGCGCCGCCGCGCGCCGCCGCCGCCGGCGTGGTCGCCGCGGCCGGGGCCGGGGCAAGGGCGGGGCCGACGACGCCGAGGACGAGGAGTCCGAGGAGGCGGCGCAGGCCGATGAGGAAGAGACCGCCGAGGCTGAGGCCGAGGGCGACGAGGACGAGGAGTCCGAGGGCGGGGACGGCCTGACCCGTCGTCGTCGTCGCCGTCGCCGTCGTGGCGCCGGTGACACCGAGGGCGCGGCGGACGACGGCGTGCCGACCGTGGTGAAGATCCGCGAGCCGCGCCGGACCGTCGACGAGGTGCAGGGTGTGTCCGGCTCGACCCGGCTGGAGGCCAAGCGCCAGCGCCGCCGGGACGGTCGGGAGCAGCGCCGTACCCGCCCGCCGATCCTGAGCGAGTCGGAGTTCCTGGCGCGCCGGGAGGCCGTCGACCGGGTGATGGCGGTTCGTCAGCGCGGTGACCGCACCCAGATCGCCGTTCTGGAGGACGGCGTGCTGGTCGAGCACTACGTCACCCGCAACTCCTCCGGGACGATGGCCGGCAACGTGTACCTGGGCAAGGTGCAGAACGTGCTGCCGAGCATGGAGGCCGCGTTCGTCGACGTCGGCCGGGGCCGCAACGCGGTGCTGTACGCCGGTGAGGTCAACTGGGACACCTCCGGGCTGGAGGGGCGGGCCCGCTCGATCGAGCAGGCGCTGCGCTCCGGCGACTCGGTGCTGGTCCAGGTCACCAAGGACCCGATCGGGCACAAGGGCGCCCGGCTGACCAGCCACATCGCGCTCTCGGGCCGGCACCTGGTCTACGTGCCCAACGGCAACGCCTCCGGAATCAGCCGCAAGCTGCCGGACAACGAGCGCAAGCGGCTGCGGGACGTGCTCAAGAAGCTGGTTCCGGACGGCGCGGGCGTGATCGTCCGGACGGCCGCCGAGGGCGCCACCGAGGACGAGCTGGCCCGTGACGTCAAGCGGCTCCAGGCGCAGTGGGAGGACATCCAGGCCAAGGCCGCCGAGGGTGGCGCCCCGGCGCTGCTCTACGGGGAGCCCGACCTGGTCATCCGGGTGGTCCGGGACCTGTTCAACGAGGACTTCCGCGAGCTGGTGATCGAGGGCGAGCAGTCGTACGACATCGTCGAGTCGTACCTGTCGCACGTCTCCCCGGACCTGGTGGACCGGGTGCGCCGGCACGTCGGCACGAGCGACGTCTTCGCCGAGTACCGGATCGACGAGCAGATCATCAAGGGCCTGGACCGCAAGGTCTTCCTGCCCTCCGGCGGCTCGCTGGTGATCGACCGCACCGAGGCGATGACCGTCGTCGACGTCAACACCGGCAAGTACACCGGCTCCGGGGGCAACCTGGAGGAGACCGTCACCCGCAACAACCTGGAGGCGGCGGAGGAGATCGTCCGTCAGCTCCGGTTGCGCGACATCGGCGGCATCGTGGTGATCGACTTCATCGACATGGTGCTGGAGTCGAACCGTGAGCTGGTGCTGCGCCGGCTCACCGAGTGCCTGGGCCGGGACCGCACCAAGCACCAGGTCACCGAGATCACGTCGCTCGGCCTGGTGCAGATGACCCGTAAGCGGATCGGCGCGGGCCTGCTGGAGGCGTTCAGCGAGACCTGCGAGTGCTGCAAGGGCCGGGGCGTCATCATCCACACCGAGCCGGTGCCGGAGAAGCCGCGCCCCGCCGGTGCGGGGGAGAAGGTCAAGGCGGTTGCCTCGGCGGTGGCTCCCGCTCCGGCGGCCGAGCCGACTGCCACCTCGTCCCGCCGCCGGGCACGCAAGAGCGCGCCGGCCGAGCGGGCCGTCGTGGAGGTCGTCGACACCGACACCACCGCCGAACCGGACGCCGACTACCAGGACACCATGGGCTACGACCTGTCCCGCTACGAGTCGGACACCGCCGCCGCACCGGCGATCTCCGACGCTCAGCAGGGTGAGTCGGCTCGGCTGGCCGCGGCGGACGACCCGGACGCGCTCGCCGACGGTGAGGGCGACGAGGAGACCACCGAGGGTGGTGGCGGCCGGCGCCGGTCGCGTCGCGGTGGCGCCCGTCGGCGGACCCGCCCCTGAGCGCCTGACCGGCCACGTGTTTGACGAGGTCCCTCTCCCGGCAATGTGACGGGGGAGGGACCTCGCCGCTGTGGCCACCCGGCCCTCGATCGGCCGTCCCCGGTCAGGAGAAGAAGATGCGCCGTCTGCTCGTCGTCACCGCGCTGCTCACCATGCTCTCCGGCGCGGCCGGCTGCTCCACCGACGGGCCCACCGGTGGTGCGGCCGAGGCCGCCGGCTCGTCGGCCGCTGGTGCCTCTTCCGGGCCGACCGGCATGCCGGCCAGCGGTGGGGTGGCGGGTGGCAACGCCACCGAGGTCTGCACCGCCGCGCAGGAGGCCAGCGCCACCGCCGTCCGGACGTACGTGGCGGAGCTGGGCCACATGCTCGCGGCGGTGGGCGCCGGGGACAGCCGAACGGCCGAAGCCGCCCGGGGTCGGGCCGAGGCGGCGCTGGCCGACTGGCGGACCGTGCTCCGGGAGCAGTCGGGGCGGACCAACGATCCGCAGCTCAAGACTCTGCTCACCGACATCGGGACCGAGGTTTCCGCGCTCGGCGCCGACGTCGAGTCGATCGACGAGACCGAACTCGACCGGCTCCAGCAGCGCCTCGACCAGCTCTGCGCGCGCTGACCAGGGCGGGCCGGTTTGGGGTCCGGGCCAGCAATGGCGTACTCTTGCCTGCGGCCCACCTTTGGTGTGCCGAGTTCCCGTGTGCCCGCGCCGCCGTGCACTGCTACCCGGCGAGCCGCCGCGGGGACGACCGCCAGCAGCCTCAACGACAGGGAGTCCGCCTCCGATGTACGCGATCGTCAAGACCGGCGGCAAGCAGTACAAGGTCGCCGAGGGCGACGTGATCGAGGTCGAGAAGCTCACCGGTGCCCCCGGTGACGCGGTGAAGCTCACCGCGGTGCTCCTCGTCGACGGTGACGACCTGGTGACCGACGCGGCGAAGCTTGCCGAGGTCGCGGTGTCCGGCGAAATCGCCGCGCACACCAAGGGCCCGAAGATCCGGATCCACAAGTTCAAGAACAAGACCGGCTACCACAAGCGCCAGGGTCACCGCCAGCCGTTGACCCAGGTCAAGGTGACCGGCATCTCCAGCGGGAAGTAGGTCGTCCTCCAATGGCTCACAAAAAGGGTGCGTCCAGCTCGCGTAACGGTCGTGACTCCGCGGCCCAGCGACTCGGCGTGAAGCGCTTCGGTGGTCAGGTCGTCAGCGCCGGTGAGATCATCATCCGGCAGCGTGGCACCAAGTTCCACCCCGGTGACCTGGTCGGCCGTGGCGGCGACGACACGCTGTTCGCGCTGTCGGCCGGTGCGGTCCTGTTCGGCACCAAGCGCGGTCGCAAGACCGTCAGCATCGTTCCGCAGCAGTAGTTCTCGGGCTAAGCGGGCCGCGGACCTCCGGGTCCCGGCCCGCTTAGCCTTTTTCGAAGTGCGAGGTCGAGCCTCGCTGGAAGGATTGACGCCGTGGCAACGTTCGTTGACCGGGTCGTTCTGCATCTGCAGGCCGGCGATGGCGGGCACGGTTGTGCCTCGATCCACCGCGAGAAGTTCAAGCCCTTCGGTGGGCCGGACGGCGGCAACGGTGGGCACGGGGGCAGCGTGTCCCTGGTGGTCGACCCGCAGGTGACCACGCTGCTCGACTTCCACTTCCACCCGCACGTCAAGGCCGACAACGGCAAGGGCGGCGCCGGCTCGAACCGGGACGGGGCCAACGGCCACAACCTGGTGCTCAAGGTGCCCAACGGCACAGTGGTGCAGACCTCCGACGGCACCGTGCTGGCCGACATGGTCGGCGCCGGCACCACCTTCGAGGTCGCCCGTGGCGGGCGTGGTGGGCGGGGCAACGCTTCGCTCGCCAACGCCAAGCGCAAGGCGCCCGGCTTCGCCGAGCTGGGGGAGCCCGGCGACCAACTGGACATCGTGCTGGAGCTGAAGAGCGTCGCCGATGTGGGCCTGGTGGGCTTCCCGTCCGCCGGCAAGTCGTCGCTGATCTCGGTGATCTCCGCCGCGAAGCCGAAGATCGCCGACTACCCGTTCACCACCCTGGTGCCCAACCTCGGCGTGGTCCGGATGGACAACCACACCTTCACCGTCGCGGACGTGCCGGGCCTGATCCCCGGCGCGGCCACCGGCAAGGGCTTGGGCCTGGAGTTTCTGCGGCACATCGAGCGCTGCGCCGTGCTGGTGCACGTCATCGACTCGGCGACCCTGGAGCCCGGCCGTGACCCGGTGGCGGACATCGACGCCATCGAGGCCGAGCTGAGCCAGTACGGCGGCCTCGCCGACCGCCCACGCCTGGTCGCCATCAACAAGGTCGACGTGCCGGACGGCCGCGACCTCGCCGAGATCGTGCGCCCCGACTTGGAGGAGCGCGGTTACCAGGTGTTCGAGGTCTCCGCGGCCACCCGCGAGGGGCTCAAGGAGCTGACCTACGCGATGGCCGAGCTGGTCGACGCGGAGCGTAAGGCCGCTCCGCCCGCCGAGCCGACCCGGATCGTCATCCGCCCGATGGCGGTGGACGACGACGGTTTCACCATCACGGCCGAGGCGGACGGCTCGTTCACCGTCCGCGGTGTCCGGCCGGAACGCTGGGTCAAGCAGACCAACTTCGACAACGACGAGGCGGTCGGCTACCTGGCTGACCGGCTGGCCCGGCTCGGGGTGGAGGACAAGCTGGCCAAGGCCGGCGCGCAGCCCGGTGATCTGGTCCGGATCGGCGCGCGCGAGTTCGACTGGCAGCCGACGCTCTTCGCCGGTGTGGACTTCGTACCCGGCAACCGGGGCACCGACGTCCGCCTGGAGGAGAAGTCGAACCGGGCTTCCGCCGCGGACCGGCTCGCCGCCCGGAAGGCCCGCCGGGTGCGTTCGGCGGACGAGGTGGGCGCGGACGCGTCCGACGACCTCGACGCCGACATCGACGACGAGGACGTCGCCGAGTAGTTCGTTGCGCTCCGTGATGGGGTTGATTTCCAGAAACCTCCCCGAAATCCACCCGTCCTAGCGTGGGGTGATGCTGATCGAGTCCCGTCCTGCCATCGATCCGGAGATCGCCGCCATGGTCACCGCGCAGCAGCGTGAGCTGCGCGAGGCCGATGGTGGGTTGGACGGGCAGGTCTTCGTCCCCCATGACGACGTCCGCTACCTGGCGGTGGTGGTGAACGGTCGGGCGGTCGCCTGTGGGGGGCTCCAGGCGATCGATGCCGAGACCGGCGAGGTCAAGCGGATGTACGTCCGGCCCGCGTACCGGGGGCGGGGGATCGGTCGTCAGTTGCTCGCCGCGCTGGAGGAGTGCGCGTTCCGGCAGGGGCACTCGGTGGTATGCCTGGAGACGGGCACCTACCTGCCGGCCGCGATCGCCCTGTACACCTCGTGCGGCTACGAGCGGATCCCGGTCTACGGCGAGTACGTGGGCAACCCGTACAGCGTCTGTTTCGCCAAACGGTTGCCGGTCGCGGCCTGACGGCCGCGTCGCCGCCGCCGGGTCGCCGGTTCAGGCGCCGGTGCTGGCGTGCTCGACGGTCACCGGCTTCGACTCCGGTGAGGCGTGCTGGCGCAGCACGATGCTCAGCAGGATCAGCGCGCCGACCGCGAGGAACTCGCTCTGCCAGTTCTGCATGGACTGGAACCAGAAGTCGCTGGTGCCGAGGAACTCCCACGCCCCGATCGGCGGCGCGCCGCTCTGCAGCGCCTGCTCCTGGTTGTACGCGGCGGTGCCACCGAGCAGGTGGCCGACGAACGAACCGGCGAAGATCAGCAGCAGCGCGAGGGAGAGGCTGTTGCGGTAGATCACCAGCGGCAGGCCGCCGACGCGTACCGGCCAGGGTGACTGCGGGGTCGCCCGCCGCTCGTCGTCCTCCGGTCGGTCGGTCTGGTCCATCGGCTTCGACTCGGCCGAGCCCCGCTGCACCAGGTACGCGGTGAGCAGCACGTACCCGCCCATCTGGAGGAACTCCGACTCCCAGTTCTCGAAGACCGACTCGGCGAAGTGCCCACTGGTCAGGTACGCCGGCCAGCTCAGCGGCGCGGCACCGAACTCGGTCAGCTCCTCATTGTGGGTCTGCCAGCCGAAGACGCTCTGCAACACCAGAAAGACCAGAAACGCCCCCAGCATGGCGACAGCCAGGGCGTTGTCCCGCAGCCAACGAGGCATGATCGCACCTCCTTCGCCGGTCGATTACCCCTGTGGGCGTGACCGCGAAACCACAAAAGTCCAGTTCAGTGCCGGTCGGCGGGGTTGTCCAGGCGTCCGCCGGTGCCCGCCTGGTTCGACAGCAGCAGCCCGAGCGCGAGCATCCCGAAGCCGAGCGCGAGGTGCAGCCAGTTGTCGGCGTCGTTGATCGGCAGGATGTTCGCCCCGCCCTCCGGGTTGACCGCCTCGATCGCCAGGCCGTACAGCCAGAGGGCGAGGTAGGTCGCGCCACCGCCGGCCAGGAACACGCGGGCGCCGGCGACGCTGCGGGCCAGCACCAGGCCGACCAGCCCGAAGAGCAGGTGCACCGCGTTGTGCAGGATCGACACCTGGAACAGCCCGAGTAGGTGGGCGTCCGAGTGGTGCCCGGCGAACCGCAGCTCGCCGTAGTCGGTGGTGATGCCGGGGATGAAGCCGAGGACGCCGACCAGCAGGAAGACCGCGGCCACGACAAGCGCGGCCAGTTGGACCCGGGGTCGGGGGCGGGCCGCTCGGCCGCCCCGTGCGTCTCGTGCCATCGCTGCCCCCTTCGTGGATCTGCCGGCCTTCGCGAACCTCACTGTCCGCAGCGGCGACGTGACGCAGCCCGACGATCCTCCATTTTGAAGTCCATCCGGCGGGTCGCGCAGAGAAATGCACGAAGAGGTATGGAAGGCAAAACGCAGGGTAGGTGAATGGTCAGCGGCGGCGGCAACGCGCCGCATCCCCCCAGCACAACCGCGACGACTTTCTGAGCGGAAGGGACATCATGACTTACGATCTTTCATCTACCTCCTCCACGTACGGGCAGCAGTCGACCAACGGCGGTGGCGTCCGCGACCAGGCGCGCCAGGTCGGGTCGGAGGCCGCGCAGGCTGGCGGCGCGGTCGCCCAGACCGCCAAGGAGCAGGGCGTCGAGGTCGGCCGTGAAGCGGCCCGACAGGCCCGCAACCTATACGGCGAGGCCCGCAGCCAGCTCGCCAGTCAGACCGGTGAGCAGCAGCGCCGAGCCGCCGGTGGGCTGCGTTCGCTCGCCGACGAGATGCGCTCGATGGCCGAGCAGGGAGGCCAGGCCGGCCCGGTGACCGAGCTGGCCCGCCAGGCCGCCGACCGGGTGAACGGCGTCGCCGGTTGGCTTGAGCAGCGCGAGCCCGGCGACCTGATCACCGAGGTACGCGACTACGCGCGGCGTAACCCGGGCACCTTCCTGGTCGGCGCGGCGGTCCTCGGTGTGCTGGCCGGCCGGCTGACCCGTGGCATCTCGGCCGCCGGCGACGACTCCGGCAACGGTTCCTCGGCCTACCGGGGCGCCGGGGCGTACGACCCGGAGCAGACCGCCGTGATCCCGACGCCGCCGCCGGCGCCCCGCGCGGTGCCGGACGCCGTCCCGTCGGGCGGCTACCTCGACCCGACCCCCGGTACCTACGCCGACCCGGCGCCCGGTCAGGGCGACTACCCGGAGCACTCCGGTACCGGTCAGCCGCTGCCGCCGGTGACCCAGACCGACCCGCTGCCGGGCGTGCCGTCCAGCGGCAACCCCCGCCCGTGAGCCGCCGAGTCATCCGAAGGGAGACGACGGCATGAGCATGCCGACGCAGGGGTCCGGACTGGACTCCGGTTACCACCCCGACGCGGGTGCCCCGCACACCGCGTCGGAGGTGAAGGGCAGTTCGCTGGGTGACCTGATGCGTCAGGTCACCACCGACCTGTCGACGCTGATGCGCCAGGAGGTCGAGCTGGCGAAGGCCGAGATCCGCCAGGAGGGCAAGAAGGCCGGCAAGGCCGCGGGCCTCTTCGGCGGTGCCGGCTTCGGCGGCTACATGGTGGCGCTCTTCGTGTCCATCGCCGTCTGGCAGTTCCTGGACAACGTCATGGACTCCGGCCTGGCCGCGCTGATCGTGGCCGTGGTCTGGGCCGTGGTCGCCGCGGTCCTCTACTCGATGGCCAAGAAGAACGCCCAGCACGTACGCGGGCTCAAGCAGACCAACGACAGCGTGCAGCGGATCCCCGACGCGCTCAAGCCGCACCCGGAGGGAGTCACCCGATGAGCACCGATCCCGATCAGATCCGCCGGGAGATCGAAGCCACCCGTAACAGCCTCAGCTCCGATGTGGACGCGCTGGCGTACAAGGTCAGCCCCAGCCGCATCGTCGACGACCGTAAGCAGCGGGCCCGTTCCGCTCTGCAGAATGTGAGGGACAAGGTCATGGGAACCGCGTCTGACCTCGGCCACGGCACCGGCCAGGCCGCCCACTCGGTGGGTGACCGCGCCTCGTCGGCGGCCTCCAGCGTCAGCGACGCCGCGCACTCGGCGGCGACCACTGTCAGCGACGCCGCGCACAGCGCGCCGCGGGTGATCCGGCAGAAGTCCCAGGGCAACCCTCTCGCCGCCGGCCTGATCGCGTTCGGGGTCGGCTGGCTGGCCTCGTCGCTGATCCCGGCCTCCCGCCGCGAGCAGCAGGCCGCGACCCAGGTCAAGGCCAAGGTCAGCGAGCACAGCGGGGCGGTGAAGGACAAGCTGGGCGAGGTGGCCAGCGAGCTGCGCGAGCCGGCGCAGCACGCCGCCGAGTCGGTGAAGTCCACCGCTCAGGACGCCGTGCACGCGGTCAAGGACGACACGAAGTCGGCTGCCCACCACGTCAAGGACCACGCCACCTCCTGACCCCACCCCCAAGCAGCGCGACAGCTCGCGGCCACCCGAGGGTGCCCGCGAGCTGTCGCGTTGGCGTGAGCGCCGATCTTGCGGTTTCGGCTGAGGTTCTGTGGGCCTACCGGCGGTTTTGTCCCAACCGGAAGTGCAAGATCGCGGGGAGTTGCGGGTTGCGTGGGGCGGGGTTGGCGGCTCGGCGGATTCGGGTGTCGCCATAGCGGACGCCGCCGAGCAGGATGCGTTGGGCGACCGCGAGCCAGCCGCACACACCGCGTTCCAGCAGCCAGAGCGGGGCCGCCAGCGCCGTGGTCGGTGGGAAGACCCGGCCACCGCCGGCACGGCGGCGACCCGTCTCGGCCAGGGCGACGACCCCGGCCACCGCGCCGAGCAGCACCCTGGGCCGGCGCGACGCGACCGCCGCCGCCAGTGCCGGCAGCACCGCGAGCGCGGTCAGCAGGCGAGCCGGCTGGGCCAGGTCGTCGTACGCCTGACGGACCCGTTGGCCACGGAAGTGCGCGGTGTCCGGAGGCAGCCGGCGGACGTACAGCCAGGCCGGGGCGGCCTCGGTGCCACGGTGGGCGCGCACCGTACGGATCAGCTCCAGGTTCTCGAAAAGCACGTCCGGGTCGTACCCGCCCATGGCGAGGAAGGTGCCGCGTCGCACCGCGAGGGTGCCCGGGTAGTCCGCCCCGAGCGCCCGGTTGAGCAGCGTGCGACCCGTGTCCCACCAGGCGTGCCAGGGCAGCGGGTCGAAGTAGTTCTGCGGTCGTACCAGGTCGGCCCGGTCCAGCAACCGGTGTACCGCGGACAGCGCGGCCTCGTCGTACCGGACGTCGTCGTCGGCGATCACCACGTGCTCGTGGCCGGCCGCCCGGACGCCGGTGTGTACGCCGAGCACCTTGCCGTTGAGCCCGCGCTCGCTCGGGTCCGGTGGGAGGTGCCGGACCAGCCCCCGCCACGCCTCGGCGTGCCGGGCGAAGAGGTACGGGGCTGAGCCGTCGACCACCAGCACCTCGACGCGGTCACCCAGCCAGCGCAGGTAGTCGGTCAGCTCGGCCAGGCCGGTGTCGGTGTGCCAGCGCAGCGGCAGCACGTACGTCATCGGTAGGCGGACCGGCGACGTGCCGGCGCCCTCGTGCTCGACCTCCCACCGGCGGGTGGTGGGCCGGGCGTCTCCGGTAGGGCTGAACGAGGACATGGCAACTCCGTGGCGGCCAGGGTCGCGGTCGGTGTCGAGCAGCATCTGCCCGCATTTGCGTCGATCAAACAACGGATCGTTTCGACTGCCGGACCCCGGGTAGCGCTGCCCTCAAGAGCTGTCCATGCCCGGTTGTCCGGGTGGAGGAGAGAGACGTCATGACCAACAACGGAACCAGGTGGGCGCTGCTCGGCGTCACCGCGGCGACGGCGGTCGGCGTGGGCCGGGCGGTGGCCCGCCGTCGGCATCGGCATCAGCCGGAGCGGCAGGACGGTTGGTACGTGGTGCGTCGCGGGGTGACCGTGGACCGGTCCCGGGACGACGTGATCGGCTTCTGGACCGACCGCGAACGGCTGGACCGCGCGCTGGCCGGGTGGGCCACGTTGCAGCAGCTCGACGAGCGGCGTTGGCAGTGCGTGGCCCGCGACCGGGCCGGCGGTGAGACGCAGTGGCGGGCCGAGATCACCGTCGAAGGGGCGGGCACCCTGCGGTGGCGGGTCGAGGACGGGCCGACGCCGCAGCTGGGGCGGATCGAGCTGGCCGAAGCCCCGCAGGGCCGGGGCACCGAGATCCGGGCCGAGCTGCGCTACCGCTCCGGTCCGGTGCGTCGGTTGGCCGGCCTGGTCGGCGGCGACGAGCCGGACCTTGCGCTGCGGGACGCGCTGCGGCGGGTGAAGGCGCTGATCGAGTGTGGCCAGGTGGTGGACACCCGGGACGACCCGTCCGGCCGGAGCCCTGGCCAGGAGAAGGCGACCGACAAGGTACGGGAGACGTT
The DNA here is from genome assembly GCF_042869175.1 of Micromonospora sp. NPDC007208. NCBI lineage: Bacteria > Bacillati > Actinomycetota > Actinomycetes > Micromonosporales > Micromonosporaceae > Micromonospora > Micromonospora sp. NPDC007208. The sequence continues at coordinate 279,708 of NZ_JBIAFG010000007.1, read as the reverse complement.
GATGACGGGAGGACGGGCGTGAGGGCGCTCTGCTGGGAAGGCGTCGGCAAGCTGGCGGTCCGCGACGTGCCGGAGCCCCAGATCCGCGCCGAGGGAGACATCATCGTCCGGGTTCGGGCCAGCAGCGTCTGCGGCTCCGACCTGCACCTGATCAACGGGTACCTGCCGGCGATGCGGGAGGGGGACATCCTCGGCCACGAGTTCATGGGCGAGGTGGTGGAGACCGGCCCCGGCGTACGACGGCACCGGGTCGGCGACCGGGTGGTGGTGGGGTCGGTGGTCGCCTGCGGTGGCTGTTGGTACTGCCGGACCGAGCAGTACTCGCTCTGCGACAACTCCAATCCGCAACCGGTGTTCACCGAGAAGCTGTGGGGGCACTCGCCGGCCGGCATTCTGGGCTACTCGCACGCCGCCGGTGGCTACGCCGGATCACACGCCGAGTACATCCGGGTGCCATTCGGCGACATCGGCGCCTTCGCCGTACCCGACGGGGTGCCGGACGACTCGGTGGTGTTCGCCTCCGACGCGATGCCCACCGGGTGGATGGCGGCGGACTTCTGCGGGCTCACCGGCGGCGAGGTGGTGGCCGTCTGGGGTGCCGGTGGCGTCGGTCAGATGGCGGCCCGTTCGGCGCAACTCCTGGGCGCGGAGCGGGTCATCATGATCGACCGATTTCCGGACCGGCTCGCCACCGCCACCGAACGGATCGGGGTCGAGACGATCAACTACGCGGAGACCGACGTGCTGGAGGCGCTGCGCGAGCTGACCGCCGGGCGTGGACCGGACGCCTGCATCGAGGCCGTCGGGATGGAGTCGCACGACGTGGGGCCGACCTACGCGTACGACCGGGTGAAGCAGGCGGCGCGGTTGCAGACCGACCGTCCGACCTCGGTCCGCCAGGCGATCATGGCCTGCCGCAAGGGCGGCACGGTGAGCATCGTCGGTGTGTACGCCGGTCTGGTCGACAAGTTTCCGCTCGGCGCGGCCATGAACAAGGCCCTGGTGCTGCGGATGGGGCAGATGCACGCGCAGCGCTACATCCCGATGCTGCTCGACCGGCTCGCCGCCGGCGAGATCGACCCCGGCTATCTGGCCACCCACCCGCTCTCCCTGGAACAGGGCGCCCAGGGGTACGAGCTGTTCGAGAAGAAGGAAGACGGCTGTCTGCGCAGCGTCCTGCATCCCTGACGGGCCGGGACGCACCCGCCTCGCCGGTCACCGCGGCCGGCGGGGCGGGGGTCAGCCGGTGCGGCGGACGTTGGTGAGGGTGAGGCCGAGAGGCGGCAGCGCGGGCATCCGGTGCAGGTCCAGGGCCAGGTTCTGGACGGGAACGTCGTAGCGCATGGCGGCGGTCAGGTTGGTGACCGCCCGCTTCATCAGGTCGATGGTGATCCACTCGCCAGGGCAGCGGTGCCCGGCCCAGTGGTCGCCGCCGCCCTGCGGGATCAGCTCGAACGGGTCCACCCGCCGGCCGGCGAACCGTTCCGGGCGAAACAGCTCCGGTTGCGGCCAGAGCGTTGGGTGGTGGTTGGTGCCGTAGAGGTCGAGCAGCACCCGTCGGCCCTTCGGAAAGTGGTGGCCCTGCCAGTCGAAGGACCGCCGGACCCGGGCCGCCGCCATCGGGAAGAACGGGTAGTAGCGGCGCACTTCCTGGACGAAGTGCTCGGTGGCCTCGTCGTCGTCACGGACCCGTTCCCGCCAGGACGGATGGTCGTGCAGGGCGAGCGCGGCGAAGGCGATGTACTGGTCGACGGCGACCACCGGGCGCAGCAGGTTGAGCAGCTCCACGGCCGCGATCCGCCGGGGCAGGAGGTTGCCGCGCCCGTCGCGTTGTTCCGCGATCACGGCCAGGGCGCTGCCGGCTGGCGGCGGGGCGAGACCGACCCGGGTCCGTTCGATGAGGTCGGCGAGCCAGCGTTCGGCCCGGTACCGGGCCAGCCGTCCCCGCCAGTGGCGGGGGCCGATCACCGCCGGAGCCTCGATCATGGCGTGCAGCTCGACGGCGCGGCGCTCGACCTGCGACGCGGGCAGCGGCACCCCGGCCCAGGCGCAGACCACCCGGGTCAGCAACCGACCCAGCTCGTCGTAGAGCGACACGGGGCCGGCGCCCTCCCAGGCGGTGATGCGGGCCCGCCACTCGTCGTCGAAGAGCTGACCGAGCCGCTGGATGGCCGCCGGTGTCATGATCGACATGAACATCGCCTTGCGGTCGGAGTGCTCCGACCCGTCCAGCCCCTGCACCCCGCCCCGACCGGTCAGCGTCCGCTGCACCCGCAGCGGCATCGCGGTGGCGCGCTGGAAGCGGTCGGTGTCGTAGAACAGCTCCGCGGCCGGCCGGCCGCGCAGGCAGATGGTCGGGGCGAGCAGGATCCGGGTCTGGAAGATGTCGCTGCCGTGCCGTTCGCAGCGCTCGCTAACGAACCGGTAACCGGCGCGGAGCATCGCGAGGGTGCTGTCCGGGCTGCGGTCGGCCGGCATGGTCGCCATTGGGTCTCCTCACACGCAGGTGCGGCTGGTCGCGTAGACCACCGCGCTTACCCCCGTCGACGCCGCTGAATCCCGCCCGGCTGGCCCCTCCCAGGGGCGGCGGAACCTGGTTTGCTGCTGGTGGGACAACCACGGGGAGGGCGGATGCGCGACAACAGATCGCCGCACTGGCGGCAGCGGCGAGCGGCCGCAGCACTGGGCGGAGGCCGTGACGGCCGGTCGCTGATCGGGCCGCCGCGGCGGCCCACCCGTCCGCACCGGTTCTTCACGGTGCATTTGGGCTTCACCGCGCCGGGCCCGGCCGAGGCGCGCGAGTTGGCCGTGGCGTACGCCGAGGCGCTGAGCCTGCTCCGCTCGGAGGTGGCACTCGGGGCGGCGGCCCTGTCACCGGCGGACGCCTGGCAGCGGGCCGAGCGGCTGTTCTGCGGCGCGGTCGGCCCGGACGGGGAGCGCTGCGTCGACGTGGCCGACCATCCGGGCTTCCACCACGCCCCGGGCCCCGGTGGGCTCGGCTGGGGCGACGGCGACGGTCCCGGCGATGGTTGAGCACCAGCCCCGGGTGGTCGATCCGGACGTCCGCCGGCCGGCCCGCCCGCGTGGCCGTGCCGGTGTCCCGACCACGGGCACCGGCACGGCCATCCACCGCCGACGGGTCGGCGGGCGCGATCAGTCCAGGTCGAACTCGCCGTCCTGCGCGCCGGCCACGAAGGCGTCCCACTCGGCCTGGGTGAAGACCAGCACCGGCCCGTCCGGCTCGGCCGAGTTGCGCATCCCGATCAGGTCGTCGACGAAGGCGACCTCGACGGCGCTGTCGGAGGTGTCCCCCTCGGCCCGCTGCCAGACCGCCCGAGAGAGGTCGAAGTCGCCCTTGGGGTGCTGCGCCATGGTTCTTTCCTCCAGTGCCGAGGGTCGTGTGGTGACCGGGTGCCGATCCCCATCGGGCAGGATAAGCGGATGCCGAGCCTGACCCGTGTAGAGGCGACCGCGCGTGGCGCGGCGATTACTGTCGAGTCCTATCAGGTGGACCTCGACCTGACCGGCGACGGCGACCTGTTCCGCTCCCGCGTCGAGATCCGGTTCCGGGCCACCGCCGGCGCCGCGACCTTCGCCGAGGTCAAGCCCGCCAAACTGCTTGGCGTACGCCTCAACGACCGCGACCTCGATCCCGATCTGCTCAGCGACAACCGGCTGCCGCTCGACGACCTGGCCGACGACAACAGGCTGGTCGTCGAGGCCGAGATGGCGTACTCCAAGACGGGGGAGGGGATGCACCGCTTCGTCGACCCGGCCGACGGCGAGACCTACCTCTACGCCGTCTCCTTCCTCGACAACGCGCCGCGCATCTTCGCCGCCTTCGACCAGCCCGACCTCAAGGCTCCGTTCACCCTCGCCGTCACCGCGCCGCCGCAGTGGACCGTCGCCGCCAACGCCGAGGTGGCCGCCAACCCCGCGCCCGGTCGTTGGGAGTTCGCCCCGACCGCGCCCCTGGCCACCTACTTCTTCTCGCTGATCGCCGGGCCGTACCACGTCCGGCGCGCCGAGCACGACGGCGTACCGCTGGGCATCTACTGCCGTCGGTCGCTCGCCGAGCACCTGGACGCTGACGCCGAGGAGATCTTCACCGTCACCCGCCAGTGCCTGGACCGGTTCCATCAGCTCTTCACCGAGCGCTACCCGTTCGGCAAGTACGACCAGGCGTTCGTGCCCGAGTTCAACGCCGGCGCGATGGAAAACCCGGGCCTCGTCACCTTCCGCGACGACTACGTGTTCCGCTCGGCGGTCACCGACACCCAGCGCGAGCTGCGGGCCACCACCATCGCGCACGAGATGGCGCACATGTGGTTCGGTGATCTGGTCACCATGCGCTGGTGGGACGACCTGTGGCTGAACGAGTCCTTCGCGGAGTACCTGGGCACCCGGGTCACCGCCGAGGCCACCCGCTTCGACCAGGCGTGGACCACCTTCGCCATGCGCCGCAAGGCCTGGGGGTACGCCGCCGACCAGCGCCCCTCCACCCACCCGGTCGCCCCGCAGGAGGTGGCCGACACCGACGAGGGCCTGCTCAACTTCGACGGCATCTCGTACGCCAAGGGCGCCAGCGTGCTGCGGCAACTGGTCGCGTGGCTCGGTGACGAGGCGTTCCTCGCCGGCCTGAACGCGCACTTCGCCGCGCACCGCTTCGGCAACGCCACCCTCGCCGACCTGCTGGCCAGCCTCTCCGCCAGCAGCGGACGGGACCTGTCCGCCTGGGCCGAGCTGTGGTTGCGCCGGCCGCAGGTCAACACGCTGCGTGCCGAGGTCGCCGTGGACGCCGACGGCCGCTACACCGAGGTGGCCGTGGTGCAGACCGCGCCCGATTCTCACCCGGTGTTGCGCCCGCACCGGCTCGGCGTGGGCCGCTACTCGGCGGACGGCACCGTGCGACGCGACGAGGTCGACATCGACCCGACCGCCGAGGGAGGCCGGACGGTGCTCGGTGCGCTGACCGGCGCGCCGGCAGCCCGGCTGCTGCTGCTCAACGACGGTGACCTCACGTTCGCCAAGGTGCGCCTCGACCCGGCCTCCGCGAGCGCTGTCCCGCTGGTGCTGCCCGGTCTGACCGACCCGCTGGCGAGGGCGGTGCTCTGGGGCGAGGCACTGGACGCGACGAAGGACGGAGAGCGGCCGGTCACCGGCCTGGTCGACCTGATGGTCGCCGCGCTCCCCGCCGAGACCGAGGTGATCATCGCGGAGGACGTGCTGACGCTCAGCCGGTCACTCGTCGACCGCTACCTCGACCCGCTGGGCCGCTCCACGGCCCTGGCCCGGGTCGCCGCGTCATGCCAGCGGCTGCTCGACGGCGCGCCGGCCGGTGGGTCGTTGCAGCTCGCCGCCGCGCGGGGCTGGATCGCCGCCACCACCGACGCCGACCTGCTCGTCGGTTGGCTCGCCGGCCGCGACGCACCGGCCGGTCTGAAGGTCGACGCGGAGCTGCGCTGGGCGGTGCTGAGCCGACTGGTGGTGCTGGGGGTCGCCGGCGAGGCGGAGATCGCCATCGAGGTGGCCGCCGACAACAGCTCCACCGGCGCCGAGTGGGCCGCCCGCTGCCGCGCGGCCCTGCCCGACCCGGCAGCCAAGCAGGCAGCCTGGGACATCCTCGTGCGGGACACCGAGTTGTCCACCCGGTTGTTGGAGGCGACCGCCGAGGGGTTCTGGCAACCCGAACAGGCCGACCTGACCGCCGCGTACGTCGATCAGTACTTCGCGGAGATGCCGGCCGCCGCGCACCGGCGTACCGCCTGGACGGCCGACCGGGTGGCGGCCCTGGCGTTCCCCCGCTACGCCGTGGCGCAGCCCACCCGGGAGGCGGCCGCGGCGCTGCTGGCCCGCGACGACCTGACTCCCGGCCTGCGCCGGGTGGTGACCGACGCCGACGACGACCTGCGCCGCGCGCTGGTCGCCCGGACGGCGGTGGCCGCCGCCTCGGCCTGAACGCTGCCCACGCGGGGTGGCTGGTTGGCCACCCCGCGCGGCCACAGTTCAGCGCAGGGCGGGCTCTGCGGTGACCGGCGCGTCCCAGTCGATGACGTAGCGCTGCTCGTCGGCGACGGTCTTCTCCGGGTCCAGCACCGTGCGCACCATCAGCGGCATCAGCAACGGCATCAGCGTCCGCGCGACCGCACCCGGGGCCTTCGCATGGTTGATCCGGGCCGCGCGGGCGGCGACCTTCTCCACCCGGGTACGACGCAGCCGCACGTACGCGGCGAACGCCGCCTGGACGTCCGGCAGGTCGCGCAGGCAGCGGGCGAGCTGCACCGCGCTCTCGATGGCCAGTGACGCGCCCTGCCCCGAACTGTTCGACGGCGCGTGCGCCGCATCGCCGACCAGCACCATCCGGCCCCGATGCCAGTGCGGCACGGGCGGCATGATCTGCAACGACCCGACCACCTGCAGCTCGTCGGCGGTGCTGGTCGCGACCAGTTCCCGGCCCGGGTCGTCGTCGCCGTAGGTGGCGCGCAGCGTGTCCAGCCACTGCTCCGCCGGCACCGCCCGGGCCTCGACGAGGCTCATCGGCCGCTGCTGCGGCAGGTTGGCCCCCCACCGGGTGCCGCCGCCGGGCTCCGGCCAGTACAGGTAGTAGCCGCGTCGCCCGAACGCGAACGTCATCGTGCCCGGCTCGGCGTCCACCTCGTGTCGGGCTACCGCCTCGAAGCCGAGCAGCCCGGTGAACCGGGGACCGGGCGCGGCCGGGTCGATGAGACCCCGGACGGTCGAGCGGATCCCGTCCGCGCCGACGAGGATGTCGGCGGTCGCGGTGCTGCCGTCCTCGAAACGTGCGGTCACGCCGTCGCCGGTCTGCTCGGCGTCGACCAGCCGCTTGCCGTACGCGAACGGCACGCCCTCGGCGAATGCCTGGTCGTGCAGCACCTGGTACAGCTCGGCCCGGTGCACCACGTGCAGCGGCGGCACCCCGGTCAGTGTGGGCATGTCGATGCGGCGGCGGCCGACGGCCAGAGCGCTGCGTCCGATCGGGGTGGCGATCGCCGTCACCGCCTGGTGGGCGTCGACCGTACGCAGAGCCGCCACGCCGTTGGGCGCGAGGGCGAGGGTGCCGCCAATGCCGCTGGCCGTGGTCGGGTACGCCTCGTAGACGGTTGCGGTGATGCCGGCGCGGCGCAGCGCGAGCGCTGTCACCGGCCCGGCGATGCCACCGCCGATGACGATCGCGGTTCGTACCGTGGTCATGCTCTCTCCCTGGTGTGGTCGGTGCGCGGCGCGCGGACCTGGTGTGGTCGGTGCGCGAGCGCGCGGACCTGGGAGGGAACCCGGTTATCCTCGTGGTTGCCGCTTCGGGCCGGGTGCCTTCCCAGGCGTCGGTTCGGGGTCAGGGCCCCGGTGAGGTGTTGGCGCACCTCGCCGGGGCCGTTCTTCAGCCGGTGGTGTCGGTTCTCCGGCTGCTGGTGTTCGTTCGCTCGGCCAACTCGGTCAGCTCGGCCGGCATCTCGCCGGTCTCGTGGAAGGTCCGCCAGGTGTCCAACCCGGGGTAGCTCCCCGAGGTCAGCTCCGCGAGCAGTGCCCGCAGCCAGGCCGCCTCCGCGCCCCGCATGGCGAGGTCGTACTCCGACTCCACCAGGAACAGCCGTGGGATCTCCCGTAGGTGGGCGTCGAGCACGTCGCGGTCCTGCCGGATCGCGACCTCCAGCAGATCGAGGCGTTGCCGCAGCAGGGCGGTGGCCTCGTCGGGATGCAGCGCGGCGAGCACGGACAACCCGGCCCGGAAACGGGGATGCTCCGTCATCGGGGTGGAAACCAGCTCGCGGGCCCAGTCGACCAGCTCCGCCCGCCCCGCGTCGGTGATCCGGTAGACCGTGCGTTCCGGGCGTCGACCCTCGCGCACGCTCTCCACCGCCTCGATCAGGTGGTGTTTGTCCAGGTTGCCGATCACCGTGTAGAAGGACCCCCACTTGAACTCCATGTCCTGGTCCTTGCCCCAGGCTCGCAGTGCGGTGGCGATCTCGTACGGGTGCATCGGCCGCTGGGCCAGGGCGGACAGCACGGCCAGCGCCAGCAGATTGCCGACCTTGCGCCGCTTCGGCACGATGATTCCCCTCGCTCGCCGACGGTTACTCGTCCACGAATATACGCCGACGTTCAAGGGTGCCGCGACCCCTTGCGCGCCGCGTTTCTGAAGCCGCCCCTGTGCGGCAGCCCTTCGACGTGCGGCTCTGCCCGGGCCGGAACGGTCGGCCAGGACGCTCGGCCTACGATCACTGGGTGGAGGAAGATATCCGGCGGATCGGGATCATGGGTGGCACCTTCGACCCGATCCACCACGGGCACCTCGTGGCGGCCAGCGAGGTGGCGGACCGGTTCGGGCTGGACGAGGTGGTCTTCGTCCCCACCGGGCAGCCCTGGCAGAAGGCCGACGAGCCGGTCAGCCCGGCCGAGGACCGCTACCTGATGACCGTGATCGCCACCGCCTCCAACCCCCGCTTCCAGGTCAGCCGGGTCGACATCGACCGAAGTGGGCCGACCTACACGGTCGACACGTTGCGTGACCTGCACGCTGAGTACGGCCCGAAGGTGCAGTTGTTCTTCATCACCGGCGCGGACGCCCTGCAACGCATCCTGTCCTGGAAAGACCTGGACGAGATCTTCGAACTGGCTCACTTCATCGGCGTGACCCGGCCCGGTTTTCCGCTGACCGACGAGCACCTCCCGGCGGATACGGTCAGCCTGATCCAGGTGCCCGCGATGTCGATCTCGTCGACCGACTGTCGTGCTCGGGTCGCCAGGGGTGAGCCGGTTTGGTATCTGGTGCCCGACGGTGTGGTGCAGTACATCGCCAAGCGGAGCCTCTATCAGCGCTGAGCGCACCCGCTATGCCCAGGTTCATGCACCTAACCGACCAGAACTGCACGATCGGGGTGCCGCCGGGTATGAGACGCTTGGAGGATCGCACGCTTGATCGAAGGAGAACGGTGACAGTTTCCGAACGCGCTCACGAGCTGGCTATCGCGGCCGCCCAGGCCGCCGCCGACAAGAAGGCGCAGGACATCACGATCATCGACGTCGGCGACCAGCTCGCCATCACCGACGCGTTCGTGCTCGCCGCTGCCCCCAACGAGCGTCAGGTGCTGGCCATCGTCGACGCCATCGAGGAGAGCCTGCTGGAGCTGCCGGAGAAGGCGAAGCCGGTGCGGCGCGAGGGCGAGCGTGGTGGTCGCTGGGTGCTGCTCGACTACGTCGACATCGTGGTGCACGTCCAGCACACCGAGGAGCGGGAGTTCTACGGGCTCGACCGCCTCTGGAAGGACTGCCCCACCATCCCGTTCGTCGACCGCGACCTGGTCGAGGCCGACGCCAGCGGGTCCGCCGCCGCCGAATGACCCGACTGATCGTCTGGCGGCACGGCAACACCGACTGGAACGCCGCCAACCGTGTCCAGGGGCAGCTCGACGTACCCCTTAACGAGCTTGGCCGTGACCAGGCCCGCGCCGCCGCCCCGCTGCTCGCGGCGCGGCGGCCCGACGCCATCGTGGCCAGCGACCTGAGCCGCGCCGCGGAGACCGCCGACGCGCTCGCCGCGCTCACGGGGCTGCCGGTACGCACCGACGCGAGGCTGCGCGAGCGGCACTTCGGCCAGTGGCAGGGTCTGTACCTCACCGAGGTCGCCGAGCGCTTCCCCGAGGAGTACGCGCGCTGGCGGGCCGGTGACCCCGACCCGGGCGCGGACCTGGAGCCCCTGCACGACCTCGGCGAGCGGGTGGGTGCCGCGCTACAGGATGCAGCCGACCTGGCCTCGGGCGGCACGGTGGTGATCGCCACTCACGGTGGCGGCTCCCGGCAGGGCATCGGTCGCCTACTCGGGTGGGACACTGCCGTGCTGCGCACCATCGGGTCGCTGGCCAACTGCCACTGGACCGAGCTGCGCCACGACGACGTCCGCGGGTGGCAGTTGCGGGCGCACAACGTCGGCCTGATCACCGCCCCGGTCGCCGTCGACGCGGTCTGAGCACTCGCGCCTCGGCGTTCGCCGCCCCGATCGGCTAGCGTGCCGGGCATGCCCGTCGCGGTTGTCATCGACTCCACCGCCTACCTTCCGCCCGAGCTGGTGCAGGCGCACCGGCTCACCGTCGTGCCGTTGACCGTCGTGCTCAACGGCGCGGAGGGGCTGGAGGGGGTGGAGACCCAGCCGGCCGACGCCACCCGGGCACTGAGCGCGCGCCGGGTCACGGCGACCACCTCCCGCCCGGCACCCGAGCAGTTCGCCCAGACGTACCGCCGACTGCTCGACGCCGGCGCCGACGGGATCGTCTCGGTGCACATCTCCGCCGCGCTGTCCGGCACGGTGGAGGCCGCCCGGCTGGCCGCCGCCGACCTGGACGGCCGGGTCGAGGTCGTGGACAGCCGCTCGGCGGGCATGGGCCTGGGCTTTCCGGCCATCGCCGCCGCCACCGCCGCCGAGGCCGGTGCAGACCTTGCCGGTGTACGCGACGCGGCGCTCGCCGCCATCGCCCGCACCACCGTCTGGTTCTACGTCGACACGCTGGAGTTCCTCCGCCGGGGCGGCCGGATCAACGCCGCCGAGGCGCTGGTCGGCACCGCGCTGTCCGTCAAGCCGATCATGCACATGCCGGACGGGGCGATTGTGCTGCGCGAGAAGGTCCGCACCGCCAGCCGGGGAGTGGCCCGGCTCGTGGACCTGGCCGTCGAGGTGGCCGGCGACGACGACGTGGACCTCGGGGTGCACCACCTGGCCGCGCCACAACGGGCCGAGGCGTTGCGGGCCGCGCTGACCGAGCGGTTCGGTGACCGGCTGCACGACACGTACGTCTCCGAAGCGGGTGCCGTCGTCGCCGCGCACGCCGGGCCGGGCCTGGCCTGCGTGGTCGTCCACCGCCGACCGGAGGCCTGAGCCGTGGCCACGTCGTGCGTCGTGACCGGGGGTGGTCGCGGTGTCGGCCGGGCCGTGGTGGAACGGCTGGTGGCGACCGGTGCCACCATCGTCGTCCTGGAACGTGACGCCGACGCGGTCGACTGGCTGGCCGGCCACCCGGCCGCCGATCGGCTCGTCGCTGTGGTCGGCGACGCCGCCGACGAGCAGGTGGCCGAGCGCGCCGCCGAGCTGGCGGACCGCGCTGCGCCGCTGACCGGCTGGGTGAACAACGCGGCGGTGTTCCGGGATGCCACGCTGCACTCCACGTCGGCCGACACGGTGCTGGACCTGATCGGGCTGAACCTGCGCCCGGCCGTGGTGGGCGCCTCGGTCGCCGTCCGCCGCTTCCTGGCCCGCGCCGCCGGCGGCGCGATCGTCAACGTCTCGTCGCACCAGGCCCGTCGACCGGTGTCCGGTGCCCTGCCGTACGCGACAGCGAAGGCCGCCGTGGAAGGGCTGACCCGGGCGCTGGCCGTCGAGTACGGGCGGCACGGCATCCGCGCCAACGCGGTCGCGCTCGGCTCGATCGCCACCGAGCGGCACGCCGAATTCCTCGCCACCCAGGAGCCCAGCCAGGCCCAGTGGATCGACGCCGAGCTGACCCGGCTGCACCCGGTGGGCCGCATCGGGCGGGCCGAGGAGGTGGCCGAGGCGGTCGCGTACCTGCTGTCGCCCGCGGCGAGCTTCATCAACGGCGTGACGTTGCCTGTGGACGGCGGACGCGCCGTGCTCGGCCTCGACCCAGAGGCCCGCTGACCCGTTCTCGTGGCGCAGACGCTCCGGCCGCTGTGTTAGCCTCCGTGCGCGCCCCAGATGGGCCTACCCCCCGGAGGTTCTGGCTACTTCAGCCACCACGCCGAGATCGACGCGACGTACGCGTCTCTCGTGCGGGATCCGGGGCGTCGGCGCCCTCGGGGCTTTGTCATCTGCGTGGCTGGGTGAACGCTGTGGGCCTCCGGTCGGGTCTTCGGATCGACCGGGAAGAAGACGGTACGCATGACTGTCACGTTCAACCACACCATCATCGCCAGCAAGGACAAGAGCGCCTCGGCCGCGTTCTACCGGGAGCTGTTCGAATTGCCGGAGGCGCCTTCGTGGGGGCCGTTCACCAACGTCCAACTGGACGAGGGTGTGCTTCTCCAGTTCGCCGAGCCGCCGGTGGACATCCAGATGCAGCACTACGCGTTCCTCGTCGACGACGAGTTGTTCGGGCGGTGTCTGGCGTTCGTCGAGGGCCGTGGCATCACGTACTGGGCCGACCCGCAGCTGAAGCGGGAGGGCGAGACCAACACCGAGCACGGTGGCCGGGGCTTCTACCTCTTCGACCCGGCTGGCCACGCCATCGAGATCATCACCCGGCCGTACCTGTAGGGGTTGGTTGCGCCGCTCGTCGAGGACGATGTCGGCTCTTGTGGTTCGTCCCCCGGAGCCGACACCACCTCTGTGCGGCGGGTGCCGCCGACGCCCCGATCCCGAGACGGAGGATCAGCCGATGTGTTGCTTGATCAGGTCCGCGAGTTCCAGAGTGGCCTGGTGGCAGGCGGCGGCGTACCGGGTGAACTGCAAGAAGCCATGGGTCAGGTCGGGATGGTGCACGTAGGTGATGGCGTTGCCGGCGGCGGCGAGCTTCTGCGCGTACGCGTGCCCGACGTCGCGCAGGGGGTCGAAGCCGTTTGTGACGAGGATCGTCGGCGGCAGATCGGCGTGCGACGGTGCGTTCAAAGGCGTGATGTAAGGATGGCGGCCGTCATCCGAGTTCTTGATGTAGTTGCGGACCATCTCGTAGATGCCGTTGGTCTCCAGATAGAGCCCGACGCGGTTCTCGCTACCCGAAAGGGTGTCGCCCGGAAACGAGGCCTCCGGATATAGCGGCACCTGCAACGCGAGCTGCGGACCGTTCTCGTCGCGGAGCTTGAGCGCGACGACGCAGGTCATGTTGCCCCCTGCCGAGTCGCCGCCCAGCGCGATCTTGTTGGGGTCGACACCCTCGGAGTGGGCGTTGTCGAAGAGCCATCGCACGAAGAACTCGATCTCGTCGATCTGCACCGGGTACTTCGCCTCGGGGGCGAGTTGGTAGTCGATCGCGTACGTGACGATGCCGGCGCGCTCCGCGACCACCCGGAGCCCCACCTCGAACTCGTCGAGCGTGCCGTAGCTGAATCCGCCGCCGTGGATGTAGGCCAAAGCTCCGGCGGGCCTGCTGGCGGCGCGGGTCGGGGTGTGTCTGCGAACCGTCAGGGACCCGTGCGGTCCGGGGAGGGCGAACGTGTCGACGGCGCCGATCTCCGGCCACGGGCCGGCGCCGAGCACCGTGTGGTCACGTCGGCCCTGGGAGATCGCCACGTCGGCGCCGAGCACCGGCCCGGTCGGCAGCCACGCCTTCAACTCGGCGTCGAGGATGCCGCGCCCGACCGAAGCAGGGATGTCCGAGCCTGTGTAGACGGGCATTGACCAACAGCTCCATCAGTCCTTGGGTATCTCCACTGCCGAAGAACCCCTGCCTGGGGATCCTTACTGATTGATGGGGTGACCGGCGCGAGCATCGGAACCTTCCCGCGATCGGGTGACCACGTGCGCGCTGCAACCTCCGGTACGCCTTTGCCTGCCCGGCGTGCTCTTCCGCGCCGCCACCCCGCATCATCGTTCCCAGGCCACGCTCCGCAGCTCGACCCCTCGCGTAGCAGATGGGGGCATGATCAGGGCGTTGTCCACAAGGGCGCTGGTTGTCCACAGGCCGACGCCGTCTCCCTCCACCGTCCCGGCCGCCGCCATAGCGTCGCGCTGTGTCGCACGACGAGGAGACAGAGGTACGCCAGCGCCTGCGCCGGCTGACCGAGGCGGCTGTCGCACCGCCGCCCCGGCCGGAGGCGCCGCTCGCGGGCGTACCCCCGTTGTCCCTGGTCGTCGGCGTACAGCCTGCGGACCGGTCCGCCGAGCTGGTCGCGGAGTCGGCGTCGGGGGGCCTTGCGGTCCCGCCCGAGTCGTGGTTGCCAGGGCCGGGGGCGTTCGACCCCGGGCGGCGCGGTGTGCGGGCGTTGGCGGTGGTCGCCGTGGTGGTGGTCGTGGGTGCGGCAGGTTGGGCCTGGCAGGCCCGGCCGCAGTCGGAGCCGGTCGCCCCGCTGGTCAGTGAGACCGCGTCGGCCGCTCCCGCGGCTGACCCCAGTGTGTCCGGCTCCGGCGAGGTGGTGGTGGCGGTCGCGGGCAAGGTCCGAAAACCCGGTCTGGTACGCCTGCCGGCCGGTTCCCGTCTCGCCGACGCGGTGCAGGCGGCCGGCGGCGCGCTGCCCGGGGTCGACGTGGCGCTGCTCAACCCCGCCCGAAAGGTCACCGACGGTGAGCTGATCGTGGTCGGTGTGACGCCACCGCCGATGCCGGCAGGTGCGGCCGGGCCTGCGGCGGGAGGTGCGGCTCCCGCCACCGGGCCGCTGAACCTCAACACCGCGACACTGGCGCAGCTCGACGCGCTGCCCGGGGTGGGCCCGGTGCTCGCCCAACGGATCCTCGCCCACCGGGAGCAGCACGGCGGGTTCAAGTCCGTTGGCGACCTACGGCAGGTCGACGGGATCGGCGATGCCCGCTACGAGCAGCTCAAGGATCTGGTGACGGTATGAGCGGGTTCGCCGTAACCGCCGAGCCGCCACCGGTCGGCGGGGCTCAGTCCGGGCCGCTGGCCGGGCAGGCACAGCCCGCGTTACCGGCCGGCCAGGCCCGGTCCGAGCCGCCGGACCTGCGACTGGCCGGGCTCGCCGTGGCTGCCTGGCTCACCGCGCTCGCCAGCCTGCACCTCGGCACCCGCGCCGTTCTGCTGGTGGCCGGCACGGCGGCCGGTCTGACCGCGGTTGGTGCCGTGCATCTGCTCGGCCGCCTCGGCCGTCCCCGAGCTGTGGTGCGGCGCTACGGGTGGGTGGCCGTGGCGGTCGGCCTGGGTGTGGTCTGTGGTGGTGCGGCCACCGCCGCCCGGCTCGCCGTTCGTGACGCGCCCGCGATCCGTGCCCTCGCCGAGCAACGCGCTCCGATCACCGCCGACCTCGTCGTCCGGGACGATCCGCGCCCGATCCGGAGCGCCGGGCGGCCGGGCATGTTGCTGGTGTCGACCGAACTGGTCCGACTCACCGACCCGGACGGTCGACGAATCGACGCCTCCGTGCGGCTGCTCGTCCTGGCGACCGACCCGGCGTGGGAGGGTCTGCTCCCCGGGCAGCGCCTCACCGCCGACGGCCGGCTCGGCGTTCCGCGCGGCGGCGACCTCACCGCGGCGGTGCTCAGCACCAACGGCCCGCCGCAGCGGCACGGCGCGCCGTCCTGGGCGCAGCGCGCCGCCGGGACGCTGCGTACCGGCCTGCAACGCGCCTGCGCGCCGCTGCCCGACGACCCCGGTGGGCTGCTGCCCGGTCTGGTGGTGGGCGACACCAGCCGACTGCCGCCCGCCGTCGAACAGGACTTCCAGGCCACCGGAATGACCCACCTCAACGCGGTTTCCGGCTCCAACGTGGCGATTGTGGTGGGTGCGGTGTTGTTGCTGGCCCGTTGGTCGCGCGCCGGCCCGTGGCTCGCCGCCGCGCTGTGTGGGGTGGCGCTGGTGGGTTTCGTCATCCTGGTCCGCCCGTCGCCGAGCGTCGTACGGGCCGCCACGATGGGAGCGATCGGGCTCGCCGCCCTGGCAGCCGGTCGTCCCCGGGCGGCGCTGCCCGCGCTGGCCACCGCCGTCACCGTGCTGGTGCTCGTCGACCCCGAGCTGGCCGGGGATCCCGGGTTCGCCCTCTCCGTGCTGGCCACCGGTGGTCTTCTGCTGCTCGCGCCGCGCTGGCGGGACGGGCTGCGTCGGCGAGGCGTCCCGCCGGGGCTGGCCGAGGCGTTGGCCGTGCCGGCGGCCGCCCAACTTGCCTGCGGTCCGGTCGTCGCCGGGATCTCCGGCACGGTGAGCCTGGTGGCGGTGCCCGCCAACCTGCTGGCGGTGCCGGCCATCGCTCCAGCGACCGTGCTGGGCGTGCTGGCGGCCGTGGTGTCGCCGATCTGGCCGGCCGGCGCCGAGTTCGTGGCGTGGCTGGCGAGTTGGCCGGCCTGGTGGTTGGTGCTCATCGCCCGCCAGGGTGCCCGACTGCCGGGTGGCACCCTGCCGTGGCCGGGCGGGGTGCCCGGTGCACTGCTGCTGACCGGGCTGACCGTCGCGTTGCTGATCGCGGTGCGCCGGCCCCTCGTACGCCGGCTGGTGGCGGTGGTGGGGGTCGCCGCCGTGCTGGGTGCCCTGCCGGTTCGGCTGGTGGCCGCCGGCTGGCCGCCCGCCGGTTGGGTGGTGGTGGCCTGCGCGGTGGGCCAGGGCGACGCGCTGGTGCTCCCGGTCGACCCCGGCCGGGCCGTGGTGGTGGACGCCGGGCCGGAACCGGGGGCGGTGGACGGTTGCCTGCGTCGGCTCGGCGTACGGGAGGTGCCCCTGCTGGTGATCAGCCACTTCCACGTGGATCACGTGGGCGGGGTGGCCGGGGTGTTCCGGGGGCGGCGGGTGGGTGCCGTGCTGACGCCGTCGTCGACCGACCCGGAGAGCGGCCGGGAGCTGGTGCGGGCGTCGGCCACCGGCGGGCGGGCCGCGCTGTTGACCACCGTCGCTGGCGCTCGCCACCCCGTGGGCGGGGTCGACCTGCTGGTGCTCGGCCCGCCGTACCCGCTGGCCGGGACCAGGTCCGACCCGAACAACAACTCGCTGGTGCTGCGCGCCACGGTGGCCGGGATACGGATCCTGCTGGCCGGCGACGCGGAGACCGAGGAGCAGCACGCGATGGTGGCGCGGGCGGCCCCCGGCCAGTTACGGGCGGACGTGCTGAAGGTCGCGCATCACGGCTCGGCGTATCAGGACCCGGGTTTCCTCGACGCGGTGCGGCCGGCGGTGGCGCTCGTGCCGGTGGGCACGGGCAACACCTACGGACACCCGAGTGCGGGTCTGCTCGCCCGACTGAGCAGGGGTGGCGTGCGGGTGCTGCGTACCGACACGGACGGAGACGTGGCGGCGGTCCGAACGGGCGACGGTCTGGCGGTAGCCCGGCGAGGTGTGCCCGCAGGCCGACGGCCCTGAGCTGCCGGTCAGCACAGCGGCTTCCGATTGGGTGGGCGACTTGCGGATTAAGCAAGCAATTGAGGTGGATGTCGGGATTTGCGCTGTGTGCGGGCTGCGCCGACCAAGCAGCGAATGAGCAGGCACGATCCCACCGCAGGCCGTGCGAATATGGGCGGCGTGACCGCCGCCAGCCTCGCCCCCATTCTGCTCGTCCTCGGTGACGAGGAACTGCTCGCCACGCGCGCGGTCACCGAAGCTGTCGCGAAGGTTCGCGCCGTCGACCCCGAGGTGGACGTCCGCGAGTACCAGGCCAGTGCGCTCACCGTCGGCGAGATCGCCGAGATGCTCAGCCCCTCGCTCTTCGGCGGACGGCGGCTGCTGATCCTGCGTTCCGGCCAGGATGCCCGCAAAGATCTGGTCGCCGCGCTGTTGGCGTACGCGAAGAACCCCGACCCGGACGTCCAACTGCTGGTGCTGCACCTGGGTGGTGCCAAGGGCAAGGCGTTCGCCGACGGTCTGCGGGCGGCCGGCGCGACTGTCGTCCCGGCCGCCAAGCTGAAGGGGCACCGCGACCGGGTGGCCTTCGTCCGCGACGAGATTCGCCGGGCTGGCGGAAAGTGCACCGACGATGCCGCCGAGGCGCTCATCGCGGCGGTCGGCAACGACCTGCGGGAGTTGGCCGCCGCCTGCTCCCAGCTGATCGCCGACACCGATGGGCGGATCAGCGCCGAGACGGTCTCCCGCTACTACCGGGGTCGGGTCGAGGTGACCGGCTTCACGGTGGCGGACGCCACCATGGTCGGCGACGTGCCGGCAGCGCTTGAGGCACTGCGGTGGGCCCTGCACGTCGGGGTCGATCCGGTGCCCATCGCCGACGCCCTGGCCGACGGGGTGCGCACGGTGGCCCGGGTGGCGTCGGCCGGGCGGGGTAACGCGTACCAGCTCGCCAGCAGCCTCGGAATGCCCTCCTGGAAGGTCGAGCGGGCGCAGCGGCAGGGGCGGGGCTGGACGCCGGAGGGCCTGGTCCGGGCCATGCAGGTCGCCGCCGAGTGCAACGCGGCCGTCAAGGGCGGCTCCGACGACCGGGCGTACGCCCTGGAACGTGCGGTCTTCTCGGTCGCGGCGGCCCGGCAGGGCAGCACCAGGTGACGGGAGCGAACCGCCCAGCGTGGGCCACCATCCCCGTGGACGAGGAGCGTTACCGGCCGCTCTACGCCCGGCTCCTCGGCCTGCGGTTCGTCAACCCCGGAGGCGTGCTGTGCTTCCTCTTCTTCGAGGGTGCCATCGCCCTGGCGGTGCTGCTCGCCCTCGCCGAGTTGGTCAGCTGGTGGGCGGTGCTGGTGCTGCCGGTCGTGGTGGCGGCCATGGTGAAGCTCAACGACATGGTGGCCGCGATCGTGGTCCGCTCGGCCGCTCTCGTGCCCGAGCAGGAACGGGATCGGTTTCGCCGGCAGATGGAACCGGTGGTCGGCCGAGCCCGGGTGGAGTGGGTCTCGCACAGCGTTCCCGGCGTGGTGATCACCGCCGACCCCGTGCCACCGCCCCGGCGCGCCAACCCGTCAGACTGAGCGCCGACCCGCCCGGGCAGCGCACAGAACCGCCAGCCGGAGAACCGGTTGGGCAGCGCACAGAACCGCCGACCCGGGAGAACACGGCCGGCATGACACAGAACGGGCCGGCCCGGAGGAACCCGGCCGGCCTCTGGACACACGGAAACCCCGGGCCGGGGCCCGGGGTTTTCCGAATCAGTCTGACGGTGAAGTCGTCAGGCGGAGAGCGACACCACGCGCTTCGCGATCGCGGACTTGCGGTTCGCGGCCTGGTTGGAGTGGATCACGCCCTTGCTGACGGCCTTGTCCAGCTTGCGAGAGGCGTCCAGCATGAGCGCGGTCGCCTTCTCGACGTCACCGGCCTCGGCAGCCTCGTGGAACTTCCGGACGGCGGTCTTCAGCGACGACTTGACCGACTTGTTGCGCAGCCGGGCCTTCTCGTTCTGCCGGTTGCGCTTGATCTGGGACTTGATGTTCGCCACGCGACAGCCTCGTCTTGATAGCTCGGGTTGGTCAGCTTATTGCGCGTGATGACGAACATGCGTCATCGCTGCGCGAAGAGCCAGGTTACCAGGTCGCCCGGGACGAGCCAAAACGGCTCGGCCTTCGCGCGGACGGACCCGGCCCGTCGGGGACCAGGTTACGCCCTCGGCCACAGCGGCGCCTCACCGCCAGCCTCGGCGGCAGGCCGGTCCGCGCCACCGTCCCAGCCCCGCCCCAGCCCGCCCCCAGGCCGGTCCGCGTCACTGCCAGCCCTGGCGGCGGGCCAGCCAGTCGAGCGACTGTTCGCCGCTCCATCGCTGGTGGGCGGGCAGGTGCGGCGAGGCCGTCGGCGGTGCCGCCGCGGCGCCGGTGAGGTAGTAGCCGGCCAACGCGGCCAGTGTCGCGTCCAGCGCGTCCGGGGGAGCGCCGACGGTGGCCGGGTGCGCGGCGAAGAGCCGGTCCGCGTCCAGCCCGCTGGCGTACGCGGTGAGCAGCAGGCCGGCCAGGTCGAACCAGGCCGGACCGGAGCAGACCCAGGTCCAGTCGCAGAACCAGGCGCCGCCGTCCGAGTCGATCAGCACGTTGTCGACCCGCAGGTCGCCGTGGATCAGGCCGGTCGCCCCGGCGGCGTACCGGGGGAGGAGGGACTCCAGCTCCACCAGCTCGGGCAGCCGGTCCAGCAGCGGCGCGGGCAGTGGTGGGGTGGGCTCGCGACCGGCGGCGACCTCCTCCCACCAGAGGATGTCCGACCGGGCCAGGTCGGCCAGGTGCGGCAAACCCAGCCCGGTCAGCTCGGCCGGCGGGTCGGCCAGGGCGGCGGCGACCTGCGCGTACCCGGCGAGGGTGGCGTCCAGCTCGGCGGGCACCCAGGGCAGGCGCGGGGTGTGCCCGTCGACGGCGTCGGTGCACAGCACGAACCACCCGGCCGCGGAGAGGGTCCACCGGGGGCGGGGCGCCGGCAGGTCCACCGGCAGCCGATCGAGGATCGCGGCCTCTCGGGCGTACCAGTCGACCAGATGCGGTTGCTCGGCGGCGGGTGCGGCCTTGACGAAGGCCCGACCACCGTCGGCGGTGTCGAGCACGGCGGCGAACCCCCGGGTGAAGCCCGCGCCCGCGACCCGGGCGGTGACCACCGGCGCGCCGAGCCGTTCCGCGACCGCGGCCCGCAGCGCCGCCGGCAACGCCGGCCAGGACGGGCGCAGGGCGCTCGCGTGGTACGGCACCGGCGGCAGCAGGGGAGCAGACATCCCACCATGCTGCCCCGGGGTACGTGCGCGACGCACGGCGACACTGCCAGACTGCCAAGCCATGAGGACCGAGGACTTCTGGCAGCTGATCGACGAGGCGCGGGCTGGCGGCGGGGGTGAGCCCGGCCCGGTCGCCGCGCGGGCCGTCGCGCTGCTCGCCGCGCGCGACCCGGAGGACATCATCGGGTACGCGCGGCACCAGACGCGGGTGCTGGCCGCCTCGCACAAGGCGGACCTGTGGGGTGCGGCGTACCTGATCAACGGTGGCGCCTCGGCGGACGGCTTCGAACACTTCCGGGGTTGGCTGATGACCCAGGGTCGTGCCGTCTTCGCCCGCGCGGTCACCGAACCGGACTCGCTGGCCGAACTGCCCCAGGTGCGGGCGGCCTCGCTCAGCGGCGAGGAGTTCTCCGCCGAGCAGATGCTCTCGGTGCCCTGGGACGCGTACCGCAAGGCCACCGCGACCGAACTGCCGGCGGACCGCGACCCGGTGCGGACGCCGGACCTCAACGACTTCTGGGACTTCGACGACGAGGACGAGGCGCGTCGGCGGCTGCCCCGGCTGGCCGCGCTCTTCGTCGAGCCGCCGATGGAGTGAGGGGTCCTCGGGTCGATCCATCGCCCGCGCAGCGGGCGCACCCCGGCGGCGTGGGAACATAGAGGGGGTCGGCGGCGCGCCGGCCTGTTCACGTCAGCCGACCAGAACGGACCGCTGTGCCACCGAAGCTCGATCCCGGCGCGAACGCCCCTGGTGCCACCGACCCCGGTCGCATCCGGAACTTCGGCATCATCGCCCACATCGACCACGGGAAGTCGACCCTGGCCGACCGGATGTTGCAGCTCACCGGCGTGGTCGACCCGCGGCAGATGCGCGCGCAGTACCTGGACCGGATGGACATCGAGCGCGAGCGCGGCATCACCATCAAGAGCCAGGCCGTCCGCATGCCGTGGACCATCCGCGAGGGTGAGCGGGCCGGTGAGCACGCGGTGCTCAACATGATCGACACCCCGGGGCACGTGGACTTCACCTACGAGGTGTCCCGGTCGCTGGCCGCCTGCGAGGGTGCCGTGCTGCTGGTCGACGCCGCGCAGGGCATCGAGGCGCAGACCCTGGCCAACCTCTACCTGGCTCTCGAGAACGACCTGCGCATCATCCCGGTGCTCAACAAGATCGACCTGCCGGCCGCGCAGCCGGAGAAGTACGCCGAGGAGTTGGCCCACCTCATCGGTGGCGACCCCGCCGACTGCATCCGGGTCTCCGGCAAGACCGGCGAGGGCGTCCCGTACCTGCTCGACGAGATCGTCCGGCAGTTCATCCCACCGGTCGGTGACGCCGTGGCGCCCGCCCGGGCGATGATCTTCGATTCGGTGTACGACGTCTACCGCGGTGTCGTCACGTACGTCCGGGTCATCGACGGCCGGATCAGCGCTCGCGACCGGATCAAGATGATGTCCACCGGCGCGGTGCACGAGCTGCTGGAGATCGGCGTCATCTCGCCCGAGATGGTCAAGGCCGAGGCGCTCGGCGTCGGCGAGGTCGGCTACCTGATCACCGGTGTGAAGGACGTGCGGCAGTCCCGGGTCGGTGACACGGTCACCATCAACAGTCGGCCGGCGGCCGAGGCGTTGGGTGGCTACAAGGACCCGAAGCCGATGGTCTACTCCGGCCTCTACCCGATCGACGGGTCCGACTACCCGAACCTGCGCGAGGCGTTGGACAAGCTCAAGCTCAACGACGCCGCCCTGGACTACGAGCCGGAAACTTCCGGCGCGCTCGGCTTCGGCTTCCGCTGCGGCTTCCTCGGCCTGCTCCACCTGGAGATCATCCGGGAACGGCTGGAGCGCGAGTACAACCTCGACCTGATCTCCACCGCGCCCAACGTCGTCTACCGGGCGATCACGGACGACGGCGAGGAGATCGTCGTCACCAACCCGAGCGAGTACCCCACCGGCAAGATCGCCGAGGTGTACGAGCCCGTGGTCCGGGCCACCGTGTTGACGCCGAACGACTACGTGGGCGCGGTCATGGAGCTCTGCCAGGGCCGGCGCGGCACCCTGCTGGGCATGGACTACCTCTCCGCCGACCGGGTGGAGCTGCGCTACACGCTGCCCCTCGCGGAGATCATCTACGACTTCTTCGACCAGCTGAAGAGCCGTACGAAGGGCTACGCCTCGCTCGACTACGAGCCCTCCGGTGAGCAGGCGTCCGACCTGGTGAAGGTGGACATCCTGCTGCACGGCGAGCCGGTGGACGCGTTCAGCGCCATCGTGCACAAGGACAAGGCGTACAACTACGGCGTCACCATCGCCGCCAAGCTGCGCACCCTGATCCCGCGCCAGCAGTTCGAGGTGCCGATCCAGGCGGCCATCGGCAGCCGGGTCATCGCCCGGGAAACCATCCGGGCGATCCGCAAGGACGTTCTCGCCAAGTGCTACGGCGGCGACATCAGCCGCAAGCGCAAGCTGCTGGAGAAGCAGAAGGAAGGCAAGAAGCGGATGAAGATGGTCGGCCGGGTCGAGGTGCCGCAGGAGGCCTTCATCGCCGCCCTCTCCTCCGACTCCGGCGACGGCAAGGCCGCCGGCAAGAAGTAGGTCGCGACGCCGTACGCGCCCGGGTGCCAACCGCGCCCGGGCGCGTCGCGTTTCCCGGCGTCCCGGGTGCTCGCGCGATTGGCGGCTGAGCGCTGCGCTGCGGCGAGACGACCGCCGGGCCTGGAGAATTTTTCTGTCGCTGTCGTGCGGTCGGCGGGTCGACGAGATGGCCTCCCACCTGTGTGGACGTCCTCATGCGCCAACCGACGCACCGCTGGAGCATTGACGACTCACGTTGTCCTTTGCGGTGAGTCGGTTTGGGCTTTCGGTGGGTCGGGCACTTAGCGGTCACGACAGGAAGCACACACACCTCGTGTGTCAGACATTCTTTAGAAGGAGGGCGACCGTGGAGTTCACCGTGTGGGGCATCATCACTGCGATCGTTGTTGGTCTCATCGTCGGCGCGCTCGGCCGTCTGGTCGTCCCGGGCCGGCAGAACATGCCGATCTGGCTGCACATGCTGATCGGTATCGGCGCGGCCCTGCTGGGCACCGTCCTGGCGCGGGCCATCGGCATCGCGACCGAGACGAACGGTGTCGACTGGGGCGAGCTGCTGGTCCAGGTCGTGGTGGCCGCGATCGCTGTCGCGCTGGTGGCCGGTGTGGGTGGCCGCCGCCGCGTGACCCGGTAACAGCACCGCGCACCAACCCGTACCACCGCCGATGGGCGCCCGACCGACAGGTCGGGCGCCCATCGGCGTTCCGCCCACCGCGACGGCCACCGCCGCGTTCCACTCGTTCCAGGCCGCCTCGATGGGTGCGCGCTCGGCGGCTCAGCGGCCGGTGGGCTGCGGTGGAACGTGTTCTTGTCGGCCAAGTCGTGATCGTTTCGTGAGCGAAGTCGGTTTGGAATTTAGGTGGGTCGGGCAATTAACGGTCACGACAGGAAGCACACACATCGTGTGTCAGACATTCTTTGAAGGAGGGTGGCCGTGGAGCTCACCGTGTGGGGCATCATCACTGCGATCGTTGTTGGTCTCATCGTCGGCGCGCTCGGCCGCCTGGTCGTCCCGGGCCGGCAGAACATGCCGATCTGGCTGCACCTGCTGATCGGTGTCGGCGCTGCGCTGCTGGGCACGGTCCTGGCGCGGGCCATCGGCATCGCGACCGAGACGAACGGTGTCGACTGGGGCGAGCTGCTGGTGCAGGTCGTGGTGGCCGCGATCGCTGTCGCGCTGGTGGCCGGTGTGGGTCGCCGCCGCAGCGTCACCCGATAACGACCCGGCATCATCTGGCGACACAGCACCACTGGTAGGACAGCACGACTGGAAAGAGCGCCCGGCCAAGAGCCGGGCGCTCTTTCGTGCTGAAGTGCCCGACTTTGGCCCGATGCCGGAGCGCCGGTCGTCGGGCCGTTGCGGTACGGTCGCCACGCTTCGGCCAGTTCCGCCCACTGTCGTAAAGGAATTCTCCGTACTAGGGTGCGGCGGAGAAGGTTAGTTCCAAGTGGCGCGAGGGGAGAAGTGGCGTGAACAGGTGGAAGCGGCTGGCCCCGGTCACCGCCATGGTGGCCTCGGCCGCGATGGTGCTGACCGGCTGTGGAGGCTCCGGCGACGACGCGGCCGACGACAGCAAGCTCACGGTCTGGATGATGGGTGAGGGCGGGGACGCACAGAACTCCTTCCTCGACGGGGTCGAGACCGAGTTCCGCCAGAAGCACCCCGACACCGACGTGGTCGTGCAGTACATCCCCTGGCTGGAGGCGCCCAAGAAGTTCCAGGCCGCGCTCGCCGGGGGTGAGGGTCCGGACATCACCGAGCTGGGCAACACCGAGACTCAGGGTTGGGCCGCCCAGGAGGCGCTCGCCGACGTGAGTGGTCGGATGGGCGGCTGGGCCGACGGCAAGGATCTGCTGCCCGACCTGGTGCGCAACGCGCAGCTCGACGGCAAGCAGTACGGCGTGCCCTGGTACGCGGGTGTGCGGGCCATCTACTACCGCACCGACTGGTTCGCCGAGGCCGGCGTGCAGCCCCCGAAGACCTGGGACGACCTGGTCACGGTGGCCAAGGCCGTGCAGGCGAAGAAGAAGGGCACCTACGGCATCGCGCTTCCCGGCAACTCCGAGCTGCCCTTCTACTCCTTCCTCTGGGGTGCGGGCGGCGAGATCGCCAGCAACCAGGGCGGCACCTGGAAGTCCGGCTACACCACGCCCGAGGCGCAGCGGGCCGTCAAGTTCTGGACCGACCTGGTGACCGTGCACAAGGTCGCCCCGCCGGCCGCGGCGGGTTGGAACGAGATCGACGCGCGTACCCAGTTCGCCACCGGCAAGGCCGCGATGGCCTTCGCCGGTAGCTGGCAGCAGGGCGCCATCAAGAAGGACAACCCCGAGATCGAGAAGGTCTGGGGTACGTTCCCGATCCCCGGCCCGGACGGCAAGGCGGCGCCCGGTTTCGCGGGCGGCTCGGACGTGGCGATCTGGAAGGACAGCGAGCGGCAGGACCTGGCCTGGGACTACCTGACCGTGCTGCTGAACAAGAAGAACGCGCAGAGCTTCGCGAGCAGCCTCGGCTTCTTCCCGGTCTACCAGGACCTGGTCTCCGGTGACGCGTACGCGAACGACAAGGTGATGGCGTCGTTCGCCACCACCATGCAGAACACCAAGCTCACGCCGCTCACCCCGAAGTGGGTGGAGGTCAGCCGGACCAAGACGGTGACCCAGGCGATGAACAGCTCGGTCATGAAGGGTCAGAAGACGGTCGAGAAGGCTACCGCCGACGCGGCCGCTGAGATGGAAGGCATCTTGAACAGCAAGTGAGCTTACTGACCAAGAGCGCCGAGGCGGCCGCCGCGCGGGAGACCCCCGCGCGGCGGCGTCGCCGGGTGGACCGCCTGCCCTACCTGCTGCTCCTGCCCGCACTGCTGATCATCGGGGTGTTGCTGCTCTGGCCGCTCGGCCAGGTCGTGGTGATGTCCTTCTACCGCCTGAACAGCGTCCGGCAACTGCGCGGCGATCGGGAGTGGCCGTGGGTGGGGCTCGGCAACTACACCGACATCCTCTCCGACCCGTTCTTCCTGACCGTGCTGCGCAACACGGTTCTGTTCGCCGCGGCCAACGTGTTGCTCACCATGGTGCTCGGCACCCTGGTGGGGCTGCTGCTCAACCGGCTCGGGCGCAAGATGGCGACGTTCGTGGCGAGCTGCGTGATGCTCGCCTGGGCCACGCCGGCGTTGACCGGCACCATCGTCTGGAAATGGATCTTCGACGACACGAGCGGCCTGGTCACCTGGCTGTTCAACGCGTTGCCGGACGGGCTCTCGAACAGCCTGTTCGGGCGCAGCGACTGGACCGGTTACGGGTGGTTCAACTCGCCACTGCTCTTCTTCGCCATCCTCACCCTGGTCGTGGTCTGGCACTCGTTCCCGTTCATCGCGGTGAGCGTGCTGGCGGGTCTCAAGAGCGTGCCGAGTGAGCTGCACGAGGCGGCCCGGGTGGACGGCGCCAGCCCGTGGCGGGTCTTCTGGAAGATCACCTTCCCGTTGCTGCGCCCGGTCTTCGGGATCCTGATCGTGCTCTCCACGATCTGGGACTTCAAGGTCTTCACCCAGCAGTTCGTGCTGGCCGGCGGCACCCAGGACCGGCCGACGTTCATGCTCGCCATCTACTCGTACGCCGAAGCCTTCTCTCCGCCGCCGAAGTACGGACTCGGCGCGGCCATCGCGGTGATCCTGACGCTGATCCTGCTGGTGGTCACCGGCTTCTACGTACGGATGGTGCTCAGGCAGGAGGACGAGTCGTGAAGAAGGTAGCCCTCAACGGCGCCGGGCTGCTGGTCGCGCTCTTCGCGGCGTTCCCGGTCTACTGGATGATCTCCACCTCGCTGAAGCCGAGCAACGAGATCTTCTCGGCCACCCCGCAGCCGGTGCCGACCCATCCGACGTTGGCGCACTACCGGGAGATCCTGACCGGCAACCTGATCCCCGGCGTCAGCTTCCTCGACTTCTTCCTCAACAGCGCGCTGGTCGCCGTCTCCACTGTGGTGCTCAGTGGACTGGTGGCCCTGCTGGCGGCGACGGCGGTGGCGCGGTTCCGCTTCAAGCTGCGGACCAGCTTCCTGATCATGCTGCTGGTGGTGCAGATGATCCCGCTGGAGGCGTTGGTCATCCCGCTGTTCCTGATGATCCAGCGGCTGGGGCTCTACAACACCCTGCCCAGCCTGATCCTCACGTACCTCGGTTTCTCGCTGCCGTTCGCGGTCTGGATGCTGCGCGGCTTCGTCGCCGCGGTGCCGAAGGAACTGGAGGAGGCGGCGGCGATCGACGGGGCCAGCCGGGCCCAGACCTTCCGCCGGGTGCTCTTCCCGCTGGTCGCGCCCGGCCTGGTGGCAACCAGCATCTTCTCCTTCATCACGGCGTGGAACGAGCTGATCTTCGCGTTGACGTTCATCAACGACCAGGGCAGCTACACCCTGCCGGTGGCGATGACCTTCTTCTTCGGTCGGGACGACACCAACTGGGGGCCGGTGATGGCCGCGTCCACCCTGTTCACCCTGCCGGTCATCATCTTCTTCCTGCTGGTGCAGCGTCGGATGGTCTCCGGCCTGGTGGCCGGCGCCGTCAAGGGCTGACGCCGCGCCGCGGGGGCCGACGCCGGCGCTGGGCCCCCGCCCCGGGAGGGTTGGCCGGCGTCGGACCGCCACTAGGCTGACGGTCATGACGGGCAGGGTGGCAGCGGTGAACCTCGGCATCGTGACCGAGGCGGGGTGGGCCGGCGACGCGAGCGGTCGCAGCGGCATCGACAAGCGGCCGGTGGACGGCCCGGTTCCGCTGCTCACCGGCGGCCTGGCGGGCGACTTCATCGGCGAGCGGGCCCATCACGGTGGCCCTGACCAGGCCGTCTACGCCTATGCGGAGGAGGACGCCGCCTGGTGGGTGGCCGAACTGGGCCGCGCCATATCGCCCGGCGGCTTCGGCGAGAACCTGACCACCTACGCGGTCGACGTGACGGGTGCGGTGATCGGTGAGCAGTGGCAGGTCGGTTCCGCCCTGCTTCAGGTCACCAAGCCGCGCACCCCCTGCACCACGTTCGCCGGGTTCTGGGGCGTACCGGATCTGATCAAGCGGTTCACCGTCCGGGCCTCGCCCGGCGCCTACCTTCGGGTGCTGCGCGAGGGGGAGGTCGGCGCGGGCGACCCGGTCGAGGTGGTGGACCGGCCGGCGCACGGTGTGACCATCGGTGAGGTGTTCCGGGCGACCAGCCTGGAGCCGGAGTTGTTGCCTCGGCTGCTCGACGCCGAGGATCTGCCGGAGCCGATCCGAGAGAAGGCCCGCCGCCGCCTCGCCTCCCGCGGCTGACCGCGCTGTCGCGCCGACACGCGGCCATCCTGCCCGGGTCGGGGTAGCTGGCAGCCGACAAGAACCGGAGGACGGGACCAACGGCGGACGGTTGCCCGTATTGTCCCCATCGAGGGCCTGCGGCGGGGGACCGGGTGGAGCGCGATGTCGATGGCAACGGAGGGCGGTGCCCCGGCGGCGTCACCCACCGATCCGGACTTCAAGCGTCCGGCGTTCCTGGAACTCTTCTTCGACCTGGTCTACGTCTTCGCGCTGGTCACCTTGGCGACCACGTTGGCCGAGAACCTGACCTGGACCGGCGGCGCCGAGACGCTGGTGCTGCTGCTCGCGTTCACGATGATCTGGGCGCTGACCGTGTGGGGGGCGGACAGCCTCGACCTGGAACGCCCGTCCGGGCAGGGGCAGCTCATCTGGGTGGCGGCGGTCAGCCTGCTGTTGGCCGCGGCCGCGGCCGATGCGTACGGCGATCACGCGGTGCTCTTCGCGGTCACGTACGTGCTCATCCACGCCAGCACCTCCGTCTACTACTCCCTTGTCGCCCCTGGCAGGACCCTGCTTCCCAGCATCATCCGGATCCAGATCTGGGAGGGCGTCGCCGGTGTCGGCTGGATCGGTGGGGCGGTCGTCGGCGGTTCGGGCCAGTTGCCGATCTGGGCGCTCACGGTCGTCGTCGAATACTCGGCAGCCGGGTTCGGCTGGCCGGTGCCCAGGATCGGGCACTCACGAGCGCGCGACTGGCGGCTGGCCGGAGAACGGGTGGCCGAGCGTTACCGGCAGTTCGTCATCGTCGCGCTCGGTGTCTCGATCTTCGTGACCGGAACGACCTTCAGCATGAGCGAGTACACGATGGAACGGGCCTGGGCACTGCTCGTGGTGTTCACCACCGTGGTGCTGATGTGGCGGATCTACATCTACCGGGCCGGTGAGCTGCTGACCGAGGCGATCGCCCGGTCGTCCAACCCGGCGCTGCTCATCCAGTCCGCGGCGGTCACCCATCTGATCATGGTGGCCGGAATCGTCGGCGCGGCGGTCACCAGTCACCTCGTGGTGGTCCGCCCGTGGGGTGAGACCCCGCCGTCGTGGGCTGCGGTCATCCTCGGTGGCCCGGCGTTGTACCTGGTCGGACGGGGCGTACTCGACTTCACCGTGTTCGGGCGGATCTCGCGGTCCCGGTCGGCCGGGCTGGTGCTGTTGGCGTGCGTGGCGCCGGCCACGCCCCTGCTGCCGCCGCTGCTTGTCGCGCTGCTCGCAATGACCGTGCTGGCGCTGATCGCCGCGGCGAACCTGGTGAGCACCAGGCGACACGCGCGTACGCCGGCACCGCCGACGATGCGCTGACTCGTACGGCGGCCCCTCATCGTGCTGGCGCGGCGGCCCCGACCGGGCGACCGCGCGCGGCCAGCCCTTCGCCGACCAGGGTGGTCAGCAGGACCATGTTCGCCAGCATCAGGGCGGCCAGGGGCGGAAGTAGGAAAGTGGCGGGTGCCATCAGGGCACCCAACACCACGATCGCCAGCACCCGGGACCAGAGGATCCGGCCGGTCACCACGGCATCGAACAGGACGGTGCCGAGCAGGAACAGGAGCGGTCCGCCGAGGATGGCGACCATCAGCTCGACCGGGGCGCGGCCGAACGGCCGGTCGATGACCAGCGACGTGCCGGTCGAGACCAGCACCACCCCGGCGACCATGACCAGATGGGTGTACGAGGTGGAGGTGCCGGAGCGGACCCGTTCCACAGTCGCGACGGTCGGTGGCGCCAGGATCCGCTGGACCCGCTGGAAGTAGAGCTGGAACAGGAGGACCGCGCTGAGGAACGCGACCGCGCCGGTGGCCACCGCGCCGGCCGTGAATCCGCTGCCGGCCAGCCCCGTGCCGGTGTTCAGGATCAACTCGCCGAGCGCGACGATGAAGATCGCCCGGTGCCGCTCGGAGAGGTGCACCCCTGTGAAGATCTGGCTGGCGAGCTCGGTACGCCCCAGCCCTGGCGTCGGCCAGCCGATCCGGGCTGAGCCGAGGTCGACCGCCACCGCGAGCGACCAGAGCGCCAGTCGAGCGTTCTCGTCCACGAACACGCCGGCCACCCAGGGCGTCACGGTGATGCCGAACCAGAAGAACACCCGGATGCTCCTGGCCTGGATCGGACGGTTCACCCGGGTGCCGGGGATCAGGACGGCGTCCCGGACCAGGTGAATGCCGAAGTACGCCGCGACGAAGAGCCACCCGTACCGACCGAAGGCGAACGGCGTCGCGATCGCCATCAGCAGGGTGCCGAGCATGACCAGCAGGGTGGTCGCCTGGATGATCGGCAGGCGGGGGTTGAACAGGTCGGTGAGCCAGGCGGTCAGCACCCAGACCCACCAGGCGGCCAGCAGCAGGACGGCGGTCTGCGCCGCGCCCCGAAGGGTGAGGTTCTCGGCCAGGCTGGCGGCGAGCCGGGAGAACATGAAGATGTAGACCAGGTCGAAGAAGAGTTCCAGGAACGTCGGGTACTCCGGCTCGCCGCGGCGGCGGAGGATCCGGGGAAGCGGAGCGGACGTCACTGCGGCTGCCTCCTGTGCCACCCCGCGCCCTGGGCGGGGGCGCTGCGCCCCGACCCCGCGCACCCGCCACGCTACCGACCGTACGGTGGCCGGTGAGCCGGAACGCACTCGCTCAGCGGGTGGACGTGGAACGGCCCCCTGCCATCGCTGAGCGTTGGCAGGGGGCCGTCCGACGAGCAGAAGTCAGCGGAGCCAGGGGATGTTGCGGTCGAGCAGACCGCGCTCCTTGAGCTCCTTGCGCAGCGGGATCTCGTCGTCGACGTACCCGTCCCAGTTGATGCCCCAGTAGTTGGCGGTGTGGGTGCCCTCGCCGATCAGCTGGCGCTGCACGGGGGTGCGGTTGCGGTACCACTCGCCGTTCACGTCGGGGTGCAGCTCGTCCAGCGGACGGATCCACCGGTAGGTGTAGCCGACGAAGAGCATCTTGCGGGTGATCGTCGACAGGTTCGTCGACCGCGAGTGCCACTGCCGGCGGTCGAAGATGAAGGCGTCGCCCGGGTTGGCGGTGATCTCCACCGTGCCCTCCGGGTCGGGGTTCTGCACGGTGAGGTCCGCCGGCCGGGGCAGCGAGTTCTTGAGATGGCTGCCCGGGATGACCTTGGTGGCGCCGCGGCCGGTCTCGGAGAGGTCCGACAGCACGTACGCGACCTTCAGCGAGAACATCGGCCGAGGCAGGTTCGGGTCCATCGTCTCCGGGTCGGAGTTCTGCCGGTACCCGTCCTGGTGCCAACCCCAGTACGGCTTCTCCGGCTCGGCGGCCGGCGGGGTGACGTCCAGGTGGTTGTGGTGGGTGTAGATGTTCCAGCCGGCCAGCCCCCACATGTACGGGAAGGCGATCGGGTGGGTCAGCAGCTCACCGAAGAGCTCGTCGCGCTCCAGGAAGCCCAGCAGGTGCAGGGTGCCGTCCTTCTTGGTGGTGCCCTTCGCCTGCTCCTCCGCGTAGACGCGGTCGACCGCCGCCTCCAGCGCCGCCCGGTGGTCCTCCGTCAGGACGTTGCGCAGCAGGAGGAAGCCCTGCTCGTGGAACTCCTTGCGGTCAGTGTCGCTGATCGGTTCGTAACCGGTCCGGTCGCCGTAATCGAACACCGCGTCGTACCCCTCCCCATGAGGTGAAACCATTTCTGGCACAGGCCGCCGATCGTAACGCGGTGGCCCCGGCGTCGGGGAGGGTGTGGTGCGGGATTGGGCCGCCGTGGGACCCCACGCAGCGGGAGAAGCGCACAGAGTGAGATCTGAGCGATCAATAGCGCGATTTAACGCACATTGCCGGTTTGTGCGGTGACTGCCGGTTAAGAGATCCGGGTCGGTCAACCCTCGTTGAACACCTCGGCCACCACCTGGCCGGCGGGGCTCTGTCGGCCGTCCACCCGGCCCCACGAGCCGTCGCGGGCGGTCCACTCCAGGTCGCCGAAGCGGACCCGCTTCACCCCGTGGTCCTGGGCGTGCGACACCAGCCAGTGCGCGTACCGCCAGCCGTCGCGTTGGTCGCCCGGAGTCACCGCCAGCCCGGTCGGGTCGGTCGGGTCGGTGCCCTCCAACCCCCAGTCCAGCACGAGGTTGCGGGTCAGTTGCGCGGCAGCCGCCGCGCCGTGCATCGCCGGGGTACGCCCCACCGTGCAGGCGACCGCGCCGCTTGCGTCGCCGAGCAGGGCTCGGCTGAGCACCTCGGAGTCGTCGGCCCACTTCTGGTACGCCTCGGGGAACGCCGAGCGCTGCACCCGCTGGGCGGCGTCGGTGACGCGCATCTTCTCCCAGCCGCGCACCTTCTTGAGGGAGGCGTAGAACCGGTTGGCCGCGTAGCGCGGGTCGCGGATCTGCGCCGGAGTGCCCCAACCCTGGCTCGGTCGCTGCTGGAACAGGCCAACCGAGTCGCGGTCGCCGTCGGCGAGGTTGCGCAGCCCGGACTCCTGGTACGCGGTGGCGAGCGCGACCACGACGGCCCGCTCGGGCATGCCGCGCTTCGCGCCGATCGCCGCGATGGTCGCCGCGTTGGCCATCTGGTCGGCGTCCAACGCGACCCGTCCGTCGGCCTGCACGGTGCACTTCCGTGCCATCAGCGGCAACGTGAGGTTGTCGCCGACCTGCCGTACGACGAGCCAGACAGCGATCACGGCGACGAGGATGAGCACCACTCCACCCGCCACGGTTGCCCGAGTTCGCACCCACACCCCCAGATCGACAGTCTGACAAGCGTACGTCCCCGCCGGCCCTTCCCGGGTCGTCCGAGCGGTTTGGGCCTGACCTGGTCGGCTCCGACCGGTTCGGGGTCGGCTCCGATGTCGCGTACCGGTTGGCGACGTTCCCGCTCCGGTCGGGATCTCACCTGCCGGGTCGTTCGGTCACCCCGTCGCGGTGGGCTGTTGTGCGTGTCACCGGGTATGCGAAATCGGGAAGCGATTGACCTGTCAAGGACTTTAGTTGACATGTCAATCCGACCTACCACCCATACCCGGGCGCGTCGGTCGCCGAACGAGGAGGAGTTCCATGGGAACGCTCGATGGCAAGGTCGTACTGATCACCGGCACCGGCGGTGGTCTGGGTCGCGTGGCGGCGCTGACCTTCGCGCGCGAGGGCGCGAAGGTCGTCGGGGCCGACCTCCAGGTCGCCGGTAACGACGAGACGGTCGAGCTCGTCCGCACCGCCGGCGGCGAGATGACCGGCATCGCGCCGGTCGACCTCACCGACCCCGAGCAGGTACGGAAGCTCGTCGACGACGCTGCCGCCGCCTATGGCGGGCTCGACGTGGTCTACAACAACGCGGCCGCGCTCCGCTTCGGCCCGATGCCCGACTTCTCGGTGCAGGACTGGCGCTACACCATTACCGGGGAACTCGACATCCCGTACTTCGTGTCGAAGTTCGCCTGGCCGCACCTGGTCCAACGCGGCGGGGGTGTCATCATCAGCGCCGCCTCCATGGCCGGGATGATCGGCGGCCACGTCCCGCCGATGGTCGGTCACACCGCCGCGAACGCCGGCATCATCGGCATGACGCGACAGCTCGCGCTCGAAGGCGCGCCGCACGGGATCCGCGCGGTGGCGATCAGCCCCGGGCCCACCCTCACCCCAGCCAGCGAACGCGACCTCGGTGACAACCAGGAGGCGCGGGACGCCATCACCGCCAAGACGCTGCTCAAGCGCTTCGCGCGCCCCGAGGAGGTCGTCGAGCTGGTGGTCTTCCTCGCGTCCGACCGGGCGTCGTACATCACCGGGGCGAACTACCCGGTCGACGGCGGCGCGACCGCCTGGTAACCCGACCTTGGGGCGCCGCCGCTCCCGGTGGCGCCCCGACCGTCAGTCGTCGAGGGCGGGCACCCAGCGCGCCGGTCGACGTTCGCGGAACGCGGTGACCCCCTCGCGCCCCTCGTCGGAGAGGAAGTAGCCGGTCGAGACGGCCGAGAGCCGGGCCAGGTCGGCGCGCAACTCGGCGCTGCCCGGTCGGCGCAGCAGCTCCTTCGCGCCGGCCAGCGCCCCGGGCGCGCCGCGCACCAGCGAGTCGCAGTAGCCCCGTACCGCGTCGTCCAGCCCGTCCGCCGGAACCGAGGCCGTGACCAGGCCGATCTCGGCGGCCCGGCGGCCGTCGAAGGTGTCCCCGGTCAGGTACAGCTCGGCGGCGGCGCGGGGGTGCAGCCGGGGCAGCACGGTCGCCGAGATCACCGCCGGGATCACCCCGATGCGTACCTCGGTGAACGCGAACGTCGCCTCGTCGGCGCAGACCGCCAGGTCGGCGGCGGCGACCAGGCCCAGCCCACCGGCCCGCGCCGGCCCGCCGACCCGGGCCAGCACCGGCTTCGGGCACTCCCAGAGCGCCGCGAGCACGTCGCCCAGCATGCCGGCCGGCACCGTCCCGCTGGCGTACGCCGCGGCGGTCTCCTTCAGGTCCGCGCCCGAGCAGAAGACCGGGCCGGTGTGGTTTAGCACGATCACTCGGACCGCCTCGTCGGCGACCGCGTCCGCCAGCCCGGCCAGCAGCTGGGTCATCAGGCCGGTGGAGAGCGCGTTGCGGTTGTGCGGGCTGTCCAGGGTGAGGGTGGTCACCCCACGGGCCGTGGCGACCCGCACGAGGACGTCGGGAGAGGTCATGCCGGGCACACTAGTGGCCATGCCCGGCGTCCTTCCAGATGGTGAGACCGTCCCCGTCGACGGATCGTTGCCCGCCACCGCCACCACGTCGGTCGGCGCGCGCGGCT
Organism: Micromonospora sp. NPDC007208; assembly: GCF_042869175.1. NCBI lineage: Bacteria > Bacillati > Actinomycetota > Actinomycetes > Micromonosporales > Micromonosporaceae > Micromonospora > Micromonospora sp. NPDC007208. The sequence continues at coordinate 244,861 of NZ_JBIAFG010000007.1, read as the reverse complement.
TCGGCGTGTACGTGCACGTGCCGTTCTGCGCCAGCCGCTGCGGCTACTGCGACTTCAACACCTACACGGCGTCCGAGTTGGGCGGCGGCGCCAGCCGCGAGGGGTACGCCGACACCGTCCTGGCCGAGCTGACGCTCGCCGCCCGGGTGCTCGGCGACAGCCCGCCACCTCGGGTCGACACCGTCTTCGTCGGCGGCGGCACGCCCACCCTGCTCCCCGCCGACGACCTGGCCCGCATCCTCGACGGCATCGACCGCACCTGGGGGCTGGCCGCCGACGCCGAGGTGACCACCGAGGCCAACCCGGAGTCGGTCACCCCGGAATCGTTGAAGCTGCTGCGGGCCGCCGGCTACACCCGGGTCTCGCTGGGCATGCAGTCCGCCTCCCCGGGGGTGCTGGCGATCCTGGACCGCAAACACAGCGCCGGCCGGGCCACCGCCGCCGCCCTGGAGGCGCGCGACGCCGGGTTCGAGCACGTCAACCTGGACCTGATCTACGGCACCCCGGGGGAGCGGGCGGAGGACTTCGCCGCCTCGCTGGAGCAGGTCGTCGCCGCCGGCGTGGACCACGTCAGCGCGTACGCCCTGATCGTCGAGGACGGCACCCGGCTCGCCGCCCGGATGCGGCGCGGCGAGCTGGCGTACCCCAGTGACGACGTGGCCGCGGACCGCTACCTGGCTGCGGAGGCCGCGCTCGACGCGGCCGGGCTCTCCTGGTACGAGGTCTCCAACTGGGCCCGCACCGAGGAGGCCCGCTGCCGGCACAACCTGCTCTACTGGACCGGCGCGGACTGGTGGGGGCTGGGGCCGGGGGCGCACAGCCACGTCGGCGGGGTGCGCTGGTGGAACGTCAAACACCCCTCGGCGTACGCCCAGCGGCTGGCCGCCGGCGCGTCTCCCGGTCTGGCCCGGGAGGTGCTCACGGTCGACGAGGCGCACATGGAGGACGTGATGCTCCGGCTGCGGCTGGCCAGCGGCCTCCCGCTGGCGGTGCTCGACGCCACCGGCCGGGCCGGCGCCGAGCGGGCGCTGGCCGGCGGCCTGCTGGCCGCCGACGAGTACGCCGCCGGCCGGGCGGTGCTCACCCTGCGCGGGCGGTTGCTCGCCGACGCCGTCGTCCGCGATCTGCTGCCCTGAGCGGCCCGCCGCCCCTGGACGGGGGCGGCGGTGGTCCGGACCGGCCGGGGGAGCGGCCGGCCCGGTTCACTTGATGAAGTTGGCAGTCATCGGGTAGCGGTACGGGGTGCCCTCGTTGGCCTTGATGCCGGCGATGATCCCGAACAGGATCTGGATCACCACGACGGCGATGCTGGGCAGGAAGAGCAGGCACCAGCTCACGAAGAGCAGCACGAACGCGATGATCGACCAGAGGATCTGGAAGTTCAGGGCGGCGAGGGCGTGCGCCCGCACGGTCGGCGACTGCTGGCCCCGGGCCAGGTAGGCGATGAGCGGGGCGACGAAGCCCAGCGGACCGAAGCTGACCAGCGCGCCGAGGGCGCCGCCGAAGTGCGCGACCAGCGCCCAGGTCTTGTCCTCGTTGTTGGCGTAGCCGCCGCCGGGGCCGCCGTAGGCCCCACCGGCCGGGTAGCCGCCGGGTGGCGGATAGCCCCCGGGCGGGGGATAGCCGCCTGCCGGAGGGTAGCCGCCCGACGGCGGTTGGTCACCGGTGGGCGGTGGATAGCCACCGGCCGGGGGATACCCGGCCGGGCCGGGCGCCCCGGACAGTGGTGCGGTGGGTGGCTCGGCCGACGGGAACGGGCCCGGCGAGGTGGGCTCCGGCGGGTAGTTGCCGGAGTCGCCCGATCCGGGAGGGCGAGGAGGTTCAGTCATGGATGTCACGGTAGGGGCCGGTGGCAACGCCGCACCAGAGCGACACCGCCTGGCGGTGCGGGCCGATCGGCCCAGCGGGGTGGCGCGGGCCGCACCGACGGGTGGCCGTTGATCATCGCGTCGGCGGGCCCGCCGACGTAGACTGGCACTCGTTACAGTCGAGTGCCAGGACGGCCCGGCCGGCCCGCAGGGCCGGCGGCCGACGTGCGACAGGAGGTGCGGAGGATGGGTCTCGACGACCGGAAACTCGCCGTGCTCCGCGCCATCGTCGAGGACTACGTCTCCACCCAGGAGCCGGTCGGCAGCAAGGCGCTGGTCGAGCGGCACCAGCTCGGGGTCTCCCCGGCCACGGTCCGCAACGACATGGCCGTGCTGGAGGAGGAGGGCTACATCCGGCAGCCGCACACCAGTGCCGGCCGGGTGCCCACCGACCGCGGCTACCGCCTCTTCGTCGACCGGTTGTCCCGGGTCAAGCCGCTCAGCCCGGCCGAGCGCCGGGCCATCGAGCGCTTCCTGGTCGGCGCGGTCGACCTCGACGACGTGGTGCACCGCACGGTGCGGTTGCTCGCCCAACTGACCCGGCAGGTCGCCGTCGTGCAGTACCCGAGCCTGGCCCGCTCCTCGGTGCGTCACCTGGAGCTGGTGCCGATCTCCACCACCCGGCTGATGCTCGTCATGATCGCCGACACCGGGCGGGTGGAGCAGCGACTCGTGGAGCTGCCCGGGCCGGTGCCCGCCGACGACGTCACCGACCTGCGCCGACTGATCAACGAGAAGCTCGCCAACGCCCGGCTGTCCGAGACGCCACCGCTGGTGCAGGCGCTGGTGGAGGAAGCGCCGACCGGGCTACGTCCGACCATGACCACGCTCGCCACCGTCCTGCTGGAGACGCTTGTCGAACGGCACGAGGAACGGATCGCGCTCGCCGGCACCGCGAACCTCACCCGGGGCGGCCTACTCGACTTCCAGGGCTCGCTGCGGCCGATCCTCGAGGCGCTGGAGGAGGAGGTCGTGCTGCTCAAGCTCATCGGTGAGACCGAGCCGAGCACGACCCGGGTGCTGATCGGCGACGAGAACGAGTTCGACAACCTGCGCGCCGCCTCGGTGGTCAGCACCGGGTACGGCCCGGGCACCACCATCGTGGGCGGCCTGGGGGTGCTGGGGCCCACCCGGATGGACTACCCCGGCAACATCGCCACGGTGCGCGCCGTGGCACGCTACGTGGGCGAGTTGCTGGCCCAGAACTGATTGGTCAGGGCCGACGCGGCCGGCTGCGGCCGCCGACCGGCGCAACGCGAGACGAACATGAGGACACGGAACGCAGTGGCCAGGGACTACTACGGCATTCTCGGTGTGAGCCGGGAAGCCTCCGATGACGAGATCAAGCGCGCCTACCGCAAGCTGGCGCGCCAGTTCCACCCGGACGTCAATCCGGACCCGGAGGCTCAGGAGAAGTTCAAGGACATCAACGCCGCGTACGAGGTCCTCTCGGACGACCGGAAGCGGCAGATCGTCGACCTGGGTGGCGACCCGCTCGCCCCGGGTGGCGGCGGCGCCGGGGGCCCGGGCGGCCCCGGAGGCGCCGGCCCGTTCGTCGGTTTCCAGGACATCATGGACGCGTTCTTCGGCGGCGCGGGCGGTGGCGCCCGTGGCCCACGGCCGCGTACCCGCCCGGGCGCGGACGCGATCCTGCGGCTCGAACTCGACCTGCACGAGACGGCGTTCGGCGTCGAGGCCCCGATCACCGTCGACACCGCAGTGCTCTGCACCACCTGCTCCGGCGCCGGCACGGCCGCCGGCACGCACCTGGCGACCTGCGAGGCGTGCGGCGGTCGGGGCGAGGTGCAGTCGGTGCAGCGCACCTTCCTCGGCCAGGTGGTCTCCGCCCGGCCGTGCACCGTGTGCCAGGGCTACGGCACCACCATCCCGCACCCCTGCCCCACCTGCGCCGGCGACGGCCGGGTGCGGACCCGCCGCTCGCTGACCGTCAAGATCCCGGCCGGCGTCGAGGACGGCATGCGGATCCGGCTGGCCCAGCAGGGCGAGGTGGGCCCCGGCGGCGGCACCGCCGGTGACCTCTACGTGGAGATCCACGAGCGCCCGCACGACGTGTACTCCCGCAAGGGCGACGACCTGCACTGCCGGGTCACCGTGCCGATGACGGCGGCGGCGCTGGGCACCCGGCTGACCATCAAGACGCTGGACAGCGAGGAGACCGTCGACGTCAAGGCCGGCACCCAGCCGGCCAGCACGCTGCGACTGCGCGCCCGGGGCGTGCCGCACCTGCGCGGCACCGGCCGGGGCGACCTCTACGTGCACCTGGACGTGCGGACGCCGACCAAGCTCGACCCGGACCAGGAGAAGATGCTGCGCGACTTCGCCAAGACCCGTGGTGAGGAGGTCGCCGAGTTATCCAAGCAGGGCGGCTTCTTCTCCCGGATGCGCGACGCGTTCAACGGGCACGCCTGAGGTGTCCGCACCGCTGTTCCTGGTCGAGGCGCTGCCCACCGGCGACGCGCTGACCCTGGACGGCCCGGAGGGGCACCACGCCGCCACCGTGCAACGACTGCGCGTCGGCGAGGAGCTGCTGCTCGCCGACGGGCGGGGTGGCACGGCCGCCGCCGTGGTCACGGCCGTCGGCCGGGGCAGCCTGGAGGTCACCATCACCTCCCGGGGGTACGCGGACGCGCCGGTCCCCCGGATCGCGGTCGTGCAGGGCATCGCCAAGGGCGACCGGGGCGAGCTGGCCGTGCAGGCGATGACCGAGGTCGGGGTGGACGAGATCGTGCCCTGGGCCGCCTCGCGCTCGGTGACCCAGTGGCGCGGCGACCGGGGCGTACGCGCCCGGGAGAAGTGGGTGGCCACCGCCCGGGAGGCTGCCAAGCAGGCCCGCCGGCCGTGGCTGCCGGTGGTGGCCGGTGCGCCCGACGAGTCCACCGCCACGGTGGCCCGCCGGATCGCCGGTGCCGCCGCCGGGTTCGTGCTGCACGAGGAGGCCGAGGACCGGCTCACCACCGCCGAGCTGCCCTCCACCGGTGAGATCGTCCTGGTCGTCGGCCCGGAGGGCGGCATCGCCCCGGCCGAGCTGACCGCCTTCGCCGAGGCCGGCGGGCGACCCGTACGCCTCGGGCCGGCCGTGCTGCGCACCTCCACCGCCGGGGTGGCGGCCCTCAGCGTGCTCGCCACCCGCCTCGGCCGCTGGTAACTGGGGCTTCGGGCTCGATCAGGGGCGGGGAAAGACCGGCACCACCTCTTCCTCCGGCCCCAGGTCCAGCCCGGCCGGCCCGATGATCTGCGGGTCCGGCGTGCCGACCACCTCGGGGTCCTTGCCGGTGTAGTCGAAGCGGTGCAGCACGTGCCGAATCGCCTCGAGGCGGGCCCGCTTCTTGTCGTTGCTCTTCACCACCGTCCACGGCGCGTCGGCCGTGTCGGTCCAGAAGAACATCGCCTCCTTGGCCTCGGTGTACTCGTCCCACCGGTCGAGCGAGGCGATGTCCATCGGGGACAGCTTCCACTGTCGGACCGGGTCGACCTGGCGGATCGCGAACCGGGTGCGTTGCTCGTTCTGGGAGACGGAGAACCAGAACTTGACCAGCCGGATGCCCGAACGCACCAGCATCCGTTCCAGCTCCGGGGCCTGCCGCAGGAACTCCAGGTACTCCTTGCGGCTACAGAAGCCCATCACCCGCTCCACGCCGGCCCGGTTGTACCAGGAACGGTCGAACAGCACGATCTCACCGGCCGCCGGCAGGTGCGCCAGCCACCGTTGGAAGTACCACTGGGCGGCTTCCCGCTCGTCCGGCTTGGCGAGCGCCACCACCGACGCGCCCCGCGGGTTGAGGTGCTCCATGAAGCGTTTGATGGTGCCGCCCTTGCCGGCCGCGTCCCGGCCCTCGAAGAGGATCACCAGACGCTCGCCGGACTCCTTGATCCAGTCCTGGAGTTTCAGCAGCTCGATCTGGAGCAGCCGCTTGTCGCGGTCGTACTCGTCGCGGTCCAGCCGCTCGTCGTACGGGTAGTCCTCGCGCCAGGTCTCGACGGGGGTGCCGTCGGGGCGGAGCAGGACAGGGTCGTCGTCGTGGCCGTCGGCCACCCGGTAGTCGGCGGTGAGGTCCAGCAGCGCGGAGTCGGCCATGTCGGTGGGACTTACCCGCCCGCGAACCGCCAACCACCTCCCCGGCCGGGTGATCTGCCGGCGGCGTCGACCTCAGCTGCGCAGGTAGGAGGCGCCGTTGAGGTCGACGATGGTGCCGGAGGCCCACTCCGCCTGCGGCGAGGCCAACCAGTGCACGGCGGCGGCGATCTCCTCCGGTCGGCCCACCCGATCGAACGGGCTCTGCGCCCGGATGGCCGCGCCCCGCTCGCCGCGCAGGTGCTCGGTGGTCATGTCGGTCGCCACGAAGCCCGGCGCGACGGTGGCGATCGTGATGCCGTACGGCGCGAGCGCCACGGCGAGGGACTGGCCCAGCGCGTTCAGCCCCGCCTTGCTGGCGCCGTACGCCGGCTGCTCCGGCTCGCCGCGGAACGCGCCACGGGACGAGACGTTGACGATCCGCCCGCCGCGTTCGCGCATGTGCTGGGCGGCGCACCAGGTGACGTTGCCCGCGCCGGTCAGGTTGGTCTCCAGCACCTGCCGCCAGCGCTTCTGCCACTCCTCGTACGAGGCGCCGAAGATCGGGTGCGGGTCGTCGCGGTCGCCGTACGTCCCGGCGTTGTTGACCAGCACGTCCAGCCCGCCGAGCAGCTCGGCGGCCCGGTCGACCATGACCCGGACCGCGTCCGGATCGGTGAGGTCGGCGCGGACCACCACGTGCCCGTCGCCGGGGAGCTGCGCGCGTAGCTGCTCGGCCGCGTCGGCGGAGTCCCGGTGGTGGATCGCCACCCGGTCGCCGCTGGCCGCGAACGCCATCGCCACCGCGCGGCCGATCCCGCGCGAGGCCCCGGTCACGAGTACCGCCCGATCCGTCATGCCGGCCATCCTGCCTCAGGCGTACCTTCCCCGCGAACGGGCCGGCGGCGCATGCTGCGCCGGAGCGCCCCCGACCCGTTAGTCCTTACACTGCCCCGATGGGATCCGACTGCCTGTTCTGCCGCATCGTCGCCGGGGAGATCCCGGCCACCGTGGTCCGGGAGACCGACACCACCCTCGCCTTCCGCGACATCGACCCGAAGGCGCCGGTGCACGTCCTGGTCATCCCCAAGGAGCACTACGCCGACATCGCCACGCTGGCCCAGGGTGACCCGGCGCTGGCCGCCGACGTGCTGGCGACGTCCGCCGCCGTGGCCGAGGACGAGGGCCTGCTCGGCGACGGTTTCCGGCTGATGTTCAACACCGGCGCGTACGGCGGGCAGGAGGTGTTCCACGTGCACGCGCACCTGCTCGGTGGTGCGCCGCTCGGCCCGATGCTCGCCCGGGACCTGGCGTGAGCGAGCGCAGCGAGCGAACCAGCAGGCTCAGTAGCGCGGCGCCTCGCGCCGGCGCGCAGCGAAGCGGAGCGGCGGCGTGAGCGAGCGCGATCCCGACGGTCGCGGCAACGAGCACCTGGACCGGTTGGTGCGGCGGGTGCAGGCCGAGGCGCGGGTGCCGGCGGTGTCGGCGGCGCTGCACCGGGCCGACCGACCGCTCTGGAGCTGCACCGTCGGCGAGACCGGCACCGACAGCCCGCTGGGGCCGGGCACCCAGTTCCGGATCGGCTCGGTCACCAAGACGTTCACCGCGGTGCTGGTCCTCCAGTGCCGCGACGACGGGCTGCTGGACCTGGACGACCCGGTGGGCCGGCACCTGGACCTCCCGGCGCACGGCGAGCTGACCGTGCGTCGGTTGCTGTCACACACCGCCGGCCTGCAACGTGAGCCGTTCGGCGATGTGTGGGACAGCCTGCGCGCACCGGACGCCGACCAACTGGTCGCCGAGCTGGACCGGGCCGAGCGGGTGCTGCCGACCGGCCGGCGGTTCCACTACTCCAACCTGGGCCTGGCCGTACTCGGCCAACTCGTCGCCCGGCTCCGGGGCGGCAACTGGGCGCAGGCGCTCACCGAGCGGATCCTGACGCCGCTGGGGCTGACCGACACCACGGTGACCCCACGGCCGACGGCGGCCACCGGGTTCCTGGTCGACGCGTACTCCGACGAGGCGCACCCGGAACCACCGACCGACTTCGGCGCGGTCGGCCCGGCCGCCCAGCTCTGGAGCACCGCGACCGACATGGCCCGCTGGGCGGCGTTCCTGGCCGACCCGGCGGCGCTGGACCCGGCCGGCGCGGTCCTCGCCCCGGCCACCCTGGACGAGATGCGGTGGCCGCTGACCACCACCGACGAGACGCTCTGGGCGGCGGGCTTCGGGCTCGGGCTGATCCTGATCCCGCAGGGGGAACGGGTGATGCACGTGGGGCACGACGGAGCGATGCCCGGGTTCCTGGCCGGGGTGTACGGCCGACGGGGCGGCGACGGCACGGCCGGCGCGATGGGCGCCGCGGTGCTCGGCTCGTCCGGTACGGCGACCGAACTGTTCGACCTGTCGCACCGGCTGCTCGCCGCGGCGGTCGAGCACGACCCGGCCGAGATCGAGCCCTGGCGGCCCGGCGCGCCCGCGCCGGCGGCCCTGCGGGGTGCGCTCGGCCGCTGGTGGGGCGAGGGCTCCGAGTACGTCTTCTCCTGGCACGACGGCACCCTGCGGGCGCGCGGGGTCGGTGACCCGGCCGGACGTCCGCCGGCGATCTTCACCCCGCTGGCAGACCAGCCGGACGTGTTCCGGGTGGTCTCCGGTCGGGAGGCCGGTGAGCTGCTGCGGCTGACCCGGGACGAGGCCGGCGCGGTGGTCCGGATGCACTGGGCGACGTACCGGTTCACCCGCCATCAGGAGACCTTCGACCGGTACGACTTCCGGTCCGGGAGTTGATCGCGGCCAGCGGAAATGGGCGCGATGCGGCCCGCGTTGAACCGATACGATGGGTGTAACGTCCGCACGCCAGGCCAGCAGGCCGGCGCCGAGATCGAGAGCAGGTGGCGCAGGGCCCTTCGGCCCAACCTATGACCGGCACCCCACCTCCCGGCCCGCCCCGGGTGCAGACCAGGATCACCGTGCCCGACCCGAAGATCATGGTCAATCTGCTCGGCGCAGGCGACGAGATCCTCAGACTCGTCGAACGCTCGGTCTCCAGTGACGTGCACGTCCGCGGCAACGAGATCACCATCACCGGTGACCCCGCGGACAACGCTCTCGCCGAGCGGGTCTTCAGCGAGCTCCTCGAACTCATCGAGAAAGGCGAGACCCTGACCAGTGACGCCGTCCGGCGTACCGTCGGCATGCTCGAGCAGGGCAGCGCCGAGCGGCCCGCCGAGGTCCTGACCCTCAACATCCTCTCCCGGCGCGGGCGCACCATCCGCCCCAAGACTCTCGGGCAGAAGAAGTACGTCGACGCGATCGACACCCACACCATCGTCTTCGGCATCGGCCCGGCCGGCACCGGAAAGACCTACCTGGCGATGGCGAAGGCCGTCCAGGCGTTGCAGGCCAAGCAGGTCAACCGGATCATCCTCACCCGGCCGGCGGTCGAGGCGGGGGAGCGACTGGGCTTCCTGCCCGGCACGCTCAACGAGAAGATCGACCCGTACCTGCGCCCGCTCTACGACGCGCTGCACGACATGCTCGACCCGGAGACCATCCCGAAGCTGATGGCCGCCGGCACGATCGAGGTCGCCCCCCTCGCCTACATGCGGGGTCGGACGCTCAACGACGCGTTCATCATCCTGGACGAGGCGCAGAACACGACGCCCGAGCAGATGAAGATGTTCCTCACCCGACTCGGCTTCAACTCCAAGATCGTCGTGACCGGTGACATCACCCAGGTGGACCTTCCCGGCGGGACGAGCAGCGGCCTGCGGGTGGTTCGGGAGATCCTGGAAAACGTCGATGACGTGCACTTCTCCCAGTTGTCCAGCTCCGACGTGGTCCGCCACCAGCTGGTCGGGGAGATCGTCGACGCGTACGCCCGCTGGGACGCCGAGCGGGAGAACCAGCAGGCGCAGGGCGTTCACGCCGTTCCTGGGCGACCCGCCCAGGGCGGCCGGGCCACCCGCCGCCGCTAAAGCAGAGGAAAGCAGTTGTCCATCGAGATCGCCAACGAGTCCGGTGTCGACGTCGACACCGACGCCGTGCTCGCCGTCGCCCGGCACGCCCTCGACGAGATGGGGGTCAACCCCCTCGCCGAGCTGTCCGTGCTGCTGGTCGACATCGACTACATGACCGAGCTGAACCACCGCTGGATGGGTGGCGACGGCCCGACCGACGTGCTCGCCTTCCCCATGGACGAGGGCAGCGTCGACCACGGCCCGGGTGAGTCCGCACCGGCCGGCGGCGAGCCCGCCCTGCTCGGCGACATCGTGCTCTGCCCGGAGGTGGCGGCCAAACAGGCGGCGACCGCCGGGCACGCACCGGCCGACGAGCTGCACCTGCTCACCGTGCACGGGGTGCTGCACCTGCTCGGCTACGACCACGCCGAGCCGGAGGAGGAGCGGGAGATGTTCGCACTCCAGGCTCGGCTGCTGGCGAGCTGGCGGTCGACCCGCACCCAGTGATGTCCACTCCTCCGTTACTGGCGGCCGGCGCCACCGCCGGCCTTCCCGACTTCCAGCTGATCGTCTTCGCGGCCGGCCTGGTGGTGTTGGCCGGCCTGATCGCGATGACCGAGGCGGCCCTCGCGGCGGTCTCACCGGCCCGAGCCGCCGAGCTGGCCCGCGACGGCGTGCGCGGTGCCCGCACCCTCCAGGTCGTCGCCGGCGACGTCGTCCGGCACCTCAACCTGCTCCTGCTGTTGCGGCTGCTCGCCGAGTTGACCGCCACCACGCTGGTGGCGCTCGTGGCGGTGGACAGCTTCGGTGCGGGCTGGCGGGCCGCGCTGGTCACCGCCGGCGCGATGACAGTGGTCAGCTTCGTGGTGGTGGGCGTGGCCCCACGCACCATCGGCCGGCAGCACGCCTACGCCGTGGGTCGTGCGGTGGCGCCGCTGGTCCGCTGGCTGGGCCGGGCGCTCAACCCGCTCGCGTCGCTGCTGATCCTGATCGGCAACGCGGTCACCCCGGGGCGCGGCTTCCGGGAGGGCCCGTTCGCCACCCAGGTGGAGCTGCGGGAGCTGGTCGACCTGGCCGAGCAGCGTGGCGTGGTCGAGCACGGCGAGCGCCAGATGATCCACTCCGTCTTCGCGCTCGGCGACACCATCGCCCGTGAGGTGATGGTGCCGCGTACGGAGATGGTGTGGATCGAGGAGGGCAAGACGCTCGCGCAGGCGCTGGCGCTCTTCCTGCGGTCCGGTTTCTCCCGCATTCCGGTGATCGGTGAGAGCGTCGACGACGTGCTGGGGGTGCTCTACCTCAAGGACCTCATCCGGCGCTCCCGTGGCGGGGACCCGATGGCCGAGCAGTTGCCGGTGGCCGAGCTGATGCGCCCGGCGACCTTCGTACCCGAGTCCAAGCCGGTCGACGACCTGCTGTCCGAGATGCAGGCGGCCCGCAACCACCTGGTCATCGTGGTCGACGAGTACGGCGGCACCGGCGGTCTGGTCACCATCGAGGACATCCTGGAGGAGATCGTCGGTGAGATCACCGACGAGTACGATGTCGAGCGCCCGCCGGTCGAACGTCTGGCGGACTCCTCGGTGCGGGTGACCGCTCGCCTGCCGGTGGAGAATCTCGGCGAGATGTTCGACACCGACCTGCCCACCGACGAGGTGGAGACGGTCGGCGGCCTGCTCGCCCAGTCGCTGGGGCGTGTGCCGATCCCGGGTGCCGAGGCCGAGGTCGCCGGTCTCCGCCTGGTCGCCGAGGGCACCACCGGCCGGCGCAACCGGATCGACACCGTCCTGGTCAGCCGGGTGGAGCCGGGCCATGAGCAGGACAGCGCGGGGCGCGGCGAGCACGCCGGCCCCGGGGACGACACGGACAACTACCGAGACGACGAGAGGCAACCCGCCGATGCCTGACACACCCGCCGCGCCTGCCGCCCGGCCCACCCCCACCGCGTCGGGCACGCTGAGCGCCGAGGACGGCAAGCTCGTCGTCCTGGCCCGGGGAGCCCGCGCGCGGGTCGGCGCCGTGGAGGGCGCCGCCGTCCGCGACCAGGACGGCCGGACGTACGCGGCGGCAAGTGTCGCGCTGCCGTCGCTGACGCTCACCGCGTTGCAGTTGGCTGTCGCCTCGGCCGTGGCGGCCGGGGCGAGTCGGTTGGAGGCCGCGGCGGTGGTGACCGAGGCGTCGACGCTGGACGGCGCCGGGCACGCGGCGGTACGAGACCTCGCGGCGGACGCACCGGTCCACGTGGCCGCTCCGGACGGCACGGTCCTCGGCACGGTGACCCAGTGAGCCCCGTGCAGGATCCGGAGGCGCGACCGTACCGGGCCGGGTTCGGCTGCTTCGTCGGCCGTCCCAACGCCGGCAAGTCGACGCTGACGAACGCCATCGTCGGCACGAAGATCGCCATCACCTCGAACAAGCCGCAGACCACCCGGCACGTCATCCGGGCGGTGCTGCACCGACCGGAGTCACAGCTGGTCCTCGTCGACACACCGGGCCTGCACCGCCCCCGTACGCTGCTCGGCGAACGTCTCAACGACCTGGTCCGGTCCACCTGGACCGAGGTCGACGTGATCGGCCTGTGCATCCCGGCGGACGAGCCGGTCGGGCGCGGTGACCGGTTCATCACCGGCGAGCTGGCCGAGTTGAAGGCGACCGTGCTGGCGGTGGTCACCAAGACCGACCTGGTGGACAAGCGTCGCCTCGCGGAGCAGCTGCTCGCGGTCAGCAAGATGGGGGAGTTCGCCGAGATCGTGCCGGTGAGCGCGGTGTCCGGGCACCAGGTGGACACTCTCGTCGACGTGATGACCAAGTACCTGCCGCCGTCGCCGCAGCTCTACCCGGACGACATGCTCACCGACGATCCCGAGCAGGTGCTGGTCGCCGAGCTGATCCGGGAGGCCGCCCTGGAGGGGGTCCGCGACGAGCTGCCGCACTCCATCGCCGTGGTGGTGGAGGAGATGATCCCCGAGGGTCAGGTCATGAAGATCTACGCCGACCTGTACGTGGAGCGGCCCAGCCAGAAGGCCATCGTGCTCGGGCACAAGGCGAGTCGGCTCAAGGAGGTCGGCACCCAGGCCCGCAAGCAGATCGAGGAGTTGCTCGGCAGCCGGGTCTACCTCGACCTGCACGTGCGGGTCGCGAAGGATTGGCAGCGCGACCCGAGGCAACTGCGCAAGCTGGGCTTCTGACCCACCTCGTCGGCGGCGCCCGACCGGCGGCACGATCGCCCTCGGTCGGGCAGCGGAGGATGTTCACGTTCGGTTGGGGTCGCCGTCGTTTGGTGCGGACGGCACGCAGGGTAGGGATGTTGTGCCCGGCGTCCCCGACCCAGATGCAGGCTGATGCGCAACAGGTACCTTGACCTCCTCCGTTCCCTGGCCATCGTTCGAGTGGTGGTGTACCACGTCACCGGATGGGCGACCCTCACCCTCGTCTTCCCCGCCATGTCGGTGATGTTCGCGCTGGCGGGCTCGCTGATGGCCGCGTCGCTGACCCGCTCCGGACCGGCGGCGGTCGGGCGTCGGCTACGTCGGCTGCTGCCGTCGCTGTGGGTGCTCGCGGTGGTCTTCGTACCGGCCATGCTGTTCACCGGGTTGACGGTGAGCCCTCGGGTGCTGCTGTGGCTGTTCCCGATCGCCGACCCGCCGGCCAACCACTGGGGCGCGCTGGCGCTGAGCGTCATCTGGTACCTGCGCGACTACCTCTGGTTCGTGCTCGCCTCGCCGGTCGCGTACTGGCTGTTCCGGCGTGCCCCGTTGCTGACCCTGCTCGCCCCGTACCTCCTGCTGGTGACGATCGAGGTGGGGATCTACCCGGCGCCGCCGGTGCTGCGCGAGTTCGGGCTCTACTTCGGCGCCTGGCTGCTCGGCTTCGCCCACCACGCCGGGATGTTGCGCCGACTTCCCGGGCGGCTGCTGTACCCGGTGGCGCTCGCCCTCGCCGTGGGCGGCGGCGCCTGGATCGTCGGGCATCCCGGCCCGCGCGGGTACGACCTGAACGACAACCCGCTGGGCAACGCCCTCTGGTCGGCCGCGTTCATCCTGGTCGTGCTGGGCCGGGCACCGGCCGGGGTGGCCTGGCTGAGCCGGAGCCGACTGGTCGACCGGGCGGTGACAGTGCTCAACCGGCGGGCGCTCACCGTCTACCTCTGGCACATGCCGTTCGTGGTGGCGCTCACTCCGCTGGTCGACGTGGTGGGCTGGTCCCACCAGGACCCGGTGGGCCTGGCCATCCGGGTGCTGCTGGTCTTCGCCCTGGTCGGGCTGGTCGCCCTGGCCGTCGGCTGGGTCGAGGACGTCGCCGCCCGCCGCCGTCCGGAGCTGGTCCCCGGCGGCCCGGTCCGGGCCGCCGAGCCGGCCGACCGGCCCGACACCGAGCGGCGCGGCCATCCCGACGGGGAGCCGATCGGGGCGCTCGGGCGGGTGGTGCCACCGCAGCGGGCCGCGGTGGCACGAAGCGACGTCAGCGCTGGCTGATCGTGACGTCGCCGCTGCCGGCCGAACCGTCGAGCACGTCGGTCGCGGCGGGGTCGTGCGCGACGGTGATCCGTGCGTCGCCGGAACCGGTGCTGGAGCGCACCTGGTACCTGCCCGCCGGTACGAGCATCGTGACGTCGCCGCTGGAGGCGTGCGCCCGGGCCGAGGCGGGCTTGTCCAGCTCGACGGTGACGTCACCGGAACCGGCTTCGGCGTCCGACGCGCCACCGAGGCGGCGCGCCGTGATGTCCCCGGAGCCCGTGCGCAGGCGGATCGCCCCGTTGGCCTCGCTCACCTCGATGTTTCCGGAGCCGGTCTCCACCCCGACCGCACCGGAGGCGCCGGTGATCCGAACGTCGCCGGAACCCAGCCGCAGCTCCACCGCGCCGACGCGGCTCAGCTCGACGTCGCCGGAACCGGACTCGCCCTGAAGGGTCACGCCCTCCGGCACGGCCACCTCGTAGGAGACGCTGCACCGGTCACCACAGTCGGTGTCCAGCACCAACTCGCTGCCCTTGATCTCGTACCGGGCCTTTGGCTCGCCGCCCTGGTAACGCACCACCCGCTTGATCCGCGCCTCGGCGGCCGTACCACTGCCGCGGACGATCACGTCACCGGAGCCCGGCAACACCCGGATGGTGGTGATCTTCACCGCCTCGGTGTCGTCGTAGTCGAGCCGGCGCATGGCCAGGTTGTCGCACCCGGCGAGCACGATGAGGGTGGTGGCGAGCCCGAGCGCGACGGGAGCGACGACGCGACGACGGCGCGGGGTGGTGGTCAGCTGCAGTGCCATGACCAGCACGCTACGACCGAGCGCGAGTCGGCCGCATCGGGGTTCATCCGCGCTTGCACCCCGAACCAACCCTGATTTCACACCCCGAGGGAGAATGGCCCGATGGCCGGGTATCGCCGACAGCTCTACCGCGACGACGCGGTGGTCCTGCGTGTGCAGAAGCTCGGCGAGTCCGACCGGATCATCACCCTGCTCACCCGCCGGCACGGCCGGCTGCGCGCGGTGGCGCGAGGGATCCGCCGCACCACCAGCAAGTTCGGTGCCCGACTGGAGCCGTTCGGGCACGTCGACCTCCAGCTCGCCGGTGACCCGAAGGGCAACCACGGCAGCTCACTGCACACCGTCAGCCAGGTCGAGGGCATCGACCTGTACGGCAAACGGTTCCTGGGCGACTATCCGCGCTACACGGCGGCCAGCGCGATCGCCGAGACCGCCGAGCGGCTGACCCCGGTGGAACGGGAGCCGTCGCTGCGGCTGTTCCAGCTCACCATCGGCGCGCTGAAGGCGCTGTCCCGGGGTGAGCACGCCACCACCCTGGTGCTCGACGCGTACCTGCTGCGCGGGATGTCCCTGGCCGGCTGGGCGCCGGCGCTGGTCGCCTGCGCGGTCTGCGGCACGCCCGGGCGGCACCGGGCGTTCTCGGTGCCGGCCGGCGGCGCGGTCTGCCCGGATTGTCGGCCACCCGGGGCGGCGCATCCCGCGCCGGCCACCATCGATCTGATGTCCGCGCTGACCACCGGCGACTGGGTGGTCGCCGACGCCACCGACGCCGCCGTACGTCGGGAGTGCAGTGGGCTGGTCGCGGCTCACCTGCAGTGGCACCTGGAGCGCGCGCTACGCTCGCTGCCGCTGGTCGACCGGGGTTCCTCGGCGGCCGGCGCGGCCTCGCCGCCGGAAGGCACCGGGGCCGTGGTGCTCCGGCCACGTGGCGACGTCGAGGCCGGGGCGGACGGCGCGAACAGGGAGTGACCGAGTGATCCGATCGAAGAAGGCCGGCCGGCGCGAGCCGACGCCGCCGGTGCCACACCCGTCCGGGGCCCGACCGCCGGCGCTGCCCACCGACGCGGTGCCGAGGCACGTGGCGGTGGTGATGGACGGCAACGGCCGCTGGGCCAAGGACCGCGGGCTGCCCCGCACCAAGGGGCACGAGGCGGGGGAGCACAGCCTCTTCGACACCATCGAGGGCGCCATCGAGATGGGCATCCCGTACCTGTCGGCGTACGCGTTCTCCACCGAGAACTGGCGGCGCTCGCCCGACGAGGTCCGGTTCCTGATGGGGTTCAACCGGGACGTGATCCGTCGCCGCCGTGACCAGCTGGTCGACCTCGGCGTACGGGTGGTGTGGTCGGGCCGGCCCGGTCGGCTGTGGAAGAGCGTCATCTCCGAGTTGCAGACCGCCGAGGAGATGTCCCGCGACAACTCGACGCTGACCCTGCAGTTCTGCGTCAACTACGGCGGGCAGGCCGAGATCGGTGACGCCGCCGCCGCCATCGCACGGGACGTGGCGGCCGGCCGGCTGGACCCGGCGAAGGTCACCGAGAAGACCGTGGCGAAGTACCTCTACCACCCGGAGATCCCGGAGGTGGACCTGTTCCTGCGTCCCTCCGGGGAGGAGCGGATCTCCAACTTCCTGCTCTGGCAGACCGCGTACGCCGAGTTGGTCTTCCTGGACACGCTCTGGCCCGACTTCGACCGCCGCCACCTCTGGTACGCGTGCGAGCTGTACGCCCAGCGGGACCGCCGCTTCGGTGGCGCACTGCCCAACCCGGTCGCCCCGGTTATCTGAGCCGACGCGCTTACCCGCACGTCACTCTGGGTATCAGAGACGTCAGAAGCCACTGACGGAGGTGAACCCACATGATCCAGAAGCGCATTGCCCAGTGGGCGGTGATGGCGATCGCTGTGCCGCTGGCCGCGGCCGGCGCCCGTCGGCTCAGCCACACCCTGGAGGCCCGGCGTGGTCCCTCCGGGGCGACCCGGTTGCTGACCAAGGGTGCGGACCTGATGCGTCCGCAGAAGGCCAAGCGCCGCCGCTTCTTCTGACCAACCCCCAGCTCTCCCCGGCGCCGCCCGCACCTCCGTGCGGGCGGCGCCGTCGCATCCCCACCCCCGCCCCGCCCCGCCCCCGCCCCCGCCCCCGCCGATCTTGCGGTTTCTGTCGTTGATTCATCCCGGTATGCCGGTGATGCGAGGACAGAAAGTGCAAGATCGCGGGGCGGGGTGGGGCGGGCGGGGTGGGGCGCGGCCGGGGTGGGGAGCGCAGGCGTGGGGTGTGCGGTTGGGGTTGGCGCGGGTGGTGTCGAGGTGGGGTGGGTGCTGTCGTTTCGGGGTCCTGCGGAAGGGGGGCGGGTAGGGTCCGGAGGTGGTGGGACGACGGCGGTTGGGGAGGAAATGCGGGATCTCCGATTCAAGATGATCATGGCGTTGAACGCCGCCGATCTGGGCGACCCGATCTGCGAGCAGGTGGCCGAGATCTGTGCCGAGATCGCCGAGCAGCACTGCGCCGAGTTCGGCCACACACCGCAGCTGCGGACCGGTGAGATCGCCGAACTGGCCACCGGTGAGCCGGCCCTGACCTGGGCGCCATCCACCCCCGACGCCGGGCAGCGTGCATGGTGACCGCTCCCGCGCCCGCGGTCGACATCCGTCGTGCCGATGACCGCTTCGCCACCCGGATCTCCTGGCTGGACTCCAAGCACTCCTTCTCGTTCTCCCGGCACTACGACCCGGCCAACACCCACCACGGCCTGCTGCTGGTCAACAACGACGACGTGGTCCGACCGGGGGCCGGCTTCGAGACCCACCCGCACCAGGACATGGAGATCGTGACCTGGGTGCTGCGCGGTTCCCTGGTGCACCAGGACTCCACCGGGCACTCCGGGGTGATCTACCCCGGTCTGGCCCAGCGGATGAGCGCCGGCACCGGCATCCTGCACTCGGAGAAGAACGACGCCTGGCGGCTCAACAACCAGGAGCCGCACAGCGACCCGGTGCACTTCGTGCAGATGTGGGTGCTCCCCGACGAGCAGGGCGTCGACCCCGGTTACGAGCAGCTGGAGATCGAAGACGAGCTGCTCCGAGGGGGCCTGGTGCCGATCGCCTCCGGGATGGACCGCTACGACGGCGCGTCCGCGATCCGGATCCGCAACCGGTACGCGACCCTGCACGCCGCCCGTCTCGCCCCCGGCGACGAGGTCACCATTCCCGACGCGCCCTACGTGCACGTCTACGTGCCCGACGGCACGGTGACCCTGGAGGGCAGCGGCCCGCTCGGCAGCGGCGACGCCGCCCGGCTCACCATGACCGGCGGCCGGCGGGTCACCGCCGACGAACCGGCCGAGATCCTCGTCTGGGAGATGCACGCCACGGTCGCCTGACCGCCACCCGCGCGGCCTTCCCCATGATCTCGCCCGAACATGGATGTAGTGGTCTCCCCGCCCGGGGAGACCACTACATCAAGGATCGAGCACGATCACGGCGGCGCGCAGGGCGCCGCCCCGGCTACGCCGGGGACTCGGTGCGGTCGGCGGCCCAGGTGGTGTGGAACGAGCCCTCGCGGTCCACCCGCTGGTAGGTGTGCGCGCCGAAGTTGTCCCGCAGACCCTGGATCAGCGCGGCCGGCAGCCGCTCCGCGCGCAACGCGTCGAAGTACGCCAGCGACGACGAGAACGCGGGCGTCGGCACCCCGGCCCGGGTCGCGTCGGCCACCACCCGACGCCAGCTCGGCACGCCAGCGCTGACCGCCTCGGCGAAGTACGGCGCCACCAGCAGCGTCGGCAGGTCGGGCTGCTCGTCGTACGCCTCGCGGATCCGGTTGAGGAAGCGGGCCCGGATGATGCAGCCGCCCCGCCAGATCGTCGCGGTGCCGCCCAGGTCGATGTCCCAGTTGTATTCCTGGCTGCCCGCGCGGATGTGGTCGAAGCCCTGCGCGTACGCGACGATCTTGGAAGCGAGCAGCGCCCGGCGGACGTCCTCGACGAACGTCTCCCGGTCGGTGACCTGCCACTTCTCACCCGCGTCCGGGAACGCCCGGCGGGCCGCCTCGCGCTGGTCGACGTGCCCGGAGAGCGAACGGGCGAAGGTCGCCTCGGCGATCCCGGTGATCGGGATGCCCAGGTCCAGGGCACTCTGCACGGTCCACCGACCGGTGCCCTTCTGCTCGGCCCGGTCCTGCACGATGTCCACGAAGGACCGGCCGGTCGCCGCGTCGGTGTGCGCGAGCACGTCCGCGGTGATCTCGATGAGGAACGACTCCAGCTCGCCGTTGTTCCACTCCCGGAAGATCTCCGCGATCTCGGCCGGCGTCGCGTCCAGGCCGGCCCGGAGCAGGTCGTACGCCTCGGCGATGAGCTGCATGTCGGCGTACTCGATGCCGTTGTGCACCATCTTGACGAAGTGCCCGGCGCCGTCCGGCCCGACGTGCGTGCAGCACGGCACGCCGTCCACCTGGGCGGCGATCTTCTCGAACATCGGCCCGAGCTTCGCGTACGACTCGGCGGAGCCGCCCGGCATGATGCTCGGCCCGCGCAGCGCGCCCTCCTCGCCGCCGGAGACGCCGGTGCCGCTGAAGTGCAGCCCCTGCGCCCGCAGCGCCTCCTCGCGGCGACGGGTGTCGGCGAAGTGGGCGTTGCCGCAGTCGACGATGATGTCGCCCTCGTCGAGCAGCGGCACCAACTCGTCGATCACCGCGTCGGTGGGCGCGCCGGCCTTGACCATGACGATGACCGCGCGGGGTCGTTCCAGTGACGCCACGAAATCGGCCATCGTCTCGCCCGGCACGAACGTGCCCTCGTCGCCGTGCTCGGCGACCAGGCTGCGGGTGCGCTCCGGTGAGCGGTTGTGCACTGCCACCGTGAAGCCGTTGCGGGCCAGGTTGCGGGCCACATTGCGACCCATCACCGCCAGTCCGGTCACACCGATTTGTGCCCTCGCCTGATCAGCCATTCGTGCCGCCACCTCTCGTCACACCACTATCAGCGTTTGGAAACTTACCGTGATGTGAGCCGATACGGACCAGTGACCGACGTCCCGTTACTGCACGTGATGTGGAGGTTGCCGGTGGCGGCTCGGACCCTCGGCAGTGGTCGGTGAGCCCGGCGCAGGGAAACCTGTCGTCATCCCGTGCCGCCCGCGTCAGCCTTCGGCGAGACGGGCTTCGATTCGGGCGATCTTCCCGGTCAGCGCGTCGGTCACCCCGGGCCGGACGTCCGCCTTGAGCACCACACTCACCCGGGGCGCCCGCGCGGCGACCACGTCGACCGCCCGCTTCACCACCGCCATCACCTCGTCCCACTCGCCCTCGACTGTGGTGAACATGGCATCGGTCCGGTTGGGCAGGCCGGACGCACGGACCACCCGCACCGCCTCGGCGACCAGGTCACCCACGGAGTCGTCACCGCCGAGCGGGGTGATCGAGAACGCGATCAGCATGTGCCGATCGTGCCAGTAAAAACGGATGCGCGTCGGTCGGGCCGTGGCTAGGTTACGAACATGCGTAACTGACGCCCCACTTCCGAGCCGGCCCGCCGTCCCGCGTCGCGGTCCGTGCGCTCCCGGGCGTCCCGCACTCCCTCCCGCCGTTTCGGCGGCGAAGGCCCTGGCTGACCCCGGTGAGCAGTCCCTTCCCCACTCGACCGTCGCGCAACGGCGGTCACCAGCCGATCCGACCGACCGCCGCAGCGCGGGACCGGCCGTGCCGGTCGGCATTGAAGGAGGCCCGGATGCCTGCCAGGCGTAACCCGAAGAAGACCCGTACCCCGAGGACGACTCCGCTCGGCGTCGACCCGGCGGCCGACCACGGTCCGCTCCCACCCACCCTCCCCACCCTCGACCTCACGGTCGAACCAGCCCTGCCGGCGGTGCTCGTCGAGCCGGCGCTGCGGGCCGAGCCGGCGCTGCCTGCGGCACTGGTGAAACCGGCGCTGCCTGCGGCCGTCCCGGACGAGGTGGCGCTGCCGGACGATGTCGATGTGCCAGCGGTTGTCGACGCGCCTTCGATGGGCGATCTACCGAAGCCGACCGGCCGACCGAAGGCGCCGACGGCCGGGCCACCGCAGGGCGGCGGCAACCGCTCCGGCGGCCGCAGCCAACAGGCCGGGCAGGCCCGCCGCTACGCCTTCCGCCGCAGCTAACCGAGCCACCCCACCCACCCCACCCAGCCCAGCACCGCGCGAGCCCGCCCCAACCCGGCCCGCCCCGCCCGGCCCACCCCGCCCCGCCCCACCCCGCCCCGCCCCACCCCGTCGATCTTGCACTGTCCTCGCATCACCGACATATCAGGTCGAATCGGCGACAGAAACCGCAAGATCGACGGGGGTGGCGCGCTGGGCGCTGGGCGCTGGGCGGTGGCAGCAACATCAGGGAT
This sequence comes from Micromonospora sp. NPDC007208, assembly GCF_042869175.1. Classification (NCBI taxonomy): domain Bacteria; kingdom Bacillati; phylum Actinomycetota; class Actinomycetes; order Micromonosporales; family Micromonosporaceae; genus Micromonospora; species Micromonospora sp. NPDC007208. The sequence continues at coordinate 223,330 of NZ_JBIAFG010000007.1, read as the reverse complement.
GTAGTGGCCTCCCTCGCCAGCGAGACCACTACATCCCTGATGTTGTGCGGATCTTGCCCGTGGACAGCGGGCAGCGCGCGGCGGGCTGGGTCAGCTGATCAGGGGGCGGAAGGTGCCCAGGAGGACGCTCGTGGTGAGGGCGGCTCCGGCCAGGACGACGGACCCGGCGATGAGGAGCGCGTCGGCGCGGGTGAAGTGCTGTCGGCGGGCGACGGTGCGGGGTGTGCCGGCGTCGAAGCCGCGCGCGTCCATCGCCACCGCCAGTCGGGTGCCGCGACGGATCGCCCCTACCAGCAGCGCGAACGCGGTGGAGGTGAAGAGCCGTAGCTTCGCGACCGGGTTGCGGCCCGCGTCGACGCCTCGCGCGCGGCGAGCCATGCTGATCATCTGCCACTCCTGGCCGAGCAGCGGCACCAGCCGGAACGCGGCCAGCGCCCCGATGGCGAACCGGGCCGGCGCCTTCGCGTTCTGGATCAACGCGTCGGCCAGGTCGGTGGGGTCGGTGGTCGCGAAGACGATCACACCGGGCAGTGCCACCGCGAACACCCGCAGCACCAGGCCGAGCGCGGTGAGCAGCACGCCGGTGCTCACCAGCACCGGTCCCGCGTCCAGTAGGACCCGGCCGGAGCGGTCGGCCGCGAACAGCACCAGGGTGACCAGGATGCCGGCGGCGCTGAGCAGCAGTGGCCAGGCCCGTCGGGCCAGCACCCGGTAGCGGATGCCGAACAGCGGCAGGACGGCCAGTTCGAGGGCGATGGCGATGGCCGGGGCCACCGGGTCCAGGGTCGCCAACAGGGTGAACGAGAAGACCAGTGCGGCGGCGACCTTCGCCACCGGGTTGCGGCGGGCCAACGGCGCGCCCGGCGCGGCGACCGGCTCGATGCTGATCATCGGTGGTCGTCCGGGTCGCGGTGCAGGGTGACGGTGCGGTCGGCGAGCGCGGCCACGAAGTCCGCGTCGTGGGTGACCGTGACCACGCCGTGCCCGGCGTCGCGCAGGTCGGCGAAGAGGTCGACCAACTCCCGCCAGGTCCGCCGGTCCTGGCCGAAGGTGGGTTCGTCGCAGATCAGCAGGCGTGGCGCGGTGGCCAGGGCGGTCGCCACGCTCAGCCGCCGCGCCTCACCACCCGAGAGGGTGTACGGGTTGGCGGCGGCGAGCCGGGCCAGCCGCAGCCGTTCCAGCAGCCCGGCCACTGTCTCCTTGACGGCCGCCTCGGGTTGGCCGGTGCGGCGCGGGCCGAGCGCCAACTCGTCGAAGACCGTGCTGGTGACGAACTGGTGCTCCGGATCCTGGAATACCGACCCGATCCGCCGGGCCAGCGCGGGGGCCCGCCACCGGTGTGGGGGAGTGCGGTGGTCCGCGCCGGCCAACTCGGCGGACGCCGTGACCCGCCCGCTGCCCGGCCGGAGCAGACCGCCGAGCAGCAACGCCAGGGTGGACTTGCCGGCACCGTTGGGTCCGCGGATGGCGAGTGCCTCACCGGCGCGTACCGCCAGGTCGGTGGAGCCCAGCCGGGGCGGCAGGCCGAGCCGGTCGGCGGTGAGCAACAGCTCCCCGGGGCCGGCGGTGGCCGCACGGGGCGCGATGGGGTGACCGGGCACCCAGACCCCCTCGGCGGCCAGGGCGGCGCCGTGGGCGGCGAAGACCGCCTCGGGTGTGCCGTCGGCGCGGACGCCGCCACCCGGTTCCAGGACGACGACCCGGTCGACCAGCGGCAGCGCCTCGGCCACCCGGTGCTCGACCAGGATCAGCGTGGTGTCGGCGTCCAACGCGCCGGCCACCGCGTGCCGGACCAGGTCGGCCCCGGCCGGGTCGAGGTTGGCGGTCGGCTCGTCGAGCAGCAGCAGGGCGGGGCGCAGGGCCAGCGCGCCGGCCAGGGCGAGGCGTTGCTGCTCGCCGCCGGAGAGTGCCGCGGTGTGGCGGTCCCGGGAGTACGGGAAGCCGACCCGGTGCAGCGCCTCGTCCACCCGGGGCCAGATCTCGTCGGCCGGCACGCCCCGGTTCTCCAGCCCGAACGCGACGTCGTCGCCGCAGCGCGCCATCACCAGCTGGGTCTCCGGGTCCTGGAAGACGATGCCGACCCGTTCCCGCCCCTTGCGCGGGTCGAGCCCGTCGATCTCGACGGTGCCCTCCTGCTCGCCGGAGTCCTCGGGAAGCAGCCCGGCCAACGCGCTGAGCAGGGTGCTCTTCCCGGCCCCGGAGGGCCCAAGCAGCAGAACCCGCTCCCCAGCCTCAACCCGCAGGTCAACCCCGCGCACCGCCCAAGCCCGCCGCCCAGCGTGCCGCCACCCAAACCCCCGCAGCAGTACCCCGCCCACAAAACCCACCCCTCCCCGGCCCGCGCGCCCCCCACCCACCCCCCTGTTGATCAAGAGGTTTGCGTCAGGAAATCGGCTTCCGTTGACGCAAACCTCTTGATCAACGCTATTGGGTGGGGGTCAGATCAGGGCTCGGTTTCGGCCTGCCGGGAAGCGGTCCAGGACGCCGGTGTTGGCCAGGGCCTTCGTGAGTAGCCAGCCGCCCACGCCGGCGATCACGGTGGCGCTGACGATGGTGAGCAGCGCGTACGGGATGCGGTAGTCGGTCAGCGCGTAGTCGACGTTCCAGACGAAGAAGTCGAACAGCGCGGCGCTCAGGCCGGTCAGCGCGCCGGCGAACACCGCGGTCGGCAGCCGGAACGACCGGTACCGGAAGGCGGCGAAGGCCAGCTCGGCGCCGATGCCCTGCACGATGCCCTGCGGGATCACCGTGCCGGCCCACTGGCTGCCCAGCAGGGCGGACAGGACCGCTGCCACCGTTTCGCAGTAGAGCGCGGCGCCGGGCTTGCGGATGACCAGCCCACCGATCACCGCCGGCATCAGCCAGACGCCGTAGAGCAGCGTCTGCGCCGGCGGGAAGAAGGCGAACGCGCCCTCGGTGGCGCTCCAGACCAGGCCCCAGGCCCAGAAGATGACGCCGAAGGCGACCGCGATCACCGAGGCGACCACGATGTCGATGGTGCGCCAACGGTGTGTGTCGGTGGTGGATCTCATGTGTTGCTCCCAGTTCGTGAGTGCGAACCAGGAGAAGACGCACGCCGCGTCCGGTGGCACCGGACTGCGGCGCGGCTGGAGGTCGACCGAACTCCCTGCGCTGGCATTACCCAGATCAGGTTCGAGGGTCTGCGGGCGTGCCCGCACTCTCAGCGCTGTGCGCTCCCCTGTCGGATATGAAGTTGTCTCGCTGACGCTAACACCGACCTGCGGCGCGGGCCCAGCAGGGCATCCGCCTGACCTGCGGGAGAGGCCGGCCCGCCGCAGGCTGGGTACGCTTCCGATCATGCGGGTTGACGCGCGAGGCTTCACGTTCGAGGTGACCGTCGGCGGTCCGACGGACGGCGTACCCGTCCTGCTGCTGCACGGTTTCCCGCAGCACAGCGGTGAGTGGGACGACGTGGTGCCGACGCTGCACGCGGGTGGGCTGCGCACGTACGCGCTGGACCAGCGCGGTTACTCACCCGGCGCCCGGCCCACGTCGGTGGCCGACTACCGGATCCCCGAGCTCGTCACCGACGTGGTGGCGGTGCTCGACGCGCTCGGGCTGGACGCCGCGCACCTGGTCGGCCACGACTGGGGCGCGATCGTGGCCTGGGCGGTCGCCGCCCGGCACCCCGAGCGGGTCCGCACGCTGACCGCGGTGTCCGTGCCGCATCCGGCGGCCATGGCGCACGCCCTGAGCACCGACGCCCAGCAGAAGGCCCGCTCGTCGTACATCGCGCTGTTCCGCAAGCCGGAGAAGGCGGAGAAGGTGCTGCTGGCGTGGCACGCCACCGCGCTGCGCAAGCTGCTCGGCGGGGTGGGCGACACGGCCCGGGTGAACCGGTACGCCGACCCGATGCGCGAGCCGGGGGCGCTCACCGCCGCGCTGAACTGGTACCGGGCGATGTCCCGCGCCGACCTGGCCGGCGTCGGCCCGGTCGCGGTGCCCACCACGTACGTCTGGAGTGACCGGGACGTCGCCATCGGCCGGCCCGCCGCCGAGGCGTGCGAGGCGAACGTCACCGGGGACTACCGCTTCGTACAGCTGCCCGGGGTGAGTCACTGGATCCCGGACGCGGCGCCGGCCCCGCTCGCCGAGGCGATCCTGGCCCGAGTCGGCGGAACGGCCTGAGTGGTGGTGGACGCCAACGGGCTGGCTGGCCCGCAATCGAACGACGGAGGACGTATGACGGTGAGATCCGAGGACTATCTGGCCGTGGTGACCGAGACGATCGGCCGGGTGGCCGCCAGCCAGCGGGAGGCGGTGGGGCGGGCCGCCGACCTGATCGCCGAGGCCGTCCGCGCCGACGGCGTGGTGCACGCGTTCGGCACCGGGCACTCGGAGGCCCTCGCCATGGAGATCGCCGGACGGGCGGGCGGGCTGGTGCCGACCAACCGGATCGCGCTGCGCGACCTGGTGCTGCTCGGCGGCGAACCGGCCGAACGGCTCGGCCCGCTGCTGGAACGGGACCCGTCCGTCGCCCACCGCCTCTACGAGCTGGCCCCGGTGCGCCCCACCGACGTCTTCGTGCTCGCCTCGAACTCCGGGGTCAACGGCGCGATGGTGGAGTTCGCCACGCTGGTGAAGGAGCGCGGTCACGGGTTGGTGGCGATCACCTCGGCGCAGCACTCCGGCCGGATGACCTCCCGGCACCCGTCCGGGCGCAAGCTGAGCGACCTCGCCGACGTGGTGCTCGACAACGGCGCGCCGTACGGCGACGCGACGCTGCCCCTGCCCGGCGGCGGCGCGGTCGGCGCGGTCTCCTCGATCACCGCGGCGCTGCTGGCGCAGCAGGTGACCGTGGAGGTGGTGGCGCGGTTGCTGGCGGCGGGGGAGCGGCCCCCGGTCTACCTGTCGGCGAACATCCCGGACGGCGACGCGCACAACAACGAGCTGGAAGCGCGGTACGCGGGCCGCATCCGACGCGGGTCCTGACACGGTGCCGGTGGCCGACGTGCGTCACCGAGATGAACGGCAGATGTCGTGAACCTGTTTCGCGCTCCGTCGGGTGGGGCATTGGCGTTGCTGCCGGCGGCCGGGACCGCCGGCAGTAGCGTCTCACCGGAGGTAGCGCGTGTCCAAGGAGACCGAGAAGCAGCGCTGGCAGCGCAACTTCGCCGACCTGCTGCAGGAGTTGCGGGTCGCCCAGACCGGCGTGCAGATCCTCTTCGCCTTCCTGCTCACCCTGCCGTTCAGTAACGGGTTCACCGAGACCACGGAGTTCCAGCGGGACGTCTACATCGTGGCGCTGCTCGCGGCCGCCGCCGCCACCGCACTGATCATCTCGCCGGTGGCGTTCCACCGGGCGCTGTTCCGGCAGGGGCGCAAACCGGAGCTGGTCCGCTTCGCCCACCGGATGGCCACCGGCGGCCTCGCCTTCATGCTGATCGCGATGGTCAGCGCGGTGCTGCTGATCACCGACTTCGTGCTGGACCGGCCGATCGCGTTCGTGCTCAGCGCCCTCACCGGAATCTGGTTCCTCATGTTCTGGGTGGCCCTGCCGTTCGCCCGCCGCAACTGGGGTGAGGACGACATCGACGACGATGACGACGACCCGGACACGATCAGCGGTCGCTGACCGCGCCGATCTTCACGCAGCGCTACCCCTGGGTAACAACCGGGGGTAGCGTGACGGTAGTCGCGCACGTCGACGCAGCCGCACCGAGCTTCGAGGGGGCAGCCGTGACCACGACGCAGGACGGCCGACCGGCACCGGACGGCCCCGACTCCGAAACCACCGCCGGCGCCGCCGCGCCACTGCCCGCGGAAGCCGGGCAGGTCACCGAGAAGGAGGCCCGGCAGGTCGCCGAGGCCGCCCGCGAGTCCACCTGGGACCGGCCCAGCTTCGGCAAGGAGCTGTTCCTCGGCCGGTTCCGGCTCGACCTGATCGACCCGTGGCCCCAATCGGATCCGGACGACGTGGCTCGCGCCGAGGAGTTCCTTGGTCGGTTCCGCGCCTTCCTGACCTCCGAGGTGGACGGCGCGGCCATCGAACGGGACGCGTCCATACCCGACTCGGTGTTCCACGGCCTGGCCGACCTCGGCGCGTTCGGCATGAAGATCGACCGGAAGTACGGCGGGCTCGGGCTGAGCAACCTGCACTACTGCCGGGCGCTCATGCTGGCCGGTTCGGTCAGCCCGGCCATCGGCGCGCTGCTCTCGGCACACCAGTCGATCGGTGTGCCACAGCCACTGAAGATGTTCGGCACGGCCGAGCAGAAGCAACGCTTCCTGCCCAGGCTCGCCGCCGGTGAGGTGTCCGCGTTCCTGCTCACCGAGCCCGACGTCGGCTCCGACCCGGCCCGGCTGGCCACCATCGCCGAGCCGACCGAGGACGGCACGGGTTACCGGCTCAACGGGGTGAAGCTCTGGGCCACCAACGGCATCGTGGCCACCCTGCTGGTGGTGATGGCCCGAGTGCCGGCCACCGAGGGACGTCGCGGCGGGATCACCGCGTTCGTGGTGGACGGCGACAGCCCGGGCATCACGGTCGAGCGGCGCAACGAGTTCGTCGGCCTGCGCGGCCTGGAGAACAGCCTGACCCGCTTCCACGACGTGATCGTCCCCGCCGAGAACGTCATCGGCGGCGAGGGCAAGGGGCTGAAGATCGCCCTGACCACCCTGAACACCGGCCGGCTCTCGCTGCCGGCCATGTGCGTGGGCGCCGGCAAGTGGGCGTTGAACGTGGCCCGGGGATGGGCCGCCGACCGGGTCCAGTGGGGACGGCCGGTGGGGGAGCACGAGGCTGTCGCACAGAAGCTCTCCTTCATCGCCGCCACCACGTACGGCATGGAGACCATGCTCGACCTCTGCTGCCTGCTCGCCGACGACGACCGCAACGACATCCGGATCGAGGCGGCACTGGTCAAGCTGTACGCCAGCGAGATGGCCTGGAAGATCGCCGACGAGCTGATCCAGATCCGCGGCGGGCGCGGCTACGAGACGGCCGAGTCACTGGTCGCCCGCGGCGAACGCCCGGCCGCCGTCGAGCAGATGTTGCGCGACCTGCGGATCAACCGGATCTTCGAGGGCTCCACCGAGATCATGCACCTGCTGATCGCGCGGGAGGCGGTCGACGCCCACCTGTCGGTGGCCGGCGACATCATCGACCCGGACGCGGGGCTGGGCCGCAAGGCCCGAGCCGGCGCGCGAGCGGGGGCCTTCTACGCGAAGTGGCTACCGACCCTCGCCGTGGGCCGGGGTCAGAGCCCTTCGGCGTACGCCGAGTTCGGCCCGCTCGCCGCGCACCTGCGGCAGGTGGAATGCTCGTCACGCAAGCTGGCCCGCTCGACGTTCTACGCGATGTCCCGCTGGCAGGGAAAGATGGAGCGCAAGCAGGCGTTCCTCGGCCGGATCGTCGACATCGGGGCCGAGTTGTTCGCGATGTCCGCGGTCTGCGTCCGGGCCACGGCCGAACGGGACAGCCGGCCGGAGAACGTCGAGCTGGCCGACCTGTTCTGCCGGCAGGCGCGGGTGCGGGTGGACGCCCTGTTCGCCGCACTCTGGGACAACACCGACTCGGTCGACACCGCCGCCGCGAAGCGCATCCTCGCCGGCCGGTACGCGGGACTGGAGGAGGGCGTGCTCACCCCGTCCGACGAGCTGCCCTGGGTGGCCCGCTGGTCGCCCGGCCCGTCCACCGCCGAGGACGTCCGCCGCCGCATCCCCCCAAAGCCCTGACCCGGCCCGGCCTGCCGCCGCGCGGGGCTGGTCGCCGTGCCGGCTCGCCGTGCTGGCTCGCCGCCGTGCGGGCTCGCCGCCGTGCGGCCGACGGCGGCGCGGAGTTGGCGGCGTCGGTCAGCGGGAGACCGCCCAGGCCAGCACTCCCGCCAGGATCAGGCCGTTGAGCCCGGCCAGGGCCAGGTACGCCGCAGGTGGGATCTTCTTGCCCCGGCGGACGAAGTAGACCAGGACGGCGGCGTAGCCGAGCAGCAGGACGGCGATGACGACGAGGAAGTAGAACACCCGACGACCTTAACGACACCCTCGTCGAGCTGAACCCGCGCCCGGCCGGGCTCACCTCTGCCAGCTCCGCGATCTTGCACTTGCTGTCCCGACACAAGGGGCATTCCACGCATGTCGGCAACCGAAACTGCAAGATCGGCGCGACGGGGGAGCGAGCTCAGCGGGCCCGGTTACGGAGGCCGAGTTGGCGCAGCTCCAGGGCCGCCAGGGCGTCTACTGTCGCGTCGTCACCGCGCCGCCACGCCTCGGCGACGTCCGGGCCGATCCGGGTCAGCTGGCCCAGTGGCTGGGTAGCCAGCGCGCGCAGGGCGAGCAGGTCCCGGCCGGCCGGCCCGGCGGCCAGCTTCGCCGCGGATCCGGCCCGGCGCATCCAGCGGACCCGCAGCGGCAGCCAACCGAACAGCACGATGCCGAGCGGGAAGATCAGCACCGCGATGGCGAGGGCGAGGGCCAACTGGTCGACCAGGTGCTGCTGGTCGCGGCCGGCGTCGGCGAGCCCTCGGGCGGCGTCGGCGGCCTGCCGAAACGGCGCGGTCAGCTCGTCACCGACCAGCGGCACCCGGCGGACCTTGCTGCCGGCGTCGGCGAGGTTGTCGGCGAGCCCACTGCCCGCGCCCTCCAACTTCTGCCCCGGTACGGCGAGCTTCTGCACCAGGTCGTGCAGCCACAGCGCGCCGCGGATCGCCGCGTACACCCAGGCGACGACGAGCAGGTCGGTGAGCAACTGACGGGCGGCGGTCGGAAACTGATCGGCATAGATTTTCACGCCGGCCAGCGTGCCACGAACGCCCCGCTCCGAATAGCCGCGAAGTGAGCCCGGGACGCGTCAGCCGGGGCGCGGTTGGTCAGCGCGGGCAGGTCGGGCAGGTGCCGAAGATCTCCAGGGTGTGGCTGACGTTGGCGTACCCGTGCTGCGCGGCGACCCGATCGGCCCAGCTCTCCACGGCCGGGCCGGCCACCTCGACCGTACGGCCGCACACCCGGCAGACCAGGTGGTGGTGGTGCCCCTCGCTGCACCGGCGGTAGAGGTGCTCGCCGCCCGGCGGACGCATCACGTCGATCTCACCGGCGTCGGCGAGCCCTTGCAGGGTGCGGTAGACGGTGGTCAGGCCGACCCGTTCGCCGCGCTGCCGCAGCATCGCGTGGAGGTCCTGAGCGCTGTGGAAGCCCTCCATCTCGCCCAGCAGCGCGCTCACCGCCGAGCGCTGCCGGGTGTTGCGAACCGCGGCGCTGCTCTCGCTCATGATCCCTCCCCGGCGTGGCTGACCGCGTCCGCCACGATGTGCGCGACGTGCTCGTCGACCAGGCTGTAGGCGATCTCCCGGCCCCGGCGGGAGCCGCGCACCACGCCCGCTCCGCGCAACACCCGCAGGTGCTGGGAGACCAGCGGTTGCGCCGCGCCGAGCTTCTCCACCAACTCGTGCACGCACCGCTCGCCGCCGGCTAGCTCACTGACGATGGCCAGCCGAATGGGCGCGGACAGGGCGCGGAGCAACTCGCTGGCCCCGTCGAACCCGTCGTAGCCCGTCGCGCTGGTCATTCCGCAACGGTAACCAATACCACCGACGTCCCGCTGATCAGGCTCAGCTCAGCACGACCTCGTGGGGTTCCGGTGTTGGTGCGGCGGTCGGCGTCGTCCGGCGGCGTACGACCCGCCAGGCAGCGCCGGCCACGGCCACCACCAGGAACGAGGCGATCGCCACCAGCACCACCGAGGCGCCCGGCGCGGTGTCCGCCGTGGCCGCCACCCAGACACCCGTGCCGGCGGCGAATAACCCGAGCGCCATCGCGGCGGCCATCGTGCTGCGGAAGCCCCGGGTGACCTGCTGGGCGGTGGCGACCGGCACCACCATCAGCGCGCTGATCAGCAGCACTCCGACAGCCCGCATGGCGATGGTCACGGTGACCGCGGTGGCGACCGCGATCAGCAGGTTCAGCGTGCGGACCGGCAGGCCGGAGACCCGGGCGTACTCCTCGTCGTGACTGACCGCGAAGAGCGCCGGCCGCAACGCGATCATCGTGACCAGGATCGCCGCGCCGAGCACCGCGATGGTGGTCAGGTCGGCGGGCGAGATGGTGGTCAGCGACCCGAACAGGTAGGCGTTGAGGTTCGCGCTTGTCGCGTCGGAGAGGCCGACCAGGAGTACGCCGCCCGCGATGCCGCCGTAGAAGAGCAGGGCCAGGGCCAGGTCACCGGAGGTACGCCCGCGGGCCCGGACGATCTCGATGGCGATCGCGCCGATGGTGGCGGCGATCACCGCGACCAGCACCGGTGAGCGGTTGAGTAGCAGCCCCGCCCCGACGCCGGTCAGCGCCACGTGCCCCACCCCGTCGCCGATCAACGCGAGCCGGCGCTGCACCAGGTAGATGCCGAGCGCCGGCGCGGCCAGGCCGATCACCAGCGCCCCGATCAGGGCACGCTGCATGTAGGGGTACTGGAAGAGTTCCATGGGTCAGTTGCTCCACAGCCCGGCGGGCTCGTCGTAGCAGTGCGGGTGCACGTGGTCGTGGTCGGGCTCCGCGTGATGGCCGGCCGGGTCCGGCACCGCGCCGTCGTGAACGATGCGACCCTCGTGGACGACGACGGCCCGGCTGATCACCGGTCGCAGCGGGCCCAGTTCGTGGGCGACGAGCAGCACCGTTCCACCGTCGGCGACGAAGTCACGCAGCGCACCGGCGAACGCCTCCTGGCTGGCCGCGTCCACCCCGGCGGTGGGTTCGTCGAGAACCAGCAGCTCCGGTTGGCCGGCCAGGGCGCGGGCGATCAGGGTGCGCTGCTGCTGGCCGCCGGAGAGCGTGGACACCGGGTCACCGGCCCGGTCGGCGAGCCCGACCGCCCGCAGCGCGCCGTCGACGGCGGACCGGTCGGCTCGACCGGGAGGACGCAACACGCCCCGACGGGCCAGCCGGCCGGAGGCCACCACCTCGCGGACGGTGGCCGGCACGCCGCCGCCGGCGCCCAGGCGCTGCGGGACGTACCCGATGCGTGCCCACTGTCGGAACCGGCGCAACGGCCGGTCGAAGAGGGTGACCGAGCCGGCGCTGATCGGCACCAGACCGAGCACGGCGCGGATCAGGGTGGACTTGCCAGAGCCGTTGGCGCCGAGAATCGCGACCACCTCGCCGGCGGTCACGGTGAGCGAGATGTCCCGGAGCACGGGGCGGCCGTCGTAGCCGACCACCCCGTGCTCGACGGTGATGACAGGTGAGGTCACGAGCAGCTCAAGGCAGTCTGCAGGGTCCGCAGGTTGGTGCGCATCACCGAAAGGTAATCCCCGTTGCTGCCGGCGGCGAGCCCTTCGATCGGGTCGAGCACGGCGGTCTTCGCGCCGACCTGACCGGCGATGGTCTCGGCCACCTTCGGGCTGACCAGGGTCTCGAAGAAGATCGTGGTGGCCTGGTGCTCCTTCGCCTCCTCGATCACGTGCGCGAGGCGCTGCGGCGAGGGCTCGACGTCCGGGCTCAGCCCGGTGATGCCGACCTGGTCGAGCTGGTAGCGGTCGGCGAGGTAGCCGAACGCGGCGTGGCTGGTCACGATCTCCCGCCGCTGGCAGGTCGCCAGACCGTTCTTGAACTCGCCGTCCAGGGTCGTCAGGTCGGCGCGCAGGGCCGCGGCCCGGGAGGTGTAGTCGGCGGCGTGGTCCGGGTCGGCCTTGCCCAGCCGCTGGGCGAGCTGGTCGCCGATGCCGGCCAGCCGGGTCGGGTCGAGCCAGACGTGCGGGTCCTTGCCGCCGCTCTCCTCGGCGTGCCCCTCCTCGCCCTCGTGGTCGTGCCCGCCAGCGGACGCGTCCAACAGCGGCTGCACGCTTGTCACGTCGAATGCCCGGTCGCCGCCGTTCTGGGCCACGGCGTCGTCCACGGCAGGCTGGAACCCCTTGAGGTAGACGATCAGCTCCGCGTCGCTGACCTCACCGACCTGGCTCGGGTTGAGTTCCAGGTCGTGCGGCTCGGCGCCGGGCTTGGCCAGGTTGGTCACCCGCACCGCGTCGCCGCCGATCCGCTCGGCCAGGAACTGCAGGGGGTAGAACGCGGCCACCACGTCGACTCGCTGAGGGTCGGCGCCGGCGGCACCACCGGTGGAGCAGCCGGCCCCGGCACCCAGGGCGAGCAGGGCGGTCGCGGCGGCCAGGACACGGTACGTGGCGCGGTTGGTCATGTCGTCAACTGTCCGTGGCAACGATAATGATTGTCAAAAACGCATGATTGCATGTCAGAGGAGCTTCGCGAGGCCCACCGTCACCAGCAGGGTCAGCATCACCAGTCGAATCAGCCGGGTCTGCGGCGCCTGAACCGCCCAGGTCGTCGCCAACAGGGCGATCAGGACCCCGGCGAGCGCGAGCGTCAACAGCCCGCCGATCACCCCGGGCGTGAAGAACGCCACCAGCACCACCACAAGGGTGAGCAGGAACACCGACGTCGGGTTCGCCCCGGCCAACCGGGCGAGCAGAGGGCGCTGCGTACGCTGCATCCCACAGACTCTACGAGGAGGAACCCCCGGTGCTGGTGACCAACCGGTTCGTGGTCGACGTCGATACCGCCGACGGCTTCACCGAACGGGCGCACGCCGCCCTCACCGCGCTGGCCGGCCGACCCGGCTACCTGCGCGGCCAACTGGTCCGGGCGCTGGACGACCCCCGGCACTGGTCACTGGTCACCGAATGGGAGTCGGTCGGCACGTACCGGCGGGCGCTGGGCGCCTTCGAGGTCAAGGTCAGCGCCGTGCCGCTGCTCGCCGAGTCCGTCGACGAGCCGTCCGCGTACGAGGCGCTGGCCACCGCCGCCCCCGGCGGGGCCGTGGTCGTCGCCGAGAGTGATCGGGCTGCGGGTCCTTACCGCTGAGCCGGCGGACACTACGCTGCTCCTATGACCGCACCCGCCCCGCCACCCGGTCCCGGCGTGGCTCCGCCGTTCGCCGCGCCGCCCACCGAGGGCCGCCGGAACCGGCTCTGGATCGGCCTCGGCGTCGGCGCGCTCGCCCTCGTGCTCTGTTGCGGCGGGGGTGGCACCGCCGTCGTCGGCCTGGCCGTCAGCGGAGTCCAGGCGATCCGGGAACAGGCCCGCACCGTGACCAGCGACTACTACCAGGCGCTGGTCGAGCGGAACTACGGGCGGGCGTACGACCAGCTCTGCGACGACGCGCAGCGGCGTGAGTCCCGACCGGAGTTCGAGCGGCGCGCCGCCGCCGAACCCCAGGTGACCGCGTTCCGGGTGGGCGAGGTGGACCAGACCGACCTGACCGTGCCGGTCGACGTGACGCTCGCCGGCGGCGACCGGGAGCGGCAGCAGGTCAGCCTCGGGCAGGACGGGCAGACCGGGGGCGTGGAGGTCTGCGAGGTCAGCTGACCCGCCCCCGGTATTCTGCTGGGCTCGGGGGGACGGTGGTCGTACCGTTGTCCCCGAACCGACCGTTCCATCCACATCTCGCCCCCGCCGACCGCCAGCCGGCGTAGGAGGAAACATGCCAGCCGACCGTATCGACGCCGTCGTCAGCCTCGCCAAGCGCCGAGGCTTCGTCTTCCCCTCCAGTGAGATCTACGGGGGCACCCGATCGGCGTGGGACTACGGCCCGCTCGGCGTGGAGCTCAAGGAGAACGTCCGCCGGCAGTGGTGGAAGACCATGGTCCAGCAGCGCGACGACGTCGTCGGCCTGGACTCGGCGGTGATCCTGGCCCGCAAGGTGTGGGAGGCGTCCGGCCACATCGCCGAGTTCGTCGACCCGCTCACCGAGTGCCAGTTCTGCCACAAGCGGTTCCGGGCGGACCACCTGGAAGAGGCGTACGCCGAGAAGCACGGCAAGCCGCTGACCTCCCTGGCGGAGCTGAACTGCCCCAACTGCGGCAACAAGGGCACCTTCACCGAGCCGAAGATGTTCAACGGCCTGATGAAGACCTACCTGGGCCCGGTGGAGAGCGACGAGGGGCTGCACTACCTGCGCCCGGAGACCGCGCAGGGCATCTTCGTCAACTACAAGAACGTCGAGACGGTCGCCCGCAAGAAGCCGCCGTTCGGCATCGCGCAGACCGGCAAGTCGTTCCGCAACGAGATCACCCCGGGCAACTTCATCTTCCGGACCCGCGAGTTCGAGCAGATGGAGATGGAGTTCTTCGTCGAGCCGGGCACCGACGAGCAGTGGCACGAGTACTGGCTCCAGGAGCGCTGGAACTGGTACCTCGACCTCGGCCTCTCGGCGGACAATCTGCGTCTCTACGAGCACCCCAAGGAGAAGCTGTCGCACTACTCGAAGCGGACGGTGGACATCGAGTACCGCTTCCAGTTCGGCGGCACCGAGTTCGCCGAGCTGGAGGGTGTCGCCAACCGCACCGACTTCGACCTCTCCACGCACAGCAAGCACTCCGGCGTCGACCTGTCGTACTTCGACCAGAGCAAGAGTGAGCGCTGGATGCCGTACGTCATCGAGCCGGCCGCGGGTCTGACCCGCGCGGTGCTCGCCTTCCTGCTGGAGGCGTACGACGAGGACGAGGCGCCGAACACCAAGGGCGGCGTGGACAAGCGCACCGTGATGCGGTTCGACCCACGGCTCGCCCCGGTCAAGGTGGCGGTGCTGCCGCTGTCCCGCAACGAGGCGCTGTCGCCCAAGGCCAAGGACCTCGCGACGCTGCTGCGCAAGCGCTGGGTGGTGGAGTTCGACGACTCGCAGGCGATCGGGCGCCGCTACCGCCGGCAGGACGAGATCGGCACCCCGTTCTGCGTCACCGTCGACTTCGACACCCTGGACGACAACGCGGTGACGGTGCGCAACCGGGACACCATGGCCCAGGAGCGCGTCTCCCTGGACCAGGTCGAGCGCTACCTGATCGAGCGTCTCCCCGGCTGCTGAGACTCCGCGCACGGGGCCTCGGCCGACGCGATAAGCGCCGGTCGGGGCCCCGTACACTTGTCCGGTGACTGCCTCGACCGTGCCCGTGTTGCGCCCGCTGACTCTCGGCCAGCACCAGGTGTGGCCGCCGGTCGTGCTCGCGCCGATGGCCGGGATCACCAACATCGGGTTCCGTCGGCTCTGCCGCGAGCAGGGCGGCGGCATCTACGTCTGCGAGATGATCACCACCCGGGCGCTTGTCGAGCGCAACCCGAAGACGCTGCGCATGATCGCGTTCGGTGGCGACGAGAAGCCCCGCAGCCTCCAGCTCTACGGCACCGATCCGGAGATCACCGCCGCCGCCGTGCGGATCGTCGTCGAGCGCAACCTGGCCGACCACATCGACCTCAACTTCGGCTGCCCCGTACCCAAGGTCACCCGGCGTGGCGGCGGCGCGGCGCTCCCGTGGCGGCGCCGGCTCTTCGCGCGACTCGTGCGGGCCGCGGTGGCCGCCGCGTCACCGTCCGGGGTGCCGGTCACGGTGAAGATGCGCAAGGGCATCGACGACGACCACCTGACGTACGTCGAAGCCGGGCTCGCCGCTCAGGAGGCCGGAGTGGCCGCGGTGGCCCTGCACGGGCGCACGGCCTCGCAGCGCTACTCGGGCACCGCCGACTGGGACGCGATCGCCACCCTGAAGCAGGCCCTCGACGTGCCGGTGCTCGGCAACGGCGACATCTGGGAGGCCGACGACGCGCTGCGCATGGTCGCCCACACCGGCGTCGACGGCGTGGTCGTCGGGCGCGGCTGCCTGGGCCGTCCGTGGCTCTTCGCCGACCTGGAGGCCGCCTTCAACGGTCGGCCGGAGCGGCGGCTGCCCACCCTTGGCGAGGTGACGCTGACCATGCGCCGGCACGCCGAGCTGCTGGTCGACCAGTTCTCGGCCGGCGCCCGCAACCCGGCCCGAGGTGAACGGGACGGCTGCACCGACTTCCGCAAGCACGTCGCCTGGTACCTCAAGGGCTTCCCGGTCGGCGGCGAGCTGCGCCGCTCGCTGGCGATGATCGAAAGCCTGGCCCAGCTCGACGACCTGCTCGGCAAGCTCGACCCGGCGGAGCCGTTCCCGGTGACCGCCCTGGGTCAGCCGCGCGGTCGCACCAACTCGCCCGGCAAGGTCGCCCTGCCGGACGGCTGGCTGGCCAGCCGAGACGACGACACCGTCCCCGAGGGCGCCGAGATGGACGACTCCGGCGGCTGAGCCGCTGGTCGGCCGAGTCCCGGGGTGCGTGGTCGACTGAGTCCCTGGCCGGTCGGGCGGAAGCGCCCCGCGGCCATTCGTCTACGACATCAGCTCCAAAGGACCCGTCACGAAGTCACCGGGGTGGCCTGCCGTGGTCGGGACGGCTTGGTCTGGATGTGCCGAAGGGCCGGGCCCCCGTGTGGGGTCCGGCCCTTCGCTTCGTGCCTGGTGTGCTGGTGTGCGGGGTCAGCTGGTGGCGTAGCCGCGGGTGGCGATCCAGTCGGCGAGGTGTTCGGTGCTGATCCAGTAGGAGGCGGTGTTCGGGTCGGCGGAGTCGGCGATCTTCACCGTGTTGCCGTTGTCGCGGTAGCCGACGACGCTGATGTAGTGCCCGCCCTCGTAGGAGTGGGTGGTGCCGTCGGTGTCGGTGCTGGTGCCGGCGATGTTGGCGACCACGGCGCGGCCGTCGTCGACGGTCTTGACGATGTCGGCGCGCAGGGTGTCGGTCTGCTTGCCGTCGGCGTCGGGGGTGCTGATCTCGACGGACCGGTAGGCGTTGGTCTTGCCGGTTTCCTTGTTCAGGACGGGGGTGATGTCGTTGATGGAGTTGGTGCCGGCCTCGGTGGTGCCCATCTCCTTGGCCATGTCATCAACGTTGATGTTCTTACCCTGCACACTCAGGGCGTTTCGGGTGGCGGCGGGCCCGCAGTAGTAGAAGTTCGGCTGCGCCTCGTAGCGCACACCCAGTTCCCGCTCACCGTGACCCTTACGGTCGGTCTGGGTTTGGGTGGTGGGCTTGGCGGTGCTCGGCGCGGCGAACGCGGTGGTGACGGGGCCGGCGATGGCGCCGCCGGTGAAGGCGAGGCCCGCGGCGGTCAGGGCGGTCTTACGGATCAGATCGGTACGCATGATGGCGTGCTCCTCTGCATCGGGGGTGCCCCGCACACCACCTCCGGGGGGTGTGGCCGTGCGGGGAAAGTTCGAGGGGGGTTTGCCCGGTGACCCGCGAAGCGGGGTCGGCGTCGGGACAGGGTGTAACGGTTCGCGGTGGCGGGGGCATTCCGCCTACCTGCGGGGGCCAGCCAGGTTGTGGTGCTCGGCTGATCGGGGGGTGTAACCGAGGCGGCCTGGCGGATGTTCCCGGCGGCTGCCGTGCCCGGCCGCCGTCGTGGTGCTCGGCCGTCCGGGGATGTAACCGGCCCGGCCTGGCGGATGTTCCCGGCGGCTGCCGCACCCCATGACCTGGAAAGTCGCGGTGGTCCGCCAGGTATAACGACCCGGCCCGGCCGCCGATTCCGGCGACGGGGTGGCCCCGACCACCCGACACCAACGGCCAAAGCGGACAACCCACGCAGCCCGGCCCAGCGACGATTACGCATACGGCGGCCGAGACGGGGTGATCGACTCGGGCTCACGGAAATCGCGGTGTCCGGGTGCCAGGGATACCCCGACTTCACAAAAACCGAGTGGATCATGCTGGTTTAGGCGGTTCGCGCGGCTGGACCGGGGCCGAGGCAGGGGCCCCGGCGAGGGGGCACGGGCAGAGTGTCGGGCGGATCGCCCCGGTCCGAGGTCATTGCGCGGTGCGGTCCGGCACAACGCGGTGCGGCCCGAGACAAGATCGTGCTCGATCCACGAAAGAGGCCCCTCCTGATGCCACGAGGCCACTACAACAAGGATCGAGCGCGATCATGGGGGCAGGACCGCCCAGTGAGGGCGAGCGAGGACATCGCTCAGCCTGTGGGCGGGCCGGTCAGGGCGTGGTGGTGTCGGTTTGGGGCACGTTGCGCTGTGCCGGAATGGCTGGCGTGGTCGGCCACGGGATCTCGGGCGCGCGGTGGAAGGTGATCCCGGCAGTCGTCCAGCGCGGGCCCTGGCCGGCCAGGCGGTCGCGGAAGCTGGCCCAGTCGTGGCTTGCCCGGGGTGACCAGCCCAATTCGGCGATGGCCGGGAGGCGGGGCAGGAGCAGGAGTTCGATGTCGGCCAGCGAGGTGACCGATTCGGTCCAGAGCGGGGCCTCCACACCGAGGACGGCCTCGGCGGGTACGCCGGCGACGTGCGTACCCGGATCCCAGTCGTAGGCCTTTCGTACGTCGATGAGGCCGGCCCAGTCGTGCCCGATCGGGGTGTCCGGGGCGTACTTCATGTCCAGGTAGGCGTGGTTGCCGGGGGAGACGATCAGCCGGGCGCCGCGTTGTACGGCGTCGACGGTGGTGGGGTCGTCTTCGCCGTTCGTGCCCCACCACTGGAGGACCCTCCCGTCGAGGTGGGCGGCGGGTGCGAGCTGGTGCCAGCCGACGACGGTCTTGCCGAGGTCGGCCACGATGCGCTGGACCCGCTCGACGAAACCGGTGTAGACCTCGCCCTTGACCTTGAACGCCTCGTCGCCGCCGATGTGCAGCCAGGGGCCGGGGGTGAGCGCGGCGACCTCGCCCAACACGTCGGCGACGAAGTCGTACGTCCGCTCGTCGGCGGGGTCGACGTAGCTGAAGCCGACCTCGGTGCCGGTATACGGCGGTGGTGCGATCTTGTCGGGTGCCAGTTCCGGGTACGCGACCAACGCCGAGTTGGTGTGCCCCGGCAGGTCGATCTCCGGTACGACGGTGATGTGGCGGGCGGCGGCGTAGGAGACGATCCGCGCGTAGTCGGCCTTCGTGTAGTGCCCGCCAGGGCCGCCGCCGACCTCGGTCGTGCCGCCGACGGCGGTCAGCTTCGGCCAGGAGTCGACGGTGATCCGCCAGCCCTGGTCGTCGGTGAGGTGCAGGTGCAGGTGGTTGAGCTTGTAGCGGGCCAGGTGGTCGACCACCCGCAGCACGTCTTCGACGGGGAAGAAGTGCCGCGCGACGTCGAGCATCGCGCCCCGGTAGGGGAAGCGGGGTGCGTCGGTGATGGTGCCGCCGGGCAGCGCCCAGCGTTCGGTGACCGGGGTGGGGCTCTCGATCGCCGCTGGTAGTAGCTGGCGCAGCGTCTGGACGCCGTAGAAGAGGCCGGCGGCGGTGGTGGCGGTGACGCGTACCCCGTCGGTGGTGGTGTCGAGCCGGTAGCCCTCCGCGCCGAGGTCGGCGCTGTCGTCCAGCACCAGCGCGATGCCACCCGCGGGTTCCGGCGTGGTGGCGTCGGTGACCGGCAGCGGGTAGCCGGTGGCCGGACGCAGGAGCTGGGCGAGCTGTTCGGCGACCGCCAGCGCGGCGGGGTCGGCGCTGGCCACGATGACCGCTTCGGCCGGGAGGACCCAGTCGGCGGCCGGGTCCGGCTGGACCTGCCGCGGGGCGGGGACGACGTCGGCCAGCCGGTGTGGGGCCGCCGGGGCGAGCAGCGTGGCCGCGGTCTGCTCGGCCGCGCGCGCCAGCGTGGCCGCGTCCGGTTCCCCCGCCGGCAGCGGCGCGGGGACGGCGGTGGGACCGGGGGAGGGGATGGTCGACACGGCGGCGACTCCGGGGGGTGTATTCGCGTCGGTTATGGCAAAAGTGAGGTTCACCGGCTGGCGTGGCGTCAAGCGTACGACGCTCGGCCGGGATGCGTGATGGTGCGCATGGAAGCGTTCCCAAAAACCGGTACGAACACGGATAGTCGTGATGGCTGTGCCAATTGTCACCGAACGGTCCCAGGTCACTCGATGTTCGCTTAACCTTCGCCCACCGATCGGCGTTGACCCCGGGATTACCGGCGGTCCGTCCCGGGGAAGAAGAAAACTGAACCTTCGTTAAGTGTCAATCCGGCGCGTGTGTTGTGGAGGCTCTGGTGGCAGCGCAAGAGACCGTCGATCACAAGTACGTCTACGACTTCTCCGAAGGCAACAAGGATCTCAAGGAACTGCTCGGCGGCAAGGGGGCAAACCTCGCCGAGATGACCAACCTGGGCCTGCCCGTCCCACCCGGCTTCACCATCACCACCGAGGCCTGCCAGGCGTACCTCGCGACGGGACTGGAGCCGGACGGGCTCGCCGGGCAGATCGAGTCGCACCTGGAAGCGTTGGAGCGCGCGATGGGCAAGCGCCTCGGCGACCCGCAGGACCCACTGCTGGTCTCCGTCCGCTCCGGTGCCAAGTTCTCCATGCCCGGCATGATGGAGACCGTCCTCAACGTCGGCCTCAACGACCAGAGCGTGGTTGGGCTCTCCGCCCAGGCGGGACAGAACGACAGGTTCGCCTGGGACTCCTACCGGCGACTCATCCAGATGTTCGGCAAGACCGTCTGCGAGGTGCCGGGTGAGGAGTTCGAGCACGCGCTCGACGAGGCCAAGCACGCCAAGGGCACCCACAACGACCTGGATCTGGACGCCGACGACCTGCGCGGGCTTGTCGACGCGTACAAGAAGATCTTCTTGAAGCACACCGGTCGGGAGTTCCCGCAGCAGCCGCGCGAACAGCTCGACCTGGCCATCCGCGCGGTCTTCGAGTCGTGGAACGCCGAGCGCGCGGTGCTCTACCGCCGCCAGGAGCGGATTCCGGCCGACCTCGGCACCGCGGTCAACGTGGTGACCATGGTCTTCGGCAACCTCGGGCCCGACTCCGGCACCGGCGTGGCGTTCACCCGCGACCCGGGCAGCGGCGCGCAGGGCATCTACGGCGACTACCTGGCCAACGCCCAGGGTGAGGACGTGGTCGCCGGCATCCGCAACACCGTGCCGTTGCAGGAGTTGGAGCAGCTCGACAAGTCCTCCTACGACGAGCTGCTCGGCATCATGGCCCGGCTGGAGGAGCACTACAAGGACCTGTGCGACATCGAGTTCACCATCGAGCGCGGGAAGCTGTGGATGTTGCAGACCCGGGTCGGCAAGCGCACCGCCGCCGCCGCGTTCGTCATCGCCGGGCAGCTCGTCGATGAGGGTCTGATCGACCTGGACGAGGCGCTGCACCGGGTCAACGGCGCGCAACTGGCCCAGCTGATGTTCCCGCGTTTCCAGCTCGACCACGAGTTCCAGCCGGTCGCCAAGGGCATCGGCGCCTCGCCCGGCGCGGCGTCCGGCACTGTGGTCTTCACCTCCGCGCGGGCCGTCGAGCTGGCCGCCGAGGGGAAGTCGGTGATCCTGGTGCGCCGGGAGACCAACCCGGACGACCTGAACGGCATGATCGCCGCGCAGGGCATCCTCACCTCGCGCGGCGGCAAGACCAGCCACGCCGCGGTGGTGGCTCGGGGCATGGGCAAGACCTGTGTCTCCGGCGCCGACGAGATCGAGGTGAACGTGCCGGCGAAGCGGTTCACCGTGGCCGGGCGGACCGTCAACGAGGGCGACGTGGTGTCCATCGACGGCACCACCGGCAAGGTCTACCTCGGCGAGGTGCCGGTCATGCCGTCGGAGGTCGTGCAGTACTTCGAGGGCAGCCTCGACCCCGAGCACATCGACAACGCGCTGGTCCGGGCCGTACACCGGATCATGACGCACGCCGACGGGAAGCGGCGGCTCGCGGTCCGCACGAACGCCGACACCGGCGCGGACGCGGCCCGGGCCCGGCGTTTCGGCGCCGAGGGCATCGGGCTGTGCCGAACCGAGCACATGTTCCTCGGCGACCGGCGGGAGCTGGTCGAGCGGCTGATCCTGGCCCGGGCCCCCGGCGAGCGGGAGGCGGCGCTGGCGGCGCTGCTGCCGTTGCAGCGGGCCGACTTCGAGGAGATCTTCCGGGAGATGGATGGCCTGCCGGTCACCGTCCGGCTCATCGACCCACCGTTGCACGAGTTCCTGCCGCCGTTGGAGCAGCTCGCCGTCAACGTGGCGGTCGCCCAGGAACGCGGCGAGGACGTGGCCAAGGAGGAGGCGTTGCTCGCCGCCGTCCGGCGGATGCACGAGGAGAACCCGATGCTCGGGCTGCGCGGCGTACGCCTCGGCCTGGTCATCCCCGGCCTGTTCGCGATGCAGGTCCGGGCCATCGCCGAGGCGGCGGTCAGTTGCGCCCGTAACGGGGGCGTGGCCAAGCCGGAGATCATGGTGCCGCTGGTCGGGGCGGTGCAGGAGCTGGAGACGGTCCGCGCCGAGGCCGAGAAGATCATTGCCGAGGTGGTCGGGGACAGCGGCGTCGAGGTGCTGATCGGCACCATGATCGAGGTGCCCCGGGCGGCGCTGACCGCCGGGCAGATCGCCGAGGCCGCCGAGTTCTTCTCCTTCGGCACCAACGACCTGACCCAGATGGGCTGGGGCTTCTCCCGCGACGACGTCGAGGGCGCGTTCTTCTGGCGCTACCTGGAGTTGGGCATCTTCGGAATCTCGCCGTTCGAGTCGATCGACCGCGACGGCGTCGGCCGGTTGGTGCGGATCGCCGCCGAGGAGGGCCGGGCCGCCCGGCCCGGGCTGAAGCTCGGCATCTGCGGTGAGCACGGTGGCGACCCGGACTCGGTGCACTTCTTCCACGAGGTCGGCCTGGACTACGTGTCCTGCTCACCGTTCCGGGTGCCGGTGGCCCGGCTGGAGGCCGGTCGGGCGGTCGTGGAGAGCGGCGGGTCGGACAGCCGCTGACGCGCGTCGGCGGCGGCCTGGTCACCCGGGTCGCCGCCGACGCTCAGATCGGCGGGCGACGCCAGGTGGGTCGGGACGAGCGGCGCAACTGCGCCGGCAGGGTCGCCATCGGGGTACGCGTGGCGAGCGGGGCGTGCGCGTCCGGCACCGACGTAGCGCCGATGCCTCCGCCGCGAACGTCCAGGAACGAGCCCGCCCGGCGGGCCACCGCCCGCGCCTCCTCGTGCAGCGCCTCCAGGTCCCCTGCCGTCGACACGGTGACGAGGGTCAGCAGGGCGCTGCGCCCGGCCGGGTAGGTCACCACGCAGCCGGCGGTGGTGGACACGACCGACTCCCGGAACTCACCCCGCCGGGCGGTGTCGGCCACCCGGTGACCGAGCCCGAAACTCGCGGCGGCGAGCGCGGCGAGATGGGTGGCGTCGGTGCTCGGGAGGTCGCTGGAGATGAGCAGGCCGTCGGTGCCCGCCAGCACCGTCCCGGCGATGTCGGGTCGCCGCTGGCGCAACCCGGCTAGCTCCGTTCCCATCACCGTGTCTGCGTCCACGAGCGTTACCCCTCACCGGTTGGCTCTGCGTGTCGGTCGGCTGGTCACGTTCCGCGCTGGGAACGCTACCGCTGGCCACTTCCGGCCGCGAGCCCGTAACCCTCGGCGATCGGTCGGCAACTGCGAGCCAATCGGTGGTTGTGTGCCCTTCGTCGATGCGTCGTGAGCGGGTCGAGCAGCGGGGGCGGGCGTAATCTTGGCTCGCTCGCACACGGCCGATTGGGCGCCGCGTCGAACGGGAAGAGGTGACTGCATGACCAGTGTCTGGGAGAGCCTGACTGTCGACGCCCGCGATCCGGCCCGACTGGCCCGTTGGTGGGCCGAGGCGCTCGGCTATCAGGTCGTCACCGAGACTCCGAGCGGCGTGGAGATCCGCCAGTCCCCGGACCAGTTGCCCGCCCTGTTCTTCGGCCCGGTGCCCGAGGGCAAGGAGCGCAAGAACCGACTGCACCTCGACCTGCGCCCCGCCAACCAGGAGGCCGAGGTCGAGCGCCTGGTCGACATGGGCGCCCGGCACGTCGACATCGGTCAGGGTGAGGTCGACTGGACGGTGCTGAGTGATCCGGAAGGCAACGAGTTCTGCGTCCTGCGTGAAAAGTGAGCCGGGGGCGGCGGACGCGCGGTTGGTCGAGGAGCCGCCCAAGGACACCGGGCACCGCCGGTCGCCGTACGAGCGCGACCGGGCCCGGGTGCTGCACTCGGCGGCGTTTCGCCGGCTGGCCACCAAGACCCAGGTGCACACCGCCGGCACGGACGACTTCCTGCGTACGCGGCTGACCCACTCGTTGGAGGTCGCGCAGATCGCTCGGGAGATGGGTGCCCGGCTGGGCTGCGACCCGGATGTGGTGGACGTCGCGGGGCTCGCGCACGACCTCGGGCACCCGCCGTTCGGGCACAACGGCGAGGCTGCGCTGGACCTGCTCGCCACGCCGTGCGGTGGCTTCGAGGGCAACGCGCAGACCCTGCGGGTGTTGACGCGCCTGGAGGCGAAGGTGCTCGCGCCGGACGGCTCGTCCGCCGGGCTGAACCTGACCCGGGCGTCGCTGGACGCCATCGGCAAGTACCCGTGGCCGCGCCGGCCGGGGGAGCGCAAGTTCGGGGTGTATTCCGACGACCTGGCCGTCTTCGACTGGATCCGGGCCGGCGCGCCCGGCGACCGGCGCTGCCTGGAGGCCCAGGTGATGGACTGGGCGGACGACGTCGCGTACTCGGTGCACGACGTGGAGGACGGCATCCACGGCGGCTACGTCGCGTTGCGCCCGCTGCTTACCGACGCCGACGAGCGGGCCGCGCTTTGCGCCGACGTGGCCGCCGCCTACTCCGGGGAGTCGGCGGCGGACCTGGCCGAGGTGCTCGTCGACCTGCTGGCCGGTCCGCTGCTCGCCCCGTTCGCCGGGTACGACGGCAGCCACCGCGCCCAGGTCGCGTTGAAGGCCACCACCAGCGGGGTGACCGGGCTGTTCGTGTCCGCGGCGGTGGCGGCCACGGAGGAGCGCTTCGGGCCGGGCCCGCACCGCCGCTACGCCGCCGACCTGGTGGTGCCTCGCCTGGTCCGGGCGCAGTGCGCGCTACTCAAGGGCATCGCGCTGCGGTACGTGATGCGTCGCAGTGGCTTCCGGGGCCGCTACGAGCGGCAGCGGACGATGCTGGCGGAGTTGGTCGCCGCGCTGGTCCGGCGTGCCCCGGAGGGGCTCGACCCGATCTTCGCCCCGCTGTGGCGGGCCGCCCCGGACGACACGGCCCGGCTGCGGGTCGTGATCGACCAGGTCGCCTCGCTCACCGACCCGGCGGCGGTGACCTGGCACACCCGGCTCGTCGGCGGAGGCACGCCGCCGATTGACCACGAGCCAGCTTAGGCTAACCTAACTGACATGACGGAACGCCCCAGGAACGTCACCTCGGCCCGGGTGCTGCGCACCGAGCGGCCCACCCCGCACCTGATCCGGCTCGTCCTCGGTGGGGACGAGCTGGTTGGCCTGCCGGTGGGCGAGTTCACCGACCACTACATCAAGGTGGTGTTCCCGCAGCCGGGGGCCGAGTACCCGCAGCCGTTGGACCTCGCCGCGATCCGCCGCGACCTGCCCCGGGAGCAGTGGCCCCGGCTGCGCGCGTACACGGTGCGGCGCTGGGACCCGCTGGCCGGGGAGTTGACCGTCGACGTGGTGCACCACGGCGACGAGGGGTTGGCCGGGCCGTGGGCCGCCGCGCTGCGCCCCGGCGATCCGGTGCACTTCGTCGGCCCCGGCGGGGCGTACGCCCCGAACCCGGACGCGGACTGGCATCTGCTGGTCGGTGACGAGAGTGCCCTCCCGGCGATTGCCGCCGCGTGCGAGCGCCTACCGCTGGGCGCCCCGGCCCACGTCTTCGTGGAGATCGCCGACCCGGCGGAGGAGCAGAAGCTGCTCAGCCCGGGGGCGGTGGAGGTGACCTGGCTGCATCGCGGCGACCGCCCGGTGGGCGAGGCGCTGGTGGAGGCGGTGCGGGCGTTGGAGTTCCCGGCCGGCCAGGTGCACGCGTTCGTGCACGGCGAGGCCGCGTTCGTCCGGGACCTGCGCCGGCTGCTGCGCGGCGAGCGGGGCATACCGCTCGGGCAGCTCTCCATCTCCGGCTACTGGCGGCGTGGCATGGACGACGAGGGTTGGCGCTCCACCAAGGCCGACTGGAACCAGCAGGTGGCGGCCGAGGAGACAGCCATCCCGGCGCCTGCCGCGGCGGCCTGAGCGCCGCTCACCCCTCGGGCGTCCGGTTCGACTCGCCGGCCCTGGCGAGTCGGCGGCTGAGCAGCACGGCGTATCCGACGATCGCCACGGCGAGCAGGGACAGCATCAGCCTCGGCTCGTGCACCGTCCCGGTGATCACGCTGACCGAGACCACCCCGTAGACGGCGATCGCCAGCCGGGCGAGACTCGGTCGGGTCCACAGCCAGTACAGGGCCAGGCCGCACACCGTCCAGATCACCATCGAGGCGGCCAGCAGCAGCCGCAGCTCCAACGGCAGTCGCGGCGCGTCGGCGTCGACCAACCGGACCACCTGCCCGAGCGCCCAACCGAGCAGCAACAGTGCACCGCCGAGCGGAATGTGCAGGTAGCTGTACGCCTGCCCGCCCCGCAGATGACTCTGGGTCAGTCGGGTGGTGACGAAGGTGGTGTAGACCCACCAGACGGCCGCCGGGATCAGGAAGGCCAACCCGGCGGTGAGGATCATGTGGGGCGGTGGGTGGTCGGGCACCGCGAAGAGCAGGCTGGCCAGGGCGCTACCCAGCACGATGATCGTGAACTGCCCGATCCGTTCCGGCAGGTGCCGGTTGTCCACCGGCCAGCGGTTGAGCCAGCGCGCACCGACCCAGGGCGTGGCCAGTTCGATGACCATCGCGACCACCCACAGCACCGGGCGCTGCCGGGTGGGCACGGTCAGCGACACCAGCCAGATCAGCCAGCCCGTCCCGAAGCCGATCAGGTAGATCGTCGTCACCAGGCGGGCCATCGAGCTGGTCGGCCGGGCGCGCAGGTACAGCAGGAGCAGCACCCCCCGCACGATCAGGTACCCGACCGGCAGAAGCACGCTCTCCGGAACCTCGTCGACCCCGAGTGTCATCGCCCCCGCGCCGACCAGCGCGACGAGCACCAGCACCCGGTGCAGCGTGTCGTCCGGGTCGAACCGGGTGTCGTAGAAGACCTGTCCCACCCAGGCCCACTGGATCACCACGAACAGCCCGATCACGGCCACCACGGCGTGTGGGGACGGGGTCGGGTCGACGCCCAGCCGGGCCACCACCGCCGCCAGCGCGTACACGAAGATGAGGTCGAGGAAGAGTTCCAGCCAGGTGGCGTGCCGGTGTCCGGCCTCGTCTGCCGCCGGGGCCTGTCCGCTCAGTCCGATCCGACCGGCCAGCCATCTGGGCAGGCGGGGAACGTCGGTCCGTACCCTGCGCATCTGGTCATGGTCCCCGTGCGGACCCGGCCTGCGGGCCGGAACCGCCCAGCCCGCAGCGGCCGCCGCCACACCGGCGTCCCCCGGCCGGCGTGTCGTCGGTCCGGCAGGGCAGGATGTACGGCGAGGGGGTGGCGCATGGCTGGGCGGATCCGGGACGAGGACATCGCACTGGTCCGGGAACGCACCTCGATCGGGGATGTGATCTCCGAGACGGTCACCCTGAAGTCCGCCGGCGGCGGCAACCTCAAGGGCCTGTGCCCGTTCCACGACGAGAAGAGTCCGTCGTTCAACGTGTCCCCGGCCCGCAACGTCTGGTACTGCTTCGGCTGCGGGGCCGGCGGGGACGCGATCAAGTTCCTGATGGACGCCGACCACCTCAGCTTCGTGGAGTCCGTCGAGCGGCTGGCCGGCCGCGCCGGCATCCAACTGCGCTACATCGAGGACGACAAGGGCACCCCGCGCCCCCGCCCGCAGCAGGGTCAGCGGCAGCGCCTGGTCGCCGCGCACGCCGCCGCCGTCGAGTTCTACCGCGCGCAACTGAGCACCGCCGGCGCCCGGCCGGCACGGGAGTTCCTGGCCCGCCGGGGCTTCGACCGGGCCGCCGCCGAGCGCTACGGCTGTGGTTTCGCGCCCGAGGGTTGGGACCTACTCACCAAGCACCTGCGCCAGCAGGGCTTCACCCACCAGGAGTTGGTCACCGCCGGGCTGTCCCGCGAGTCCCGCTCCGGCACCCTGATCGACAGGTTCCGCCGTCGGCTGCTCTGGCCGATCCGCGACCTCGCCGGCGACGTGATCGGCTTCGGCGCGCGCAAGCTCTTCGACGACGACGACGGCCCGAAGTACCTGAACACCCCCGAGACGCCGATCTACAAGAAGTCGCACGTGCTCTACGGCATCGACCAGGCCAAACGGGAGATCGCCAAGCAGGGTCGGGCGGTGATCGTCGAGGGTTACACCGACGTGATGGCCTGCCACCTCGCCGGGGTGACCACGGCGGTGGCGACCTGCGGCACCGCCTTCGCCGCGGACCACATCTCGGTCCTGCGTCGGCTCCTTTTCGACAGCGACGAGGTGGCCGGCGAGATCATCTTCACCTTCGACGGCGACGCCGCCGGGCAGAAGGCCGCGCTGCGCGCCTTCGAAGACGACCAGCGCTTCGTCGGGCGCACGTTCATCGCGGTCAGCCCGGACAACATGGACCCGTGCGACCTGCGGCTGGCCAAGGGCGACCTGGCGGTGCGTGACCTGGTCGCCCGCCGCGAGCCGCTCGTCGACTTCGCGCTGCGACACGTGATCAGCCGCTTCGACCTGGACACCGTCGACGGCCGGGTCGAGGCGATGCGGCACGCCGCGCCGCTGGTCGCGCGACTCAAGGACCGGGAAAAGCGGCCAGAGTACGTCCGCAAGCTCGCCATGGACCTCGGCATGGAGATCGAGCCGGTGCAGCGGGCGGTGCTCGCCGCCGGCAACACCGCGCCGTCCGGCACCCGCGACGCCGCCCCTGCCGCCCGGCCAACCTCGGCCCGCCCCGAGCCGGCGGTGGACAGCCCGCAGTCGATGGTCGAGCGGGAGGCGCTGAAACTCGCCCTCCAGCAACCCGTCCTGGCCGGGCCGATGTTCGACGCGGTCGAGGCCACCGAATACCGGCACCCGGTGCACGTCGCGGTGCGTACGGCAATCGCCGCGGCCGGTGGTGCCGCGTCGGCGACCGGCGGCGCGGTCTGGATCGAGTCGGTCCGCGACGCCTGCGACGACCTGGCGGCCGCGGCGCTGGTTGGTGAGCTGGCCGTCGAACCACTGCGGATCGACGGCGAACCGGACCCCCGCTACGTGGGGATCACCATGGCCCGGGTGCAGTTCGGGTCGGTGACCGCCCGGGTCCGGGACCTCAAGTCACGCATCCAGCGGATCAACCCGGTCAACAACAAGGACGAGTACTTCGCCGCCTTCGGTGAGCTGCTGTCCCTGGAGCAGCACGCCCGGGCGCTGCGCGAGCAGGCCGCGGGAGGCCTCTAGATGGGACTGTTCAGCCGTAAGCCGAAGCTGCCGCCGGCCGACCGGCCGCCGCTGACCGCCGACGAGCGGGTGTTGGCCTGGGCCGCCGCCGGCAACGGTGAGGGCGACGGGGTGGTGGTCGCCACCAACCTGGGGTTGTGGCTGCCCGGTCGGGGGCACCGGCTCGGCTGGCACACCATCCTCAAGGCGGTCTGGTCCGGCCGGGAGCTGACCGTCACCCCCGCCGAGCCGGTCGTCGAGCGGGACGGCTACACGGTGGTCGCCGACGGTCCGGCCGAGACGTACCTGCTGCTCGACCCGGGGGAGCTGCCGCACCAGGTGCGGGCCCGGGTGACCCGCTCGGTCGCGTACACCGAGCACCAGCCGGTGCCCGGCGGCGCGGCGCGGGTCGCGGCCCGGCGCGTGGCCGGGGTCGACGGTCTGACCTGGACGGTCCGACTCGACCCCGGCACTCCGGCGGACGACGAGGCCCTGCTCGCCGAGACCGACCGGCTGGTCGGCGTGGCCCGCGCCGCCACCGCGCCGGCCGACGTCTGACCGGCCGGGTCAGTTCGCGCCGAGGTCCTTCAGCGCCTTGTCGGCGCCGCGGTGCAGGGGCACCGGGTCGGTCTTGCGGGCGGTCTCCAGCGAGATGCCCCGGGCCGCGGGGTTCGCCTGGGCCAGCGTGTCCCGCTTGTCGAAGACCGTCCGGGTGATCGCGCAGGCGACGTTGGCGTCCAGGTCCTTGCGGACCAACAACACGTTGGGTACGACGATGGTCGGGGTGTCGGTCGCCGTGCGGTACGCGTCCCGGCCGATCGTCCCAGGCTGGTAGGCGGGGCTCAACGCGGTCATCTTCGGCAGCAACGGCGAGATGTCGACGAACTTCACCGAGTCGCCGGCCGTGGTGAACAGGTCGGTGAGGCCCCCGGTGGGCAGGCCACCGGACCAGAAGAAGCCGTCGACGCTGCCGTCCTTGATCCCCTCGACCGTCTTGGTCAGGTCCAGTCGCTGCGCCCGGATGTCCTTGGCCGGGTCGAGACCGGCGGCCTCCAACAGCCGGTTGGCGATCACCTCGGTGCCGGACTTCGGTGAGCCGGTGGAGATCCGCTTGCCCCGCATGTCGGCCACCGAGGTGATCCCGGAGTCGTTGCGGACCACCACCTGCGTGTAGTTGTCGTAGATGCGGGCCAGCGCCTCCACCGGCTGCGGCGCGGTGAAGCTGCCCTTGCCCTGCACCGCGTTGACCGCCGTGTCGAAGAGCGAGAACGCCACGTCGTACTGGCCACCGACCAGTTGCTCGACGTTCTGCACCGAGGCGCCGGTCTCGGCGGCGGTGCCGGTGAGCTTGCCGCCGGTCGTCCCGGACAACTGCCCGGCCAGGGCGTTGCCGACCACGTAGTAGACGCCTGTCGCGTTGCCGGTGGCGATGCCGACGCGGGTCTCCTTGGTCACCTCGCAGGTGACCTCGCTGGCCGTGTCGTCAGTCGCCGCGCCGCCCTGCTGACCTCCACAACCCGTGACGAGGGCGAGCACGCTCAGGCCCGCCGCGAGCCGTACGTCGATTCGTCTCACAGTTGTTCCTCCACAGGGTTGGCTGGCGATCCGGACGATGACCGGCCGGCGCGTCGGACGAACACACCCGCCGCCGCGACGGCGGCCAGCGCCGCGCCGACCGTGACCGGCACGGGTTCGAGCCAGAGCAGGGTGACGCCGGCGAGGGCGCCCAGCACCCGTTCCGGGGGACCGGCCGGGCCCACGCCGGGCAGCCAGCCACCGGCGGCGACGGCGAGCACCGCCACGCTCAACGCGGTGACCACGGCGGCGAAGGCGATCCGTTGGACGCCGCCGATGCCGAGCAGACCGAGCCCGGCCGGCGTGATGACGAACGCGATCGGGATCAGGTACGCCGGCAGCGCGTACCGCAGCGTCTGCCACATGGTCGGCACCAGCCGGCCGCCGGTGACCGCGGCGGCGGCCACCGCGGCGAGCGCGGTCGGTGGGGACACCTCGGACAGCACCGCGAAGTAGAAGACGAACATCGCCGCCGCCGGTGCGGTGACGCCCAGGTCGAGCAGGGCCGGACCGACGATCACCCAACCGATCACGAACGACGCGGTGACCGGCACGGCCAGGCCCAGCAGGGTGAGCGCGACGGCGGCGAGCAGCGCGGTGAGCACCAGCACCAGCGTCGGGTCCGAGGTGGCCGCCTGCGCCCCGCCGATCAGCAGCGCCGCCGCCTGCGGCCCGAGGCCGGTCTTCGTGGTGGTCGCCGTGATGATGCCGGCGGCGGCGCAGACCGCGGTGACGGCGAGGACGCCGCGGACGCCGGTGACGAGCGCGGTCACCAGCCGGCCCGGGCTGAGCCGGTGGGTACGGTCCAGGAACGACAGCGCGACCGCGAGCAGAATGGCGAAGACGACAGCCCTCGTCGCGGACACGCCGACCGCCAGGAACACGATGATGGCGATCAGCGAGGCGAAGTGGTAGCCGAACCGGGCCAGCAGACGCCAGGGCGAGCCGACGTCGATCACCACCGGGCGTACGCCGGAGCGGCGGGCGTCGATCTCCACGGCGAGCAGGATGCCGAGGTAGTAGAGCACCGTCGGCACCGTCGCCCAGCCCAACACCTGGAGGTACGAGACGCCCAGGTACTCGGCGATGATGAACGCCGCCGCACCCAGGGTGGGCGGGCTGAGGATCGCGCCCACCCCGGCCGCGGCCAACATGCCGCCGGCCCGCTCCGGCGGGTAGCCGGCACGGCGCAGCAGCGGCCAGGTGACCGCCCCGATGCTCACCGTCGTCGCCGCGCCGGAGCCGGAGACGGTGCCGAGCAGGAAGCCCGAGGCCACCGCCGTCCGCCCGGCGGCGGTACGCGAGCGCCGGAACGCCGCGGCCGACAGCTCGACGAAGAACCGGCCGGCCCCGGACAGCTCCAGCACCGCGCCGTAGATGGTGAACAGCACGATGTACGAGGCGGCCACGTCGAGTGGCGTGCCGTAGAAGCCGCTGTCCGAGTTGTAGAACGCGTCGACCAGTTGACTGAAGTCGAGCCCGGCGTGCGCGACCGGCCAGGACTGCGGCAGCAACCCGCCGTAGTAGCCGTAGCCGAGAAACAGCAGGCAGACCGCGGGCAGGATCCAACCGGTGGTACGTCGACAGGCTTCGAGCAGCAGGAGCAGCAGGACGGTGCCCAGCACCAGATCCGTCGGCGCCAGCAGGCCCTGCCGGTCGAGGAACGCGTTGTAGCCGCCGCCACCGCTGCCGATCCGGATCGGCAGGACCGGATAGAGACAGGCCGCGACCGCCAGGACGACCAGAACCCAGTCGGTCACCGTGGGCCGCGCCGAGGCCGGTCGTCGCCGGGCGCGGAGGCGGGTCGGCAGCCGCAGGTCGGCCGGGTAGGCGAGGAAGACCAACGGGAGTACGCCGGCCAGGAAGATGATCAGGTAGTACTTGCTGCCCTGCGACAGCGGGCGGAACACCTGCCACAGGGCGAGAGCGCCGACCGCCAACGCCGCCGCGGTGAGG
Source organism: Micromonospora sp. NPDC007208 (assembly GCF_042869175.1). Taxonomy (NCBI): domain Bacteria; kingdom Bacillati; phylum Actinomycetota; class Actinomycetes; order Micromonosporales; family Micromonosporaceae; genus Micromonospora; species Micromonospora sp. NPDC007208. The sequence continues at coordinate 190,837 of NZ_JBIAFG010000007.1, read as the reverse complement.
AGCAGCCCCGCCGGCCCGGAGAGCACCCGTCCCGGTTTCTCGTCCTCGAACTGGGCGGCCAGGTCCCGGGTCGCCCGCTCGGCCACGCTCGGCCCGCTCGGGTCGGGGTCGCTCGGGTGGGCCTTGCTCGGGTCGGGCCCGCTTGAGTCGGGCCCGCTTGAGTCGGGCTCGGTCCCGAGGGTGGTGGGGTTGGGCGGGTGGGTGCTGCCGCGTTCACCGGGCTCCGTCGGCTCGGCTTCCGGTCGTGGTCGGGGTGGCCCGCCGCCGGGGCTCGCTGCGGGCCCATCAACGGGAGAGTTGGCTGGTCGGGCAGGTAACGGCGAACCATCGGGCGAGCTGATGGGCGACACAAAAGGACGATACACGTCGATTGGCTGACGGGTGGGGCATCGATCGGCGTTTCGCCGCCTGTGGTACGGACACCGGTGTGACCGGCCGGTCGTCGGCGGATATTTGCGTGGAGGGCTGTCGGACCGGGCGGTTAGGGTCGGGCGGTGACTTCGGGGCGACCACTTATTCAGGCTCGCGGGCTGGTGAAGCGGTTCGGCGATTTCACCGCCGTGGACGGCATCGACGTCGAGGTGCGCCCGGGTGAGGCGTTCGGCTTCCTCGGGCCCAACGGCGCGGGCAAGTCGTCCACCATGCGGATGGTCGGCTGCATCTCCCCACCCAGCGGCGGCGAGCTGCGCATCCTCGACATGGATCCGGTGGCTGACGGGCCGGCGATCCGGGCGCGCCTCGGGGTGTGCCCCCAGCTGGACAATCTCGATCCGGAGCTGACCGTCCGGGAAAACCTGACCGTCTACGCCCGCTACTTCGGCATCTCCCGGCGGGCGGCCCGGGAGCGCGCCGCCGAGCTGCTCGACTTCGTCCAGTTGACCGAGCGGGCCGACAGCAAGGTCGAGCCGCTGTCCGGTGGCATGAAGCGTCGGCTGACCATCGCCCGCGCGCTTGTCAACGATCCGGAGATCGTGCTGCTCGACGAGCCGACCACCGGGCTCGACCCGCAGGCCCGGCACCTGGTGTGGGAACGGCTGTTCCGACTCAAGCAGCAGGGCGTCACGCTGGTGCTCACCACGCACTACATGGACGAGGCCGAGCAGCTCTGTGACCGCCTGGTGGTGATGGACGGCGGCCGGATCGTCGCGGAGGGCTCACCCCGAGCGTTGATCGAGCAGCACTCGACACGTGAGGTGGTCGAGCTGCGCTTCACCGCCGAGTCACAGGAGCCGTTCGCCGACAAGCTCGACGGGCTGGGGGAGCGGGTCGAGGTGCTGCCCGACCGGGTCCTGCTCTACGTGCCGGACGGTGACGCGGCGGTCGCCGAGGTCACCGCCCTGGGGCTCCAGCCGGCCAACGTGCTGGTCCGGCGCAGCGGCTTGGAGGACGTCTTCCTGCACCTGACCGGCCGCACCCTGGTCGACTGACCGCCCCCGATCACCGCTCGACTGCCTTTGATCTTGGGCGTAACATCGCCGAGCCGAATCAGTGAACTCACCGAGTCGGCTTCCGACCACGGGGGTTTCATGTCTGATCTGGTGACCGCCAACCGACGTCAGGCCGGGCTCACCGCCCTCTACCTGGGCATCTTCGCGATGGTCTGGTTCAGTGTGCCGGCGGCGGAGCAACCGCTTCGCGCCCTGCTCGTGGTGGGCAGCCTCGTCGCACTGCTCACCGCCGTGCTGGGCGGTGTGCTGTCCGCCCGACTGCGGGGTGCCGGCAGCCCTCGGGACCGGGCCGCCGACCGCCCGTACGTGCTCATCGTCGTCGCCGAGTTCGCGGCAGCCGGGCTGGGTGCCGCCGTGCTGGTCGCCGCCGGCTGGTCCGAGTACGTTCCGGTGCTGGTCTGCCTGGTGGTCGGTCTGCACTTCTTCCCGCTCGCCCCGCTCCTGCGGGACCCGCTGCTTCGTCCGCTCGGTGCCGCGCTGTGCCTGGTCGCGGCGCTGGGGCTCGTCACCGGTCTCGCCTCGGGGGTCTCCGCCGGTCTGGTGGTCGGCGTCGGCGCGGGAGTGCTGCTGCTCGCTTACGCCGTGCAGGCGCTGGTCCGCGCGTACCGACCGGCCTGACCTGCTGCCAAACGAATCGCCGTTCAACGGGCGCGGGCCCAGGTGATGAATCGGTCGGTCAGCCGGTCGTGACCGGCCTGGCCGGCGAGGTCCCCGGCCGCCTCGTAGAGCACCGTGGCGAGGTAGATGAGCAGGCCGATCCGGTTCTCGCGGTACTCGCCGAGCAGCGCCAGGCGGGCCGGCGAGCAGGGCCACGCCGCGCCGCAGACCCGGCAGCGCCAGGACGGGCGTGCCGCCACGTGTGGGCGGTACCGGGGCATCAGTGCCCGCCACCGTGCTGAGCCGACCAGGTGAGTCGCACGAGGGAACCTCCGTCGGGTGGGTGGGGAGCGCCCCGGATCGGGGGGTCACGGGGCGCTCCCGGCCTGGTTCCGCCCGCCGTCTGATCCCGTGAGCGGTTCCGCTGCGTGACAGTCTGGTGAGCATCCGACTACGGTGGGAGGTTCCGCACGCCGACGACCAGCGCGTACGGCGGTCGGCCCGGCGCGGTACGGGAATGTACGGAGGTTGTCCGTGGAGAGTTCGTCCATGCTGGAGCACTTCGCCGAGGAACTGCGGCTGTCCCGGGCCACCAGCGGGATGTCGCAGACCGCGCTGGCCGAGGCGTTGAGCTATTCCGGGGCGCTGGTTGCCAAGGTGGAGACATCCGAGCGCCGGCCGAGTCTCGACTTCGCCCGCCGGTGTGACGCCGTGTTCGGGGCCGACGGTCGGTTCGAACGCATCCAGCGGCGGATCAGCCGGGAGGCCGTGGTGCCATGGTTCCGCGACTGGGCCGGCGTCGAGCAGGAAACCACCGCGCTGCGCTCGTTCGAGCCGCTGTGCGTGCCAGGCCTCTTACAGACCGAGGGGTACGCCCGCGCGCTACTGACCGGCGGCGGCTTGTTCGCGGCGGACGAGGTCGAACAGCAGGTGGCAACCCGGATGGACCGTCAGAGACTGCTCACCCGGGACCGGCCGCCGCTGCTCACCGCCGTGATCGACGAGCACGTGCTGCGCCGATCTGTCGGTGGGCCGGAAGTTATGCGCGAGCAAATCCAGCACCTCGTGAAGGTCGGAACGGCATTCCCGAGGGTCCGGATCCAGGTCGTGCCGACTCCCGCCGGTGCTTACGCTGGGCTCGGAGGGCCGTTCGTGATCGCAAGCTCGTCGCAGGGCGAGGACCTTGTCTATCTCGCCGGACAGCGTCACGGGCAGGTCATCGACCGATCCGAGTACGTCCGTCAGATGGTCGAGGTGTGGGAATCGATTCGCGGTGAGGCACTATCGCACGGGCAGTCCCTCGATCTCATGGCGGAAGTGGCGGAGACATGGATTTAACCGGTGCTCGGTGGCGCAAGAGCATTCGTAGCGGCCCGGATGGCGGCAACTGTGTGGAGGTTGCCGCCAACCTGCCCGGGCTGGTGGCCGTCCGCGACTCCAAGGACCCGGTCGGTCCGGTGCTGGTCTTCCCGCCCGACGCGTGGCGGGCGTTCGTCGAGTCCGACGCCGTTCGCCGGTAGACAGCGGCCACGCCGTCCAGATCAACTCGGCTTTCAGGAAGTCGGGGCATCCGGGCGGCTCTGACACCGCGACTTCCTGGAAACCGAGTCGATCAACGAGCGGAGCCCAGGGCGAACGCGGGGAAACCCGGGCGACACGTCGGCGGGGTCGTCGTAGGGTGACCGGCGGTCTGTCGTACCCCGGGGGTAGACAGGTCGTGGTGGCCGGCGCGGCGGGCGGAGTGGTCGGGTGAGTGTGACGGGGTCGGCGCGGTTCCCATGGGTGCCGGCGTACGCGGTGTTCGAGCACTACATGGTGGGTCTGCGCCGCACCTGGCGGGCCGGGGTGTTCTCCTCGTTCCTGTTGCCGGTGCTCACCGTGCTCGGCTTCGGGCTGGGCGTCGGCGCCTACATCGACCAGGGCGTCGGCGGGGTGCGTTACCTCGACTGGCTGGTCCCCGGGCTGATCGCCTCGACCGCCCTCCAGGTGACAGTCGGTGACTCGACCTGGCCGGTGTTCAGCAACTTCCAGTGGGTCAAGACCTACTTCGCGCAGGGCGCGTCGCCGCTGCGGGTGGGTGACATCGTGGCCGGGCACCTGGCCTTCGTGCTGTTCCGGGTGCTCACCACGATTACGGCGTTCCTGCTGGTCACCGGGCTTTTCGGGGCGTTGCGGTCGCCGTGGGCGGTGGCCACCCTGCCGGTGGTGGCGTTGCTCGGGCTGGCCGTCGCCGCGCCGACCTTCGCGTACGCCGCGTCGGTGTCGAGCGACAGTTGGCTCGCGATGCTGTTCCGGTTCGCGGTCATCCCGATGACGCTCTTCGCCGGGGTGTTCTTCCCGGTCGAGTCGTTGCCCGAGGCGCTGCGGTGGCTGGCGTACGCGACGCCGTTGTGGCACGCCGTGGACCTGTGCCGCGCGGCAACGCTCGGCGTCGCCCCACAGTGGTCGATCGCCGGGCACCTGCTCTACCTGGCCGCCTGGGCGGTCGCCGGCTGGTTGCTGGCGGTGCGCGCGTTCCGGCGCAAGCTCGTCGTCTGACAAACCTGAACAGCAACCCGTCGTCTGAAGAGCAAGCAGAGAGGGTGTCGTGGTCACGCTGATCCTGCCCCGACTGGTCGACGTCTCCGCCGCGTCCCGGCGGTCGGCGTCGGTGGTCGAGCGCAACGTCGCGGCGCTGAAGTCGGTCTACTGGCTGCTGCTGCTCTCCGGTTTCGTCGAGCCGCTGCTCTACCTGCTGTCCATCGGGGTGGGCGTCGGCGCGCTGGTCGGCGACCTGCCGCTGCCCGATGGGCGGCTGGTCTCGTACGCCGAGTTCGTGGCCCCGGCGATGCTGGCCTCCTCCGCGATGACCGGGGCGCTCGCGGAGACCACATTCAACTTCTTCGGCAAGATGAAGTACATGAAGCTGTACGACGGGATGATCGCCACCCCGGTACGGCCGTTCGAGATCGCCCTGGGCGAGTTGGGTTGGGCGATGCTGCGGGGCAGTGCCTATTCGGCGGCGTTCCTCGGGGTGATGGTCGCGCTGGACTTGACAAGCGTCACCCGCGCGTTGACCGCCCTTCCGGCCGCGGTGCTGGTCGGGTTCGCGTTCGGGGCGCTCGGCATGGCGATCTCCACCTTCATGCGTAGCTGGCAGGACTTCGACCTGATGGGCTCCGCACAGTTCACGCTCTTCCTCTTCTCCGGCACCTTCGTGCCGGCGCAGGCCTATCCGACAGTGCTGCACTGGCTCGTGGAGGTCACCCCGCTGTACCGGTCGGTGCACCTGATCCGTGGGGTCGCGCTGGGCGGCGGTGGCTGGCTCTGGCTGCTCGACGTGCTCTACCTGCTGGCGATGGTGGCGGTCGGCCTGCTGGTGGCTTCCCGCCGAATGGCGAGGTTGCTCTACAAGTAGGGGTTACCCGCGCCCGTCGACGGGGCATGTCCGGAGGTGACACCGCCGACCAGGAGGAGGGGCGATGGCCTCGGACGAGTCTTCCGCCCAGCGTGAGCGTGAGGGTGATCCCGCCACCACGCCGGTCGGGCCCGACGCGGGCCCGGACAGCCCCACCGACCTGCCCGGCAGTGGGTGGAAGGCGGCGTTGCGCCGGACGATAAGCGAATTCCAGGACGACAGCCTGACCGACTGGGCGGCGGCACTCACCTACTACGGGGTGCTGTCCATCTTCCCCGGTGTGCTGGTGCTGATCTCCCTGCTCGGCCTGCTCGGCGAGAGCGCCACCGAGGGCGTCAGGGACACCGTCAACCAGGCGGTGCCGAACGACAGCATCCAGAAGATCATCGAAGGCGCGATCGACACCGCCCAACGGAACGGCGGCCTGGCCAGCATCGCGGCGATCATCGGTCTGCTGGCCGCGTTCTGGTCCGCCTCCGGTTACATCGGCGCGTTCATGCGCGCCTCCAACACCATCTACGACGTGCCGGAGGGGCGGCCGATCTGGAAGACGCTCCCGATCCGGCTCGGCGTGACCGCGGTGGTCGGGGTGCTGCTGCTGGTCAGCGCGGTGATAGTGGTCTTCACCGGGCGTCTCGCCGAATCGGTCGGCGACGTGATCGGGTTGGGCTCAACGGCCGTCACGGTGTGGGACGTCGCCAAGTGGCCAGTCCTGCTGATCCTGGTCAGCCTGATGTTCGCGATCCTCTACTGGGCCTCACCGAACGCGCGGCACGGCGGCTTCCGCTGGGTCAGCCCGGGCGGGGTGCTGGCCGTGGTGATCTGGCTGGTGATCTCCGGCCTGTTCGCCTTCTACGTGAGCAACTTCGGTTCGTACAACAAGACGTACGGGACGCTGGCCGGGGTGATCATCTTCCTGGTCTGGCTCTGGCTGAGCAACATCGCGATCCTGTTGGGGGCGGAGTTCGACGCGGAGTTGGAGCGCGGTCGCGCCATCTCGGCCGGTCACGCGGTGGACGACGAGCCGTACGTCGAGCTGCGCGACGACCGCAAGCTCAAGAAGAAGCGCAACGCCGGGGGTCGCCGCTGACGGTCCCGCGCCAAACGCCCCGCCACCGAGGATCGGCTGGCGGGGCGTTTGCGTGTCCGTCGATGGAACTGGGGGCGAGGGGCCACGGGCGGTCCGTGATCCTTTCCTTGATCGACTAGTAGCTTTTGTTCTTTCGGACAAAAGTTGGTCGCAAAACGGTTGAAGCTCTGGACAGGCGGCGTGGAACGCTCTTACTGTGTCGGACACAACACATCGGCATTGCGTCGATGTGAACGCTGCCAAAGAAGAGGGGGCCCCGGGTGCGCACCGTCGACCCCCTACACGTGCGACTTTTGCGGTTGCTCCGCGACGAGGGCGCCGTGTCCCGGGCCGAGCTGGGCGACCGACTCCAGATGCCGCGTCCACGCATGCTGGCCGAGCTGGATCGCCTGGTGACACTGGGTTACGTCGCCGAGGCCGGGCTCGCCGCCTCCCGAGGCGGGCGTCGCTCGACGCTCGTCGAGCTGAACCCGAAGCTCCGCTTCGCCGCCGTCGACCTCGGTGCCAGTTCGATGGACGTCGAGGTGGTCAACGGCCGCCTCGAACCGGTGGCCCACTACGCCGAGGCAGCCGACATCCGCAACGGCCCGAAGGTGACCCTGCAACGGGTCAACGAGCTGTTGCACAAGGCCCGGGTCGACGGCGCGTACGAGCGACTGGACGCGGTCGGCATCGGCGTGCCCGGCCCGGTCAGCTTCCGCGACGGCGTTCCGGTCTCACCACCGATCATGCCGGGCTGGGACCGGTACCCGGTGCGTGAGCTGCTCAGCCGGGAGCACGGCTGCCCGGCGGTGGTCGACAACGACGTCAACATCATGGCGATCGGCGAACGGCACGGCGGGGTGGCCCACTCGGTGGACGACTTCCTCTTCGTGAAGATCGGCACCGGCATCGGGTGCGGCATCTACCTCACCGGCGAGGTGTACCGGGGCACCGACGGCTGTGCCGGCGACATCGGCCACATCCAGGTCGACTCGCACGGCCCGATGTGTTCCTGCGGCAACGTCGGCTGCCTGGAGGCGCTGTTCAGCGGTGCCGCGCTGGCCAAGGACGCCGCTGCCGCCGCCCGCAGTGGGACGTCGCCGGCGCTGGCCGAGCGGCTGGCCCTGCGCGGTGTGGTGACCGCGTTGGACGTCGCCGAGGGCGCCGTCGAGGGCGACGTGACCTGCATCCAGCTGATCCGGGACGGCGGACGGCGGGTCGGCGGCGTGCTCGCCGGCCTGGTCAGCTTCACCAACCCGTCGATGATCGTGATCGGCGGTGGGCTGGCCCAACTGGGCCACATCCTGCTCGCCGAGATCCGCAGTGTGGTCTACCGCCGGTCACTGCCGCTGGCCACCGGCAACCTTCCCGTCGTCCTGTCCGAGCTGGGCGGCCGTGCCGGTGTCACCGGCGCGGCGGTGCTCGCGAGCGACGTCGCCTTCGGGGAAGCCGCATGAAGCTGTTCGAGATTCCGTCGTGAGCGAGGAGGAGACTGTGGCTCTGCCCGAGGATGACCCCGCCACCGCGTCGGCCGAGGCCGTCGCCGAGGCGCCGCTGGTCGAGGCTCCCGCCGACACCGTCGCGGGCGAGGTGGTCCTGCGCCTCACCGATGTGGTGAAGACCTTCCCCGGCGTACGCGCGCTCGACGGCGTGCAGCTGGAGGTGCGTGCCGGCGAGGTGCACTGCCTGCTCGGGCAGAACGGCGCCGGTAAGTCCACCCTCATCAAGGTGCTCGCCGGGGTACACCAACCGGATTCCGGGCAGGTGGAGTGGCGCGGTGAGCCGGCCACGTTCACCAACCCGCAGGCCGCCATGAAGGCCGGCATCGCCACGATCTACCAGGAGCTCGACCTCGTCGAGGATCTGTCGGTCGCGGAGAACGCGTTCCTCGGGCACGAGTACCGCAGCTTCGGGTTCGTCCGGCGCGGCCGGATGGCCCGGCACACCCGGCAGATCCTCAGCCGGCTCGGCCACGGTGAGATTCCGCCGGGGCGGATGGTCCGGTCACTGCCGGCGGCGGGCAAGCAGATCGTCAGCATGGCGCGTGCGCTGTCGCACGAGGCCCGACTGATCATCATGGACGAGCCGAGCGCGGTGCTGGCCCACGACGAGGTCGGCAACCTGTTCCGGATCATCCGTGAGCTGACCGCGCAGGGCATCGCCGTCATCTACATCTCCCACCGGCTGGAGGAGATCCGCGAGATCGGCGACCGGGTCACCGTACTCAAGGACGGCCGGACCACGGCGGCGAACCTGCCGGCGCGCGACACCCCGACCCGCGACCTGGTGAGCCGGATGACCGGCCGCACCATCGAGTACGTCTTCCCGGACCGGCCGACCGAGGACTCCGCCGGTGCCGACCTGCTCCAGGTGGAGGGGTTGACCCGCACGGGCGAGTTCGCCGACGTCTCGCTGAGCGTGCGCGCCGGAGAGATCGTGGGCATCGCCGGGCTGGTCGGCTCCGGTCGTTCCGAACTGCTGGAGACGATCTACGGTGCCCGCCTCCCGGAGGCCGGCACGGTGCGGATGGACGGAAAGGCCCTACGTCCCGGCGTCGGCGCGGCGGTTCGCGCCGGCATGGGGATGGCCCCGGAGGAACGCAAGAGCCAGGCGCTGCTGCTCGGCGAGCCGATCTACCGCAACGTCACGCTTGCCACCTTCGGTCGGTACGCGCGGCTCGGCTTCACCAACGCCAGCAAGGAACGCGCCGAGGCGGACCGGATCGCGGAGACCCTGGAGCTGCGGCCCCGGGACGTCGACCGGCCGGTACGCACGCTGTCCGGCGGCAACCAGCAGAAGGTGGTGGTCGGGCGTTGGCTGCTCGGCGGCACCAAGTTGCTGCTTCTCGACGAGCCGACCCGGGGCGTGGACGTGGGCGCCCGGGCCGAGCTCTACCAGGTCATCCGGGCATTGGCCGCTCAGGGCGTGGGGGTGCTGCTGGTCTCCAGCGAGGTGCCCGAGGTGCTGGGTCTGGCCGACCGGGTGCTGGTGATGCGGGAAGGGCGGGTCGTCCGCGAAGCCGCGGCCGGCGAACTCGACGAGAACACTGTGCTTGACCTCGTGATGGCGGGGTCCTTGATGGAAGGCGCACCGGCATGAGCGACGCGACTCCCACTCCCACCGCGACACCGGAGCGCCCGCAGCTTCCGGCGCAGTCGCCGCCGGTGGACCCGGCGGAGACGGCGGTGGCCCATAACAAGGCAGGATCCGGGGGCAAGCTCTCCTGGTGGCGGGGTGACGGTGGCGACGGCGCCAAGCGCAACCTCGGTCTGATCGGGGTGCTGGCCGCGCTCATCGTGGTCGGCGCGGTCACCAAGCCCGACCTGTACGGCGACCCGAACTGGGTCTGGAACAACGTCCTGGCCATCCTCCAGCTGGCCTCGGTGGTCGGCGTGGTCACGGTCGGGATGACCTTCGTGATCATCGGTGGTGGCATCGACCTGTCGGTAGGCGCGATCGTCGCGCTGGCCGGGGTCTGGTGCACCACTGTGGCCACCCAGAGCTACGGCGCCGGCGGCATGATCTTCGCCGCCCTCGCGGTCGGCATCTGCGTCGGCCTCGTCAACGGTGTGCTCATCTCGTACGGGCGGCTGGTTCCCTTCATCGCGACGCTCGCGATGCTGGTGGCCGCGCGTGGGCTCGCGGCGTCGATCTCCAACAAGCAGACCCAGGTGTCGAGCAGCACCTTCATCAACGACATCGCGGCGCGCAAGGTGATCGGGATCCCGATCCTCGTCTACATCCTCGGCGCGGTAGTGCTGGCCGGTTGGGTCGTGCTCAACCGCACGACCTTCGGCCGGCGGACCATCGCCGTCGGCGGTAACCCGGAGGCGGCGCGGTTGGCCGGCATCAACGTCCGGCGGCACACCATGTTGCTCTACGCGCTCTCCGGTCTCTGCTGCGGCATCGCCGCGATCATGCTCACCTCGCAGGCGACCTCGGCGCAGGCGGCGATGGCCAACCTGTACGAGTTGGACGCGATCGCCGCGGCGATCATCGGTGGGACGTTGCTCAGCGGCGGTCGGGGCACGATCGTCGGCTCGCTGCTCGGCGTCATCATCTTCGCCACCATCACGAACCTCTTCGCCATCAACGGCCTCTCCATCGAGGCGCAGAACATGGTCAAGGGCGGCATCATCGTCGCCGCCGTCCTGGTCCAGCAGTTCCAGTTCAAGTCAGTCACTCGGCTCCTCGCGCGGAACAGGGTCACCACCGCAACCTGACGCACCGCACCGTTGTCCTGGCGACGTCGAGACATTCGACGCTGGCCGGGCCTCGCACACCCTCAATAGGTCAAATCCCGCTCCCAGGAGGTCATTCATGACCCAGCACAGTCGCGACCTGTCGCGCCGCCGGTTGCTCTTCGGTGGAGCCGCAGTGGGCGCTGCCACCCTCCTCACCGCCTGCACCAGCAACGACACCCCGGCCGCCAGCACCCAGACCAAGGCCGCCGGAAACAGTGAAGGCAACAACGCCCCCGGCAAGAAGGTCGTCATCGGCTTCTCCGCGCCGGCCGCCGACCACGGCTGGATGGGCGCGATCCACGCCAACGCCAAGGCCCAGGCCGCGGCGTACTCGGACGTGGAGTTCAAGGAGGTCGACGGTGGGTCGAACTCCGAGGCCCAGCGCTCCACGCTCGGCACGCTGATCGCCCAGAAGCCGGACATCATCGTCGTGCTGCCGCACGACGGCAAGGAGGTCAACGCCGTTGCCCTCCAGGCGATGCAGGCGGGCATCCCGATCGTGAACCTCGACCGGGCGTTCCCCGACGCGCTGGCCTCGCGGCTGGTCATCAAGGGCGACAACTACGGCATGGGCGTCTCGGCCGGGCACTACATCGGCAAGATGCTCAAGGACAAGGGCGTCGCCAACCCGGTCATCGGTGAGATCGCCGGTCTGGAGATCCCGCTGACCGTCGAGCGCAGCGAGGGCTTCAAGGCCGCCCTGGCGACGTACGGGTTCAAGGTGACCAACCGTCGCTCGGCCGAGTTCACCTCGGACAGCGGCCAGCGTGAGGCGTCCCAGCTGCTCCAGGCGCTGCCGAAGATCGACGCCATCTGGAACCACGACGACGACCAGGGCATCGGTGTGCTCGCGGCCATCAAGCAGGCCAACCGGTCGGAGTTCTTCATGGTCGGCGGCGCGGGCTCCAAGCTCGCGATCGACGCGATCAAGGCCGACAACACCGTGCTGAAGGCCACTGTCACCTACAACCCGTCGATGGCCTCCTCGGCGGTCTCGCTCGCGCGGCTCATCGCGCAGGGTCGGGGCCTGGGCGACCTGACGGAGCTGCAGGTGCCCAAGGAAGTGACCCTGGCCTCGGAGACGATCACCAAGGAGAACGCGAGCAGCTACGACAAGCTCGGGTTCTGACATACCGGGGGGAGACCCACCTTGTCCACGACAGACAAAGAACTGCGGGTCGGCATGGTCGGCTACGCGTTCATGGGCGCCGCGCACTCACAGGCGTGGCGCACCGTGAACCGCGTCTTCGACCTGCCGGCGCGGGCCCGGATGGCGTTGATCTGCGGCCGAGACACAGCGAAGGTGGCCGAGGCCGCCGACACACTCGGCTGGGACGCGTACACCACCGACTGGCGTGACCTGATCAACCGGGACGATATCGACGTCGTCGACATCTGTACCCCGGGCGACAGCCACGCCGAGATCGCTCTCGCCGCGTTGGCCGCGGGCAAGCACGTTCTGTGCGAGAAGCCGTTGGCCAACTCGGTGGAGGAGGCACGGGCGATGACCGCCGCGGCGGACGTCGCCCGGGCCACCGGAGTGCGGTCGATGTGCGGGTTCAACTACCGCCGGGTCCCCGCGGTCACGATGATGCGCCAGTTGGTCGCCGACGGACGGCTCGGGGTGATTCGACACGTCCGTGCGACGTACCTGCAGGACTGGATCGTGGACCCGCAGTTCCCGCTGGTCTGGCGGTTGCAGAAGGACAGGGCGGGCTCCGGCGCGCTCGGTGACATCGGTGCGCACATCATCGACCTGACCCAGTTCGTCACGGGTCAGCGGATCAGCGGCGTCAGCGCGGTCACCGAGACCTTCGTCAAGGAGCGGCCGTTGCCGGCCGAGTCGAGCGGTCTGGCGGCCTCGGTGGACGGCCACACGGCGCCCACCGGGACGGTCACCGTCGACGACGCCGCGGTCTTCGTGGCGCGGCTCGACGGTGGCGCCCTGGCCACGTACGAGGCGAGCCGGTTCGCGACCGGCCGTAAGAACGCGCTGCGTGTCGAGATCAACGGCTCGCTGGGCAGCGTGGTCTTCGACCTGGAGCGCCTCAACGAGCTGGAGTTCTACGACGCGACCCGTCCGGCCGTGGAGCAGGGCTTCAGCCGCATCCTGGTGACCGAGGGCGAGCACCCGTACATGTCGGCGTGGTGGCCCCCGGGCCACATCATCGGCTACGAGCACTCCTTCACGCACGAGATGCGCGACTTCATCGAGGCGGTCGCCACCGGCGTCGACCCGACTCCCTCCTTTGCCGACGCGTTGCAGGTCCAGTTGGTGCTGGACGCGGTGGCCCGTTCGGCGGAGCTCGGCTCCTCCTGGGCCGAGGTGGAACCGACGCTGACCGCGGCCGCTGTCTGACCATCGACCATCCGCGACGGCGGTGTTCGCACCGCCGTCGCCCGACCGGCTTTCCGAAGCCGACCGGCGAGGGACCAGCCACGGATTGCGCCCCGTGGCCGGGCCAGAGGTCGGTTTCGGAGAGCGTGCAGCCGGGCCGTACGGCCCGGTGGCGCACGAGCAGGACGGTCGTCCGGTGCGACCGGACCGGGATTCCCCGGCCGCACCGGAGGACCGCCACCACCGGTGACGTTCCGGAGGACCTGATGACACCGCCCGCCGCTGCCCCCACCCGTACCGCACCCGCTCGCCGGTTCCCGGCGGGTCGTGGTTCGGTCGGTTCTCCGGTGGGCGCGGCGGCCTGAGACGCCCGGCCGGGGCATGCCAGACGCCCCGACCGGCCGGATGCGGGGGAGGCAGGGTCGAGACGCCGACCCGACCCTGCCTACCAGCCCCGTCTGCTCGCACCTGCCGGGATCCGGTCCGGCGTCGTCGCCGCCGACGCCGACGTCGGAAGCCGGTGCTGTCCCGGTGCGGGGCGGGCGGACGGGGCCCATCCACCCGGCCCGAAACTTTCCGAAACCTGGCCGTATCTTTCCGAAACATATTCTGATATTCCTATATTTAGCGGTACCGACGGTTCCTCGTGGACGGGGAAGGAGCACCATGCGAACAGGTGTCTGGCTGGTAGGAGCGCGCGGATCCGTCGCGACCACCAGCATCGTCGGGGGGCTCGCGCTGCGGGCCGGCCTGGCCGGGCCCACCGGCTGCGTCACCGAGCTTCCCGAGCTGCGTGGCCCGGCCCTGCCCGCCTTCGCCGATCTGGTCTTCGGCGGTCACGACCTGGCCACCACCCCGCTGTGCAAGCGCGCCGAGGCCCTCGCTGACGCCGGTGTCATCCCCTGGCGGCTGGTCGCCGCGCTCCGCGACGAGCTGGGCGTCGTCGAGCAGGAGTTGCGCCCCGCACCGACCGGCGTCACCCAGGCCGATCGGGCCGCCGCCGTGGTCCGCGACCTCACCAGCTTCCGCGAGCGACACGACCTGGACCGGGTGGTGGTGGTCAACGTCTCCGCCACCGAGCCGGCCCCCGCACCGCACCCCGGGCACGCCGACCCGGCCGCGCTGCGCGCAGCCCTCGACGGGCCGGACGAGGTGCTGCCGGTCAGCTCCCTCTACGCCTACGCGGCGGTGCTCGCCGGCTGCCCGTACGTCGACTTCACCCCGTCCACCGGGCTGCGGCTGCCGGCGCTGGCCGCGCTGGCCGAGGAAGCCCGACTGCCGTACGCCGGGCACGACGGCAAGACCGGGGAGACCCTGGTCAAGTCGGTGCTCGCGCCGATGTTCGCGATGCGCAACCTGGACGTGCGCTCCTGGTCCGGAACCAACCTGCTCGGCGGTGGCGACGGCGCCACCCTCGCCGACCCGGCCGCGAACGCGGCGAAGGTGCAGAGCAAGCAGCGGGTGCTCGGCGAGACGCTGGGCTACGTGCCGCAGGGCGGCACCCGCATCGAGTACGTCGAGGACCTGGGCGATTTCAAGACCGCCTGGGATCTGATCACCTTCAGCGGTTTCCTCGGCACCGGCATGCGGATGGAGTTCACCTGGCACGGCTGCGACTCCGCGCTGGCCGCGCCGCTGGTGCTCGACCTGGCCCGACTCACCGCCGCCGCGCACGCCGCCGGCCAGGTGGGGCCGCTGGCCGACCTGGGCTTCTTCTTCAAGGACCCGCTGGGCTCGCCCACCCACTCGCTGGGCGAGCAGTGGGCCCGGCTGACCGCCTTCACCCGGAACCTGCACGACGGCGGGGACGGTGTTCATGACAACGTTGGCTGATCTCGCCGAGCTGGTCCGGGCACCGGCCGCGCTCTCGGTGCCCGGCGACGTGATCGCCGGAGCCGCGGCGGCCGGCGCGTTGAGCCCGCGTACCCCTGCCCTGGCCGGCGCCTCGGTGCTGCTCTACTGGGCCGGCATGGCCGCAAACGACTGGGCCGACCGGCGCCTGGACGCCGAGGAACGACCCGAGCGGCCGATCCCGAGCGGGCGGGTCACCCCGGCCGCCGCGGTCGGTCTCGCGGCGGGCCTCACGGCCGCCGGCGTGGGCCTGGCCGCCGCCGTGGGCGGTCGCCGCGCCGCCGCGCTCGCCGTGCCGCTGGCCGCCACCATCTGGGGGTACGACCTGCTGGCCAAGAACACCGCAGCCGGCCCGGCCGTGATGGCCGCCTGTCGGGGGCTGGACGTGCTGCTCGGCGCGTCCGGCGGCCGGATGACCCGGGCGTTGCCGGCGGCGGCGACCGTCGCCGCGCACACCTGGACGGTCACCGCGCTGTCCCGCCGGGAGGTCACCGGCGCCGACGCCACCCTGCCGATGCGTACCCTCGCCGGCACCGCGTTGGTCGCCGCCAGTGCCGCCGTCGCCGTGCCGGGCACCCGACGCGCCGCCGCCCGAACGGCGGACCGGGCCGGGGCCACCGACCGGGCCGACGCGGTCCACGAGGTCGCGGTACGCCCGGCTCGCAGCCGCTCGGCCACGATCGCCGCGGTGCTGCCCGCCGTGCTGGCCGGTTGGTACGCCGCCCGGTACGGCGCGGCCCAGGCCGAGGTCGTCCGCGACCCGTCGGCCGGACGGGTCCGCGCGGCCGTCGGCGCCGGGATCACCGGGCTGCCCGCCCTCCAGGGGGCCCTCACCGCACGCGGTGGAGCGGGCCTGCTCGGGGTGGCCGTCGCGGCGGCAGCGCCGCTGGGCCGACGGTTGGCCCGGAAGGTCTCCCCGACATGAGCGTTCCCCAGCCCCGGCCGGGCGCGCCGGCCGCCGACGCCACGACGCTGCGCCTCGGGTACGGCACGAACGGCTTCGCCAACCACCGTCTCGACGACGCGCTCGCCGTCATCGCCGATCTCGGCTACGACGGGGTGGCGCTCACCCTGGACCACGACCACCTGGACCCGTTCGCGCCCGGGCTCACCCGCCGGGTCGCCGCTGTCGCTCGACGGTTGGAGTCGCTGGGCCTGGCGGTGGTCATCGAGACCGGGGCCCGTTACCTGCTCGACCCGTGGCAGAAGCACGCCCCGACGTTGCTGCACGACGACCCGACCCGGCGGATCGAGTTCCTGCGCCGGGCCGTGCGGATCGGCGCCGACCTGGGCGCGGAGGCTGTCTCGTTCTGGGCCGGTGTCCGACCCGAGGCGGTGTCACCGCAGTGCGCCTGGGACCGGCTGGTGGCCGGCTGCGCCACAGTGGTCGACGCGGCCGACACCGCCGGCGTCACCCTCGGCTTCGAACCGGAGCCGGGCATGTTGGTGCAGGACATCGCGGACTGGCGTCGGCTGCACGCCGCTCTCGACGGCCCGGCCCGCTTCGGCATCACCCTCGACATCGGCCACTGCCGGTGCCTGGAGCCCTGGCCGGTGCCGCAGTGCGTCGCCGAGGTGGCCGATCACCTGGTCAACGTGCAGATCGACGACATGCGCCGGGGTGTGCACGAGCACCTGGAGTTCGGCGTCGGCGAGATCGACTTCCCGCCGGTGCTGGCCGCGCTGCGCGACGCCGGCTACCGCGGCCTGGTCGCCGTCGAGCTGCCCCGCGACTCGCACGCCGCACCCGCCGTGGCCGCCCGGTCGATCGAGTTCCTGCGTGCCGCCGCACAGGCCGGCCGCACGAAGGACGAACTGCCCGCAGACATTCCTGGGGTGCCTGCGTAGCAACAAGGGGAGGAGACGGGATGACACCGGATTCACTACGGGCCGCGCTGGGAGGCGTACCCGATCCCGATTGGCTGGACACGGCGCTGCGCCGGGTCACCACCGAGCCCACCGCGATCACCCGGCTCTTTCCCGCCGTCGGCCGACGCTGCGGACGGGCCGCGCTGCCCGACGCCCCCGGCTGGACCGCCGACGACGCGGCCCGGGTGCTGCTGCTCACCAGCCTGCCCGGCGACCACGCCGCGTACGCCGAGCGCCTCTACCAGCACGGTGACGCGGCCGAACGACGAGCCGTGCTGCGCGCCCTGCCACTGCTGCCGATCGGCGCCGACGCGGTGGCGTTGCTGCACGACGCGATCCGGACCAACGACACCCGGCTGGTCGCCGCCGCGCTCGGCCCGTACGCGCGGCACCTCGACCCGGCCGCCTGGCGACAGGCGGTGCTCAAGTGCGTGTTCAGCGGCGTCCCCCTGGCCGCCGTGGCCGACCTGGACACCCGGGCGGACGGCGAGCTGGCCGCGATGCTGGCCGCGCTGGCCGCCGAACGGCACGCCGCCGGCCGGGAGTTGCCCGCCGACGCCACCGACCTGCTCGACCGGCTCACCGCCGCACTGCCCCGGGAGGCGTGAATGCGCATCTTCGACCCCCACATCCACATGACCTCACGCACCACCGACGACTACGAACGGATGGCCGCCGCCGGGGTACGCGCGGTGGTGGAGCCGGCGTTCTGGCTGGGTCAGCCCCGCACCAGCGCCGCCTCGTTCACCGACTACTTCGACTCACTGATCGGCTGGGAGCCATTTCGGGCCGGGCAGTTCGGGGTGCGCCACTTCGCCACCATCGCGCTGAACCCCAAGGAGGCCAACGACCCGCGCTGCCGCCCGGTCCTCGACCTGCTGCCCCGCTACCTGGACAAGGACGCGGTGGTGGCGGTCGGCGAGATCGGGTACGACTCGATGACGCCCGAGGAGGACGAGGCGTTCGCAGCACAGCTCGCCCTCGCGGTGGCGTACGACCTGCCGGCGCTTGTGCACACCCCGCACCGGGACAAGGCGCGCGGCTGCGAGCGGACTCTCGCCGTGGTCGCCGAGTCCGGCATCGACGCGGGTCGGGTGGTGGTCGACCACCTCAACGAGGTGACAGTCAAGCTGGTCCGCGACAGCGGCTGCTGGCTGGGTTTCTCCATCTACCCGGACACCAAGATGACCCCGCAGCGGATGGTCGAGCTGCTGCGGGAGTACGGCACCGAGCGGATGCTCGTCAACTCGGCGGCCGACTGGGGGCGCTCCGACCCGCTGCTGACCCGGGCCACCGGCGAGGCGATGCTGTCGGCCGGCTTCAGCGACGACGACGTCGACACGGTGCTGTGGCGAAACCCGGTGGAGTTCTACGGGCAGTCGGGGCGGCTCGACCTCAGCGACCTGGACGTCGCCGCCGCCGTGGACCCGCAGACCGGCAACTCGATCCTGCGCGGCGGCAGCTGATGCGGCTGCGACATGCCGGCGGCGAGACCGTCCACCTGGGCTACTGCACCAACGTGCACCCCGCCGAGGACCTCGCCGGCATCCTCGGTCAACTGGACACCTACGCGGTGCCGGTCCGCGAGGCGCTCGGCAGCGACCTGCTCGGGCTCGGCCTGTGGCTGGCCGCACCGGTCGCCGCCGAACTGGCCGCCGACCCGGCGCTACGCCGCCGGTTGCGCACCGAACTCGGCGCGCGTGGGCTGGAGGTGGTCACCCTCAACGGCTTCCCGTACGCGGCCTTCCAGGCGCCGGTGGTCAAGCAGGACGTGTACCACCCGGACTGGACCACCGAGCAGCGCCTGACGTACACCCTGGACCTGGCCCGGGTGCTCGCCGACCTGCTGCCCGACGACGCCGCCCGGGGCTCGATCTCCACCCTGCCGCTGGCCTGGCGGCAACCGTGGGACACCGGCCGGGCCGACGCGGCCCGACGCCGGCTGGACCAGCTCGCCGCCGGCCTGGCCACGGTGCAGCGGGACACCGGCCGCGAGGTGCGCATCGCCTTCGAGCCGGAGCCCGGCTGTGTGGTGGAGAGCACCGGTCAGGCGGCCGAGCTGCTGTCCGGGATGGACACCGAACGGCTGGGTGTCTGCGTCGACCTGGCCCACCTGGCCTGCGCCTGGGAGGAGCCGGCCGAGGCGCTGGACCGACTGCGGGCGGCCGGACTGCCGGTGGTGAAGGTGCAGGTCTCGGCCGCCGTCGAGGCCGCCGACCCGGAGGGCGGGGCCGAGGCGTTGCGCCGCTGGGTGGAGCCACGCTTCCTGCACCAGACCCGGGGCGCCGGTTGCGCCGGTCTCGCCGACCCGGCCGACCCCGCGTACGCGGCCGACGACCTGGACGAGGCACTGGACCGGGCGCTGCCCGGCCCGTGGCGGGTGCACTACCACGTGCCCCTGCACGCCCCACCCGAGGAACCACTCGGCTCGACCCTGCCGGTGCTCCGCGCGGCCCTGAGAGCGCTCTTCGACGGCCCGACCGCCGGCTGCGACCACCTCGACGTCGAGACGTACACCTGGGGGGTGCTGCCGGCCGCACGACGGCCCGGCACCGACGCGGAGCTGGCCGCCGGCATCGCCGCGGAGCTGGCCTTCGCCCGGGATGAACTGGTCGGCCTCGGGCTGACCGCAGAGCGAACCGTGAGCATGGGGGTGACGCGATGAGCCGGCGACTGGTGGTCCTCGACGTGGTGGGGTTGACCCCACGACTACTGGCGCACATGCCTCGACTGCGGGGGGTCGCCGACGGCGGCTTCCGGGCCGAACTGGGCACCGTGCTGCCCGCGGTGACCTGCTCGGTGCAGTCCACCTTCCTCACCGGCGAGCCGCCCAGCGGCCACGGGATCGTCGGCAACGGGTGGTATTTCCGGGAGCTGGGCGAGGTGCTGCTGTGGCGGCAGCACAACGCGCTGGTCGGCGGGGACAAGCTCTGGCAGGCCGCCCGTCGGGCCGAGCCCGGCTACACCGTGGCCAACGTCTGCTGGTGGTACGCCATGGGCGCGGACGTCAACTGGACGGTGACGCCCCGCCCGGTCTACTACGCCGACGGGCGCAAGGAACCGGACTGCTACACCGACCCGCCGGAGCTGCACGACGCGCTCACCGGGCGGTTGGGCACGTTCCCGCTCTTCACCTACTGGGGGCCGACGGCCGGGCTGCCGTCGTCGCGGTGGATCTGCCAGGCCGCGGAGCAGATTCTCGCCGACGTGTCACCCGACCTGACCCTGGTCTACGTCCCGCACCTGGACTACGACCTGCAACGCTTCGGTCCCTCGTCGGCGCAGGCCGCCGCGGCGGCAGCCGAGCTGGACGCGGTGCTCGGCCCGCTCCTGGACGCCGCCCGGGCGCGGGACGCCACAGTGGTGGTGCTGTCCGAGTACGGCATCACCGACGTGTCCCGGCCGGTGGACGTCAACCGGTTGCTGCGCGCCGAGGGGCTGTTGCACGTGCACACCCAGGCAGGCATGGAGTACCTCGACCCGTGGACGTCGAAGGCGTTCGCGGTCGCCGACCACCAGATCGCGCACGTCTACGTCAAGGACCCGGCCGACGTGCCGGCGGTGGCGAAGCTCTGCGCCGGCCTGCCCGGGGTGGCCGAGGTGCTCGACGCCGAGGGCAAGGCCGCGCACGGGCTGGACCATCCGCGCGCCGGTGAGCTGGTGCTGGTGGCCGAGCCGGACGCCTGGTTCACCTACTACTACTGGCTGGACGACACCAACGCGCCGGACTTCGCCCGGCTCGTGGAGATCCATCGCAAGCCCGGCTACGACCCGGCGGAGCTGTTCTTCGACCCGGCCAACCCCGGTGCCGCGAAGGCCCGCGCCGGGGTGGCGCTGGCCCGCAAGAAGCTCGGCATGCGCTACCTGATGAGCGCTGTCGGCCTGGACGCCGGCGCGCGGGCGGTGCGGGGCTCGCACGGGCGGCTGCCGGACGACCCGGCGGACGGCCCGGTGCTGCTCTGCTCCGACCCGAGCGCGGCCCGGGACAAGATCGCGGCGACCGAGGTCAAGGCGCTGCTGCTGGAGCTGGCCGGGCTGAGCCCCGGCGGTGCGGGTGGCTCGGGGGAGGGGGCATGACGGTCACCGTCGCGCCCACCGACGCCAGCGAGCTGCGGGCGCGCTTCGACGCGGAGCTGGCCGGGTTTCTCAGCCGGCAGGGCCCGGACTGGCCGGACGGTGCGCCGCGAGGCGTGTTCACCGCGCTGCAACGGTTCGTGTTGGCCGGTGGCAAGCGGTTGCGACCGCTCTTCTGCTACTGGGGCTGGCGCGGCGCCGGGGCGGCCGACGGCACCCCGATCGTGGTGGCCGCCGCGGCCCTGGAGCTGTTCCACGCGTTCGCGCTGATCCACGACGACATCCTGGACGGCAGCGACCGCCGCCGGGGTGAGCCGTCGGTGCACCGGCTCTTCGCCGACCTGCACGCCCGCTCGTCGTGGCGCGGTGACCCCGAGGCGTACGGCCGCAACACCGCGCTGCTCTGCGGGGACCTCTGCGCGGCCTGGTCGGATCAGATGTTCCACGAGTGCGGCCTGAGCACCGAGCAGGTGCACCGGGGGTACGGCGTGTTCGCGCTGATGCGTACCGAGGTGATCGCGGGGGAGTACCTGGACCTGGTGTCGGGCGTGGGTGACGGCTCGGTGGCCAGCGCGCTCACCGTGATCCGGATGAAGGCTGCCCGCTACACCGTCACCCGGCCGTTGCAGATCGGCGCGGCCCTGGCCGGCGCGGGGCCGGAGCTGATCGCCGCGCTGGGCGAGTTCGGTGACCCGCTGGGTGACGCGTTCCAGCTTCGCGACGACGTCCTGGGCGTGTTCGGTGACCCGGCGGTCACCGGGAAGTCGGTCCTGGACGACCTGCGTGAGGGCAAGCCCACGGTGATGATGGCGCTGGCCCGCAGCGCCGCCGACAAGACGCAGACCATCCGGCTGCGGGAGCTGTTCGGCAACCCGGCGTTGGACGCCGACGGCGCGGCGGAGCTACGCGACATCATCGAGGCGACCGGTGCCCTGGAGCGGATCGAGCAGATGATCCGGGTCCGCACCGAGGCCGCGCTCTCCGCCCTGCAGAGCGCCATGGTGGCCGACGAGGCCCGCGCGGCCCTGGTTGCGCTGGCCGGGCAGGCGATCGACCGACGCGCCTGACCGGCGACTTTCGATCAAATCGACAAAAGTTGATGCTGAACCGCCGGAAGGTATGGACACATCGACACGTGCGACTTAGTGTCGTGACCAACACGACAATGTTTCGTCGAGGTGAACCGGCGGCGCGGTAACCCATCGACCCCCATCACCGCTACGGCATCCGGCGCGACGGCGCGCGCCCGGCCTGGCAGTCACTCGTCAGGAAGGGACAGCACAAATGTCCATGAAGGACGCTCCCAGACAACGGTCCCGACGATGGTTCTCCGCCGGATCAGCGCTGCTGCTGGCGGTCGCCGCCGGCACTGTCACACTCGCCGCCGGGTCGGCCCCCGCCCAGGCGCACACCATCGTCGCCAGCGACTTCCAGCAGGTCGAGCTGGCCCGCGGTGTGACCGACATGGGTGAGCCGATGTCACTGGCGGTGCTGCCGGACCGCTCGGTCCTGCACACCGCCCGCAACGGCACCCTGCGCCGCACCGACGCCAACGGCACCACCTCCGTGATCGGCACCCTGTCGGTCTACCAGCACGACGAGGAGGGGTTGCAGGGCGTCGGCGTCGACCCGGGCTTCGCCAGCAACCGCTACATCTACCTCTACTACGCCCCGCCGCTCACCACCCCCGGCGGTGACGCGCCGGCCACCGGCACCGACTTCTCGGCCTGGAACGGCGTCAACCGGCTCTCCCGGTTCACGCTCAACTCGGACTTCACGCTCAACCAGTCCAGCAAGGTCGACGTCCTCGACGTCCCGGCCAGCCGTGGCATCTGCTGCCACGTCGGCGGTGACATCGACTTCGACGCCGCCGGCAACCTCTACCTCTCCACCGGCGACGACACCAACCCGTTCGAGTCGGCCGGCTACTCACCGCTGGACGAGCGGACCAACCGCAACCCCGCGTACGACGCGCAGCGCAGCGCCGGCAACACCAACGACCTGCGCGGCAAGATCCTGCGGATCAAGGTGAACGCCAACGGCACCTACTCCATCCCGTCGGGCAACCTGTTCGCCCCCGGCACGGCCAAGACCCGGCCGGAGATCTACGCGATGGGGTTCCGCAACCCGTTCCGGATCAGCGTCGACAAGGCCACCGGTGTGGTCTACGTCGGTGACTACGGGCCGGACGCCGGCTCCACCAGCGCCACCCGGGGGCCGTCCGGCCAGGTGGAGTTCAACCGGGTCGCCGCGCCGGGCAACTACGGCTGGCCGTACTGCACCGGCACCAACACCTCCACCGAGACGTACAACGAGTTCGACTTCGGCACCAACGCCAGCGGCGCGAAGTACAACTGCACCGGCGGGCCGACCAACAACTCGTTCCGCAACACCGGCCTGACCACCCTGCCGCCGGCCCAGCCGGCCTGGATCCGGTACGCCGGCGACGCCGGCACCCCGACCGAGTTCGGCGGTGGCTCCGAGTCGCCGATGGGCGGCCCGGTCTACCGGTACAACGCCTCGTCGACCTCCACCACCAAGTTCCCGCAGTCGTTCGACGGGCAGTTCTTCGCCACCGAGTTCGGCCGGGGCTGGATCAAGCCGATCCACGTCAACTCCGACGGCTCCCGGGGCACCATCGACACCTTCCCCTGGGTCGGCAAGCAGGTGATGGACTCGGCGTTCGGCCCGGACGGCGCGTACTACGTGCTCGACTACGGCACCGGTTACTTCAACGGTGACGCCAACTCGGCGCTCTACCGCTTCGACTACGTCGGCGGCGGCAACCGGGCGCCCACCGCGAAAGCCAGCGCCAACCGCACCTCTGGTGCCGCCCCGCTCGCGGTGACCTTCTCCTCGGCCGGCTCGTCCGACCCCGAGGGCGGCGCGTTGACCTACTCGTGGGCGTTCGGCGACGGGACCACCTCGACCGCTGCCAACCCGACGAAGACCTACAGCGCCAACGGCACCTACACCGCCACGCTGACCGTGCGGGACCCGCAGGGCGCCACCGGCAGCAGCAGCGTGCAGATCAGCGTCGGCAACACCGCGCCCACCGTCACGATCAACAACCCGGGCAACGGTCAGCTGTTCAGCTTCGGGGACACGGTGCCTTACAGCATCACGGTGACCGACCCGGAGGACGGCACCATCGACTGCACGAAGGTCAAGATGACCTACGTGCTCGGGCACGACCAGCACGGGCACCAGATCACCTCGAAGACCGGTTGCTCGGGCTCGATCACCATCCCGGTCGACGGTGAGCACGACGACGCGGCGAACATCTTCGCGATCTTCGACGCCGAGTACACCGACGCCGGTGGGCTGACCACGCACACCCAGCACACGCTGCCGCCGCGGCACCGCCAGGCCGAGTTCTACGGCACCTCGTCCGGCGTCAACGTGTTCAGCAAGACCCCGGCCGAGGGTGGCAAGACCGTCGGTGACATCAACAACGGCGACTGGATCGCGTTCCAGCCGTACCGGTTGGGCAACGTGACCTCGTTCAACGCCCGGGTCTCCTCGGCGGGTGCCGGTGGCACCCTCCAGGTCCGGGCCGGCTCGGCCACCGGCACGGTGCTCGGCTCGGCCACGGTCCCGGTGACCGGCGGCTGGGAAACCTTCACCACGGTCACCGGGACGATCACCAGCCCGCCGACCGGCACGACCACGCTCTACCTGACCTTCGCCGGGTCGGGCACCGGGGCGCTCTACGACCTGGACGCCTTCACCTTCGTGACCGGGACGCCCCCGGCCGGTGGGGCCGGGCCGATCACGGGCCTGGGCGGCAAGTGCCTGGACGTGCGCAACGCCGCCACCGCCGACGGCACGCAGATCCAGATCTACACCTGCAACGGCAGTACCGCGCAGACCTGGGCGGTCACCCCCAACTCCACGATCAAGTCGTTGGGCAAGTGCCTGGACGTGTCGGGTGGTGCCACCGCCGACGGCACCAAGATCCAGCTCTGGACCTGCAACGGGACCGCGGCCCAGAACTGGGCCGCCCAGGCCGACGGCACGCTGCGCAACACGTCGTCGGGCAAGTGCCTCGATGTCTCCGGCAACAGCTCCGCTGACAGCACGGTGGTCCACCTCTGGACCTGCACCGCCGCCGCCAACCAAAAGTGGACCCTGCCCTGAGCTGGCTGGAGGGGCCCTTCGACAGCGCCTAGTGTGGTGCGAGGGGCCCCTCCTAACCGCAATTAGGAGAGCGATATGCGCAGACGCCTGCGACCCGTCCTCGGTGCGGCCATGGCCGCACTCGCCGTCATCGCCTGTACCACCCCGGCCACCCCGGCCAGCGCCGCCGACGCCCCCTACGACGTGCTGGTCTTCTCCAAGACCGCCGGTTTCCGGCACGACGCGATCCCGGTCGGCATCCAGACCATCCGCGACCTGGGCGCGGCGAACAACTTCACCGTCACCGCGACCGAGGACGCCGCCGCGTTCACGACGAGCAACCTCAACCAGTACGAGGCGGTCGTCTTCCTCAACACCACCGGCGACGTGCTCAACGCCAGCCAGCAGACCGCCTTCGAGTCGTACATCGGCTCGGGCCGCGGGTACGTGGGCGTGCACGCGGCAGCCGACACCGAGTACGACTGGCCGTTCTACGGCAACCTCGTGGGCGCGTGGTTCGCCTCGCACCCTGCGATCCAGCAGGCCAACATGAAGGTGGAGGACCGGGGCCACGCGGCGACCGCGCACCTGCCGCAGACCTGGACCCGCACCGACGAGTGGTACAACTACCGCACCAACGCCCGGTCGAGCGCCCACGTGCTGGCCACCCTGGACGAGTCGTCGTACTCCGGCGGCGGCATGGGCGCCGACCACCCCCTGAGCTGGTGCAAGAGCTACAGCGGCGGCCGGTCCTTCTACACCGGCGCGGGGCACACCCAGGCGTCGTACGCGGAGTCCGGGTTCCGGAACCACCTGCTCGGCGGCATCCGGTACGCCTCCGGTCGGAGCAAGGCCGACTGCCGGCCCGAGACCGGCTACACCCCGCTGTTCAACGGCTCGACGGCCGGTTGGTCTCAGGCCGGCCCGGGCAGCTTCACCAACTCCGACGCCACCCTGACCTCGGTCGGCGGCATGGGGCTGTACTGGTACAACGCCAAGCAGTTCACGAACTACTCGTTGAAGCTGGACTGGAAGCTGGCCGGTGACGACAACTCCGGCATCTTCATCGGGTTCCCACCGTCGAGTGACCCGTGGTCGGCGGTGGACAACGGTTACGAGATCCAGATCGACGCCACCGACGCGGCCGACCGCACCACCGGCGCGGTCTACACCTTCAAGTCCGCCGACATCGCCGCTCGTGACGCGGCGCTGAACGCGGCGGGGGAGTGGAACACGTACGAGCTGCTGGTCGAGGGCGAGCGGCTGCAGATCTTCCTCAACGGGGTGAAGATCAACGACTTCACCAACACCAACCCGGTCCGCTCGCTGGCCGGTCACATCGGCATCCAAAACCACGGCACCGGTGACGACGCCTCGTTCCGCAACATCCGGATCAAGGAGCTGGGCACCACGCCGCCGCCCACCGGCACGATCCAGGCCGAGGCGTTCAGCTCGGCCAACGGCGTCTCCGCGTTCACCAAGGCGGGCGCCAACGGTGGGCAGACCGTCGGCTACATCGACCCGGGTGACTGGGCCGCGTACAACGGGGTCAACCTGGCCGGGGTCACCTCGTTCACGGCCCGGGTCGTCTCCGGCGGCGCGGGTGGCAACATCCAGGTGCGCACCGGCTCGGCCACCGGCCCGGTGCTCGGCACTGTCGCCGTGCCCAACACCGGCAGTTGGACGACCTTCGCCAACGTCTCCACGGCGCTGTCCAACGTCCCGTCCAGCACCCAGAACCTCTACCTCACCTTCACCGGTAGCGGCACGGGGCTCTTCGATTTGGACGACTTCACACTGGTCAAAGGCACCGGGGGCGGCACCGGGGTCGGTCCGATCAAGGGTCTCGCCGGCAAGTGCCTGGACGTGCGCAACGGCGCCACCGCCGACGGCACCCAGATCCAGATCTACACCTGCAACAGCAGCACGGCGCAGACCTGGACCGTGACGCCGAACTCGACGATCAAGGCGCTCGGCAAGTGCCTGGACGTCTCCGGCAGCGGCACCGCCGACGGCACCAAGATCCAGCTCTGGACCTGCAACGGCAGCGGCGCGCAGAACTGGGCGGCCGCGTCCGACGGCACCCTGCGCAACCCGTCGTCGGGCAAGTGCCTGGACGTCTCCGGCAACAACTCCGCGGACAGCACCATCGTGCACCTCTGGACCTGCCTCAACGCGGCCAACCAGAAGTGGACCCTGCCCTGACCGACTGAGCCCGGAGCCCGGCCGGCGTGCCCCGGCGGCCGACGCGACGGCGGGTCGGGAAGCGGTGTCCCGCACGAGCGTGATGCCTCTGAGTCATCTTGATGACCCAGAGGCATCACGCTCGTACTTATTCGCCCGCCGACCCGCGGATGCCCGCGGCCCGGCTCACAGCCGGCTGCCGTACCTTGACCTGCATGGGGTTGTTGGCGCAGTGGCGTGGGACGGTGCTGGCGCGAGGCCATCAGCTGCTCGGTGCGCTGGGCCGGCCTGACGAGCCCGACGACCCGTCCGAGCCGGCGCCCAGCCTGAACCGTCTCGGCGCGTTGGTGGAGGGCTTCACCGCCGGTCAACCGGTGCGGTGGTCCATGGCCGGGCAACCCCGGCCGCTGCCCGGCCCGGTCGACGTGGTGGCGTACCGGATCATCGAGGAAGCGCTCACCAACGCCTGCCGGCACGCGCCGGGCGCCCCGGTCGGGGTCCGCCTGCGCTACGACGCCGCGGGCATCACCATCGAGGTACGCGACGACGGCGCCGGTCCCACTCCGTCCGGCGGTGGCACGCCTGCCGCCGGTCGGGGTCTGCTGGGGGTACGCAGGCGCGCCGAGCGGCTCGGCGGCACGTTCTCGGCCGGCCCGCGCGCCGGCGGCGGCTTCACCGTACGGGCGGTCCTGCCCGCACCCGAGGAAATGATCGGATGATCGGCCGACCCCAGGGCTTCCCCGATGGGGTAGCGCGGAAATAGGGTGGGGGGCGGCTACCGTGCTGGTGGCCGGTGACCCGGTGGGAGGCGCAACCCGCCGGGCTCAGGTGTGTTCCGCACCCACCGGTGACCGCCCGCGTGCCGCGTACGTCCGGTCACCCTCGCCCCGGTCCGCACATGGAATCCCCATCACAACAGGGGAGAAGGACAATGGCGCGACCCATCACGCTCTTCACGGGCCAGTGGGCCGACCTTCCGTTCGAGGAGGTCTGCCGGCTCGCCTCCGAGTGGGGCTACGACGGTCTGGAGATCGCCTGCTGGGGCGACCACTTCGAGGTCGACAAGGCGCTCGCCGACGACTCGTACGTCGAGCGCAAGCGGGAGACCCTCGCGAAGCACAACCTTGAGGTCTTCACGATCTCCAACCACCTCGTTGGTCAGGCGGTCTGCGACCACCCGATCGACGAGCGGCACCAGGACATCCTGCCCGGCCGCATCTGGGGCGACGGGGAGCCCGAGGGGGTCCGCCAGCGGGCCGCCGAGGAGATCAAGGACACCGCGCGGGCGGCGGCGAAGCTCGGGGTGAAGACGGTCGTCGGCTTCACCGGTTCGTCGATCTGGCACACTCTCGCGATGTTCCCGCCGGTGCCGCCGTCGATGATCGAGCGCGGTTACCAGGACTTCGCCGACCGGTGGAACCCCATCCTCGACGTGTTCGACGAGGTGGGGGTGCGGTTCGCGCACGAGGTGCACCCGAGCGAGATCGCGTACGACTACTGGACGACGAAGCGGACGCTGGAGGCGATCGGCAACCGGCCCGCGTTCGGGCTGAACTGGGACCCGTCGCACTTCGTCTGGCAGGAGCTGGACCCGGTGAACTTCATCTTCGACTTCGCCGACCGCATCTACCACGTGGACTGCAAGGACGCGAAGGTGCGTACCGGCGATGGCCGGCGCGGCCGGCTCGCCTCGCACCTGCCCTGGGCCGACCTGCGGCGCGGGTGGGACTTCGTCTCCACCGGCCACGGCGACGTGCCCTGGGAGGACTGCTTCCGCGCGTTGAACGCGATCGGCTACACCGGCCCGATCTCGGTCGAGTGGGAAGACGCCGGCATGGACCGGCTGGTCGGCGCCCCGGAGGCGTTGCAGTTCGTCCGCCGGCTCGCCTTCGACGCACCGAGCGCCGCCTTCGACGCGGCGTTCAGCAGCAAGGACTGACCGCACGTCGGACAGACCACGGGCCGGTCGCCCTGCGGCGACCGGCCCGTCGACGTGCGATGGGTCAGAGCGTGCTGGCGTTCGTGCCCGAGCCGGACGGCTTCGTGCGGGGGTTCGTGGACGACGGCGACCCGGAGGTCGTGCCGACCGTGCTGGTGCCCGCCTTGGCGCCCACGGTGGCGGGCGTGCCGGCGAACGCGTCGTCGGCGGCGGTCAGCTCCTGCTTGCCGGTGCTGCCGTTACCGGTGCCCAGCTTCTCGGCCAGTTTGGTCTGGCCGAGCTTGTCCTTGCCCTCGCTGTAGAGCTTGTTGGCCTGGGCCTGCGCGACCCCGGCCGCCTCCTGGACGGTCGGGTGGTCGAGCACCTTGCGGCCCCGGACCACGAGCTCTTCGTACTTTTCCCGGCCGGCACGGGCGCCCAGGACGAATCCCGCAGCCAGCCCGCCAAGAAACATGATCTTTCCGCGCATGGCGGCTCCTTCCGTACCTGACGCGCCGTCGCCCCGGCGAGTTGCCCCGTCGGAAGGCGACCTGTTCGCGCCTGCGTCCTCTGTCCGCAGCTAACTACCCATCCTGCTCTCCGCTCAAGCATGCTTGTGCCGGGATGGCGATTTACCCCTATTGTCAATGCGACGGCGGGGAGGGAACCCACTGGACCACCACCGGGGGAAGTCCTGTACTCTTGTCCCGTCGCACGGCGTCGGGGAGATCCGGAGTCGCGCGGAGCACGATCCCCTGTAGCTCAATTGGCAGAGCAGCCGGCTGTTAACCGGCAGGTTATTGGTTCGAGTCCAATCGGGGGAGCTTTCCCACGTACGCCCGTCAGCCAACCGGCCGACGGGCGTTTTCGTGTGTGTGACCCGGTTTCACCCACCTGCGACCTGCTTGCCCGGCAGGATGGTCGATGTCGACTGAGGCTCCCGCTGCGTCGATTGATGCGTCGATCCTTGGGGTGAGTGCATGTCCGGACGAGGCGGCAAGGCAACGCTGATCGCGGTGGCGGTCGTGCTGGCCTGGCTGGTGATCGGCGGCGTGGCCGGCCCGTACGCCGGGCGCCTCAGCGAGGTCGCCACCAACGACAACGCCGCCTTCCTGCCCACCGACGCCGAGGCGACCCGCGCCCAGGACCTCGCCGGCGAGTTCGTCGACCGGCAGACCATCCCGGCGCTCGTCGTCTACGAGCGGCCCGCCGGGATTACCGACGCCGACCGGCAACGGGTGAGTGCCGACGCCGCCCGGTTCGCCCAGATCCCCGGCGTGGTCACCCCCCTGCCCCCGCCCATCCCGAGCGACGACGGCCAGGCCCTCCAGGTCGTCGTACCGGTGGACGACGCCGAGGGCGAGGAGATCGGCGCGGTCGTCCAGCAACTGCGCGACATCGCCGGCGGTGACCGGGACGGCCTCACCGTGGACGTGGCCGGCCCGGCCGGCCTGCTCGCCGACCTGATCGAGGTCTTCTCCGCCATCGACGGGCCACTGCTGCTCGTCACCCTGGTCGTGGTGCTGGTCATCCTGCTGATCGTCTACCGCAGCCCGGTCCTCTGGATCTTCCCGCTGCTCGCCGCCGGGATGTCGTACGCCCTCGCCTCGGTCTTCGTCTACCTGCTCGCCGACGCCGACGTGGTCAAGCTCAACGGGCAGGCGCAGGGCATCCTCACCGTGCTGGTCTTCGGCGCCGGCACCGACTACGCGCTGCTGCTGATCGCCCGCTACCGGGAGGAACTGCACCGGCACGACCGCCCCTGGGGCGCCATGAAGACCGCCTGGAAGGGCGCCGCGCCGGCCATCATCGCGTCCGGCGGCACGGTCATCGTCAGCCTGCTCTGCCTGCTGCTGTCCAGCCTCAACTCCAACCGGGCGCTCGGCCCGGTCGCCGCCATCGGCATCGCCGCCACCCTACTGGTGATGCTCACCTTCCTACCCGCGCTGCTGGTGCTCGGCGGACGGTGGGCGTTCTGGCCCCGACGGCCCCGAGCCGACCAGGCCGACCCGCGGGCCGAACACGGCATCTGGAGCCGCGTCGCCGGCTTCGTCGCCCGGCACGCCCGCCCGATCTGGCTGAGCACCGCCGTCGTGCTGGCCCTGCTGACGCTCGGCCTCACCCAGCTCGGCGCCACCACCCTGGGCCAGTCCGACCTGTTCACCCAGCGCACCGACTCGGTCGACGGCCAGGAGGTGATCTCCCGGCACTACCCGGCCGGCACCGGCAGCCCGGCCACCATCTTCACCACCGAGCAGACCGCCCGACAGGTCACCCAGGTGGCGAAGGACGTGCCCGGCGTCGCCGACGTCCGCCCCCTCACGGCCGGCCCGCAGACCGGCCCACCCGATCCGAGTGCCGCCCCGAAAATCGTCGACAGGCGGGTGCAACTGGACGCGACCCTGACCGACCCACCCGACAGCGACGGCGCCGAGCGGACCATCCGCGAGCTGCGGGTGGCCGTACACCAGGTGCCCGGCGCGGACGCGGTGGTCGGCGGCTTCACCGCGATCAATGTGGACACTTCGGACGCCGCGAAGCGCGACCAGAACGTGATCATCCCGGTGGTGCTGGTGGTCATCGCGGTGATCCTGGCCCTGCTGCTGCGTGCGCTGCTCGCCCCGCTGCTGCTCATCGCCACCGTGCTGCTCAGCTTCGCGGCGACCCTCGGCCTCTGCGCGCTGCTGTTCCGCCACGTCTTCGACTTCCCCGGCGTGGACTCGTCGTTCCCGCTGTTCGCGTTCGTCTTCCTGGTCGCGCTCGGCATCGACTACAACATCTTCCTGATGAGCCGGGTCCGCGAGGAGTCGGTCAAGCGCGGCACCCGCGCCGGGGTGCTCGCCGGCCTCGCCGTCACCGGCGGCGTGATCACCTCCGCCGGCATCGTGCTCGCCGCGACGTTCTCCGCCCTCGCCGTCCTGCCCCTGGTCATACTCGTCGAGTTGGGTACGGCGGTCGCGATCGGGGTACTGATCGACACCATCATCGTCCGGTCGCTGCTGGTGCCCGCACTCGCGTACGACATCGGGCCGAAGATCTGGTGGCCGGGCCGGTTGTCCCGGGCGAACGGTGAGCGGGAGGCGCGCGGTGCTGGCTGAAACCGATGTGGTCATCGTCGGCGGCGGCCTGGCCGGCCTCGCCGCCGCCCGCCGGCTGCACCGCGCCGGCGTGCCCTGGCGGCTGCTGGAGGCCGAGGGCCGGCTCGGCGGCCGGGTCGCCACCGACGTGGTCGACGGTTACCTCATCGACCGGGGCTTCCAGGTGCTCAACACCGCCTACCCCCGCCTCGGCACGCTGCTCGACACCGACCAGCTCAACCTCGGGTACTTCACCTCCGGTGTGCTGGTCCGCAAGGGCGACAACCTGCTGCGGCTGGTCAACCCGCTGCGCGAGCCGACCGGCGGGCCCGGCACCGCGCTCGCCGGCGTCGGCTCCCTGCTCGACCGGCTGCGCTTCGCCGCGCTCGCCACCGGCAGCGCCACCCTGCCCGCGTCCCGGCTGCTCGCCGCCCCGGAGACCAGCACCGAGACGGCGCTGCGCCGCGCCGGCCTCTCCGACGCGATAATCGAGGAGCTGCTGCGACCGTTCCTGTCCGGTGTGTTCATCGAACGGGAACTCTCCACCTCCAGTCACGTGCTGGCGATGGTGCTGCGCTCCTTCGCCCGTGGCCGGATCGGCCTGCCCGCCGAAGGCATGGCCGCGCTGCCCCGCGCCATCGCCGCACCGCTGCCCGCCGACCTGCTCGACCTGGACACCCCGGTCGCGGAGGTCACCCCGGGCCGGGTCCGCACCCAGGCCGGCGACATCCGCTGCCGGGCCGTCGTGGTCGCCGTCGACCCGCCCGCCGCGGCCGCGCTGCTGCCGGCCCTGGCGAGGGTACGCATGCACAGCTACACCACCTACTACCACAGCGCCCCCGAGCCGCCGCTCACCGAACCGATCCTGCTCGTCGACGGCGACCGACGCGAACTCGTCGCCAACACGGTGGTGCTCAGCAACGCCGCCCCGACGTACGCGCCCGCAGGACGGCACCTGATCGCCACCTCGGTGGTCGGCCCGACGGCCCCACCCGAGCCGACCATCCGGGCCGAGCTGACCCGGCTGTACGGCCGCTCCACCGCCGACTGGACCCACCTCACCACCGTGGCCGTCCCCGAGGCGCTACCCGCCGCACCACCGCCGCAGGGGCGGCTGCGCAAGCCGGTGGCGATGGGGGAGGGCCTGTTCGTGGCCGGCGACCACCGGGACAGCCCATCGATCCAAGGCGCCCTCACCAGCGGCTGGCGCGCCGCCGGCGCTGTGCTCGACGAGCTGCGCGCCGGCTGACAGGCGTACCCGAGCACGCTGTTATATTCCTGTTGCCCATCGTGCTGGTGCAGGCGTGGGCGCCGGCCGGCTCGGTGCTGGCTGCTGACCGCCGAGCGGGATAAGATCCGGCGCGGTGTTCGGGGCGGTAGCTCAGCCGGTTAGAGCAGGGGACTCATAATCCCTCGGTCGCGGGTTCGAGTCCCGCCCGCCCCACCAGCCATTTTCACTGGTCAGCCATGCTGCCGACGCCCTAGGCGAACCGCGTCGAGGTCCGGACGCTGTTGCAACTTCTGCCGGTTAGCCGGCGGTCAGGCAAGTAGCGCCCGGAGCTGCTCTATTGCGCCCAGCACCTCGGCGCGGTGCCTGCCATCCTTGATCCACGCTGGCAAGCGCTCAACCAGAGTCTGGCTTCCCATGTGCTGGCCGCGTTCCCGCAACCGAGCGGACACGTACGTCTCCACCAGGTGCAGGTGCTCGGCGTTGTACGCCCAGAGCACGCGCCCACGGCACTCTGTCGACAACCAGAGTGGCAGGCCAAAGTAGGGGTCATTCGGACCCGAGAACTCAGGGAAGGCGCGCGCGTTGTTCGCGAGGCGAGGAGCATCCCAGAGGTCCGTATACGCGCAACCGAGACAACTAAGCCGACGACGCAGCCAAACATCATGCCGAGTACCGTCGGCCAGCTCCTCGGGACAGGGAAGGACCGAGGCGCGTTCTGCACAGCGTGGGCAGCGGACAAAGACCTCGCCAGCAGCCAAGCCGCCCAGCCAATGCCTCGGATCGCGGAAGCGCCCGGCGTTCCCTTTCTCAGCCGCCGCCATAGATCAACTGTATAGCCATCGGCGCAGCCAAGACCGCCGCCAGGGGCAACGGACGGCGACGGACAGGCTGACCAGGGAAGCACCTACGCCACCAGCGATCCGCAATCTTCTTCTAATCCCAAGGCCGCCGGGCAGGCCGCTGGATCGTTCATCTGGATCTCGTAGTCTCTCGGTCGCGGGTTCGAGTCCCGCCCGCCCTACAATCCGTAGCGCGGCCAGCTCAGCCCCCAGCACAGCCCGGTGTGGACTAGGACCAGTTGAACATCCGCACTGGCAGGAGTACGAGAACGACGGTCGCAGCGATGGCCAGCAGAACGCGCACCGTGCGAAGACCTCGCCACCACGGGATAAGCCAGAGCAGCAACCACATGGCGCCTGAGATGACCACATGTGCGCCAACCACCCCGAGGCTGGTCTCCTCGCACATGTTTTCAGCGATGGCCTCCTTGCACAGCGCCGGCGGGCCGTTGTGGTCCACGAGGCTTCCCAACACCCCGATGAAGCAGGCCAATACTGGAGCCGCTACCAGGGTGAGCAGCGGCGTCACCAGCCATCCGGCGAGGTCACGGTGTCGGTCCACCAGCCGTCCCACTGGCGGAACGCTACAGCCAGACATCGACAATTCTCAAGCTGCTGGTGCTTCGGCCACCGCGCCAACAGACCCGGCAGGATGGTGGCATGGTTCAAGGCACTCGCGACGAGCTGATAAGGCGTTTGGCTGAGGCAGTCGGGGCCATCGCGGTCGCCCACCCGACGCGGGTTGCCGTCGACGGACCGCCTGCCGCCGGCAAGACCACCCTCGCCGACGAGTTGGCCGTCGTCCTGCGCGAGCAGGGCCGTGACGTCATCCGCGCCACGATCGACGATTTCCTCTTTCCCCGAGCGCAGCGTTATCCGCGCGGCGAGTACTCGGCCGAAGGCTGCTACCACGACGCCCACGACAACGACGCGCTGAACCGGGTCCTGCTCGATCCGCTCGGGCCGGACGGGGATCGACGCTTCCAACCTGCCGTCTACGACCGCTACGCGGATGCTGTGGCGTCCCCGCCGGTCACGACCGCCCCAGCCGACGCCGTGCTCGTCTTCGACGGCGTCTTCCTCCTGCGCCCCGAACTGATCGACCGGTGGGACCTGCGCATCTTCGTGTCGACGGCACTGGAGAAGACAGTGGATCGTGCCCTGATCCGAGAGCGCCGGGCGTCAACTCGGGCCGACATCGAACGACGCTGGCGCGAGCGTTACATCCCCTCGCAGCAGCTTTACTTCGCTACGGTCCGCCCCACTCGGCACGCCGACATCGTCGTGCACAACGACGAGCCCCAGCGACCGGTCTGGGAGACCGCCCGACGAGAAGCCCCGGCAGCCGGTGAGTGAGAGCCACGCCTATGGGAGATCCACATCCTCGCCGAACGGCTCGATGAACCCTTCCCAACCGTTCCAACTCAGCCGATGTTGAGCAGCAACACCTGGTTGTCGCGGAGGTCGGAGATGCAGTCGCGCAACAGCCTCAGCGTGTCCAGACCGGCCGTGCCGCTCTCCTCGAAGTCCATCCCCATCTCCTCGAAGTGGGCGACCAACTCCTCCTCGCGGTGCTGGGCGGGGTCGAGCTGATCCAGTAACCCTGGGGCCGGAGTGATGAGCGTGGTCAGGCCGTACGCGCTGGTGATGGCCTCCGACTCGGCATTGAACTCCGGCGGCTCCAGGTCGATGCCGCGCTCCTCCAGATAGGTCAGGACGTAGAGCATGCAGTACCCGGACCAGTCGTACTCCTGCCGCGTCTTGCTCCCGTGTTCCGCCAGGTACGCGCGGAACGACGACGGCGATGTGCGGGCCAGGCGGGCCAGCTCGGTGATGCTGTCCCTGCGGACCACTGTCAGTGACGCGATAGCAGACAACGCATCCTCCGTCGTACGACTCTGCCGCTCCGGCTTTCCGCCGGCTCGTCGGGCAGGCTACTGAGAGGGGGTGACGAGCACGCGGTAGGTGACGTGCAGGACGGTGCTTGCCGCACGCGCCGTCACCTGTTCGAGGTTCAGCGGCGGGACGCCCTCGAACAGCCGCACGCCGGCGCCGAGGGTGGCTGGCACGATGTGCAGCCGCAGCTCGTCGACCAGACCGGCGGCGAGATACTGGTTGATGGTGGTGGCACCGCCGTGGATCGAGACGTCGCCGTCACCGGCCGCCGCGCGGGCCTGTGCGAGCGCCGCCTCGATGCCGTCGGTGACGAAGTGGAAGGTGGTGCCGCCCTTCATCGGCTGCGGCTCGCGCGCGTGGTGGGTGAGCACGAAGACCGGGGTGTGGAATGGCGGATCCTCACCCCACCAGCCGTTCCACTCCCGATCCCACTCGCCACGGATCGGGCCGAACATGTTGCGCCCCATGATGACCGCGCCGACGGCATCGATCTGGTCGACCTCGGCCCGGTTCTCGTCGCCGAAGTCGAACATCCAGGAATGCAGCCGGCCGCCCCAGCCGTCACCGCCGTCGTCACCGAACGGGCGGTCCTCGCTCTGGTTGAGCCCGGCCGAGTACCCGTCGGCCGAGATGGTCTGGTTGACGATCACCTTGCCGTTACGTGAGGTCATTGCGGACTCTCCATTGACGTCGGTGTGTGCCGGGTATCAGC
Source organism: Micromonospora sp. NPDC007208 (assembly GCF_042869175.1). Lineage (NCBI taxonomy): Bacteria > Bacillati > Actinomycetota > Actinomycetes > Micromonosporales > Micromonosporaceae > Micromonospora > Micromonospora sp. NPDC007208. The sequence goes on along the minus strand of NZ_JBIAFG010000007.1, from coordinate 153,971 downwards.
CTACGGCCGCGATGATCAGTGCGATGCCCACGCCGAGGTCGACAACCGCGCAGAACTGCGCCCACGAGCGAGTCACCACCAGCCGGGCCCGGTAGTGGTAGGCGTCCCAGATGCCGTGTGCCAGGAAGCCGACACCCGCCACGGCGGTGCCCACCTGCGGTTGCGTCGCCGCGGTCAGCAGAGTGATCGCGCCGAAGACCATCATGCCGGCGGTCTGCACCGAGAACGTCCGGACCGGGCTGAACCGACGTCGAGTTGCCGCCCAGACCCACAACGGCACCAGCAGCAGTGTCATCCCGACCGCCGGGTCGACCGGCAGCGCGAGCAGCCGTGCCAGCAGGTGCAGGCCGGTCACCACGGCGCTCAGGATGACGAATGCCAGCCACGCGGTCCACGGCCGGCCGAGGGCGTACGCCATGAGGTAGATACCGGCCATGGTGGCCACCGCCGGCCCGAACAGCTCCGCCTGCTCGTTCACCAGGGCGATCACGGTGGTCGCGCCCGCGACGACGACGAGCGCGACTGCGATCGGCCACCGGTCGGCCAGTCGCGGCCTGCGCACTGACGACTGTTCAGTCATGGCCACGATCCTGGCGGCGTCGCCGCGGTCGGCACCGTTTCGGGATCGATCGTGTCCGAATCGCTGGGGCGCTGGGCCGAAGCCGTGGCATCAACCGGTGGGAGCCGCCGCCCGCATCGTCCGGTAGCGGGAAGGCGGCATGGCGTACCGGTCGACGAACGCCTGCCGCAGTGACTCCGGCGAGCCGAATCCGCATCGTCGCGCCACCGCCACCAGTGGCAGGCCGGTCGAGGCCAGCAGTTGCGCGGCGGCCTCCGTCCGCACCCGGCGCACGTAGCGCCCCGGCGTCTGCCCGAGGTGGTCGACGAACAGTCGGAACAGGTGACGCTCGCTGACGCCGGTGAGCCGGGCCATCGCCGCGGTGCTCAGGTCGTCGGCGAGGTGGCTCACGATGTGGTCGCTGATCTCGCGGACCAGGACGTCGTCGGTGGTCCGGCGGGCCAGGAACATGCTCATCTGGGCCTGCCCGCCCGGTCGTTGCAGGTACGCCACAGTGCCCATCGCCACGCCCCGGGCCAGCGCAGCCCCGTGATCCTCCTCGATGAAGGCGAGGGTCAGGTCCAGTGCGCTCGTCATGCCACCGGAGGTCGCGACGGTGCCGTCCCGGACGTAGATCGGTTCGGCGTCGACCCGTACGTCGGGGAACCGCTCCGCCAGCCGGTGGGCGTACATCCAGTGCGTGGTGGCCCGCCGGCCGTTGAGCAGACCGGCCTCGGCCAGCACCGTCGACCCGGTGCAGACCGACGCGACCCGCTCCGCCAGACCGGCCAGCCGCCGGACGTGGCCGACGAGGTGCCGGCTCGCCGCCGCCCGCTCATGCCCACGGCCGCCGGTCACCAGCAGGGTGTGCACCGGCCCGGTGAACCGTTCCAGGCTCGCCTCGCCCGCCAGTCGCAACCCGGAGTCGCAGGTGATCTCCCGCTGACCGGGGGTGGCCAGGACGATCCGGTACGGCGGCGCGGCGCCGATCCGGTTGGCGATGTCGAGACTGGACGTGACGCAGGCGATGTCGAGCAGCTCGGCCCCGTCGTACCCGACGACGAGGATCACCCGTTCGCGCATTCCCACAGCGTAACTACCCCCTGGGGGTATTGGTAGTGCCGGCAGCCCGGCGGGCCGCCGCATCGTGTCCAGATCGCGACGAACAGACCGAGCTTGCCGGACTGGAGATTTAGCCTGATTCGGTGATGTCAATGGCTGGCACGGGCGTACGCGTCAGGCTGCTCGGGCCGGTGGAGGTGGTCGTCGCCGGCAGACCGCAGGCGGTGAACGGCCTGCGCCGCAAGGCGGTACTGGCGACGTTGGCGCTGAACGTGGGCCGGGTGGTCAGCGTCGATCGGCTCATCGACGTGGTCTGGGGCGACCAGCTACCGGCCACCGCGGCGAACACGTTGCAGCGCCACGTCTCCTACCTACGCGGGGTGCTCGGCGAGCCCGGCTCGATCGTGGCGCGCCAGCCCGGCTATCTGCTCGACACGGGGCCGGACTCCACGGATGTCCAGGCCGCCGAGCGTCTCATCGAGCTGGCCCGGCGCTCGACGGACCGGAACGAGCAGGTGGAGCACCTGACGGCCGCCATGGCACTGTGGCGGGGTCCACCGCTGGCCGACGTGGCCGGTTCGCCCTGGCTTGAGGAGCAGGCGGAACACCTGGCACGCCTGCGGTTGGAGGCCGAACGATCGCTGGCCGAGGCCCGGTTGTCCGTCGGGGAGCACGCCGGGCTGGTCCCCGGGTTGGAACGGCTCGTTCGAGAACACCCCTTCGACGAGCATTTGCACGCCCAGTTGATGCTCGCCCTGTACCGCGACGGCCGACAGGGCGAGGCGGTCGCCACGTACCGGCGGCTGCGCGACAACCTGCGAGAGAACCTCGGCATCGACCCCGGTCCGCGGCTACGGGACCTGGAGTGCGCCATCCTGCGCCAGGACACCGCGCTCGCCGCACCTGCCCCGGCCGCGGCGGCACGGGTCGCGGCGCAACTGCCTCCTCCCGTACCCACGTTCACCGGACGCGACGCGCAGCTTGCCGCCCTCGACGCGCTCGTCGACCGGGGCGGCGCCGTCGTGGTGTCCGGGACCGCGGGCGTCGGCAAGACCGCGCTCGCCGTGCACTGGGCGCACCGCGCGGCCGCGCGCTTCCCCGACGGGCAGCTCTACGTCAACCTGCGCGGCTTCGACCCGGCGGCCACACCGACGGACCCGGCGCGGGCGCTGCGCGGATTCCTGGAGGCGCTCGGCGTTCCGGTGGCACGGATGCCCAGCGACCCGGACACGATGGTGAGCCTGTACCGCACAACCGTGGCGGGCAAGCGTCTGCTGGTGCTGCTGGACAACGCGCGCGACGCGGAACAGGTCCGGCCGCTGCTGCCCGGCTCACCGGACTGCCTCGCGATCGTCACCAGCCGCGACCAGCTCATCCCGCTGGTCGTCACCGAAAGCGCCCAACCGGTGCCCCTCGACCTGCTGAGCCCCGGCGAAGCCCGCGACATGCTGGTCCGCCGGCTCGGGGAGCGCCAGGTCGCCGCCGAACCCGCGGCGGCCGACACCATCGCCGACCGCTGCGCGCGGCTGCCCATCGCCCTGGCCATCGTGGCCGCCAGAGCCGCCACCAACCGGCACTTCTCGTTGGCCGCCGTCGCCGGTGAACTGGGCGACCTGGACGCCTTCCGCGCCGGCGACGAGGCCACCGACGTACGGGCGGTCTTCTCCTGGTCGTGCCGGACCCTCAGCCCGCCGGCGGCCCGGCTGTTCCGGCTGCTGAGCCTGCACCCCGGCCCGGACGTCTCGGCCCCGGCCGTGGCCAGCCTGGCCGGCGTCGACGGGCAGGCGATCGGCCCGCTGCTCACCGAGCTGACCCGGGCGAACCTCTTCACCGAGCACACGTACGGGCGCTACGCGTTCCACGACCTGCTGCGCGCGTACGCCGCCAACCTCGCCGAGGAGGCCGAACCACCGGCCGAGCGTCAAGACGCGATGCATCGGCTGCTCGACCACTGCCTGCACACCGCCCACGCCGCCGACCTCGCACTGCACCCGCACTTCAGCGCGATCAGCCTCCCGCAACCCCCGGTTGGCGTGACGCCGGAGCGCCCCAGGAGCCGGTCGGCCGCCGCGGCGTGGTTCGCCACCGAGGTCCCCGTCCTGCTCGCCGCCGTACCGCTCGCGGCGCGGTCCGGGTTCGAGGGACACGCCTGGCGGCTGGCCTGGACCATGGCCGGCTTTCTGCACCGGCAGGGGCACTGGCAGGACTGGCTCGGCACGCAACGGATCGCCCTGGCCGCCGCGTCCCGCATCGGGGATCAGGCGGGGCAGGGCCACGCGCACCGCAGCCTCGGTCTCGCCTGCTCCCGCCTGCGCCGGTACGACGAGGCCGACGACCACCTGCGGCGCGCGTTCGACCTGTTCACCGACGTCGGCGACGACGCCGGCCGGGCGCACACCTGCCTGAACCTTGGCCAACTGGCGGAGCGGCAGGGGCAGCACCAGCAGGCGCTGCGCCATTCCCGGCGGGCGCTGACCCTGTTCCGGGGGGCCGGGAACCGGGCCGGGCAGGGGTACACCCTCAACGCGGTCGGTTGGCAGGAGGCGCTGCTCGGCAACTACCACCACGCCCTCGAATCGTGCGGCGAGGCGCTGCGGATGTTGCAGGAGGTGGACGACGTCCAGGGGCAGGCCGACACCTGGGACAGCCTCGGCCACGCCCACCACCAACTCGGGGACGACCGGCGGGCGGTCGCCTGCTACGAGCACGCCCTCGAACTCTTCACCCAGGTCAACGACCGCTACGCCGAAGCGAGCACGTACGTCAATCTCGGGGGCAGTCACCGCACCCTGGGCGACCTCGCCGCCACCCGTGCCGCGTGGCGCCGAGCCCTGACCATTCTCGACGAACTCGGCGATGCCGACGCCGACTCGATCCGCGCCGACCTCGAACAGCTCGACGCCACGCGGTTTCGCTGACGTACCCCGCTTTCCGCGCCGTTTCCGGGCCGCTTCAGCGCGGCCCGGCACTCTTCGGACACCAGTTTCTTCCGCACCAGGAATGGAGCGTTCGATGAGTCGTTTGGCACACCGCCTCGCGGTGATCGGGGTGGTCAGCGGGACGGTGCTGGCCATGTCCTCCGCCGCCGTGGCCCAGGCCGACAAGCCGCCGCAGAAGGGCGCCGACTGCGTGGTCCAGCACGTCGACGAGCGCGGCGAGATCGTCCGGACCGAGACCGCGCCCGAAGGCCGGGAGTACGGCCAGTTCCGCTGCGTCGCCGGGAAGTGGACGTTCGCCTGGGCACCGTTCGCTGCGGACGACATGATCGCCGCCGGCGAGATCCAGATCGACCCGGCGGGTGCGGTCTCGGTCCGGCGGTTCACCGGCCCCGCGCTCGGCAACGACCTCACGGTGGGCGAGATCGCTGGCATCGCCCAGGCCGTCAGCGGCAGCCGAGAGGTGCTGGTCGACCGCGCGATCGTGGCGGTCGACGACGGCAAGGAGCGGACCCCGGAGCAGGTCGAGGCGCTGCTGGCCGGCAAGGACGACACCGGAATACGGGTGCTGGACATCATCGAGAAGCCCAATGCCGCCATGTCGACGAAGGACGTCATCGACGAGGCCGGCGGCACCCCCGAGACGACAGTCGTCTACTTCAGCATCTGGGGCGCGATCAAGTCGGTGTTCGCCTGGATCGTGGACACGATCGGCGAGATCGGTGAGTGGATCGACGACCACTGCGACGTCGGTTCCCCGAACGACTTCGGCGACATCGTCACGTGTCGCTGGTAGCGCGTTCCGCCCCGCCGACACCGATCGACTGAGATGAGGACAGGATGACAACTCTGCGGGACATCACCAGGCGCGCCACCATCGTCACGGCCGCACTGATCGTCGGGCTGACCGCCTCGTACGCCCCCTCGCAGGCCGCCGACGGCGAGGCCCGGACGACGGTCACCGACCACCCCGGTGCACCGGGCACGATGCTTCGACAGTTCGAGGACCTGACCGGCCGGCCCGTCGGCGACCTGGACAAGGTGCTGGCCGTCGACACCGGCGGTCGGAACCTCACCGGCGACCAACTCGAAGCGCTCGCCGCCGGCAAGGAGGTCGACGGGGTCAAGGTCGTCGGCACGATCCCGGGCAGCCGGGACGTCCTCGGCACCACCATGGCCGACCTCGCCGACGGGGCGTACGACGGCAGGGGCGACAACGGGACAGCGACCTCCCTGCTCTTCGCCTCGTCCACCCCCGACGGCCGGGAGTGGTGCCTCACCATGTGCGTCGCCTCGGGCAAGTCCGTCTGGGAGTGCCTGCTGTCGCGTCGGACGGGCGACCTGATCCTCACCCTTGACCTCGCCGGCGCCACCACGGTCGGCGAGACGAAGGCCGCCTTCGAGAAGGCCAAGGGCGTCGCCGTCGACGGTCCGTACACGGTGGACACACTGGTCGGTGATCGTGAGCCCTCGGCGGACGAGATCAAGGAACTCCTCGACGGCAAGGACATCGAGTCGATGCGCCGGGTGGCGACCGTGAACGGACCGGACCCCCAGTGGGCGCTGGCCGACATCGCCGAGAAGTCCGGCGTTGTGTACGCGAAGAACAAGGGCCACCTCTTCACTTTCAGCCTTCCGGTCCTCGGCAAGATCCTCGTGCTCTGCGACTCGAAGGATGGCGGGAAGACCTGGAAATGCTCGGCCTACTAATGGCCGGGTTCTGACGGGTAGACCGCCGACGGTCCCGCTCCGCATCGACCTCACCCGGTCGACGCGGAGCGGGATATGTCTACGACGCCCGGCGTGCGACCCTGCACTCAACCCCGGAGGCCGCCGGTGGCGTCTCACTCTGCGTCCGCACTTAGACGCGAGGTGGACGCGACCTGGAGGTGGCGTGAGTCGGCACGAGGACGACGAAGAGTTTCGGCTGTTCGTCCAACGACAGTGGGGATCGCTGCTCCGAACGGCCTACCTGCTGACCGGTGACCGGGGGACAGCCGAGGACCTGACGCAGTCGGCGTTGGAGAAGACCCATCGGCGCTGGGGTCGGGTGCTGCGCAGGGACGCGCCCGAGGTCTACGTACGCCGGGCGATGGTGAACACGGCGATCTCCTGGCGGCGTCGACGGCGGCCGTTGGAGGTGCCGCTGCTGACCGGCGACAGCCAGCCGACGCATGACGCGTACGTGCAGGTGGAGCAGCGGCAACTGCTCCTCGCCGCGTTGCGGCGATTACCGCCCAGGACGCAGGCGGTACTGGTGCTGCGTTACTTCGAGGATCTCAGCGAGGCGGACACCGCCAAGGTTCTCGGCTGCTCCGTCGGCGCGGTGAAGAGCCAGGCGTCGCGCGGGTTGGCCCGGCTGCGGAGCGACTTCGCCGCCCCACCCGCCGCTCAGTCCCCGGTACGGCTCGAGGAGGAACTGGCATGACCGGAAGCTTCGCCAATTCGACGCTCAGTCCGGCGCTGCGGCAGGCCGCGCACGCCGTCGACGTACCCGAGGATCCCTGGCCGGGGTTCGCCCGCCGGGAGCGACGGCACCAGCGGACGCGGCTGGTCCGCACGGCGTTGGCCGCCGCGGTCGGGGTCGCGCTCGTCGGGGTCCAGACCAACGTGGTTCCGCTGCCCGGATGGGCACCGGGCATCGCGGTCGCCGCCACTCCGACGGCGCTGCTCGACGCGCCACCGCGGGGAGCGCTGGCCGGGGACCGTGCCTGGCTGGACGCGCTCCGGACGCGGATCAGCGCCGATCCGCCGGTGCGAATCGACGCCCCGGTGGGTGAATGGAAGGTCGGCGACCGTGACCGGATCCGGCTGGTCTACGGCAGTGACCAGCCGGGCCACCGGGTCGCGCTGGTCGCGGTGCCGCTGCGGTTCGGCCTGCTGACCAGGGAGGCACTGGTCTGGTACGTGGGTCCGGCCGGAGCCGGTGCCCAGCAGATGCGGTACGGCGGTCACAGCGAGGGTGACGACGACCCGGTGATGACGCTGATGCAGGCCTACCCCGACCGGGCCGGGTTCGCGGTCGCCGTTGGTCCGCCCGAATCCACAGTGACGATCAGTGGCGCCCCCCGATACACGTCGACGGGGACGGTGGAGTACCAGGACATCGCCAGGGCGGACGGCGGCGGAGTCGGGTTCGCCGTGCTGCCTCCCGAACCCCTGCCGCACGAACCCGTCGTCCGGGTCAGCCGCGGCGACCGGGTGTTCTTCCAGGGCGGTCTGGGCGGTGGCCCGTACGCCGGACTCGACCCGACCGGCCCGGCGATGGACGCCCTGCTCACCGGTGCTCGCCGACCCGCCCGAGGCGCGCCGCTCGACGACGCCAACCTCCGCAACTTCGTCCATACGGCACTCCAGGACAGCCACCTCCCGGCCGCCGGCGCGACCGTACGGGTGCGGTGGTCGGGTAGCGGGAACGGCCGGGCCGCCGCGCTGCTCACCGTGCAGCCGGCCGGCGGTGGAGTGATCGCTTACGCCATGCACGGCGACGATCGGACCGGCTGGTGGATCGACCTGCGGCTGCTGTTGCCGGCCGACGGCGCCGACCAGCGACCGGTCGGCTGGCGGGTCCGGACCGAGGACGGCGCCCGGCCCCCCACCGGCGAGGTGCGGGTGATCGCCCCGCCGGACGCGGCCCGCGTCATGGTGACGGTCGGAGGCGCACCCCCGACCACGGTCGCCCTCGACGCGTCGAACGCCGGCACCACCCGGGTGCCACCGGACCAGCCGGCCACCCTCACCGCGTACTCCAGAACCGGCGGTGTCCTCGGGACCACCCCGCTGCCGCCGGTCGAGACGGACCGCGACGCGGGGGGTCTGCCGGGCGACAGCCCGGCCACCCGGGTGACACCCTGATGCAGCGACAGCGGGCCGAGCGCTGAGTGGCCCGAACAACTCCGAACAGACCTGTGAGCAGCCAGGACAGGGTGCCTCTGTTCGGAACAGGCATCGACCGTGGCGGACGCTGAGGTGGCGTCAATACGCTGAAGACAGGTCGCCCGGGACGCTGGCCAGCAGGATTGGGTGACGAGTTTCGCCGATACGTGGGGCCCCAACGATCCGTCCGCGCTGTCGCCTTTCAAGCGGCAGCACACACCCCTGGAGAGGGAGAGCTCATGCGAATCCGTCGTCTTATCTACGCAACTGCCCTCGGAGCCATCCTGGCCGTCACCTGGATGGCCGCGCCAGCTCAAGCCGGTTGGAACTACCCCGGATAGTCGGCTTCGGGTGCATGCGGGCGGGCCGCTCCCACCGGGGCTGTGGCCCGCCCGACAACGGGTACGAGGGCATCGGAAAGCCGGAGCCCCTTCGGGGAGAGCTGTCCGGCTTCTGGTCCCGCCGCATCGATCGTGAACACCGGCTGGTGTACCGGATCGCCAAGGATGACGTCGAGATCATCGCCTGCCGGTATCACTACGGCGACAGCTAGCAGGTTCGGGGCGCCGACTCAGGTAGGGCCATGAGAGCCGCCGCCGTCGCGTCAGCCCAGGGCTGGCGCACGTCCGGTCACGACGCGGCCGTGCGGATCTCCGTCCGGGTCGGGACGACGCGGTGGCGGCGGACCGGGTACAGGACCGGGTGCGCGATGCTCCAGGCTGCGCCCGCGCAGACGAACTCCTTGTACCGGGCCGCCAGCTTCCCGGTGAGGAGGGCCGGCCTGGCCCGGTCGTCGGCGGTCACGTACTGGATGATGCCGTCGCGGCGGCCGAGGCTGATGCACTGGTTGAAGTAGCGCAGCGGGGCCTTCGGGAACTTCGCCCGACCGGTCAGCCGTGCGGCGATGGCGTCGGCGGCCTGCCAGGCCATCGGGATACCCGAGGCGCAGGACATCCGCAGTGGCTTCCCGCCCGGTCCCTCGGCGATCGCGGCGTCGCCCACCGCGTACACCTCGGGGTGTGAGACCGACCGCATGCTGGCGTCGACGATGATCTGCCCGGTCTCCGCGACCGCGAGGGTCGTGGCGGCGGCGATGGGGTGCACGGCGAAGCCGGTCGTCCAGACGGTCACCTCAGCGGGGATCTGCCGACCGTCGCGGGTGACCGCACCGGCCGCCTCGACCCGCGCGATGTCGGTGTGCTCGTGCACGGTGATGCCGAGCCGGTCGCAGACGCCGCGCAGGTGCTGCTGCGCCTTGCCGTTGAGCCAGTCGCCGAGACCGCCGCGGGCGGCGAGCGCGACATCGAGGTCCGGCCGGGTCTCGGCGATCTCGGTGACCGCTTCGAGGCCGGTGAGGCCGCCGCCGACGACGAGCACGGTCCCGCCGGCCGCGAGGTGGGCGAGGCGGTCGCGCAACCGCAGCGCCGAGGGCCGGCCGGCGATGTCGTACGCGTGCTCGACGACCCCGGGGACGCCATGGTCCGCGGCGGCGCTGCCGAGGGCGTAGACGAGAGTGTCGTACGCGATCTCGTCGGTGCCGTGGTCGTCGGTGAGCGCGACGGTCCGGCGGTCGGCGTCGACGGCGGTGACCCGCGCCAGCTGGGGCTTGACGCCGGTGCCGGCGTAGACCTCGCTCAGCGGGCGGCGCTTGAGGTCGTGGCCGGTGGCGAGTTGGTGCATGCGGACCCGCTCGACGAAGTCCTCGTCGGCGTTGACGAGGGTGATCTCGGTGTCGTCCGGGTGCAGCCGCTTGGCGAGGCGCCCGGCGGCCATGGCTCCGGCGTACCCCGCTCCGAGGACGACGATGCGGTGCTTCATGGTGGCACTCCTGTCTCGGTGGTGGTCGCTTCCTGAACCGGACAGCGGCGCGATTCCTGACAGGGCCGGGCTATGACCTGGGTCACCAGGCGTTGATCTCCAATCGCCCGTGCGAGGGAGAGGCTCATGCGTGCGGGGGAGGTGCCGGGCAGCGGCAAGATCGCCGGGCGGAGCGATGTCCGAGCGGCGGCGAAACGGCAGGCTCAATCACGTCGAACAACCGACGTGAAACGCCTCCCAAGGAGTCACCACAATGCAGTTTCGCCCCGCATTCATCGCCGCCCCCGTCCTGGTCATGGGCTACGGCATCATCCGTCTGATCGACGGCCTGGACGGTGTTCGCGGTCCCGGTCCGGCCTGGACCATCGGGCACCTCGCGTTCCTCGGCGCGCTCGTCGCGTTCATCTCGGTGTTCTGGCAGATGCGCGGCATGGCTGGCGGCCGGACCCTCGCGACGGTGAGCGCTGCGGCCGGCACCGTCGGGGCGCTGGCGCTGATCACCCAGTTCTCGATCGACCTCGTCGCCGGCTTCCTGGCCACCGACAACTACGGCATGAGCATGATCATCCACGATGTGCGTACCCTGCCCGGCATCTCGCAGCTGGCCTACGACTTCGGGCCCTACGCCTTCTATCTCGGCCAGCTCGTGCTGGTCGTCCTGCTCGCCGTGCAGCGCCGGGTCAAGCTGTGGACGCCGGTGCTGGTGCTGGCCGACCTCGCCACGCCGTTCATCGACAAGGACCTGATCCCGCTGGGCTCGGCCCTGCTGCTGGTCTCCTTCCTCCCGCTGGCCCGGGGCGCAGTCGCCGCCCCGACGCAGCCGGTGCCCGCTCTCGCCTGAGTGACGAGTCCCGAACCGGTCCCCCCAACCACCGGGGGATCGGGTGCCCATGGGGGAGGAGGTCAGGGGCTGTGAATACTGTCGCGATGTCGCTTGCCCGTCTCGTGCGTACCACCAACCCGTACGTGGTGGACGCGGCGGTCACCGTGTTCGTCCTGATCGCGGTGTCCCTGCCGTTCGTGCTTCCCCGACCGGGTGGCGAGCCCGGGCCGCTGGCCTACCTGCTGACCGCCGGTACGGCGATCCCGCTGATCTGGCGGCGACGGGTGCCGCTCACCGTCCTGCTGGTGGTGGCACTGGCCACGATCGCGGGTAAGGCCGCGGACGCGCCGGGGCAGCCGCTCGCGTACGGCGGGCTGGTGGCCCTCTACACGGTCGCCGCACTCGGTGGCCGCCGGCAGCGCTGGGCGGCACTCGCCGCGACCTTCCCGGGGGTGGCCGCGGGGGTGGCGTTCAACACCAACCGCCTCAGCGAGTACTTCTACACCTTCCTGGTCTTCTTCACCGCGTACGTGTTGGGTCGGCTCAGCGCCGCCCGGCAGGAGCGCGCGACCGCCCTGGAGGACCGGGCGCTGCGGGCCGAGCGTGAGCGCGAGTTCGAGGCCGATCGGGCCGCCGTCCGCGAGCGGGCCCGGATCGCCCGGGAGATGCACGACGTGCTGTCCCACGCGGTGAGCCTGATGATCGTGCAGGCCGAGGCCGGGCCGGTCGCGGTACGCACCGCACCGGACCGGGCCGAGGCGGCGTTCGACGCGATCGCCTCCGCCGGCCGGGACGCCATGGTGCAACTGCGCGGCATGCTCGGCCTGCTGCGCTCCGAGCCCGGGCCCCGCAACCCGCAGCCCACCCTGGCCCAACTGCGGACGCTTATCGACGGTGTTCCGGTGGCCGGCCTGCGGGTGACCGGCGAGCCGCGCCCGGTCTCGGCCGACGTGGAGTTGGCCGCGTACCGGATCGTGCAGGAGGCCCTCACCAACGCGGTCAAGCACGCGGCGGCCAGCACTGTCGACGTACACCTCGGCTGGTCGCCCGATGCCCTCACGGTCACCGTGACCGACGACGGCGCCGGCACCGGCGGCCTGGGCGGCGGACACGGCCTCGTCGGCATCCGGGAACGCGCGACCGCCTGCGGCGGTACGGCGCGTGCCGAACCGGTCATAGGTGGACGCGGGTTCACCGTCGAGGCTCGGCTACCGTTCCCGGCGTGACGATTCGGGTGGTGATCGCAGACGACCAGGAGCTTGTCCGCAGCGGATTCTCCATGATCCTCGACGCCCAGCCGGACATCACCGTCGTCGCCGACGTCGGTGACGGAGCCGCGGCCGTGGCCGCCGTCCGGGAGCACCAGCCGGAGGTGACGCTCCTGGACATCCGCATGCCGACGATGGACGGCATCGAGGCCGCCCGCCGCATCTGCGCGGAGAGCGCCAGTCGGGTGATCATGCTGACCACCTTCGACCAGGACGACTACATCTACGAGGCGCTCTACGCCGGGGCCAGTGGTTTCCTGCTCAAGGACGTGCGCCGCGACGACCTCGTCCACGCCGTGCGGGTCGTGGCCGCCGGTGACTCGCTGCTGGCCCCGTCGGTGACCCGGCAGATCATCTCGGACATCACCGGCCGCCGCCGGCCCGGATCGCCCCGGTTGGTCGCCGCGCCCGACGCCCGCCTCGACGTGCTCACCACCCGCGAACGGGAGACCCTGCACCTGCTGGGCCGCGGCCTGGCCAACGCGGAGATCGCGCAGACCCTGGTGGTCAGCGAGCACACCGTGAAGACCCACGTCAGCAACGTGCTGACCAAACTCGGCCTCCGCGACCGCACCCAGGCGGTGATCTGCGCCTACGAGACCGGCCTGATCACCGCCGGCGAGAACTGAGCAGCCGCACCGCACGTCACCAGACGTGGAGGGTGGGCTCCTCGTGCTCGGAGGCGGACCACTGCCGGGTGGCGCGGACGAGCTTGTCGGGGTTGACCTGGTTGTGGATGGCCGTGACACCCTCGGGCGTCACCTCCAGGGACATCACGCCGATGACCCGGTCGTCGATCACGACCACCACCGCCGGAGCGCCGTTGGCGGTGGTGACGTACAGGGCGGGGCTGCCACCGACCAGGTCCCGTTTGACGTCGGCCGGTTTGAAGAGGCCGCGCAGGAACTTCGCCACCGCCAACGCGCCGACGATCGGCGCGGCCCGGGCCGGGATCTTGCCGCCGCCGTCGGCGGTGCTCGTCGCGTTGTCGGTCAGCAACTCCACCAGCCGCTGGATCTCGCCGTTGTTGGCCGCCGTGAGGAACTCCGCGACGATCCTCCGCGCGGCGGCCTGGTCGACCTCCGCGCGGGCCCGCTCGGCGGTGACGTGCTGCTTGGCACGCCGGTAGGTCTGCTGGCAGTTCGACTCGGTGATGCCGAGGATCTCGGCGATCTCGCCGTGCGAGTAGCCGAAGGCCTCCCGCAGCACGTACACCGCGCGCTCGTTTGGCGACAACCGTTCCAGCAGGGTGAGCACCGCCATCGAGACCGACTCGCGCTGCTCGGCGGTGTCGAGCGGGCCGAGCATCCGGTCGCCGGCGAGGACCGGCTCGGGCAGCCAGGTGCCCACATAGGTCTCCCGCCTGGCCCGCGCCGAGGTCAGCTGATTCAGGCACACGTTGGTGAGGACCTTCGTCAGCCACGCCTCGGGCGTCTCGATGTGCTCCCGGTCGGCGCCCTGCCAGCGGAGGAAGGTGTCCTGGACGGCGTCCTCCGCGTCGCTGGCCGAGCCCAGCAGGCGGTAGGCGATCGCCTCCAGGCGGGCCCTGGAGTGCTCGAACAGCTCGACCTCGTCCGGACTGAGCGGCATGGTTCGATAGTCAACCACGCCGCGCGACCTGGAACGTGGCCACCACGGCTGTCAGGCAGATCGCCGCGGCGGCGATGAGCGGCGGGCGGGCGCCGAGGTGCACGGCCGCGGAGCCGAGCGGGATCGCCACGACGAGCGGCCCGAACATCGCGGTGTTGGCCGTCGCGGAGACCCGCCCCAGCAGCGCCGACGGCGTGTGGGTCTGCACGGCGGTCACCGCCGCGACCAGGGTCCAGGGCAGCCCGACGCCGGCCACCACCGCCCCGACGACAGTGGCCGGCCACCACGGCAGGCAACGTGCCAGGCAGCCGATCGCGAACAGCGCCGTTCCGGCGACACCGACGGCACCGGGACCTTTCGCCGCGATGAGCCGACCGACGATCAGGCCACCGAGAATGGAACCGGCGCCCTGCGCGCTGGCCAGCACCCCCAGGAACGTCGTCGGCAGGCGTAGCTCGGTCACGACGACCGCGTAGATCCCCGCCGTGGTGAAGCCGGACATGGCGATCGACACCGCGGCGAGCACGACCGGCAGACGTGTCGCTCGCTGTCCAAACAGGACCATCGGTCCGGTACGCGGGCCGCCGCGGCGTTCGGCGGGCTGGTCCGAGGGCGTCCGGTTCAGGCGGAGCGCCGCGTACAGGGTGGCGACCAGGATCGGCATGGCCGCGCTGAGGACGGCGACCGCGTGGCCGCCCCGCCACGCGTAGAGACCGGCCCCGGCCAGGGGAGCGAGGAGCTTCATGCCCTCCTGTGCGCTGGAGCGCCACCCGTTGACGTCGCCGAGTTCGGCCGGTGCCAGCGCCGACGGCAGCAGCGCCGTCTCGCCGGCGTCGATCAGCACGTAGCTGACGCCGTAGGCGCACGAGACGGCGAAGAGGAGCCAGGTCTGGCCCGCCCCGCGCACCGCGAGGAGTGTCAGCAGGGCGGCGGCCAGCATGAGGTTGACGGCGATGACCAGGGGCCGTCGGGGCGCCCGGTCGAGCAGACCGCCGAGCCACGGGCCGGCGAGAACCGGGGCGTACACGCAGAGCCCGGCGAGAGCGGCGAGGCTGGTCGAGCCGGTGAGGTCCAGGATCCAGATGCCGGCGACCAGGGACATGGCGCTGCTGCCGAAGCCGGACAGGAGGGAGATCGCCACGAACAGGCCCGCGTTGCGACGCATGAGCACTCCGAGTTGAGTCGAGGTGACTCACATCCTCAAGCTTGAGCGGAATGCAGGCAATGCCGCCGTGCCCTGTCAACGAGACGTTGACAAGGCGACGTCGAGCTTCGTCGCGGCGGTGCGGGCGGGCGCGGGCAGTCGCTCGCCCGCCTCGGCGAGATCGGTGGCGAGGTGCACTGCCAACGCGTGCAGCGAGCCCGGGGCGGCATCCAGCGCGGCGTCCACAGTGCTCCGTACGAGGGCCGCCCGACGAAATCGGCTGTCCCACCGCTGATCGGCACCGATCCACCGGCCGAGGTCGGCCACCGCCGCCCGCAACGCCGAGATCTGCGGGGGCAGTTGGAGGTCGAGCTGCCGCCGCCGCGACCACCGCGCCGCCACAAGCCGTTGTCGACGCTGTTCGGCGGCCTGCCGGCTGCCGAGGCCGAGTGCCGTCGCGATCTGCGCCCAGGTAGCACCGTCGTGGCGCGCCCGGTCGATGATCTCCAGCTCCTGCTCGTCCAGACGGGCGCGGGTAGCGCGAACCTCCACCAACCGAGCCAGCTCCGACGTCATCTGTCAACGTTACATTGACACCGTTGGGAACTCTTCGATGATCGTCCGGGGTGCGCGGACCATGAACACGTCCACCGGATCCTCGGTGTCGAGCGTGAAACCGTGCCGCTCGTACAGCCGCCGGGCCGGGCTGCCCCGCAGCACGTTCAGCCGCACCGGCGTGCCGGCACGGTCGCACCGGTCCAGCAACTCGCGCAGCACGGCTGTGCCGATGCCGCTGCCCTGTAGCTGCGGGGCCAGGTAGAAGTGCTCCAGCCAGTGGGCGTCCGCGTCGGGCCGCAGCGCCACGCAGCCGGCGAACGCACCGTCCACCTCGACAACCCAGGTGTACGCCGGTGCGAAACCGTCCCGCAGGCGCTGCCGCACCCGCTGGTCGTCGTACCGCCCGAGCCGCTCCAGATCGGCCCGCAGCACCACCGCCCGTAACTCGGCCACCGCCTCGACATCCGTCACCGAGGCCGGCCGAAGCTCCCATTCCACCATGATCAATAAGCTATCGCGGCCCGGTGTTCCGGCCTTGGCGCAGGCCGGCGACGAGGAGGTCGACCATGCGACGGGCGTCGTAGCGGGGTTCGCCGGCGCCGATGCAGAGATTGCCGACACCGCGCAGCAACTCGAAGGCGGTCACGTCGGGGCGGATCTCGCCGGCCGTGGCGGCGGCGTCGAGCAGGTGGGCGCATACCGGCACGAGGCGGTCCAGGAAGTAGGCGTGCAGGGTCTCGAAGGCCGCGTTGTCGGACTGTAGCGCCTCGGCGAGGCCGTGCTTGGTGACCAGGAAGTCGACGAAGAGGTTGATCCACTGGGCGAGGGCGGCGTGCGGTGTGCTGCTGTCGGCCAGCAGCCTCGGGCCAGCCGCCGCGCATGCCTCGACCTGGTGCCGGTAGACGGCGACGATCAGGTCGGCGCGGGTCGGGAAGTGGCGGTAGATCGTGCCCACACCGACGCCGGCCCGGGCGGCGATGTCGCGTACGGGCGCGTCCACGCCCGAGGTGGCGAAGGCCGAGGCGGCGGCTTCCAGCAGCGTCGCCTCGTTGCGCCGGGCGTCGGCCCGCTTCCGCGGGGTCGATCCCCCCGACCCGCTGTCGATGTCGGCCACCGCGCCGTTACCCCCATTACTCGACTTGGCAAACGGAACCATGTTCCGTATCGTTCTTAGCGGAACATGGTTCCACTTGCTCAGGATGCCAGAGCGGGTGGGCCGGTGCCACCTCACCCTTCCAAGGAGGAACAGCCATGCAGTACCGCACCCTGGGACGCACCGGCGTCCAGGTCAGCACCCTCGTGCTCGGCGCGATGAACTTCGGCAAGCTGGGGCACACCACCCAGAGCGAGGCGACGGCGATCGTCGACGCGGCGCTGGACGCCGGGATCAACCTGATCGACACCGCCGACATGTACAGCCAGGGCGAGTCGGAGGAGATGGTCGGCAAGGCCATCGCCGGCCGCCGCGACGACATCGTGCTGGCCACGAAGGCCGGCATGCCGATGGGCGACGAGCGCAACCAGCGGGGCAGCTCGCGCCGTTGGCTGGTCACCGAGTTGGACAACAGCCTGCGCCGCCTCGGCGTCGACCATGTCGACCTCTACCAGATCCACAGGTGGGACCCGACCACCAGCGACGAGGAGACCCTGTCGGCGCTGACCGACCTGCAACGGGCGGGAAAGATCCGCTACTTCGGCTCCTCGACCTTCCCCGCGTACCGCCTCGTGCAGGCCGAGTGGGCCGCGCGGGAGCACCACCTGAGCCGTTACGTCACCGAGCAGCCCAGCTACTCGATCCTGCAACGAGGGATCGAGGCCCACGTCCTGCCCGTGACCGAGCAGTACGGGCTCGGTGTGCTCGCCTGGAGCCCGCTCGCCTCGGGCTGGCTCTCCGGTGCGGTCCGCGCCGGCCGGGAGATCACCACCAGCCGCTCGGCGCTGCTGCCCGCCCGCTTCGACCTCAGCGTCCCGGCCAACCAGGCCCGCCTCGCCGCCGTCGAGCAACTGGCCACCGTCGCCGACCAGGCGGGGCTCACCCTGATCCAGCTCGCCCTCGGGTTCGTTACCGCGCACCCGGCGGTGACCAGCGCGATCATCGGCCCCCGCACCATCGACCACCTGCACGCCCAGCTCGCCGCCGCGGACACCGTGCTCCCCAACGACGTGCTCGACGCGATCGACGCCATCGTCGCACCGGGGGTCGACCTTGCCGCACACGAGAAGTTCGACACCCCGCCCGCCCTGCTCGACCCGGCGCGGCGACGTCGCTGAGCCTCCGAGTGCGGTGCTCGGCGCCGGCATCCCCGATCTGAGTGTCTGGCATATGCCGCCGTCCCGCAGCGTCTGGGCCGCGGTCGCCGACGTCGTACTCGTCGTGGAGATCGTCTCGCCGGGCTCGGAGGCGATGGACTCGGTTACCAAGGTCCGCGAGTACGCGTCGGCGGGGATCCCGCAGTACTGGGTGGTCGATCGGGACGGCGCGCAGACGGTCACCCTGCACCGGCTGAGCGGGGACGGCACCTACGAGACGCGGGCACGGATGCCGCTGGCCTGGCTGCTCCAGACCGCCCCCGCCGACCATCTCGACTGAACACCAGCATCGACAGCCCTGGCCTGTCGTATCGTTCCGGGATGGCGCAGCCGGTGTGGGCGAACGGCGACGCGTACGAGGCGTACGTGGGTCGGTGGAGCCGCCTGGTGGCTGTGGACTTCCTGCGCGGGTTGGCCGTGCCGCCAGGGCGGCGCTGGCTCGATGTGGGCTGCGGCACCGGGGCGCTGACCTCGACGATCCTCACCCACGACGATCCCGTCGAGATAACCGGCGTCGACCCGTCGGAGGGTTTCGTCGCGGTCGCGCGTACCCGGGTCACCGACCCCCGGGCGGCCTTCCAGGTCGGTGACGCCCGGGCGCTGCCGCTGCCCGATCACGTCGTGGACGTGGTGGTCAGCGGATTGACGCTCAACTTCGTGCCGGAGCCCGCGCGGGCGGTGACGGAGTTCGCCCGGGTGGCCCGGCCGGCCGGGGTGGTGGCCGCCTACGTCTGGGACTACGCCGAGGGGATGGCGATGATGCGGCACTTCTGGGCCGCCGCCGCACAGCTCGACCCGCCGTCGGCGAAGCTGGACGAGGGGAACCGCACCACCGTGTGCCAGCCCGACGCGCTGCGCACGCTGTGGGAGCGGGCCGGGTTGCGGGACGTGTCGGTGTGGCCGGTCGACGTGAGGACGACCTTCACCGACTTCGCCGACTACTGGACGCCGTTCCTCGGCGGTCAGGGGTCGGCGCCGGGGTACGTCGCGACGTTGGCGGAGTCCGACCGGACCGCGTTGCGGGAGTTGCTGGCCACCCGGCTGCCAGTCGAGCCGGACGGGTCGATCCGGCTCACCGCGCGGGCCTGGGCCGTGCGGGGCGCGACGCCCGAGTAGCCCCTCTCGCCGGGCCTCACCGGGGGTTGTCGCAAACCGGACAAGACGGTAAAGCCCCTGGTAGAGCACTGTTAGGGGCAGGTGGAGGTAGACGGGTGGCGGGCCACATCCCGATCCTCCGGCCCGGCGGGGACAACATCGTCCGCACCGGTGCCGCCCTCACCCAGCCCGGCCTCGAAGCCGTGGCGGTCACGGCACAGCTGCCGTTCCGATCGCGCGTACGACAAGCCGTGGCTGCCACCGACACCCCTGCGGGCGCCCGCAGCGGTGCCTCCGCCCATCGGGACAAGGACGTCAGCACCGCCGGCAGTCAGGCAACACGGTCCGCCGGACGTGCCTACCGTCCCCGTGCCCCGCCGGCCTTTCGCACTGTGGACCCCGCCGGGGTCCGGCGTCGCTCGACCGCGCGCCGAGCCCTGGCGACCGAGCCAGAAAGGGCCCGACATGGCCGCTCCCATCGCAACCGCAGCCTTGAACGCATCCGTCTTCGCGCCGGGTGACCAGATGCTGCTGACCGTCACCTACTCGGACGCCGACACCAAACCGCTTACCGTCACCATCGTGGTCACCGACGCGCAGGGCAACAGCAGCGCGCCGGTCAAGGTCACGGCGGTCATCGACCCGCTCACCGTGACCGTCACCGACAACTCCGGGCGTACCTGGACCCGGGTTTCCGACAACGGCTCCGTGGCTGTCTATCGGTCGGTGGCGTGATGGCCCGGGTCACCGTCCAGGTCCGTGACGCCGCCGGCAACACGGCGACGGCCGTCGCCGACTACAGCCTGGGCCAACCCGTACTCGGCGGCTACTACCTCTCCGGTGGCGCCGACCCGACCGCCGACATGGCCGGCGGCAACTTCCGGTCGCTCACCCAGTACCGCAGCTTCGCCGACGGCTACATCTTCCCCGGCTACAACCGGCCCTGGCTGGTCAACCTGGGCAAGGCCGGGGTGCAGATGAACATGGTCCTGGAGTTGAAGCACTACGGCGCGCCGAACTACGGACCGCAGAGCTTCGCGGTGGACGGCACCAGCTACACCGTCCCGGCACCGACGATGACCATCCAGCAGCGGCCCGGCACGACCTGGCCGAGGGCGTACGGGTACGACCAGGTGCTCAAGGGGCAGTGCGACGGGTTGTTCGCCCGCGCCCTGTCGCAGTACCGGACGCTCGGCTTCGGGGTGAACATCCAGCTCGCCTCGGAGTTGGACACCGACCACGAGTTCGGCACCACCGAGGACGGCAAGGCGTACAACTGGGCCGAGTCGGACGCTCGGGCGGTGCAGGCGATGAACTACATCCTGACGTGGTTCAAGGCACGGACGTTGCCGGCCGGGACGACCTTCTCGGTGGGACTGGGCGGCTTCGACCGGGCCTGTTACCAGCGCACCCACCCGGAGTCGCTGATGTCCCGCCTCGACTATCTCCAGTGGAACGCGTACGGCACCAACGCCAGCCACACGGCGCTGGCCCGGTTTCGGCGCACCAAGGACTGGGCGGTGGCGGACCTCGGCCCGGTGGCGCTGTCCCGGCCCGTGATCATCGCCGAGTGGGGGGTCAGGTCGGCCGAGATCCCGAACCAGGCCGCGTGGATCGCCACCGTGCCGGCGGCGATCGCCCAGCTCAACGCCGAGGGTGGGCCACGGATCGTGCGCACCAACTACTTCAACTCCGGGTGGGGCACCCTTACGCCGAAGGCCACCGGGTTGGCCGCGCTCCGAGAGGCGTACGCCAAGCGGCCGTACGTCTGACCGGATTCCGGCGGCTCCGGGCTCCGGGGCCGCCGGTACCGCACCGGTCAGCCCTCACCGAGCCGTTCGGCGTACGCGTCGCGCAGCTCGGGCCAACCGAAGTCCTTGGCTTCGGCGCCGCGGATCGGGCCGACCGGGTCGCCGTCGAGTAGCCGGTCGGCCACGTCGAGGCAGAGGTGCCAGCCGGCCGCGACCATCGGCAGCATGCCCCGGTCGGCGACGGTGTGCCGCAGGGTCAGCCGGGTGCCGCTGCCCAGTGGGCTCAGCTCCCAGCGCAGCAGGTCGTCGCCCCAGGTGTACTCCAGCAGGTGCGGCGGCTCGGCCCGGCGTACCGTCGCCGGGTCCTCCTGGGTGGTCTCGCCGTCGATCAGGGTGAGCACGGTGGTGCCGGTGGTGCCGAGGTCGCGGTCGGCGAGGAACGGCGCCCACTGCGCGAGCTGGGCCGGGTCGGTCAGCGCCGCCCAGACGGTGGCCGGCGGATGGCGTAGGTCGCGGACGAAGACCAGGGTCGCGCCGGCGCCTGCGGGTTCGGCGCGCACCTCGGCGGGTGGGCTCGGGCGGAACGCGTCGCGGTCCATTCACTGCTCCTGACTGTCGAGGTGCCGTTCCAGGGCGTCCAGGTGGTGGGTCCAGAGCCGCCGGTACGGGTCGAGCCAGCCGTCGACGGCCCGCAGCGGGCCCGGGTCGAGGCGGTAGATCCGCTGGCGGGCGGCCGTCCGGCAGGTGACGAAGCCGGCGTCGCGAAGCACCCGCAGGTGTTTGGAGACGGCCGGTTGGCTGACCCCGAGCCCGTCGACCAGCTCGCCGACGCTGCGTTCGGTGTCGCGGAGCTGATCGAGGATCCGGCGCCGGGTGGGCTCGGCGAGGACGGTGAAGGCGTCGGTGGACACCAGCCCAATATGCCTCATCGGTCATATGACTGTCAAAGCATACGATCGTGGTCTCCATCCCGACGCGGCACCGCCGATCGGCTCCCTATGCTCGGATCATGGAACTTCGGATCTTCACCGAGCCCCAGCAGGGCGCCAGCTACGACCAGTTGCTCGCGGTGGCCCGCTGCGCCGAGGACGCCGGTTACGGCGCGTTCTTCCGGTCCGACCACTACCTGATGATGGGTGACGTGAGCGGCGAACCCGGCCCCACCGACGCGTGGACCACGCTCGCCGGCCTGGCCCGGGACACCAGCCGCATCCGGCTCGGCACCTTGATGACCGCCGCCACCTTCCGGCTGCCCGGCCCGCTGGCGATCACCGTGGCGCAGGTCGACCAGATGAGCGGCGGCCGGGTGGAGCTGGGCATCGGCACCGGCTGGTACGCCGAGGAGCACAGCGCGTACGGCATCCCGTTCCCGCCGCTGGCCGAGCGGTTCGACCGGCTGGAGGAGCAGCTCGCCGTCATCACCGGGCTCTGGTCCACGCCGCCGGGGGAGCGGTTCGACCATGACGGCCGGTACTACCCGGTCCGCGACTCGCCCGCCCTGCCCAAGCCCGTGCAGCAGCCGCGCCCACCGATCCTGCTCGGCGGGACGGGCCCGAAGCGCACCCCTCGGCTGGCCGCCCGCTACGCCGACGAGTTCAACCTGCCGTTCGCCTCGGTGCCGGACACGGCGGCGCAGTTCGACCGGGTCCGCGCGGCCTGCGTCGACATCGGCCGGGACCCGGCCGGGATGGTCTGGTCCAACGCCCTGGTGCTCTGCTGCGGGCGCGACGACGCCGAGGTGGCCCGCCGGGCCGCCGCCATCGGCCGCGAACCGGACGAGCTGCGGGCCAACGGCCTGGCCGGGACGCCCGCCGAGGTGCTGGACACCATCGGCCGGTACGCGGAGATCGGCAGCGAGCGGCTCTACCTCCAGGTGCTGGACCTCAGTGACCTGGAGCACCTGGAGCTGGTCGCCAGTGAGGTGATGGCGAAGCTCTGAGTCGGCCGGGTGCCGCCGGTCAGGCTCGGTGCGCGCCGGTCCCGACCGCGTTCGGGTCGCGCAGCACGGTGTCCAGCAGCCCATCGCCGTCACTGTCCACATAGGTGATGTCCGGAATCCCGTCGCCGTCCACGTCGATCTGGACGACGTCGGCGACGCCGTCGCCGTCGAGGTCGGTGACCACCTCCACCGAGCCGTCCAGGTGGCGGGTCACGATCGACTGTCCGCCGGGGGCGCGCGGCGGCGGGCCGGGTGTCGGCACCGGCGTCGGGGCGGGCGCGGGCGCCGGTGTGGGCCGAGGACCGGGTGTGGGCGACGGGTGGCTCGGCAACCCGCCGGCCGGCGGCGCGCTGGCCTGCTCGACCCCGGTGCCGGTGGGGTCCAGCTCCTCCTCGGAGGGGAACACGTCGCCCCGCGGGGCCGGATCACGGTAGCTGCTCATGAGCGTAGGGTTCCCCGACGATGACGAGAACAACCGTGCCCGATCGACCGGTGTCCTCGGTGCCCGGTTTGGCGGAGGATGCGGGGACCGACGCCACGGTCATGAACGGGGGTCCGAGCGTGGAACTGCGCCGGAGTCGGGGCGCCCGGCTGCTCGCCCTGGTCTGCGTACTCGGTGGAGTGCTCTTGTTGGTCTATCCCAGCGACGGCGCCCTGCTACGGACGATCATCGCGGTGGGGGCGATCGCGCTCGGCGCGGTGGCGCTGGTCAGCGCGATGCGTCCGTTCCGCTTCGGAATCCACGCGGAGGGGCTCACCATCCGGCGGCCCGGCCTGCGTCGGGATATCCGGTGGGCCGAGGTCGACGTGCTGGTCCTCGACGAGCCGCCCCGGCGTGACGGCCATCCGGAGCCGCCGCGACTGCTGGTGGTTCCCGTGCCGGGCGTGACGATCGAGCCGGTGACCGCCCGTCATCCGCTCGACGGCCGACCCGCCGTCGAGTTGCTCGTTCTCGACCAGGTCCGCGAGCAGCCCGAGCAGGTGTCCGCCGCGCTCACCCAGCACGCCGGTGGCCGTTTCGTCGACCTGCTCGCGCTGCGTCGCGCCGCCTTCGACGCCCCGGCCCTCCCGGTCGGCCTGCGTGGCTACCAGATGGACCGGGTCGACCGGTTGATCCGACGCGGGCAGGACGCCCTGGTGTCCGGGGACGCGTCGACCCGGCAGGCGGCCCGGGGGGAGATCGAACGCGCCACCACGGCTGGTCTGCCGATCGCCCAGCGTGGCTACCACACGCTCCAGACGGATACGGTTCTGCACGCCCTCGTCGCCGCGTTGGCCGACCACCAGACCACCGATCGGGAGACCGCCACATGACCGCGCAGGGACCGCAGACCGCGTCGACCACCGACGTTCCGCGCCGCAACTGGGCCGGCAACGTGCGGTACGCCGCGAAGGCGTTCCACCGGCCCACCTCCGTCGACGAGTTGCGCCGGCTCGTCGCCGGCGGCAGCCGGATCCGGGCGGTGGGCAGCGGGCACTCCTTCAACCGTCTCGGCGACACCGACGGCGACCTGGTCAGCCTCGCCGGGCTGCCCCCGGTCGTCGAGCTGGACCACGAGCGGGGGCAGGTCACCGTGAGCGGCGCGCTGCGCTACGGCGACGTCGCCCGACAGCTACACACCCAGGGGTACGCGCTGGCCAACCTCGCCTCGCTGCCGCACATCTCGGTGGCCGGCGCGGTGGCCACCGCCACCCACGGCTCCGGCCAGACCCACGGCAACCTGGCCAGCGCGGTCGCCGCCCTGGAACTGGTCACCGCCGACGGCGACCTGCTCCGGGTCGACCGGGACACCGACACGTTCGCCGGCATGGTGGTCGGGCTGGGCGCGCTCGGCCTGGTCACCCGCGTCACCCTGGACGTCGTGCCGACCTTCGCGCTGTGCCAGTACGTACGCCTCGACCTCGACCGGACGGCGCTGGACGAGGCGCTCGGCTCGGCGTACAGCGTGAGTGTCTTCACCGACTTCCGTACGCCCCGGCTGCGCGAGGTGTGGCGCAAACAGTTGGCGGATCAGCCGCCGCCCCCGGCGGAGTGGCTGGGCACCGCCGCCGCCGAGCAGCCCCGGCACCCGGTGCTCGGGATGCCGGCGGAGAACTGCACCCCACAGCTCGGCGAGCCGGGCCCGTGGCACGAGCGGCTGCCGCACTTCAAGCTCGGCTTCACCCCGAGCAGCGGCGACGAACTGCAGTCCGAGTACCACGTCGCGCGGACGGAGGCGGCCGCCGCGCTCGCCGCGCTGGACGACGTGGCGGACCTGATCGCCCCGGTGCTGCTGGTGTCCGAGCTGCGGACCGTGGCGGCCGACGAGCTGTGGCTCAGCCCGAACTACCGGCGCGACAGCTTCGTGCTGCACTTCACCTGGGTCGACGACACCGCGGCGGTGCTGCCGGTGGTGGCCGCCGTGGAGGAGCGTCTGGCGCCCTTCGCGCCCCGCCCGCACTGGGGCAAGGTCTTCGTCACCGACCCGGCCGAGTTGGCCGCCCGCTACCCGAGGTACGCCGACTTCGCCGCGCTCCTGGCCGACCTGGACCCGAAGGGAACGTTCCGCACCGACGCCCTGGACCGCTACCTTCCCCGCTGACCGTCCCTCTGCTATCTGCGTTGATCATGAAGTTATTGCCACCCGGCGCGGCGTGTCGGGGCAATAACTTCATGATCAACGGGAGGGGGTGGGGGTGCGGAGGGTGCTGCGTTGGACGGCTCGGCTGATGTCGCTGGGGGAGACGATGCCGGTCAGGTGACCGTCTTCGCTCACCACCAGGGCTCGGCCGTCGGCGCACTCGCTGAGCCGGGGGAGCAGGTCGTTGAGCTGTTCACCGGGCTGGGCAAGCACCAGTTGGTCGGCTCGGCAGGCCACCTCGGCCAGCGTGGTCGATGCCCGCCGCTCCGGCGGTACGCCCCGCACCCGGTCGACGGTG
Organism: Micromonospora sp. NPDC007208; assembly: GCF_042869175.1. Classification (NCBI taxonomy): domain Bacteria; kingdom Bacillati; phylum Actinomycetota; class Actinomycetes; order Micromonosporales; family Micromonosporaceae; genus Micromonospora; species Micromonospora sp. NPDC007208. Next base: position 128,323 of record NZ_JBIAFG010000007.1, on the reverse strand, counting down.
ACCAGACCGGTCGGCCGGCCGTCCTCGGTCAGCGGCAGCGCCGAGTGCCGGTACGCGAAGAGGTAGTGGTCGACGAAGTCCGCGACAGTCATCTCCGCCGACGCGGTCTGCGGCTGCGGGGTCATCACGTCGCCCACCCGTATGCCGCGTAGCGCGTTGCCGGTGCGGGCCTGCCGCTCCTCCATCCCGGCCGCGCCGATCAGGAACCAGCCGATCAGCGCCAGCCAGAGCCCGCCGAAGCCGACGCCGGACAGGAACTGCCACAACCCCAGGCCGATCAGCAGCACCCCCAGCACCCAGCCGGCCCGAGCGGCGACCACTGACGCTCGGGTCCGGTCACCGGTGGCCTTCCAGACCGCGGCGCGCAGCAACCGGCCACCGTCCAGGGGCGCGGCCGGAAGCACGTTGAAGATGGCCAGCAGCACGTTGATGCCCGCCAGCCAGGCCACCGCCCCGAACAGCAGCCCGCCCTGCCCGGCCAGCGCGAGCAGCGCCGCGATGGCACCGAAGAACGCCCCGATCAGCAGGCTGACCAGCGGGCCCACGCCCGCGATCCGCAACTCCGCGCCCGGGTCGCGCGGCTCACCCCGCAACTCGGCCACGCCGCCGAACAGCCACAGCGTGATGCCGTCGACCGTCAGCCCGTTGCGCTTGGCCACCACCGCGTGCGACACCTCGTGGGCGAGCAGGCCGACGAAGAACACCACCGCCGCGGCCAGCCCGGCGAGGGTGTACGCCACCGGCGAATGGTCGGGGTACGAACGGGGGAACTGGTTCGCGGCCAACCCCCACGCGATCAACGCGAAGATGACCAGCACGCTCCAGTTGACGCCGACCGGCACTCCCGCGACCCGGCCAAGCCGGAAACTGGCCCTCATTCCGCCGAGATACCCCGCTTGACCGTGGACATGCCGACCTGACCCAAGCTCAGCGCGTGCCGCCCGATGTCTCAATGAGCGGTATACCTCTGAGTCATAAAAATACCTCTGAGGTATATCGCCTTCGATCGACCTGGCCGCTCGGCCCTGCCCCCGGGTGAACCAAGGTGCGGTGGTGGTTGCCCCGACCACGGGCGGGCCGACCTCCAAGCCGGGCAACCCGCGCAACGAGTGCCTGCCTGAGGGCCGAGCCGAGGTCAGCGGCGGGGGGTTTCGCTGGCGATGGTTGCCTCCCGGGGCAGGGCCGCCGCGCGCAGCGCCCAGTCCAGCGCGTAGTCGGCGATCTGCTCCCAGCCGTCCTGCGCGACGGTGAAGTGTGATCGGCCGGCGAACTGCTCGTACGCCGTGAGAGCGCGGGACTTCTGGTACAGCCCGGCGTTGCTGCGGACCACCGACGCCGGCACCACGTGGTCGACCTCGCCGGCCATCAGCAGCAGCGGCGCCCGGTCGGTACGCCCGAAGTCGACCCGGGCGGGCGAGCGCGGGTCGAGGTTGGCGAACGCGCCCTCGAAGAAGACCCGTCCGGCGCCGGGGACCGCGTATCGCTGCCAGGCCCGGTCGGAGTCCTCGCGGCTCATCGTGTTGCCGAAGGTGTAGGCGAAGTCGTCCGGGGTGAACGGGACGGCCTTGCCCCGGTTGGCGGGGCTGCGCAGGATCGGAAAACCCGAGCGCAGTTGACTCAGCGGCACCTTGAGCACGCCCTTCACCGCCGCGGGGTGCACACCCACCACCGCCGCGCCGAGACCCCGGTCGGCGAGGACCTGGGCGAACAGACCGCCGAACGAGTGCCCCATGATGATCGGTGGTCGGGGCAGCGCCCGGATGATCTTGTCGTAGTGCGCCACGATGGTGGCCATGCTCTGCTCGGCGATCGGGCTGGGGTCGTCGCGCAACTGCTCCACGGACCGGTCCATCCCGGGCCAGGCGGGGGCTATGACGTGCATGCCGCGCTCGGTGTACCGCTGGGCCCACCCCTCCCAGCTGCGCGGCGTCATCCAGAGCCCGTGGATCAGCACGACCGTGTCGACCTGACCCTGCGGCGTGGCACCCATCGCGTCCTCCCGGTGTCGCGGCTCGGCCCGGCGGTTACCCGTTGTGCCCGTCCGGAATCCGGCCGCCCTGACAAATGTCACGGCCGGGGCGTGACGACCGCTCCGGGCATCGGGGTACGCGCCGCTGGAGCATCAGTGGCATGACCAGTACGCATCCGGCTGTCGAGTTGGACGGCCTCACCAAGAGCTTCGGCGCGGTCACCGCTGTCGACGGGTTGAGCCTACGGGTGCAGCCCGGCGAGGTGGTGGCGTTCCTCGGCCCGAACGGCGCGGGCAAGACCACCACCATCGACATGCTGCTCGGGCTGTCCCGTCCGGACACGGGCACCGTCCGGGTCCTCGGCGGCACCCCGGACGACGCGGTGGCCCGGGGCCGCGTCGCCGCCGTACTCCAGACCGGCGGGCTGCTCAAGGACCTCACCGTGGGCGAGACGGTCCGGATGACCGCCTACTTCTACCGGCACACCCGCCCGGCGGCGGAGGTGCTGGAGCGCGCCGGCATCACCGACATCGCCGACCGGGTGGTCGGGCGCTGCTCGGGTGGTCAGCAGCAGCGACTGCGCTTCGCGTTGGCCCTGCTGCCCGACCCGGACCTGATGGTGCTCGACGAGCCGACCACAGGCATGGACGTCGAGGGCCGGCGGGACTTCTGGCAGGCCCTGCGCCGTGACGCCCGGCGCGGACGGACGGTCATCTTCGCCACCCACTACCTGGACGAGGCGGACGCGTACGCCGACCGGATCGTGCTGGTCCGGCAGGGGCGGATCGTCGCCGACGGCACCACCGCCGAGATCAAGAACCTGGCCGCCGGCCGTACGGTGCGGGCCACCCTGCCCGGCGCCGACCAGGCCGCTCTCGCCGCGCTGCCCGGCGTGGACGCCGTGGAGGTGCGCGGCGACAGCGTGCTGGTGCGGACCGGCGACTCGGACGCGATCGCCCGGTACCTGCTGACCCGGACCGGCGCCCGGGACGTCGAGATCACCTCCCGCAACCTCGAGGACGCCTTCCTCGCCCTGACCACCGCGCAGACCGGAGCCTGAGATGACCACCGCCACCCCCACCCGCGCCGGTGTCACCGAGCCGGACCGTCGGCTGCCCGCACTGGGCGGGTTCGCCCCGGGCGCCCTGCGCATCGAGCTGCGCCGGGTGCTGCGCAACCGCCGCACCCTCGCCTTCACGCTGATAATGCCGGGCGTCTTCTTCCTCATCTTCGGCCTGCCGCAGGGCGGGCAGTCACTGGACAACGGTCGGCCGGTGACGGCGTACGTCATGATCAGCCTGGCGGTGTACGCGGCCATGGTGGCCACCACAAGTGTCGGTGGCGCGGTGGCCACCGAGCGGGCGCTGGGGTGGAGCCGACAGCTGCGGCTCACCCCGCTCCGCCCGGCGGCGTACGTGGCCACCAAGCTGATCACCGCGATGAGCCTCGGTCTGCTCGCGGTCGTCGTCGAGTTCCTGGTCGGTGCCGTGGCCGGTGTCCGCGTTCCGGCGTACGTCTGGCTGCTGTCCGGGCTCGCGGCCTGGCTCGGCTCGCTGGTCTTCGCCGCGTTCGGTCTCTTCATCGGCTACCTGGCACCGGCCGAGAACGTCATGCAGATCATCGGCCCGGTGCTGGCGGTGCTGGCCATGTTCGGCGGGCTGTTCGTCCCGGTCGAGGTGCTGCCGGACGTGCTCCAGCAGGTCGCGAAGTTCACCCCGGTGTACGGCATGGGCGTGCTGGCCCGCGCCCCACTGACCGGCGACGGGGTGAGCATGGCGGCGGTGGCGAACCTCGTCGTCTGGGCGCTGCTCTTCGGCGTCGGAGCGGCCCGGCTGTTCCGCCGGGACACCGCGCGGGTCTGACCGGCCGCGACCGTTAGCGTGAACCCGATGGACTCCCTGACGGGTCAACCCCGACCGGTGGGCCGCCGATGGCGGTTCACCGGTTGGCTGCTGGCTGGGGTGTGGCTTTTCTTTCTCAACGTGCCGCTCTCCACAGCGCTACAGCAGCCGCAGCCGTGGCGGCGGATCGTCGGCGTCGCCACCCTGTTCGCTTTCGGCCTCGGCTACGTGCTGCTGTTCCAGTGGGCCCGTAACCTGCGCGAGCACCTCCGACCGATCCCTCCACGCCGCGCCGGGATCGCGCTGGTGGGGCTGGTCGTGCTGGGTTTGGCCAGCATTCCAGGCACCGCCGGGGACTGGACGGCGACGCTGGTGTTCGTGGCCGCGTCGGCGGTGTTCCTGCTGTCGGCGGTGCAGGCGCTGATCATCGTGGCGCTCTGCGCGCTGATCCCACTCGTGGGGGCCTGGCTGGTGCCAACCTGGACGGGGGAGAGCACTGTCACCTTCGCGGTGCTGCTCGCCTCGTTCGCCATGTTCGGGGTCTCCCGGCTGGCCCAGCGCAACAGCGAACTCCGGGCCGCCCAGCAGGAGATCGGCCGGCTCGCGGTCGCCGAGGAGCGGGCCCGGGCCGCCCGCGACCTGCACGACATCCTCGGGCACTCGCTCACCGTGGTGGCGATCAAGGCCGAGTTGGCCGGGCGTCTGATCGAGGTCGACCGGGAGCGGGCCGCCACCGAGATCGCCGAGGTGGAGGCGCTGGCCCGGGCCGCGCTGGCCGACGTACGACAGACGGTCGGGGCGTACCGCGAGGTCAGTCTCGCCGCGGAGCTGGCCGGCGCCCGCTCCGCGCTGGCCGCGGCGGGCATCGCGGCGGACGTGTCGGCCGAGGTGCCGGACCTGCCGGAGGAGTGGGACCGGTTGTTCGGCTGGGCGGTACGGGAAGGGGTGACCAACGTGGTCCGACACAGCGGGGCGCGGTGCTGCGTGATCCGGGTGCACCCGGATCGGGTCGAGATCAGTGACGACGGTCGTGGCCCGTCCACTCCGGACGCGAACGGGCACGGGCTGGTCGGCCTGCGGGAGCGGGCGCGGCGGCTGGACGCGGTGGTGACCGTCGGTCGTCGACCGGCGGGTGACGGTTTTCTGTTGCGGGTGCACGCGCCGGGGGAGGCCCGGTGAACGGGGGGTCCACGCCGATCCGGCTGCTGCTCGCCGACGACCAGGCGCTGGTCCGGGGTGCGCTGGCCGCCCTGCTCTCGTTGGAGGGGGACCTGACAGTGGTCGCCGAGGTCGGCCGGGGCGACGAGGTGGTGCCCGAGGCCCGCCGCACCGCCCCCGACGTCGCCCTGCTGGACGTGGAGATGCCCGGTCTGGACGGGATCGCCGCCACCGCGGCGTTGCGGGCCGCGCTGCCGACCTGCCGGGTGCTGGTGGTGACCACCTTCGGCCGGCCCGGCTACCTGCGCCGGGCGATGGAGGCCGGCGCGGGCGGTTTCGTGGTCAAGGACACCCCGGCCCGGCAGCTCGCCGACGCGGTCCGCCGGGTGCACGCCGGCCTGCGGGTGGTCGACCCGACGCTGGCCGCGGAGACCCTGGCCGCCGGGGTCAGCCCGCTGACCGAGCGGGAGACCGAGGTGCTGCGCACCGCACGCGGCGGTGGCACCGTCGCCGACCTGGCCAGGGCGCTGCACCTGTCCGAGGGCACGGTCCGCAACCACCTGTCGGCGGCGATCGGCAAGACCGGTGCCCGCAACCGGGCCGACGCGCTCCGGGTCGCCGAGCAGAACGGCTGGCTGCTCGGCGAGTGACGGCGCGTGCCGGCGCTCAGGCGGTCGGCGGCGGGGCGGCCAGTTGGTCGACCACGACGACGCTGCTGCCGGGACGGACCTCGGCGAGCAGTTCCCGTTGACCGCTGCGGGTCAGCCGGATACAGCCGTTTGTGGTGTTCTCGCCCAGCTCGTCGTCGTGGTGCCAGGTGTGCACCCCGATGTGCGCCCCGCGCAGCCCGGACGGCACCGACTCCGGGTCGTCGGGCACCGAACCGAGGGCGTAGATGTCCACTCCGCCGTAGACCTCCTCCGGCGGTGGGGTGCGGCCCAGGATGAAGGTCCGCCCGAGTGGGGTCTCCTGGCCCGACTGGCCGAGGCTGACCTCCCAGGAGCGCACCGCCTTGCCGGCCCGGTACCAGGTGAGCCGGTGGACCTTGCGTTCCACCACGATCTGGTCGCGCAGCGGCACGGTCTCGAACCCGCCGGGCGGTAGCCAGGCGAGCCGTCGGTTGGCCGAGGGCAGCAGGACGGCGGTCCAGCCGGCACGCCGCTGGGCGATCGGCATGGTCAGCTCGACACCGTTGATTGTCGGTTCGAGGAAGGCGCGCGGCCGACCGCCGGGCGCGTCGTACGCGGCGATCCGTCTGGTCGGGTGCGCGCCGTCGGTCAGCGGCGTGACGTCCATGGTGTTCGGATCGGCGGGGAACCCTCCGGGTGCGGGGTCGTAGTCGACCACCGGCAACCCGTCCGGGGCGGGCGCGGCCGGGGGGATCGACTCCTCCGGGCTCTGGTCCACACTGCTCGGCGTCGGGTCGGCCACCACCACGTTGCGGTCGTCGGGGACCGTCGAACTGGGGGTGAGGGCCTGGCCGACCAGCAGCGCGGTCACAAGCAGCGCGGGTACGCCTATCGCGGCGGCCACCCAGACGCCGCGACGACGGTACGGAGTCTTTCGGTCAAACGGCACGAAACCACTCTATGGTGGCGGATGCCTCGGGGCCCCCGGTTCGGCGAGAACCGCCGTCCGGAGGCCCCGGTCGAATCAGATTCGTGCGCCGATGTGGATGGCCACGGCGTCGTGCGCCGGCACGTTGGCCACGAACCAGCCGTTACCGTCCACCGTGATCACTGGTCCGCTGCACGTGCCGCCCGCGTACGTGCCGTGGATGACGTCGCAGTATCGGCCGGCGGGCAGCCCCGTGTAGTAGGAGCGGCCGTTCACCGCGGCGTCCTCGTCGTTGACGGTGATGAAGCCCTTGCCGCTGCGGCTGAACGCGATGTGGTTGTTGCCGTTGTCGTACCAGTTGACCACGCCGGCGCCCTCGGTGGCGTTGCGGAAGCCGACCATGTTGGCGATCACCGGCCAGCGGTGTTCGCACTCCCAGCCGGAGTAGCAGGTGGTGTTGAGCGTCTTGTTGGCGCCGTCCGACGGTGGGCCGGCGTCCCGGTTGCTGAAGGTGTAGCTGGACATGACTGTCGGGGAGCCGTACGGCCAGGCCAGCATGAACGCGTTCGCCAGCGCGTAGATGCCCCGGTCGCGGTAGGTCAGCACCCCACCGGAGTCGCGCTGGGTGTCGTGGTTGTCGACGAACACCGAGGCCGGGCCGGTGGGCAGGTGACCCCAGCCCTCGCCGAAGTTGCGCAGGTACGCCAACCGCTCGGAGCGGAACACCCGGGCCAGGTCCTTGCCGTAGCGGAACTCGTGCACGTCACCGTTGCCGGTGTACTCGGTCGGCTGGACCGGCTCGCCGGCGCCGTAGATGACCTCCTGCACGATGTACGCGGAGCGGGACAGCTTGCCCCTGATGGCGGCGATGTCGGCGGCCGGCATGTGCTTGCTGGCGTCCATCCGGAAGCCGTCCACGCCGAGTGCGAGCAGGTCGTTGAGGTACGAGGCGATCTTCGTACGGACGTAGTCCGACTCGGTCTTCAGGTCGGAGAGGTTGACCAGCTCGCAGTTCTGCACCTCGTACCGGTCGTTGTAGTTGGCGATGTCGTCGCCGCCGTTGCGCCCGCAGTGGTGGAAGTCCTGGGTCTGGTAGATGCCCGGGTAGTCGTAGTGCGAGTAGGCCGAGCCGGCCCAGCCGGTGCCGCCGTTGTCCTGACCGGACATGTGGTTGATCACCGCGTCGACGATCACCTTGACCCCGGCCGCGTGGCAGGTGTTCACCATCGACTGGAACTGGGCCCGGGTGCCCTTGCGGGACTCGATCCGATAGCTGACCGGCTGGTACGCCAGCCACCACTGGTTGCCCCGCACGTGCTCCTGCGGGGGCGAGACCTGCACGTAGCCGTAACCCTTCGGGCCGAGGGTGCTCTGGCACTCGCTGGCCACCGAGGGCCAGTTCCACTCGAAGAGCTGGACGATGACCTTCTTGCCGCCGGACGGGGCGGCGACGGCCGGGGGTGCCGTCGCGGTGGTGGGGACGAGCAGGCTGGCGATCAGGCCGAGGGCGAGGAGCGCCGAGCCGCGTCGACGTCGGTGCATGGGGACTCCTGACGGGAGCGGGGGGTGGTGGTGCGGTGCGGGAGTGCCGGCTTGCCGGAATCTTGCAAGCCTGGCTGAAATTTGCTGAAAGGTTACAAGCGTGTTGCAGGAACTGTCAATGCATGGACAGTCGTCACTGTCCAGATCGGTGGGTGGGGGTGAAGACAACGCACGGCCGTGCCCCTCGGTTCGATTTCGGCCCAGAAATTTCCGTCGGCGGGTGATCCGCGCGCCCCGCCGGTCCGTACTGGATGGGGGAGCAGGGGTCGGCCGGTGGTGCGCCGCCGCGAGACGATCGAGGAGCAGATGGCCCGGGCACAGCAGGACAAGAAGGCGGCGACGGTCCGGACCAGCGCCAGCAGTCGGGGGGTGCGTACCCCGTCCCGGTCGGCGGGCGCCCTGCTGATCGCGTCGGTGCTCGCCGCGCTCTGGGCGGCGATCATGCTGACCGGCGCCGGTCAGACGGCGTACGCGTACGGCTTCTTCTTCACCGAGTTCTTCGCCGGGGTGATCTCCCTGGTGGCGTTGAGCCTGACGGTGATGCTCGGCCTGCTCGCCACCGACCGGCTGGTGCTGCGCATCTCGCACCGGGTGCTGATGCAGTCGGCGCACCGGGCCACCGGCGTGCTGGGCGTGGCCGGGCTCGGCTTCCACGTGCTCACCAAGATCGCCACCGGGCGGGCGGCGGCGACCGACGCGCTGGTGCCGTTCGTCGGCGGCCGGGGGCTCTACGTCGGGCTCGGCACGGTGGCCGCGCTGTTGATGGTCAGCGTGATCTGGACCGGCATCATCCGGGCCCGCTTCGCCGGCGTCGGTCCGAAGTGGCTGTGGCGCACGCTGCACTCCACCGCGTACCTGGCCTGGCCGTTCGCTGTCTTTCACGGCCTCAACGCCGGTCGGGCCGCGGCGCCCTGGGTGATGTTCAGCTACCTCGGCTGCATCCTGCTGGTGGTGCTTGCCCTGCTGGTCCGGTTCTCGGTCACCATCGGTCGGCGCAGCCGCGAGCAGCACCAGGCCGCGGTCCGCAACGCGGTGATGGCAGGCCGGGCCGAGGAGGCGAAGACCGCCCGATCGCTGCTGGCCGGGTTGGGTCGGCGCAGCAAGGCCGCCGACAAGCGTCCCGCCTGGGCGGAGACCACCACCGCCACCTGGGCCGCGCCGGCCGCGCGGCGTGACCCCGAACGGTTCACCGTCCCGGTGGTGCCCGAGCCCGGTTCCCTCGTCGAGCCGACCCGGCCGAGACGACGACGGCGCGACGAGGAGCCGGCGGCCCGCCGTGACACCGAACGGTCCTCGCGCAGCCGGCGGACCGAGGAGACCACGACCAGCCGATCAGCCCGCCGCAGCGTGGAGGACACCGGCACCTTCCGACTCGACGAGGAGGAACTGGAGCCGGTGACCCGCCGGCGCGGCTCCCGTTCCCGCGACGAGGCCGTGCCGACCGGCCGGCGACGCGCCGACGAGCCGGCCCCCGAGCGGTCCCGCCGCCGGTCCCGCAGCGAGGACGACGGCACCCGCTACTCGGCGCCGCCGCAGCCGACCCTCGCCGAGCCCGAGGAGCCGTGGGACAGTCCGCGCCGGTGGCAGGCCGACGAGCCGATCTCCGCCGGCCCGATCTCCGTCGAGCCGATCTCGGCCGGCCCGGTCTCCAGCAGCCCGATCTCGTCGGCGCCGCGCAGCGGCAGCGGCCGGCACAGCGCCGACGACGACCTGCCCGAGGAGCCGGACTACTGGCGTCCACCGGCCCGGTACGTGCCGGACGAGGTGGCGCCGCCCGTCGACGACACCCCGACCCTCGTCGACCTGGCGTCCCGCCGTGCCCGACGGGCGGCCGGCGAGGGCAAGTCCAAGCGCCGCAAGGCCAGCGCCGACGCGGTGGACGGGGCGTACTGGGCTGGGCTGCGGGGTGAGGCGAAGTGATGCGGACCGCCGTGCCACCGGTCGCCTGTGTGGGCGAGCCCCGGCTCACCGCCGGCTTCGCCGAGTACGGCCGACTCGACCTGCTCGCGCACGAGGAGGTGCACGGGCCGATCGGCCCGATGGAGCCGGCGCAGCTGCTCCAGCTCGCCGAGGGCATGCAGCTCAAGGGCAAGGGCGGGGCGGGTTTCCCGTTCGCCCGCAAAATGCGCGCGGTGCTGGAGTCCTGCGAACGGCAGGACCTCGCCGCCGTGGTGGTGGTCAACGCCAGCGAGGGGGAGCCGGCCAGCTGGAAGGACAAGGTGCTGCTGACCCGCGCCCCGCACCTGATCCTGGACGGGGCGGCGCTGGCCGCGTACGCGCTGGACGCCGACGAGATCGTGATCGGCGTGGCGGACGACGGGGTCGGCCGGGACTCGCTGATGGATGCGCTCGAAGAGCGCCGGATGCCGGTGCAGACGACGATCGTCACCGTGCCGCACCGGTTCATCTCCGGCGAGGGCGGTGCACTTGTCAACGGGATCAACGGGCTGCCGCACATCCCGCCGGGCACCAAGAAGCGCTCCAGCGACTCCGGGGTCAGCGGCCTGCCCACCCTGCTGTCCAACGCCGAGACGTACGCCCAGCTCGCCATCGGCGCCCGACTGGGCCCGTACGAGTACGCGGCGCTGGGCACCGACGACGAGCCGGGCACCGTGCTGCTCACCGTGACCGGCGCGGCCGGCCGACCGGCAGTGGTGGAGTGCACCGCCGGCATGCCGCTGCGCGACGTCCTCGACCTGTGCGAGGTCCCGGACGTCCAGGGCATCCTGATGGGCGGCTACCACGGCAAGTGGATCACCCCGGAGGCGGCGGAGAAGGCAGAGGTGTCCCGCAAGGGGCTGGCCGCGGTCGGCGGCACCCTCGGCGCGGGCATCATCATCCCGCTCGGTGTCGACACCTGCCCGCTCGGTGAGGCCGCCCAGGTGGTGCGCTACCTGGCCGGCGAGTCCGCCGGCCAGTGCGGACCGTGCAAGATGGGCCTGCCGGACCTGGCCCGCGCGGTGGACCTGGCCGTCGCCGGCAGCCAACCGGCGGACGTGGTGCGCGCCGCCGCCGGCGAGGTGAAGGGCCGGGGCGCGTGCAGCCACCCGGACGGCACCGCCCGGTTCGCGCTCTCCGCGATCGAGGTCTTCGCCGAGGACCTGCGGCTGCACAGCACCGGTGACGGCTGTGGCCGACGGGTCAAGGGCGTGATGGGGCTGCCGGGCGCACCCGATGTGAACCCGCAGAAGCTCACCCTGGACTGGTCGCGCTGCGACGGGCACGGCCTGTGCGCGCACGTCGTACCGGACTTCATCCGGCTCGACGCGAACGGATATCCCGCCTTCCCGGCCACCCCCGTGCCGACCTGGCTGCGGGAGGGCGCGTTGAAGGCGGTCAAGGTCTGCCCGGAGCTGGCTCTCCGACTCGCCAAGGCCGAGTAGCGAAGCGTCAGGCCCAGCAAGGGTCCCTTCCGGACCGGAACGGAGAAGCGGATGCGGATCGGCATGGCGTGGACAGGGGCCGGGCAGGTGCGCCGTGCCGCCACCGCCGGGGCGCTCGTGGTGGCCCTGCTCGGCATTGCCGCCTGTAGCGGCACCGCGCCGGGTGGGCCCACCGCCGGATCGGCCCCGCCCTCGACCGGCGCCCCGCCCACCCCGACCGGCACGCCGACCGGTGCCCCGCCCGGTGCCCCAGCGCAGGTCCCGGACGTGCTGCGCTTCACCGGGACCACCCTCGGCGGGGCCGCGTTCGACGCGGCACAGCTCGCCGGCAAACCGGTGGTGCTGTGGTTCTGGGCGCCGTGGTGCGCCACCTGCGCCAGCCAGGCCTGGACGGTGGCCGAGATCGCACCCCGGTACCGGGACACCGTGCCGATCGTCGGCGTCGCCGGGCTGGGCGAGCGCAAGGCCATGAAGGAGTTCGTCACCGAGTTCGACCTCGGCGCGACGCCCCAGATCGAGGACAGCAAGGGCGCGCTCTGGAAGCGGTTCAAGGTGACCGAGCAGAGCATCTTCGTGATCATCGACCGGAACGGCACGGTCGTCCACCAGGGATTCCTGGACGGTGAGGCGCTCACCGCCAAGGTCGCCGCACTGGCCGGGGCGTGACCGCCGCACTGCTGCTCGCGCTGACCGCCGGCATGCTCGGCGCGGTCAACCCGTGCGGCTTCGCGTTGCTGCCCGCGTACCTCTCGCTGTTGGTCGCCGGCTCGGACACCCGGGGCGCGGTCGGCCGCGCGCTCAACGCGGCGGCCGGGCTGACAGTGGGGTACGTGCTGGTGTTCGGCGCGTTCGGCCTGGCGCTCGCGCCGCTGGCCGGCTGGCTGCGGCCCCGGCTGCCGTGGCTGACCGTGGCGCTCGGCGTGCTGCTGGTGGTGGCCGGCTGCTGGTTGCTCGCCGGTCGGCGGCTGCCCGCCCCCGGCTGGTCCGCCCGGGCGCCCCGGCTGACCCGGTCCTGGCCGTCGATGGCGCTGTTCGGCGCGGCGTACGCGCTGGCGTCGCTCGGCTGCGCCATCGCGCCGTTCCTGGCCATCGTGGTGACCAGCCTCCAGGCCGGCTCGACCGGTGCGGGGTTGGCGCTGTTCGGCGCGTACGCCCTCGGGATGGGTCTGGTGGTCGCGGTCGCCGCGCTCGGGGTGGCGCTGCTGCGCGACGGCCTGGTGGCCCGGCTGCGCGTCGCCGGGGCGCTGGTGCCCCGCCTCAGTGGTCTGGTGCTGCTGCTCGCCGGTGGCTACGTCGCCTGGTACGGCTGGTACGAGCTGCGGCTCGCCGCCAACCGCCGCGACGCACTCCACGACCCGGTCATCCGAGCGGCGTCCCAGCTACAACACACAGTGGCCAATGCCCTGGACACCATCGGCCCGGCCCTCCTGCTGGCCGCCCTGGCGGCCCTCCTACTGACCGCAGCCCTAACGAGACGCCCCCGCCGCCACCCCCCATCCAGCCCTGTTGATCATGAAGTTATTGCCCTGACACGCCGAGGCGGAGGGCAATAACGTCATGATCGACGCGGGAAGGCGGGAGGGGGGACGGGGAGGGGGAGGGGTCCGGTCAGCGGGGGGTTAGGCGGTCGGTGCCTAGGCGGTCTTGGAGGACCTTGGGGATCAGGACGCTGCCGTCGGCCTGCTGGTACTGCTCCAGGATGGCCGGGAAGAGGCGGCTGGTGGCCAGCGCCGACCCGTTGAGGGTGTGCACGAAGCGCGTCTGCTTACCGCCCGGCTCGCGGTACCGGATGGCCGCCCGACGAGCCTGGTAGTCGCCGGCCCAGGAGACCGACGACACCTCCTTGTACTTGCCGGTGCTCGGCATCCACACCTCGATGTCGAGGGTCTTCTTCATCGAGGCGCTGGCGTCACCGGCCGAGAGCAGCGTGCGCTGGTAGTGCAGACCCAGCCCCTCGACCAGGCTCTCGGCGTGGGCGAGCATCTCCTCCAGCGCCGCGTCGGCCTGCTCCGGCAGGGTGAACTGGAAGATCTCCACCTTGTTGAACTGGTGCCCGCGCACCGTGCCGCGCTCGTCCGAGTGCGAGCCGGCCGACTCGCGCCGGTAGCACGGGGTGTACGCGAACGCCTTCAGCGGCAGCTTCGGGGTCTCCAGGATCTCGTCCTGGTACGCGCCGAGGATCGCCGTCTCCGACGTGGGCAGCAGGAACTGGCCGCGCGGGGCGGACGCCGAGTCCAGGTGGTAGACGTCGTCGTAGAACTTGGGGAACTGCCCGGCGGCGAACCCAGCCGAATCGAGCAGCAGGTGCGGCGGGAGCAGGAACTCGTAGCCGGCCTTGATGTGCTGGTCGACGAAGTAGTTGAGCAGCGCCCACTCCAGCCGGGCGCCGACCCCGGTGTAGATCCAGAAACCGGACCCACCGAGCTTGACGCCGCGCTCGTAGTCGACCAGGCCCAGCGCGCGGCTCAGCTCCACGTGGTCGCGGACCTTCTCGATCACCGGCGGCTCGCCGAAGGTCTTCACGACCCGGTTGGCTTCCTTGCCGCCGGCCACGACGTCGTCGCTGGGCAGGTTGGGCAGCTCACTCATCGCGTCGCGCAGCCGGGACTGCACCTCGTCCAGCTGGGACTCCAGGTCGGCGAGCTGCTTACGCTCCGCCTCCGGAGCGGCGGCCTGCGGCTCCTCGCCAGCCCGCTTCGCCTGCGCGTACGCCCGGGCCTCGGCCTTGCGGCGCTGCCGCTCGGCGTCGATCTCCGTGATCAGGGCGCGGCGTTCCTGGTCGAGCCGCTGGATCTCGTCCAGGGCACGGGTGACCTCGGCGGGATCCAGACGCTTCGCCAGCGCGGTCGCCACCGCCTCGCGATCCTTCCGGATCAACTCCATGTCGAGCATGCTGCTCCGTACGCCTCCGTCCGGGGTTCACAGGTGAACCACCAGATGCTACCGTCGCGGGCTTTTCCTCCCGGGACGGGGAGTGCTGACAGTCGACTCAGAGCCGGATCGGCATGAGCACCGAGTAGGTGTCCGCGTCGTCCGGTCGGCGTACGGCCAGCGGGGCGATCGGCCCGTCCAGCTCCAGCACCAGTTGCGGCGCGCCGGCCGCGTTCAGCGCGTCCAACAGGTAACCACCGTCCACCCCGACCCGCAGCGCGTCGGTGCCCAGGTCGGCGGCGGGGAGCAGCCGCAGCCCGCCCTGGTCGTCGACGCCGAGCACGGTGACCGCCCGGGTCGTGCCGTCGTGGTCGCGGGCGACAGTGGGGGCCGCCGGATCGGCCAGCGCGGCGCGCAGCGCGGCCACGTCCACCGGGATCCGCCGCGCGGTCGGCCGCTCACCGACGGACTTACGCAGCAGCCGGTGGTAGTCCGGGAAGTCGTACGGCAGGGCGGTGCCGGTCAACGTGCGGTCGGCCACCCGCACCCGTAGGTCCGCGCCCGCCACGGTCAGCCGTACCGGCCAGGTGCCGGCGGTGTCGAGCAGGGGCCGGAGCTGGTCGACGAGCGCCACCGGCACGAACACCCGCACCGGCGGTCCGTCGACGTCGGCCCCGGCCCGTGCCAGCGCGAGCCGGTACCTGTCGGTGGCGACGAGCCGGACCCCGTCGGACTCCACGTCGAACAGCACGCCGGCGAGCATCGGCAGCTCCGGGTCGACGCCGACGGCGAAGCGCACCGCGTCGAGCGCGGCGGCCAGGGCGGCGGGGGAGACCAGGAGCGTGGTGGCGGCCGGCGGGGCCGGATCCACCAGGGCCCGGAGCCGGTCGACCTCGCGGCGGGCGTCGCTGAGCCCGTCGGCGAGCCGGCGCAGGTGCGCGTCGAGCAGGTGGTGCACCACGGCCGCCTCGGCGCGGACCGCGGCGGCGATCTCCGGCACCGGCATGCCGATCCGGCGCAGCCCGGCCACCAGCCGGGCCGGGGTGATCTGCTCCTCGGTGTACCAGCGGTAGCCGGTCACCGGGTCGACCAGGGCGGGCTCCAGCACCCCCGCCGAGTCGTAGAAGCGCAGGGCGCTGACGGTCAGGCCGCTGGCCCGGGCCAGCTCGCCGATGCTGTGCAGGTCACTCACGCTGGGCATCCTGCCCCCTCGACCGGGTTGAGGGTCAAGCCGAGGGCTCGAGCACCCGGAAGGTGAGGCCGGCCCGGACCAGCCGGTCGAGCAGCGCGTCACCCATCGCGGCGACCGGGGTGAGCTGGCCGGCGGTCGGCGGCAGCTCGTCGAGCGCCAGGCACAGCGCCGACTCGGCGAGCATCTTCGCCGTCTCGTCGTAGCCGGGGTCACCGCCGGCGACCTCGGTGACCACCCGCTGCCCGCCGCCGGTGCCGACGAACCGGACCCGGAACCAGGACGACGCCCGCTGCTGTGCGGTGGGCCCCTGCCCGGACGCGAGCCGGCCGAGCAGCCAGCGCCGGCTGGGCGGCAGCTTCACCAGCCCGATCAGCGCGCCGAGCCCGGCCGCGCCGGCCAGCACGGTGGGCAGCCGCTTCACCGCGGCGAAGTGCCGGTAGCGGAAGTCCGGGCCGTACTCGGGACGGGCCGCGGCCGAGCGACGGACCACCTGCGGGTCGATGGTCGGCAGCGGCACGGTCCAGATGCCCAGCTCCGCCGAGCGGGCGAGCCGGCCGGGCACCGCCCGGACCCGCCGGTCGGTGGGGCGCGGCTCGACCGCCCGACGGTCCCGCGCGGCCCGGCTGGCCTGCCCGGTACGGGAGAACGCGGTGAGCGCCGAGTGGTAGGTGCCGGCGGAGAACCGGCCGCCGGCGCGCACGTACCCGTCCACGGTGATCGGGACGTCGGCGGGCAGCTGCTTGACGGTGAACCAGGCGCCCAGGTCGTGCGGGATGGAGTCGAAGCCGCAGGCGTGCACCAGCCGCGCGCCGGTGTGTGTCGCCTCGGCGTGGTGACGCACGTACATCAGGTCGACGAACTCCGGCTCGCCGGTGATGTCCAGGTAGTCGGTGCCGGCCCGGGCGCAGGCCGCGACAAGCGGCTCCCCGTGGTGGATGTACGGGCCGACGGTGCTGGCCACCACCCGGGCGCTCTCCGCCACCGCCCGCAGGGAGTCGGCGTCGGTCACGTCCGCGGCGAGCAGCGGCAGGTCGGCCAGGCCCGGGTCGATCGCGGCGAGCCGGTCCCGTACGGCCGCGAGGCGCTGCGGGTTGCGCCCGGCCAGCGCCCAGCGCAGCCCGGCCGGCGCGTGTCGGGCCAGGTACTCGGCGGTCAGGCCACCGGTGAACCCGGTCGCCCCGAACAACACCACGTCGTACGTTCGCTCGCCAGTCATCCTCCGAGTCTGCCATTCGTGGTCGCCGATCAGCGATCACGAGGAGGCGGTCAGGGCGTGAACACGGCGCGTACGCAGCCGTCGGCCCGGTCCCGGAACAGCGCGTACCCCTCGGGGCCCCGCGCCAACGGCAGTCGGTGGGTGGCCACGTGTTCGGTCCGCAGCTCGTCGCGGGCCATCCGGTCCAGCAGCATCGGCACGTCCCGCAGATCCGGCCGACCAGCGCCGCGCAGCGTGAGCCGACGCTCGGTCAGCGCACCCAGCGGGAACGCGTCGACGAAACCGCCCGTCCCGCCGAGCACCACCACCACGCCGCTCTTGCGACACGCGTGCACGGCCTCCCGCAGCGCGTCCGGTCGGTCGGCGTGCTGGCCACCGAACCGGTCGGCCATCGACCGGGCCGGCGGCGGGCCGACCGCCACCACACACACGTCCGGCCCGCGCCCACCGCTGCGGTCGCGCAACTCGGTCGCGACGTCGGTGCGGCGGTAGTCGAGCGGTTCGGCGCCGGAGTGCCGCTCGGCCATCCGCAACCGCTCCTCGTGCCGGTCCACGACCAGCACCCGGGCGGCGCCGCGCAGCACCGCCGCCCGGGCGGTCAACTGGCCCACCGCCCCGGCGCCCCAGATCGCCACCACGTCGCCGGGGCGCACCGCACCCAACTCGGTGGCGAGCCACCCGGTCGGCGCCACGTCCGCGGCGAACACCGCCCGGTCGTCGTCGACGGCGTTCGGCACCCGGAAGGCGCTCACGTCGGCGTAGGGCACCCGCACGTACTCGGCGTGGCCGCCCGCGAAGCCGCCCGCCGCCCGGGGCCGGCCGAAGCAGCCAGTGTCCGAGCGGGCCCAGTCGGGATCGACGCTGGCCAGGTCGGCATGGGCGTTGTCGCAGCAGGAGTGCAGGCCCCGGCGGCAGTACCAGCAGCCGCCGCAGGCCACGCTCGCGCCGACGACCACCCGATCGCCGGTGCGGTGTCGGCGGACCCCGGGGCCGACCTCGACCACCTCGCCGAGGAACTCCGCGCCGAGCACGTCGCCGGGCCGCAGCAGCGGGTGCCGGCCGGCCAGCAGCGGCAGGTCACCTCCGCAGGTGGCGCTGCGCCGGACCCGGACGATGACGTCACGTTCGTTGCGCAGCTCCGGGTCGGGCACCTCGCGTACCCCCAGCTCGCCGGCGGCCTCCCAGCACAGCGCCCTCACCCGTGGGCCTCGGGACGGTCCAGCGCGGAGCGGTCCGCGCGGAGCACCTCACCGGCCTCCACCCGTTGCTTGATCTGGCGCAGTGTCCGGCGGACCAGCAGACCCGGGTCGTCACCGACCAGGTGCGCGGCCAGCCCGGTGGGCGGGGTGACGCCGGCCAGCGGCCGGGCGGCCAGCTCGGTGCCCCGGTCGCCGGGCGCCGGCCGCACCCGCACCTCGACCGCCCCGTCCAGGCGGCGCAGCGGCTCCGGCCAGCGGCCGTCGGGAAGCACCTGCTCCGGCGGCCGGTCGACGGTCACCACCTCCCACCGGGCCGGCGCGGCGCGGTCGCCGTCCGCGCCAGGCCGGCCACCCCGACGGGGTACGCGCAGCAACCGTGCCGCCCCGGCCCGCGCCGCGCCGCCGAGGGCGGGTCCCGCCCGCGCCAGCCGTCCCATCGGTACCACCCGTCCTCCCGGTCCACGTCCCCCGATCGTCGGTCCGGGTCGGGTGAAGCGCGCTCGCCCGGAAGGGGTGAACCGGCCCGCGCCGGGTAACCGCTCGCCGACCGGGGGCGGAGCGCGTGGTGGGGGTGGGGCTGGGTGCCGGAACAGAATCGCGTACGGGTCGAGCCGGCACCGGGGCCACGGCTGTTGGCGTCTCGGCTGACGCCGGCCGTGCCGCCGGAGCCGGTGGTGGCCCGGCCCCGCCTGCTGCGCCGGTTGGACGAGGGCAGCGCGGGACCGGTCACCCTGGTGGCCGCCCCCGCCGGCTGGGGCAAGACCACCCTGCTCGCCTCCTGGGTGCGGCTGGGCGGCGCTTCGCCCGACGTCGAGCCGGGCGCGGTCGTGCCCGACTCCGGTGACCTGTCGGTTTCGTCCGCCGACGACCCGATCTCCGCCTGGATGTCGGTGGAGGCCGGCGACGACGGGGACCGGCTCTGGGCGTACCTCGCCGCGGCGTTGGGGACGGCGACCGGGTCGGCGGAGGGCGGCCCGGTGCCCGACCGGCCGCCGCGTCCCGACCAGCTGGAGGCGCTGGCCGCCACGCTCGCCGCCGCCGACCGGCCGGTGCTGCTGATCCTGGACGACCTGCACCGGGTCGCCGACCCGGCGGCGTTGACCGGCCTGGAGTTCCTGCTGCGCCATGCCGGGCGGCGGCTCCGTCTGGTGATCGGCGCGCGAGCCGGACTGCACCTGCCACTGCACCGGCTCCGCCTCGCCGGCGAGCTGACCGAGATCGGCCCGGACGAGCTGGCGTTCACCGACGACGAGGTGGCCGACCTGCTCACCGCCCACGCCGCCGCGCTGCCGGCGACCGCCGTGCGGCGGCTGCGTGAGCGCACCGGCGGCTGGCCGGCCGCGCTGCGTATCGCGGCCCTGGCGGTACGCGGACAGCCCGACCCGGAGCGCTGGGTGGGGCAGTTCGGCGGAGACCAACCGGAGATCGCCGGTTACCTGCACGAGGAGGTGCTCGCGACGCTCGACCCGGCCCAGGAGGACCTGCTGCGCCGGACCGCCCTCGTCGACAGCGTCTGCGCCGACCTGGCCGAAGCCCTGACCGGTCGTTCCGACGCCGGGCAGGCGCTGGCCGACCTGGCCGGGACCGGTGGTCTACTGCACCGGGAGGACACCCGGCCGCCCTGGTACCGGTGCGAGCCGCTCCTCGCCGACCTGCTCCGCGCCGGCCTGGCCCGGTTGCCCGCCGACGAACTGCGCGAGCTGCACGTCCGGGCCGCCGACTGGTACGCGGCCGAGGGCCGGCCCGCCGACGGTCTGCGGCACGCCCTGGCCGCCGGCCGCTGGGACCTGGCCGGTGACCTGTTCGTCGCGCACTGGCCCGAGTTGGCCCGCTACGACCGGGACCCGGTGCACGCCCCGGCACCCGCGCCACCGCCAGCGGAGGTGGTCCGCGCCGACCCGGAGGTGGCGCTGGCCTGCGCCGCCGAGCGCGCGTACGCCGGTGATTTGCCGGCCGCCACCGGTCACCTGCGGGCCGCCGCCGAACACGCCGCGGGCCTACCGGTGCCGCGCCGGGACCGGTTCCTGCGGTTGGTCACCGCGCTGGAGCTGACCGTGGCCCGGCTCGCCGACGACCGTGCCGAGGCCCGGGCCGCCGCCGCTCGCCTGTTGCGCACCCGCCCGGCGGAAGCCACGCCGACCCGGGTTCCGACCGGGGTGGCCGGTGTGCCGACCGGGGTGGCCGGTTCCGCTCCGACGGCCGGCGGTGGCGGCGCGGCCGACGACCTGGACCTGCGGGCGTTCACCGGCACCGCGCTCGGGTTGGTCGAGTTGGCCGACGGCGCGCTTCCCACGGCCCGGTTCGTCCGGGCCCGAGCGGCGGCTCGGGAGGCCGGCCGGCCGCGTACCGAGCTGGTCGGCACCAGCCGCGCCGCGCTGCTGCTCGCCGTGCGCGGCGAGCTGCGGGCGGCCGAGCAGGCGGCCCGGGACGCGCTCGGCATGCCACCCAGCCGGGGCTGGTCCTGTCGGCTCGACTGCGGCTACGCGTACCTGGCCCTCGCCGTGGTGGCACTGCTGCGGGACCAGCCCGAGGAGGCCACGGCGAACCTCGCCCTCGCCCTTCCGGCGCTCGACGTGGCGGGCGGCTGGGCCGGCAACCCCGAGATGGGCGACGACCGGCTGGCCGCTGCCTCCGACGAACCGGTGGCGGCGGCGGTGGCCGCGCTGTGCCGGGCGCAGCTGCACCGCGACTCCGGCGACCCGGCGGCCGGCCAGCGGCTGCTCGTCCGGGCCCGGGAGGCGCTGGCTGGCCGGCCCGCCGCCGCCGAGCTGACCGGTCTGCTGCGGGCCGCCGAAGCCGAACTGCGTGCCGCGCGGGGCGACCTGGACTCCGTCCGTGACCTGCTGGCCGGCGCCGCCGACGAGGGGGCCGACCCGGTGCTCGCCGTGACGTTGGCGAAGGTGCGGCTGCTGGCCGGCGACCCCGCCGCCGCCGAGCGAACCCTGCCGGACTGGCAGGCGCCGGCGGCCACGGCCTGGCCGCTACCGGTACGTCTGGACGCCGGTCTGCTGGACGCGGTGCTGGCCGAGCGCGCCGGGGACGGACGTCGCGCGGGTCGGATCCTGGAACAGACGCTGGACCTGGCCGGCCCGCAGGGCTGCCGAAGGGTGTTCACCCGGGCCGAGCCCCCCGTGCGGGACCTACTGGCCGCACACCTGGACGCGGGCACCGCGCACTTCGCGCTGGTCAGTGACCTGGTACGGGGCGCGGGGCAGAGCACCGCGGGGCCGGCCGCCAGCCCGAGAGGCGCGCTCGACGAGCCGCTCACCGAGCGGGAGCTGACCATCCTGCGCTACCTGCAGAGCATCCTGTCCAACGTGGAGATCGCCAGCGAGTTGTCCCTCTCGGTCAACACGGTGAAGACCCACGTCCGCAACATCTACCGCAAACTCGACGCCACCCGCCGGCGTGAAGCGGTCCGGCGGGCGCGCGAGTTGCGGCTGATCTGAGCGGGTCAGGCGTTGGCGGCGGCGTCCGCGGCCGTCAGCAGGTCGGGCAGGTCGTACCCGCCGTCGTGCCGGATGCCGTTGACGAACAGGGTGGGGGTGCCGTTCACCCCGCTGCGGATGCCCCCCACGAAGTCCCGGCGCACCCGGTCCGCGTGCGCACGGTTCTCCACCTCGGCGTTCAACTCGTCCGGCGGCAACCCGACCTGCTCGACGCCGAGCGAGAGGTGCACCGGGTCGAGCTGGTCCTGATGCTCGTAGAGCCAGTCGTGCATCTCCCAGAACCGGCCCCGAACCCCGGCGGCCTCGGCCGTCTCGGCGGCGCGTTCGGCGTACGGGTGCACGTTGGCGATCGGGAAGTAGCGGTAGACCAGCCGTACGGTGTCGGCCCGCTGCCGCAGTAACTCGTGCAGGTTCGGGTACGCGGCACCGCAGAACTGGCACTGGAAGTCGCCGTACTCGACGATGGTCACCGCCGCGTCGGCCGGCCCCCGGATGTGGTCGTCGGTGGTCACCGGGTCCCGAAGCCGGGCGGTGACCTGCAGTGGCGTGCTCATCCGGCCATCACCTTCCGATCGGTGGCGAGTTGGTCCAGCGCGTCGAAGATCCCGTCGGCGCCGGGGTTGACGTCGGGCGGCGACAGGTAGCTCCAGGCCACGTTCCCCGCCGGGTCCAACACCACCAGCGCCCGGGCCGCCTCACCGTTCGACATGTACGCGCCGTAGCGGCGCGCCACCTCGCCCTTCGGCTCGAAGTCGGCCAGCAGCGGGAACTCGATGCCGCGGCTCTCCGCGAACGCCCGGTGGGACCAGATGCCGTCGACCGACAAACCGAGCACCACCGCCTGGTACTGGGCGAAGACGGGTGCCGCCGACTGGTAGAGCGACATCTGGTCACCGCAGACCGGGCTCCAGTCGGCGGGGTAGAAGGCGAGCACGACCGGCTTGCCACGGAACTGCTCGGGCCCCAGCAAAGCCCCGTCCGGGGTGGCCGGCAGGGTGAAACCGGGCGCGGTGCGCCCCGGTTGGATCAGCCCGTTCGGATCACTCATGCCACCAGCCTGCTCCCGGGGTGGGTGAGGTGGGCTCACCCACCCCGGGTGGTTCCGCGCCTGTTCAGCGCCCGCTGGGCGGGCACCCGCGCCGGCTCAGTGCAGCACCGGTGCGACCGCGATGTGGTTCTGTACCTCCCGAATGCCCGGCGCGGACCAGGCCACCTGTTCGACCTCGGCCCGTTCGGGCATCGAGTGCACCAAGCCGGCGAGTATCGCGGTGTCGCCGTGCACCCGGACGCTGATCCGTTCGGCCTCGGTCGCTCCGGCCCGGGCGAGGGCGTCGACGATCCGGTCGGCCAGGTTGCGGCCGTCCGGCGCGGTGGCCGGTCGAACGGTGATGCCGTTGCTCACCCCGCGTACGCCGGTTAGCCGGGCGACCGCGCGTTCGGCGGCTCGGCGCTGGTACTCCCACTCGACGTCGCCGTGCAGCGTCACCCAGCCGGCCGAGACGGTGACCTGGAGCTTCTCGATGGGTACGAACGCGTCCCACTCCAGCCCGTGGCTGGCCGCGGCGGCCAGGTCGCTGTCGGCGCGCTCGGTGCCGTTGTTGAGCTGCACCGCCACGTCGTTGGCGACCGCCCGAACCGAGGCGACCCGGTGCGCGGCCCGTTCGGCGGCCCACTTCTTGGCGTAGCTGTCCACCCGGCCGGTCAGGGTGACGACGCCCTCGGCGACGGTCACGCCGATCTCGTGCGGCTGCACCCGCGGTTCCCAGGTCAGCTCGTCGAGCACGGCGGACTGGATGTCCTGGTCGGTGCGGTTGATCTCCGCGATGGCCATCTGTCCCTCCTCCGCTGTTCCGTGGCGGACCGGGGTGGTGGCTGCGGCCGGAGGTCCGCCCTGCTGCGATCCTGCCGCCGCCCGGGGTGAGCCGTCCTCGCCCGGAACGGGTGACGGCGTGGCCGGACCAGGGCGGCACGGGCGCGGAGGTAGGACGAACATCGATGATGGGAGCGCTTCCAAAGCGAGCGGCTTTCGGTTACGGTAATCGCGTTCCTCGATTGCGGGAGCCGTCGCGTCGGGTGGTGGAGCCGGGGCAGCTCCGTCCGTTCCCGTCGTCGTGCTCGTCCCCCGGGCCACGGCGTCACCCAGGCGATCGACCCCGTCCCCCGGGGTTGAATCCCGAGCGGAACCGGGACCCGGATCACCACCTGTACACCGGTCCGCCGGGCCGCCTGAGGGGTCCGGCACCCGGCGGGCCGGCCCACCCACCCTCGCGCCCATCCACCCTCGCTGATCATGGAGTCGTGGTGGGAGAAATGCTCGTTCCCGCCACACTCGTCCACCACCACAACTGCATGATCGACGCGGGCGGACGCGGACGCGGACGTGCGACGGCGGGCCCCGCTCGACCTGAGTCGATCGGGGCCCGTGGTGACGCTGTCGTTCAGATGGCGGGGGAGTTGGGGCGGTCGACGTCGACGAACTCCACGTCGTCGACGGCACGGTCGTCGCGGCTGCCAGCGGCCCGCGCGGCGGAGCCGACGGCCCAGCCGACCGCCGCGCCGACGAGCGCGGCGCCGATCAGGAGCGTCCACGGCAGTGCCGGCTGGCGGCCGGCGAGCGCGTCGAAGGCCAGCGAGGCGCGGCGTCGCGCCTCCTCGGCGGCGGATCCCACCAGGTCACCCGCCCCGTCGGCGAGGTCGCTGCTGTTCTGGCGGGCCGAGCGGGCGGTGTCCCGCACGCTGTCTCCGGCATAGCTGACGGCCGAGAGCAGGTGCTCCCAGGCCTGGTCCGCGATCCGCTCCGGCTTGCTGCGGCGGTCCAGCAGGTTGGTTCCGAACATCGTGGTTACCTCCTCGGGTGCCGAAGCCGCCGGCCACTTCGGACTTCGGCGTCTTTCCAGCGCGTCACGGTGTCGTCTACCCGCAGTGCCCCGCGTCAGCCGGACGCAAACCCCGACCACCGCGGAGCACCGGCAGCTCGGCGCGCCGGAACTCGACGCGCCACCACCTCAGCGGACCGCGGACACGGCGACGCCCCGGGCGAAGTCGTCGTCGTCATCGTCATCGTCGTCTCCGCCACCGAAACCGCAGGCCAAGACAAGGGCGAGCAGGACGCCGACGCCGGCCAGGCCGGCAAGTCGCTTGATCATCGAAGATCCTCTCCGTCGCGGTGGTGTCTCCCGGCCGATGCTAGGGCGCGTCGGCAACCATGGGCGCGATCCGCACCGGCCGGCTGTGGGCGACACGCCGACGGCACACGGGGCAGGCGTACATCCCGGGCCGGTTGTCGGGTGCGCCCGGTCCGGACCGCTACCCTGGTTCGGCGGCGCGTCGGTCACGACCGATCGCCGATGGGTCAAATAACAAAAAGTCTTGAGTAATCAGATACTGAAAAGTGCGGATATGGGCGGCTTTGTGGGTCGGGATCCGCGAATTGCTCATCCCGAGGGGTGGCGACCGAGGCCGTCGGAGGAATACTCTCGGTCGCGGCCCGCGTACTGATGAGGCGCCCGGGGGACGGGCGGGTGGAGGTGCTCGCGTGAGCCTGTCGATCGTGAAGTCGGTTCTGTCCGGTGGTGTCGTGGAGATCGCCCCGCGGGGCGAGATCGACGTCGACACAGCGTACGAGGTGCGCGAAGCGATCGCGGAGGTGCTGGCCAAGGGCCGCCCGCTGCGCATCGAACTCAACATGAGGCTGGTCACCTTCATCGACTCCGTCGGCATCAGCGCCATGGTTGCCGGCTTCCAGACAGCCGAGGTCAGCGACGTCAAGCTGGTGGTCACCGAACCGAGCCGGTTCGTGCACCGGCAGCTCTGGGTGACCGGCCTGCTCGGCCTCTTCGGTGCCCCGGAGCCCTACTTCGCCGGCGCCGCCACCCCCGAGGTGCTGCCCGGCGCCTGAGCGCGCCAGGCGTCCTCGTCAGGGCTGCTCGTCCAGGCCGGTCAGGTCGATGTCGGTCGCCTCGGTGACCGCTCGGATGGCCGTCACCGACGCGTACCCGGCAGCCAGCAACGCCACGTCCGTGCCGGGCTGTGCGGCCTGCCCCGGCTCCTCCAGTGAGGTACGGACGTACCCGTGGCCGGATTCGGCCACCGTCATCTGCACCTGGCCGAAGCTGGCCAGGGTGCCTCGCCGTACCCCGCGCAGCTGCCCGTGCGGCAGGTCCGGGGCGTTCACGTTGAGCACGCTCTCCAGCGGCGCGGAGGTCAACCGGGGGAGCAGGTCCAGGGCGACCCGCGCGGCGGTGTCCCAGTGCCGCTCGGCGTCGCGTACGCGGGCGGCGGCGTCCACCGCGGCGCCACCGCTCGCGGCCGTCGCCGCACCGGCCGAGAGCACGTCGAGGGAGACCGCCATCGCCCGGCAGCCGTTCGTGGCGGCGGTGAACGCGGCGCCCACGGTCCCGGAGTGCAGCACCGCCCGGCCGGCGTTGGCGCCCCGGTTGACACCGGAGAGCACCACCGACGGCGGTGGGCCGAACGCCCCGTGCAGGGCGATCAGCGTGATGAAGCCGGGGGAACCGGCGACCCCGTACGCTGCTACGCCCGCCAGGTCCGACAGCGGGTGGTCGTTCACGACCACCCGCCCGTCGCGCTCCATGGCGCTCATCGCGGCGCTGGTGCCGCTCGCCTCCTCCATCGGCGCGGCGACCACCACGTCCAGGCCCCGCTGCCGGGCCGCCCAGGCCAGCGCCTGGATGCCGGGTGCCGCGATCCCGTCGTCGTTGGTGATCAACACCCGCAGGGTCATCGCTCGGCCACCCGGTCGGCCAGCTCGTCCGGGGTGGTCCGCTCCTGTTGCCGGCTGTCCGCCGGCACCAGCCGGACCCGGTCCACCAGGCCGGTGATCGAGTCCAGCCGCCCGGTGCCCAGGCCGTGTCGGGTCACGTTCAGCGCGCCGGCGGCGGCGCCGGTGCGGATGGCGGTCCGGATGTCCCCGCCCCTGGCCACGACGGCCGCCACTCCGGCGGTCATCGAGTCGCCCGCCCCGCGCGGGTCGGCGGCCTCCAGCCGGGGCATCTCGACCTGGAACAACTCCCCGTCGATGAGCGCCAACGCCGGCTGGTCGGCGCGGCTCACCACCACCGTCTCGGCGCCGCCGACGTGCAGCTCGTACATGGCCCGGGTCAGTTCCGCGCTGTCGTCGCTGCGGGCGCGGCCGTCGCGGATCAACTCCTCGTGACTCACCTTGAGGAAGAACACCCCGCTCTCCAGCACCGAACCGAGGTGGTCGCCAGAGAGGTCGACGACCACCCGGCCGCCGTTGGCCCCGAGGTCGGCGGCGAAGCGTCGGTACAGGTCGGCGGGTACGAGCCATGGTTCGTTCGGCCCACTGAGGATGCTCACCGGGGCCCGTAGGCCCTCGCCGAGGGCGAGGTTGTACAGCTCGTCGATCTCGTGCCGGCTCAGCGGCTGCCCGGGCACGTCGGCAATCTCCTGCCGGGAGCCCTCCCGGCGATCGTGCACGTACCCGCCGCTACCGGAGTCACGGACCACCACCTTGAGGTCGACGCCCTCGCTGACCAGCAACGGCTCCAGCACCTGGCCGATCTCACCGCCAAGGGCGGCGCAGAGCACCACGTCGACACCGAGGGAGATCACCATCCGGGCCTGCCAGACGCCCTGCCCGCCGGGGTGCAGGTGCAGCTCAGGGTGGTCGTTGGGCTGGTCCACGGTCACCGTCAGCTGTGGAGTGGGCGCGAAGACCATCACGTGCCCACTCATCGGTCGTCGCCGTTCATGCTGGTCGCCCTCCGGCACCTTCGGAAGATTTCGTACTAACCGACCTTAATCGCGCAGGTAGTGGCAGGTCGTGCCATCGACCCGGTCCGGGCGCGGCGCTCGGGGCCGTCGGGCGTTGCCAGCCAGACATCGGTACGGGACGATCGGGCGACCAACGACGGCGGGAGACGGTGTGCTCAGCAGCGATACCTTCAGCTACACCGTCCAGGCCCGGTGCTCACCCGCCGAGGCGGCGGCTCTGCTCAGCGACCTGACCCGGCAGGGTGAGCTGCACCCACTGATCGTCCGGGTCCGCCGGGTGCCGCCCCGGCCCGGCGCCCAGGCCAGCTACACGATCAACGACCGGTTGGCGGCCGGCCCGCTGCGCTTCCGGACCACCTACCACGCGGACGTGCTGATCAGCGAGGCCGACGAGATCGTCATGGTGGCCCGCCAGTGGCCAGCCACCACGGTGCGCAACCACACCCGACTGCGCGCCGAGCCGGACGGCTTGGTCCGCATCGACGTCGAGATCACCCTGACCGCGCCGACGCCGCTGTTCCGCTACGCGTTCCGCCAGGCCCAAGCCGCTCACCTCGCCCTCGCCACCCGGCTGGGCGCGGCCCTCGACCGCACCGCCAACCCCCCGCCCACCTGACCCGCCCGCCCCGAGGGCTTGCGCCCCCACCGTGCGCCGATCTTGCAGTTTCGGTTGTCGGTATCAGTGGGATGCCCCAAATGCCGGCACAGCAAGTGCAAGATCGCGGAGCAGGGCGGGCAGCTAGGTCGTGGTTGCAGCGCGATCACGGTTCGTGCGGGTGGTTCGGGCGGCGGCGCGTCGGCCCCACGGCTTGTAGGTGGACAGCACCGTCGCGATGATCATCAGGCTGGTCGACACCGCCGGCGCGATGACGAGGTCGGCCCGATCGCGTGCGGGCAGGGTCGCGCCGACCGCCCCGGCGTGGCGCAGGTTCGGGGTGAGCAGGAACAGCACCAGCCCGACCATCACCGTGGTGAGCACGAGCTTGACCAGCACCCAGCGGTGGCGCAGCAGGCCCCACGGGGTGAGCAGCGAGCTGGCGACTCCGATCAGCCAGACCAGGACGCTCAGTGGCGCGAACAGCACCGTGCCGACCAGGGCCGTGACCGGATAGACCACCGCCGGGTCGGCGCCCCGCTGCACCGCGATGCCGAGGGTGAGCAGCACCAGGTCGGTGCCCAGCCAGCCGAGCGAGGTGACGAGGTGCAGGGTGAGCAGGGCCTTGCGGGTGGTGGGTCGGATCCGAGGCATACCGC
Source organism: Micromonospora sp. NPDC007208 (assembly GCF_042869175.1). NCBI lineage: Bacteria > Bacillati > Actinomycetota > Actinomycetes > Micromonosporales > Micromonosporaceae > Micromonospora > Micromonospora sp. NPDC007208. The sequence goes on along the minus strand of NZ_JBIAFG010000007.1, from coordinate 99,934 downwards.
GATGCTGCCCGCCGACGCCGGCCGGGTCGTCCGACGAGCGACGACATCAGGGGTACGCCCGGCGACGTAGCCCGGTCCCTGGACGCACGTGATGCCTGTGAGTCATCACGATGACTCACAGGCATCACGACCCGTAGGGAACGGCTGGGGTCAGTAGACCGACAGGTGTACGTGGTTGGTGTGGTCGGTCGACGGGGTGCCCTGCGCCCCGCTGTACGACTTCCACCCGCTGCTGGGCAGCCAGATCTGCTTGTACCAAATCACGTAGAGCACGGCGAGCCGGTCCGCGTTGCGGATGAAGTACGCGGCCAGGTTGTTGCCGTAGGTCTTGTCGCCACCGGTCGCGGCTCCACCGAAGCCGCCCTTCTGTGCCGCGAAGTCGCAGGCCCGGCCCTTCGGGTGTTCACCGGAGCCGCTGGGGCGGTGGCACGAGACGTACCGGGTGAAACCCGCGGCCTTCGCCTGGTTGAGCGCGTGCAGGGTGCGCGGGGTGATGCAGCCGCTGGCCGGCGTGGGGTCGTTGATGCTGCACGACTCGGAGGGCCAGGAGCCGTCGGAGTTGCGCGGCGCGGCTGTCGCGTTGGCGGTGGAGGTGCCCCGGTTGGAGTCGGTGTCCGCGGTGGTCTGCGGCTTGGGTGTGGTGGCCACGGTCAGGGCCCGTTCGGCCTGTTCCTTGCGCTTGGCCATCACCGCGACCTGCTTGCGCTGTTCGTTGATCTCGCCGTCCAGGGCGACCCGGGTGCGGTTGGCCTTGTCCTTGCTGTTCAGCAGGTCGCGCAGCACCCGGTCCTCGTTGGCGGCCACCGCGTCGAGCGCGGCGGCCCGGTCCATGAAGCCTTCCGGTGTGTTGCTGTTGAGCAGCGCCGACATCGCGCCGAGCCGGCCGGTGCGGTAGGCCACTTCGGCGATCTCGCCGACCTTGCCGTTGCGCTGGTCGATCTCGACCTCGATGGTCTTCAGCTGGGTGGCGAGCTGCTGCTGCCGTTGTACGGAGGTGTCCAGGGCGCGCTTCGCGTCCAGGTAGCCCTTGCTGGCCGCCTCGAGTTGGGCGCGCAGCGCCGGGGTGCCGCCCTCCTCGTCGGAGTCGGGTGCGGCGGCCCGTAGGCCGGTCGGGGGAGCGGCCGAGGCGGTGCCGGCCGGGAGCGCGACGCCGAGGGCGAACATCGCGACGATCAGGGCCGCCAGTCGGGCGGCGGGTGGTCGTGCTGGTGCCACTGCGCATGTCCTTCCGTCAGCCGCCGACCGGGTTAGCTGACGGGTTCGGGACGGAAGATCCCTACCGCTGACGCGGATGCACCCCAGGAACATGGTTCCCCGGTTCGCCCAGGTGGGCGATTAGGCGGCGACCGCCACCGGCGCCGGGAGGGCGCCGCCTGGTGGAGGCCGGGACCGAGCCTACCGGTGCCGGTGGGGCGGCTGCAGCCAATGTGACGGACGGTGCGTGCGTCACCACGGAAAATCACGGCCCGGTCACCACTCGATGGAGCCACACGCCCCGGAGGCGGCGCCCGGCTCGATCTGCAACGTCGCGTGCTCGATGCGGAAGTCGTCGTGCAGGGCCGTACGCGCCGCGGTGAGCACGGCGCCGACCTCCGCGCCGGGTGCCATGGTCAGGTGCGCGGAGGCCACCTCCATGCCCGAGGTGAGCGTCCAGACGTGCAGGTCGTGCACCTCGACGACGCCGGGGACCGCGGCCAGCCGGTCGTGCACGGCGGTCACCTGGAGGTGCTCCGGGGCGGCCTGCACCAGGATGCGGAGGGCGGCGCGGGCCAGCCGCCAGGTGCGCGGCAGGATGAACACGCCGATGGCGACCGCGACCAGGGGGTCCGCCCACCACCAGTCGGTGACGCTGATGAGCAGCGCCGCACCGATGACGCCGAGCGAGCCGAGCAGGTCGCCGAGCACCTCCAGGTAGGCGCCCTGGAGGTTGATGCTCTCCCGGGCCCCGGCGCGCAGCATGGCGAAGGCGGCGATGTTCGCGAGCAGGCCGAGCACGGCCACCGCGAGCATCGGACCGGCGATGACCTGGTGCGGGTCGCCGAACCGGCGGATCGCCTCGATCACCACGTAGATCGCGACGCCGGAGAGCAGGACGGCGTTGGCCAGCGCGGCGAGCACCTCGAGCCGGTAGAGGCCGAAGGTGCGCTGCGGGTCGCCGGTGGCCCGGCGGGTCGCCGTGATCGCGGCGAGCGCCATCCCGATGCCGAGCACGTCGGTGAACATGTGCCCGGCGTCGGAGAGCAGGGCGAGCGAGCCGGTGTGCAGGGCGGCCACCGCCTCGACCACCATCAGGGTGGCGAGCAGACCGAATGCCGCCCAGAGGCGACCCCGGTGCTGGTGTGCGGCATTGGCGACGGACCCATGGTGGTGGTCATGACCTGCGCCCACGAGAACCACCTTCCGCCGCTGGTCGGGACCCGGTCAAATGTATGCTCACATCGCTATGTATGCAAGTGTACGGGTAGCGCCTTCCCGCCGGCGGCGGTCCGTACGGGTCAGCCGGTCGGGTCGATGGTGGTGAGCCGCTGGGTGGCCCGGGAGAGCGCCACGTACAGGGTGCGTACCCCGGCGCCCGGATCCGCCCGGATCTCGCTCGGGGCGACCAGCACCACCCCGTCGTACTCCATGCCCTTGGCTTCCAGGCTGGTCACCACCTGCAACCTCGGCGCGCCGAGCGCGCCGAGCCAACCGGCGACCTCGTCCCGGCGGGGGACCGGCGTGATCACCCCGACCGTGCCCTCCACCTCGGCCAGCAGGCCGGCGGCGGCCTCCACGGTCGCGGTCTCCAACCCCGTCGGGGGCACCACCAGCTCGACCGGCTCGACCCCGGTGGAGCGGACGGCGGTCGGCAGCGGCAGGTCCGGGTAGAGCCGACGGATCTCCGCCGCCGCCACCGCGAAGATCTCCGCCGAGTTGCGGTAGTTGGTGGTGAGCGTGAAGTCGTGCCGCTTGCGCCGGCCCAGCGCCTGGTCGCGGGCTCGGGTCAGCTCCTCCGGATCGCCGGTCCACGCGGTCTGCGCGGGGTCGCCCACCACGGTCCAGGATGCCAGCCGGCCGCGGCGACCGATCATCCGCCACTGCATCGGCGAGACGTCCTGCGCCTCGTCCACCACCACGTGCGCGTACTCCCGGTAGTCCTCCGGGCGCTCGCGGGCCGCCGCGCGGGCGGCCCGCTGCCGCTCGCCGAGGGTGCTCAGCTCGCGGACGCCACCGGCGAGCTGGAACGGGTCGCGTCGCGCCTTGGCCGGCTGCGCGGGCTTGCCGAGCAGCGCGTCCAACTCGTCCAGCAACGCCACGTCGGCGATGGTCAGCCCGGCCGAGTCCAGGTTCCGGTACGCGGCGTTGAGCAGCCGGATCTCCGCCGAGGAGAGGATTCCCCCGGCGTACCGGCGCAGCCGGTCCGGCTGCGCCAGCCAGCCGAGCACGTGCCGGGGGTGCAGCCGAGGCCACCACGCCTTGAGGAACTCCCGGAACTCCGGCCGCTCGGCGATCTCCGCCTCGAAGGCCGGCTGCTCCGGCAGTCGACCGCTGCTCAGCTCACGGGCCTGTGCCCAGAGCGCGGCGAACACCCCGTCGAAACCGGCCCGGCGCACCTCGTTGCGCCGTGCGCCGCGTTGCAGCGCGCGGTCCCGGATCCGGTCCAGCGCGGCCCGGTCCAGCCGCAGCAGCGTGCCCCGGTAGAGCAGCCGTAGCTCACCCGGGCCGCCCGGCACCGCGTCGCGGGCCGCCCGCTCCAGCACCCGGCGCATCCGCAGCGAGCCCTTCACCGCCGCCACCTCGGGTGGGTCGGGGCGGGTGGCGGTCATTCCCGGGAACAGGGTGCCCAGTGAGTGCAGAGTCGCGGTGTCCTCACCGAGTGACGGCAGCACCGAGCCGATGTACTCGACGAAGACCGACGACGGGCCGACCACCAGGATGCCGCCGCCCGCGTAGCGGCTGCGGTCGGAGTACAGCAGGAACGCGGCCCGGTGCAGGGCGACAGCGGTCTTGCCGGTGCCGGGGCCGCCCGCGACGATCGTCACCCCGGAACCGGGCGAGCGAATCGCCTCGTCCTGCTCCCGCTGGATGGTCGCCACGATGTCGCGCATGCCCCGGCCGGTGGCCTTGGACAGGGTGGCCAGCAACGCGCCGTCACCGACGACAGTCATCCCCTCCGGGGCGGCGGTCGGGTCCAGCAGGTCGTCCTCGATCCGGGTGACCCGCTCGGCGCGGGACTGGATCGTGCGCCGCCGCACCACGTCCAGCGGCTGCGCCGGGGTGGCCTGGTAGAAGGCGGCGGCGGCCGGCGCGCGCCAGTCCACGACAAGCGTGACGGCGTTCTCGTCGCGGATCCCGAGTCGCCCGACGTGCAGCACCTGACGGTCGCGCAGGTCCAGCCGGCCGAAGACCAACCCCTCGTGCTCGGCGTCCAGGGTGTGCCGCCGCTGCGCCGCGTGGAAGACCATCGCGTCGCGCTCGACCAGAGCGCCGTGCGTGCCCACCCGCGCCATCCGGTAGCCGTCGCGCTCGGCGCGGACGGCCGACTGCCGCAGCTCGGCCAGTCGGGCGTACACCCGGTCGAGGTGTCGTTGCTCGACGGCGATCTCCTGCTCCAGGCCGGTCTGGTCGGTCAACGCACGCTCCTTCAGGGGTCGCCGGCAGGCGGCGGGAACCGCGCGGGCCAACCGAGAAGAGTACGGCCCCGGGCCCGACCCGCCGCGCCCGAGGTGCGCGAACGTGCTCAGGCAGCCGTCTCGGCGGGGGTCGTGGCACGGTGGGCCGGCGGCGGTTCCGCGAGCACCCGCCGCAGCACGCTGGTGAGCGCGGCGTTGACCTCGTCCGGGCGTTCCATCATCAGCATGTGGCCGGCGCCCGGGCAGACGGTCAGCTCGGTGGCCGGCAGAGCCGCCGCGATGGACTCGGCGCACGGCGGTGGGGTCAGCCGGTCCCGGTCGCCGACCAGGGCGGCGGCCGGCAGGTGGGCCAGCGCGGCGAGGGTGTCCAGTCGGTGCTGGGTGCCGATCGAGGCGCGGAACCCGCCGATCGAGCGCAGCGAGGCACGAGCCACCGCCGACGTCACCAGGCGGATGTCGGCCGGCTCGCAACGGTCACCGAACAGCATCCACCGGATGCTCGGTTGCAGCGCGTTCAGCAGTGCCCGGGGCGCGCGCCACGAGCCACACCGGGCCAGCACGCCGGCGCCGGTCGTCTCGGCCAGCCGGATCAACCGAGCGATTCGCGGCGAGAGCCCGTAGACGGTGTGCGTGTGCCCCTCGGCGGTGGTCGAGACGAAGACCAGGCCGGCGGTACGGGCGGCGAAGTGCGCGGGGTGGCGGTGGGCGTACTCCATGATCGTCATGCCGCCCATCGAGTGCCCGACCAGCACCACTGGGCCGGTCGGCGCCACCGCGTCGATCACCGCGGCCAGGTCGTCACCCAACTGGGCCAGGGTGGCCGTGGGCAGCGCCATGCAGCTGGACCGGCCGTGCCCCCGCGCGTCGTAGGCGACCACCCGCACCGCACCGCCGAACGGCGCCTCGGTGAGCGCGTCGACCTGCCGGTGCCAGGCGCGCCCGTCCAGCGTCCAGCCGTGCAGCAGGATGGCGGTGACCTGGGCGTCCGTCGGACCCGTCGCCTCGACGTTGAGCCGTACACCGTCCGGCAGACCGACCTCGAACCGCTCCGGCATCGCCACCTCCCCAGGGCCGCCCAGTACCACCAGCACCGGGATACCCGGCGGTAACACCGGCTACCCGCCATGACACCACGCCAATCGCGGCGTGGCGAACATTCCCGTCCTCGCCCGTGCTGGACGGCGGCGGGCCAAGCTGAACGGCATGAGGTCGTCGGGAGCGCCCATGGGCGCGACGTCGGGGCAGGGGCGGCAGGCCGGCGGTACGCCCCGCGCCGCGCTGGCCGACCTGCTCGCCGGTAATCGGCGGTTCGTCAGCGGCCAGCCGGTGCACGGACACGACGTCACGGCCGCCGCCGCGGCCTCCGGCGACCAGCAGCCGTACGCCGTGGTGCTGGGCTGCATCGACTCCCGGGTGCCGCTGGAGGCGATCTTCGACCAGACCTTCGGCGCGATCTGTGTGATCCGTACCGGGGGACACGTGCTCGATCGCGCGGTCTGCGGCTCGATCGAGTACGTGGTCGGCCAGCTCGGCGTACCGCTGGTGATGGTCCTCGGCCACGAGCGGTGCGGCGCGGTGCAGGCCACGGTGGAGGCGCTGCGCACCGGGCAGCGTCCCGGAGGGTCGCTGGCGCACCTGGTGGACGAGATCGCCCCGGCGGTGATCGAGGCGGGGATCGACGATCCGGCGGTGCAGCCGCTGGCGATCCGCCGGCACGTCCGGCGCACGGTGCGTACGCTGCGCCAGGACGACCTGCTGGCCGGGCCGGTGGCCGCCGGCCGGGTGGCCGTGGTCGGCGGACTCTACGACCTGGCCACCGGCGAGGTCGCCCTGCTCGATCCAGGCTGACCCGGCCCCGGATACGCAAAACCGCCCGCCGGGAACTCCCGGCGGGCGGTTCGGTTGGTGCGGTGGGGGAGGGCTCAGCCCTCGAAGACGCCGGCCGCGACCAGGCGCTTCTCGGTGGCCTCCCAGCCGTCACCCGGGTGGGTGGCAGCCAGGTTGTTGATCTCCGCCCGGATCTTGGCGGCGTGGCCGGCGGCGGCCAGCACGCGGATCTCCTCGACGAAGGCGTCGGAGTCCGTGCGCAGGTGCGCGGTCTTGCCGTTGGTCAGGTTCCGCACGTAGGCGTGCTTGCCGCCGTTGAGCGGGATGAGGTACTTGAACTCGCCCAGCACGCTGAGGGCGCCACCCTGGCCAGCCTGGCCGGCCCGGACGGACGCGCGCGCGGTCTTAGAGGTGTTGCTCGCCACGGAGGTACTCCTTGCAAGACGTACGGGAGGACTGGACGTCCGGGGGCTGTGTGCGGGTCGTACGTGACTCGGCCCGCGAAGGTGTAACGCGGCATAAGCCGCCGGTGGAACTGTACAGGACCACGACATCATGCTGGTCGTCGCGGTGTCCTGAGAGGCAACGGCGACCACCCGTCCGGCTATTCCAGCCGGCGTTTTTTCCGATTCCCTGGCGCACCACGCGTCACAGGAGTCATCATGTGTTGCAGCAGCCACCTGGGTGGACGAGGTCGTAGGGGAAGACGCACCTCGCTCTCCGGGAGGTCACCGTGCCAACGCGTGGCGTCGTATACGTCCACTCGACCCCGCTCGCCGTGTGCTCACACGTCGAGTGGGCGATCGCGCGCGTCCTAGCCGCGCCGGTCAACCTGCAGTGGACGGCTCAGCCCGTCGACCCCGGCGCACGCCGGGCAGAGTGCGGGTGGACCGGTCGTCCGGGGACGGGCGCCGAGCTGGCTGCTGCCCTACGGCAGTGGCCCATGATCCGTTTCGAGGTCACCGAGGAGCCGAGCCCCGGTGCCGATGGTGAGCGCTTCATGTACGTGCCAGCCCGTGGCCTGTTCCGGGCAACGGTCGGCGTGGCCGGCGACATCCAGCTCGGCGAGGACCGACTTCGGGCCCTGATGGCGGCCTCCCGGGCGCCGGAGGCGCTGGCGCACGCCCTCGACAAGGCGCTCGGCACGGCGTGGGACGCTGACCTGGAGCCCTACCGGTACGCCGGCGACGGCGCCCCGGTGACCTTGCTCACTCGGGTCGGCTGACCCGGCCGACGGGCCGCTGGCCGTACGCCGTCGAGCCGGTGACGACCGGTAAGGTCAAGTTGCCCCGATAAGGGGGAAGCTGGTGGGATGGGCGGCGTGTCGAATCGCCCGTGGCGCGCCAGTTTCGCTGTCGCCGCCCTGACCGCCCTGCTCGTCTCCGGCTGCTCAGGTGACCCGGAGCGCCCCACCCCGACCCCGAGCCCGGTCGGCACGTCCGCGGGCCCGAGCGTCCCGGCCGCGCCGCCGGCCAGCGACCCCGCCAGCCGTGCTGCCGCGCTGGTCGCGACGCTCTCCGACGAGGATCTGGTCGGCCAGGTGCTGATACCGTACGCCTACGGCGACTCGGCGACGAAGGTCTCCGCCGGCTCGGCGGCCGGTAACCAGGCCCTCGCCGGGGTCGACACCCCCGCCGACATGATCGCCAAGTACCGACTGGGTGGCCTGATCCTGGTCGGCTTCAGCGCCGACGACCCGACCAAGGGCAACCAGGAGACCACGAACGTCGACAATCCGAAGCAGGTGCACGAGCTCACCACCGGGCTGCGTGCCGCCGCCGGTCGGCTCGCCGCCGGTCCCGCGCCGCTGCTGATCGGCACCGACCAGGAGTACGGCGTGGTCACCCGCGTGAGCGACGGGGTCACCGTGCTGCCCAGCGCCCTCGCGGCCGGCGCGGCCGGTGACCCGAAGCTGACCGAGGCCGCCTGGCGGGCCGCCGGGACCGAGCTGGCCGCGATGGGCATCAACATCGACTTCGCCCCGGTGGCCGACGTGCTGGCCACCCGCAGCACCGTGATCGGCTCCCGGTCGTACGGTGCCGACCCGAAGCAGGCCGCCACACAGGTGGGCGGCGCGGTCCGGGGCCTCCAGGCGGCCGGGGTGGCCGCGACCCTGAAGCACTTCCCGGGGCACGGCCACAGCGCCGACGACTCGCACAAGGACCTTCCGGTGCTCACCCAGACCGCAGCGGCGTTGCAGAGCGGCGCGTGGCCGCCGTTCACCGCCGGAATGGAGGCCGGCGCGATGGCCGTGATGTCCGGTCACCTGGACGCGCGTGCGATCGACCCGGGGACCCCGGCGACGTTCTCCCACAAGCTGCTCACCGACGTGCTGCGCGGCCAACTCGGCTTCAAGGGCGTGGTGATCACCGACGGCATGAACATGCCGCCGGCGAAGCGCTGGGCTCCCGGCGAGGCGGCGGTCCGGGCGCTCAACGCCGGTAACGACCTCATCCTGATGACCCCGAACGTCGGCCAGGCGTACGACGGGCTGCTCGCCGCGCTGCGCGGCGGGTCGCTGCCCCGGACCCGGCTGGTCGAGGCGGTCACCCGGGTGCTGACCATGAAGTTCCAGCTCGCGGAGTTGCCGGCGGCGCAGATGTCCACGCTGAACACCCCGGCGCACCGGGCTGCCGCCGACGCGCTGGCCACCGCCGCCGTCACCGTGCTGCGGGGCGCCTGCGGCGCAGCGGTACGCGGGCCGGTCACCGTCACCTCGTCCGGCGGTCGGGACGGCACCCGGGCCACGCTCACCGCCGCGTTGACCGCCGCCGGGGTGCAGGTCAAGCCGAGCGGCGGCACGATCGTGCACCTGGTGGGCTACGGCGACGGGGCCAGCGACCTGCGCTCCGACGCGGCGGTCACGGTCGCCATGGACACCCCGTACGTGCTGGCCGACGCGAAGTCACCGACTCTGCTGGCCACGTACTCCTCCAGCCGGGCGTCGATGACCGGCCTGGCCGCCGTGCTCGCCGGCAAGGCCCGGCCGGGCGGCCGGTCTCCGGTTGCCGTCCGCGGACTGCCCGCCACGACCTGTCGCACCTGACCGGCGCGCGTCATCGGCCACCCCACCCCACCGGCCGGCGCGGACGGATCAGCGCCCACCCTCGGCCGTCGGCCGGTCGGTGCGGTCTTCGCCGGCCGGCGCAGGGCCGAGCGGGGCGTCCGCTTCCGGCTGGTCGGCAGGGTGGCGGGTCACCGGTGGGCGCAACAACCGCAGCGGCGTACCACCGACCGTGGCCGGTGACATCGGTGGCGGGTCGGCGCTGGGCGCCGTGCGGCCGAGCAGCGCCGCCAGCCCGGCCCGGGTGGCGACGACCAGCAGCCGATCGGTGCGCACCAGGGGCCGGCGTTGCGGCAGTGACCAGATGGTCTGCCCAGCCCGCCCGGTCCGCATCGCGATCACCCGCGCCTCGCGCGGGCGGCTGACCTCCGGACAGGAACGCCCCTCCAGATCCGAGCCGGCCCCGACCGGCAGCTCGGCGACCAGCAGGACCCGCCGGCCCACCGAGATCGTGTCGATCACCTCACGGCCCATCATGGCCGCGGCGAACGCCGGAGCCGCCAGGTACGAGACGCTGCGCGAGTGGTTGATCCCGAAGGCGCGCTGCACCCGCTGAGCGAACCCCTCGTCGAACAGTCGCAGCACGACCCGCAGCGGAGCCGCCACACCGCCGTTCGCCGCCCTGTGCAGCGAACGCCCGAGCAGTGCCGTCTCCAGGTTCGTCACGTCGTCCGCACAGAGCACCACCAGGGCCCGGCAGGTCGACACGGACGCCGCCCGCAACGTCTCCGGGCTGGTCGCGTCGCCGATCAGGAACGGCAGGCCCAGCTCGCGGGCCACCGCCACGCCACGGGCCGTCGGTGCTCGGTCCACCGCCACCACGGTCACGCCGAACGAGTGCAGTTCCTGGATCACCCGGGTACCGATGTTGCCCAGCCCGACCACGATCACGTGGTCGTCGAGCGGTTCGGTGAGCCGACCGGCCGCGACCGCCAGCCGGGCCCGTACCACCGAATCGACCACCAGCGCGGTCACCGTGGGGACCAGGGCCACCCCCATGATCACCAGCAGCAGGGCGGTGAGCTTCTCCACCGATGACCCGGTCGGATCCGCGTCCGCGCTGCCCAGGGCGGTGAGCACTGTCAGGTAGCCGGCCTCAACCGGGTCCAGGTTCCGGGCCTGGCCGAGCAGCACGCTGCCGACGGCGAGCAGCGCGGCCGAGGCGCCCAGCGCCCAGCGCAGGCGTCTGCCGAGAATCAGCCGGGCGGTCTGCAGCAGCTGTCGGCGAGGCCGGGCCCGGACCGGACGCTGCCGACCGTACGCCCGCACCAGCACGAGATCGGCGGAGTCCTCGTCCTCGGGCAGCGTGATCGGCTCAAGGCCGCTGGTGTCGGCGAGCGCGCAGACCACGTCCGTGGTGGCCGGGTCGAGCGCGTCCCGGCTCGCCGTCCGCAGCAACTCGTCGTCGGGCAGCCGGAGGAAGGTCGGCGTGTCGTCGCCCAGGGTGGCCGCGACGAACGCGGGCGCGGCGATCTCCGAACCGGACAGCACCGCGCAGTCGCCGAGCATGGTGGCCACGCCCTCGCCGAGCACCGGATTGAACAGGCGAACGACGATCCGTACGTCCGGGTCGAACTCCCGGATGATCAGCGCGGCATCCACGTTTGCCACATCGTCGGCGCTCACCAGCGCGACCGCCGCCGCGGCCCGTACGCCGGCCCGGTCCAGGACCTCGGCGGTCAGCCGGCGAGCCACCACCACCTCGGGGCGTGAGCCCGGCGCGTCCGGGTCCGAGGCGAGTTCGGCGATGTCCGGTGCGTGGTTGTCGGCCAACGATGGCAGTAGGACGGTGACCGCGACGCCGTGCCGGTCGACCAGTTCGGTGATCAGTCGGCGGGCCAGAGCGTTGTCGCCGCAGACCACGAACCGTCGACCGGACTCCGGCTCGATGCCGTCGGCGCTGTCGTCGGGCACGCCCGCATGGTAGCTGTCGCCAACCAGGCGGCCAGTCCCGCGTGATCCAGTGTGGAAGGCTCGCCGGGGGAGCGGTTCGGCGCGCCGGGACCAGCCGCTCTCGGGCGACCTCACTCGCCCTTTGCGAGCCCCCGCACCGCGAGCCGGTACGCCGGCAGCACGTCGGTCCGTTCGGTGATCAGCCCCTCGTTGACCGCGAAGACCAGCGTCTGCCCCGCCGACTGGACGGCCAGCGCCCAGTTGCGCGACTCCTCCTCGGCCAGCGGGTTGGTGGCGAGCCAGGTCATCTCGGTGGCGTCGAAGTCGCCGGCGCGGAGGTCGCGGAACTGTCGGCCGGCGACCGTCTCGCCGGCCCCAGCGGCGAAACCCTCCAGTGCGGCGCGCGGCGCGACCGTCGGCGAGTCCGCCGCCCAGATCCGCAGGAATCCGCCGCCGGCCTGCCGGCCGTCCACCTCGCAGCGCACGGTGGTGCCGCCGCGCTTGGTGAGCGCCTCGCCGACCAGCTCGGCCAGCTCGCCCTTGGGCGGCTCGATTGCCTTCGCCGTCCACCCGTCGGCCAGCGGAAACGACACTGGCACCGGGCAGGGGGAACCCGTGCCGCCGGTGGTGCCGCCGGGCGACGCCGGGGTCGTCTCGTCGTACCAGGGCTCGCCCGTGGCCTGTGGGGCCGGACCGCCGGCCGCGGGCCCGGTGGGGGCGGCGGCGTCGTCGCCGCAGCCGGCCAGCAGGCCGAGGGTGAGCGCCGCCGACACGGCGACGCGGGTACGAGTGTCCATGGTGGTGATCCCCGTCAGTCGATCTTCAGTCGGCCCATCTAAGCCGTGCGGTCTCTCGACGTCAATCGGGATCGGCGTGCCCGCGCGGCGGTAATCGGGTCGCCCGCGCCCCGGTCGGTCTGACAGCCTCACCCCATGGGAGCGGCAGCAGGATTCCGGCACGAGCAACGGGCGGACGGCACTGTGGTGATCACCCACCACGGCCGGGTCGCCGGCACGCTGCGCGGCGCTCGGGCCGCGGAGTTCCTGGCCGAGGTCGACGACGACCCGCAGTTGGTGATGGCCCGCTGGACGGGCAACTACCGCCACGGCAACGAGCGCACCGCGAAACAGCACCCCCGCAACCGGGGCTGAACGACGCAAGGGCCCCTCCTCGACGAGAGGAAGGGCCCTTGCGAAGGGTCTCAGGGACGGGCGAAGACGAGCGCCACGTTGTGGCCACCGAAGCCGAACGCGTTGTTCAACGCGGCCGGGATCTCCATGTGGCGGGCCTTGTGCGCGGCGACATCCAGGGTGAGGCCTGGCTCCGGGTCGTCGAGGTTGATCGTCGGAGGGACGACACTGTCGCGGATCGCCAGGATGGTGGCGATCGACTCCAGCGCACCGGCCGCACCGAGCAGGTGACCGGTCATCGACTTCGTCGCGGACAGCACCGGGTGGTCGCCGAGCGCCTTGTGCAGCCCGCCGATCTCCAGCATGTCCCCGACCGGGGTCGAGGTCGCGTGCGCGTTGACGTGCACGATGTCCCGCTTTGCGATGTCCGCGTCCGCGATCGCCTTGGCGATGGCCCGGATGGCGCCCTCGCCCTCGGCGTGCGGCTGCACGATGTCGTACGCGTCGGAGGTGATGCCGGCGCCGGCGAGGCGCGCGTACACCCGGGCGCCCCGGGCGGCGGCGTGCTCGGCCCGCTCCAGCACCAGAATGCCGGCGCCCTCGCCGAGGACGAAGCCGTCCCGGCCCCGGTCCCACGGGCGGGAGGCCCGCTCCGGGTCGTCGTTGCGGGCCGACATGGCCCGCATCGAGCTGAAGCCGGCGATCGGCAGCGGGTGGATGACCGCCTCGGTGCCGCCGGCCACCACCACGTCGGCCCGGCCGGAGCGGATGATGTCCAGACCGAGGGCGATCGCCTCGGCGCCGGTGGCGCAGGCGCTGGCCACCGAGTGCACGCCGGCCTTGGCGCCCAGCTCCAGCCCGACCCAGGCGGCCGGACCATTCGGCATCAGCATCGGGATGGTGTGCGGGGAGACCCGCCGTGGCCCGGAGGCCTCCAGGATGTCGTCCTGGGCGAGAAGGGTGGTGGCACCGCCGATGCCGGAGCCGACGCTGACCGCCAACCGCTCCCCGTCGAGGTCGGAGCCGGCCAGGCCGGCGTCCGCCCAGGCCTGCTGCGCCGCGATGAGCGCGATCGCCTCGGAACGGTCCAGGCGGCGCAGGCGGACCCGGTCCAGCACCTCGGACGGCTCCACGGCCAACTGGGCGGCGATCCGGACCGGCAGTTGCTCGGCCCACTCCTGGGTGAGGGCACTCACCCCGGAGCGGCCGGCGAGCATTGCGTCCCAGGTCGACGCGACGTCCCCGCCAAGCGGGGTCGTCGCGCCGAGCCCGGTGACGACGACGTCAGGACGACTCATGATCAGGACTGCGCCGAGATGTAGCTGACAGCGTCGCCGACGGTCTTGAGGTTCTGCACCTCGTTGTCCGGGATCTTGACGCCGAACTTCTCCTCGGCCGCAACCACGACCTCAACCATGGAGAGCGAGTCGACATCGAGGTCGTCGGTGAAGGACTTCCCCTCGGCCACGTCGTCCGGGTTCACCCCGGCAACCTCTTCGAGGATCTCGGCGAGGCCGGTGGTGATCTCGTCACGGGTCATTGCGGTTGGTTCCTTTCATCGGGGTTCTCCGGCGGTCGGCGTCGCCGACCGCCACTCCTCGACGCGTACGCGCCCGAGGGGGTCATCAGGGGCAGCGGACGACCTGACCGGCGTAGGTCAGGCCACCGCCGAAGCCGAACAGCAGTACCGGCGCGCCCGAGGGCACCTCCCGGCGCTCGACCAGCTTGGACAGGGCCAGCGGCACGCTCGCCGCGGAGGTGTTGCCGGACTCGACGATGTCCTTCGCGATGATCGCGTCGGGGATGTTGAGCCGCTTGGCGATGCCGTCGATGATCCGGGCGTTGGCCTGGTGCGGCACGAACGCGGCCAGCTCCGACGGGTCGACCCCGGCCCGCTCGCAGGCCTGGAGGGCGAGCGGCGCGATAGCGGTGGTGGCCCAGCGGAACACCGCCTGCCCCTCCTGCTGGATGTACGGGCGCCAGCCCTCGATGCGGACCGCGTCGCTCTTGTCCGGCACCGAGCCCCAGACCACCGGGCCGATGCCGGTCGGCTCGTCGTCGGCGGTGGCGGAGACCACCGCGGCACCGGCCCCGTCCGCGAAGATGATGCAGGTGGAGCGGTCGGTCCAGTCGGTGAAGTCGGACAGCTTCTCCGCGCCGATGACTATCGCGTTGCGCGACGCCCCGGCCCGGATGGCGTGGTCGACGGTGCCCAGCGCGTACGCGAAACCAGAGCAGGCGGTGTTGAGGTCGAACGCGCCCGGCGCGGTGATGCCCAGCTTGGCGGCGACCCGGCAGGCCACGTTGGGGCTGCGGTCGATGGAGGAGCAGGTGGCGACCACGACCAGGTCGATGTCGGCGGCGGTCAGGCCCGAGTTGGCCAGCGCCTTGCCGGCGGCCGCGGCGGCCATGTCGGCGACCGTCTCACTGTCGGCGATCCGCCGGCTGACGATGCCGACCCGGTCGCGGATCCACTCGTCGTTGGTGTCGACGAGCTGGGCGATGTCGTCGTTGGTCACCACCCGGGAGGGCTGGTAGTGCCCCATCGAGACGATGCGACTGCCAGTCATGAACGACCTCCGATACGGGCGATCAGGTCCCGTGCGGCCGGCAGGTCGTCCGGGGTGTTGAGGGTGACGATCTCCGGGGCGCCGTCGCCCTTGAGTTCCCGCTTGACCAGGCCGGCGAGGGTGCCGGCCGGGGGCAGCTCGATCACGCCGGTGACCCCGAGGTCGGCCAGCGTACGCATGCACAGGTCCCAGCGCACCGGCGCGGTGACCTGACGGACGAGGCGCTGAAGCATGGCCGCGCCGTTGTCGACCGCGGTGCCGTCGAGGTTCGACAGCAGGGTCCGGGCCGGGTCGGCCGGGGTGATCGCGGCGGCCTCCGCGGCGAGCGCGGTCTCGGCCGGAGCCATGTACGGGGTGTGGAACGCGCCGGCCACCTGGAGTCGGATGATCCGGGTCCGGGCGGGCGGCGTGGCGGCGAGCTTGTCGAGCCCGTCCAGGGCGCCCGCGGCGACGATCTGCCCGGCGCCGTTGCGGTTGGCCGGGTAGAGCCCGTTCGCCTCGATCGCGGCGATCACCTCGTCGGGGTCACCGCCGAGCACCGCGGCCATTCCGGTCGGCTCCAGCGCGCACGCGGCGGCCATCTCCCGGCCGCGTACGCCGGCCAGGGTGATCGCGGCGTCGGCCGACAGCACTCCGGCCAGGGCGGCGGCACCCAACTCGCCGACGCTGTGGCCGGCGGTGAGGGCGACGCCGTCCAGCGGCAGCTGCTCGGCCGCGAGCAACGCCGCGGCGACCAGCAACGGCTGGGTGCGGGCGGTGTCCTTGATCTCGTCGGCGTCGGCGGCGGTGCCCAGGTGCAGCAGGTCGACCCCGGCCAACGCCGACCACTCGCGCAGTCGCGCCTCAGTGCCGGTCAGGTCGAGCCAGGGGGTCAGGAAGCCGGGTTTCTGAGAACCCTGGCCGGGACTAAGTACGGCGAGCACGCCTATGACTCTCCCGGATAAAGGCGGGTAACGCGGTGCCGCCTTCGACCAAACCACACTAGGACCTTTGGAGGTTTCCTACAAAGATCGGCGGGGATCATCCTCGGTTTGCGCGGATTTCCGGTTAGCCGGGGTCATTGTCTGAGTTGGGACCGGCGAGACGAGCGGGACAACCGGATCCAACCTACCCACGGTCAGCGCGACCTGGAGGGCGAACGCGTCCCGCGGCGACAGCGGGGAGAACCCGGTCACCTCGGCGATCCGGCGCAACCGGTAACGCACCGTGTTCGGGTGCACGAACAGTGCCCGGGCCGCGCTCTCCAGCGTGCCACCCGCGGCCAGGAAGGCGTCCAGGGTCGCCAGCAGTTCCCCACCGGCACGCACCAGTGTCGCGTACACATCGTGGCGTAGCCGCCGACGCGCCTCCGCGTCGCCGGCGAGGGCCCGCTCCGGCAGCAGGTCCGCGGCCGGCACCGGCCGGGGCGCGCTGGGCCAGGCCGGCGCGGCCCGAAAGCCGGAGAGCGCGGCCCGTGCCGACTCGGTCGCCTCGTCCAGACTCGGAACGGCGGGACCTACCACCACCGGGCCGTCCCCGAACGCGCTCAGCAGCTTCGCCGTGGCGGTCAGCGGGTCCGGTGCCCCACCCAGCACGATCACCAGCCGGTCGCCGTGGACGCCGCCGATCACCTCCACGCCGATCCGGCGGGCCTGCCGGTAGACCACGTGCAGCACCGCGGAGACCTCGCCGCCGGGCGACCGACCGACCGCCACCGCCACCGGCGGCGCGTCCGTCCAGCCGAGCGCGGCGGCCCGACTGGCCAGGACGTCCGGCGAGTCACCACGCAACAGCGCGTCGACAAGCAGCGCCTGCAACCGGGCGTCCCAGGCGCCGCGCGACTCGGCGGCCCGCGCGTACACCCGGGCGGCGGAGAACGCGATCTCCCGGGAGAAGCGCAGCACCGCCTCGCGCAGCTGCTGCTCCTCGCCCTCGGCGGCCAGGTGCGACACCTGCTCCTCGACCACGTCGATCGTCACCTTGATCAAGGCCACGGTCTGCTGGAGGGTGATCGACCGGGCGAGCGCCTGCGGGGCGGCGGCGAAGACCTCGTCCGAGACCTCCTGGGTGCTGTCCGCCGTTCCGCCGCCCTCGCGCAGCCACTGCACCAGCGACCTCGCGCCCGCCTGGGCGACAAGCATCACCCAGGAGCGCTGGTCGGCCGGCAGCGCCCGGAACCAGGGCAGCGTCTCGTCCATCCGGGCCACGCTGGAGGTGGCCAACGCCCCCGCCGATCGTTCGATCCGGCGCAGCGTGGCCGACAGCTCCCCACCGCCCGGCGTGCTCACCGCCCTAGCCTGACACGTCGTGAGCAGGCCAACCACGTCGGCACCGGTCCGCCGCTCACCGTCGGCGCGCCCACCGGGCCCGTCTCACCGGTGCGGGGGAGGCGGCAGGCCCACCTCCTGGGCCAGGATCGCGGCCTGCACCCGGCTGCGCAGGTCCAGCTTCGCGAGGATCCGGCTCACATGGGTCTTGGTGGTGCTCTCCGCCAGCACCAGCCGATCGGCGATCTGCTGGTTGGACAGGCCCAACCCGAGGCAGGCCAGCACGTCGCGCTCGCGTGGGGTGAGGGTGTCCAGCGCGGCCCGGGTGTCCGCCGACGCGCCCGGCGCGGTGGCCGCGAACGCGGTGATCAGCCGGCGGGTCACCGTGGGCGCGATGAACCCGTCGCCGCGCGCCACCGTCCGTACCGCGCTGACCAGGCCGTCGGCGTCGGTGTCCTTGAGCAGGAACCCGGCCGCGCCGGCCCGCAACGCCCCGAAGACGTACTCGTCCAGGTCGAAGGTGGTGAGCACCAGCACGTCGGCGAGCCCGTCGGTGACGATCGCCCGGGTCGCGGAGATCCCGTCCCGGTGCGGCATCCGCACATCCAGCACCGCCACGTCGGGGCGCAGCTCCCGGCACAGGCGCACCGCGGCGTCGCCGTCGGCAGCCTCCCCGACCACCTCGACGCCCGGTGAGCCGTTCAGGATCAGGGCCAGCCCGGCCCGTACCGCCGGCTGGTCGTCGGCGAGCACCACCCGTACCGTCGCCGCGCCCGCGTCGCCCGGTGGCCGCGCCGGCCCGGTCACCCGCCCTCCCCGGTGGGCAGGGCCGCCCGCACCTGCCAGCGGCCGTCGTGTGGCCCGGCGGTGAACCGGCCGGCCAGCAGGGTGGCCCGCTCCCGCATACCGATCAGCCCGGCCCCGGCGCCCGGCAGCCCCGCCCCGTCGCGGCGGACCGGGTTCTCCACGGTCAGCACCACCTCGGACGGCCGGTACGCGATCGTCAGGTCCGCCTCACCCGTTCCGTGCTTGAGCGCGTTGGTCAGCGACTCCTGCACGATCCGGTACGCGGCGAGGTCCACCCCCACCGGCAGCGCGCCGGGCGTGCCGTCGGTCCGGAACCGCACCGCGAGGCCGGCCGCCCGGACCCGCTCGACCAGTCCGTCCGCCTCGGCCAGCCGCGCGGTGACCACCTCCGGCGTGGCCGCGCCGCCGCTGGTCCCGGGCTCGCGCAGCACCTCGATCATCTGCCGCATCTCCGCCAGCCCCTGCACGCTGCTCTCCCGGATGACCCGCAACGCCGACTCCACCTGACCGCGATCCAACCCGGGCACGGAGAGCACCGCGGTGGCGTGGATGGCCACCGCGCTGAGGTGGTTGGCGACCACGTCGTGCAGCTCCCGGGCCATCCGGGCCCGTTCCGCGCTGACCGCCTGCCGGCGGTCCAACTCGACCAGCCGGGCGGTCTGCTCGGCCCGCGTCCGCTCGGCGGCGGCCTGGTCGCGGTACTGCCGCACACTGATCCCGGTCAGCACCGGCAGCAGCCCGACGAGCACCACAAGCACCCCGAGCGCCGCCCCGCTCCACTGCCCGTACCCGAGCACGCCGACGACCGCCCCGACCAGGCTCAGCGCCACGGCGATCCGCAGCAACCACCGCCACAGCCGGGGCGGGCCGTACACGCAGGCGTCGTAGAGCACCTGCGTGTAGACCAGGAGCGTGCCCAGCGAACTGCCCAGCACCGTGTCGACCACCAGCGCGCCCGTTCCCACGGCCAGACTGACGCGCGGCGCGACCCGGCGCAGGCCGACGGCGACGCACACCGCCACCAACGGCGGCAGGAACAGCGCCGACGGCACGTCCGCGTTCGAGCGGACCTGCGGTTGCCAACCCAGCGTGTACAGCACCAGACCACCGGCCAGCGACGCGCCGGCCAGCACCACGTCACGGCCGAGAGTGCCGGAGTCGAGCCACGGTGGCGGACGCATGCCCCGATCCCACCACAGCCGCCGCCCGCCGAACTCCGACCGGGGGAGGACCTCGACGGCACCGCCATGCGCCGAAAGGGGTACGCGGACCGCTCCGGCGGCGGGTGCGCCCTCGGCCGTCGGCACGGCGGGTGAACGGTGCGGGAAGAAGCTGTGAACTGCGCAACCGGGTCCCGCGCTCCCCGTCGTCGTGGTGGACCGGCCGGCCCGGACCCCGGGTACGCTGCGCGCGGCCCGTCGGTCCCGGCCAGTACGGTGACAGGGCACCTCGGGGAGAGCACCCGAGGGTGGGACGAGCGTGAGGAGACCGGGGATGGCGCACGGGGAGGCCGAGCACGGCTGCGCCCAGGGCGAGCCCTGCCGGCCGGGGCACCACGACCCGCAGGCGGCTGGCAAGCACCGCCGGGCGGTCGGCGGCGCACCATCGCACCCGGCGGAGCCGCTCGCCGGCCGAGCCGACGATGACGTCCCGCTTCCGCGTCAGCGCTCCGCCGAGCCCACTGGCCTCGCCGAGCCCGACTCGGACGTGCCCGCTGGTTGCCTCAGCGAACTTCCCGGCTGGGCCGGGGCGCATCGGCACGGCGCTGTCCGACCTCGGCCGCGGGCCACCCGACGGGAGCGCCCACCGCGCCGCTGGTGCTGATCACCGCCGACGCTGGTGGCGATCACCGCCGACGCACCCGCTGATCTGCGAGTGCGTCGGGTGCGGCGCGTGCGCCAGTTCAGCGCGTGCGGCGGCGGATCAGCAGGGCGATCCCGGCGAGGCCGACCGTGATGGTCAGCATCACGCCGACGTTGAGCAGCAGCAGGCGTTGCAGGTCGCCGAGCGCCTCGTCGAGGTCCTTGGCCGGGTCGAGGGTGTCCTCCGGGAGCACCCGCTCGCCGCCGCCCGCGCCGCCGCTGACCGTGTCGAACTGCCGCTCCAGCGGCACACCGGCGGTGCGCAGGGTCTCGGACATGCTGAGCCGACCCAGGAACCAGCCGGCGCTGGTCTTGCGGCCGTCGGGCTGCTTCGCAGGCCGGTAGACGCGGGGGCCGCCGATCGCCTTGGGGTAGAGGTCGTACGTCTGCTTCGGCGTCTCGCCGGCGAGCACCACGACCGTGTACTTCGGACCGAGGTTGGCGGCCTTCGGACCGGTCGGCATGCCGGTGCGAGCGAGGAAGTTGACCTGGTCGATGACCGCGCCCACGAGGGCGGGCTCCTTGTCGGCGTGCATCCGCAACGGCGCGGACAGCCCCGTGCCGGTGATGTCCACTCCGGCGGGTGCCGGCTTCGGCGCCGCCGAGGCCGAGCCGGCGGTGCCAAGCGACAGCAGCGCCGCCGCCAGCGTGCCCGCCAACACGGCGGCCAACCGCCTCATGTGTCGGACCATCCCGCCTCCTCGCCCCGTTCGATGGATGGCTTCGTCGTGACGTCCGGACCGACCTGCCGGTGTGACATCGACCAGATGGTCGCGCCCACTCCTACAGACTCCGCAGAACGTCGATGAGTTGCAGCTTTTGGAACAGTATTTGGAACTATCTGCGATCTCTGCTCGACTAATGAGGAGCCGTTTGATCAGCGGGCGGATCGTACCCTTACGGAGGGGTTCATGGGGGGCAGGGTTACACGTACGGCCCGGGTCGTGCCAGTGGTGCTCGGCGTGGCGTTCGGTGTGTCGTTTCTGGTGCCGGCGACACCGGCCGCCGCCCACAACGAACTGACCGGCAGCAACCCGCGCGACGGCGCCCGCGTGGCGGCGGCACCGGCTCGGGTCGAGCTGCGGTTCCTCGCCAAGCCGTCGCCGACTACGACGAAGATCACAATAACCGGACCGGACAATGTGGTCGCTGGCGGGACTCCCGCCTTCGACGGCAGTCGCGTACGGGTGCCGTTCAAGCCGGCCGCCGCGGGGCTCTACATCGTCGGCTACCAGCTCGCGTCGTCCGACGGGCATCCGGTGAAGGGCGAGGTGCGGTTCACCCTCACCACCGGCACCGCCGCCGACCCGTCCGCCTCGCCGTCGGCCGCCGCCAGCACCAGCCCGACCGGCTCGCCCACAGCTGTCGGCGTACCCTCCGCCGGGCCCGCGTCGGCGACACCCGGTAGCTCGACGGCCTCCCCGGTGCCGGCGGCGTCGGAGCAGTCCGACTCCGGCGGTCGCTGGTGGCTCTGGGCGTTAGGCGCCCTGGTCCTGCTCGCCGCGCTAGGAGCCAGCCTCGTGTTCCGCCGCCGACGCGCTCAGTGACCAGCGGAGCGGAGCGCACTGCGCTCCGCTCCGCTCCGCGATCTTGCACTTGCTGTCCCGACACAAGGGGCATCCCACTCATGTCGACAACCGAAACTGCAAGATCGGCGCGGTTGTCCTCCGTCAGACCAGGCGCAGGCGGGCGGCGCGGATCCGGGTGAGGGTGCGCTCGCGACCGAGCACCTCCAGCGACTCGAACAGCGGCAGACCCACGGTGCGGCCGGTGACCGCGACCCGCACCGGCGCCTGCGTCTTGCCGAGCTTGAGGCCCCGCTCGGCGCCGACCGCCTCCAGCGTCGACTTCAGCGACTCGGCGTCCCAGGACTCCAGCGCCTCGAACGCCGCGACGGCGTCGTCCAGCAGCTCGGCGGAGCCGTCCTTCATCGTCTTGGTCCAGGCGGCCTCGTCGATCAGCGGCGAGGCCAGGAAGAGGAAGTCGACGTTCGGCACGATCTCGCTGAGCACCGCGATCCGCGTCTGGGCCAGCGGCGCCACGGCCGCGAACGCCTCGGCGTCGAACTCCTCCGGCTGCCACGGCGGCGGCGCGATGGTCCCGGTGCCGGTCAGCCACGGCTGGCAGGCGTCGATGAACTCGGCCACCGGCAGCGCACGAATGTACTCACCGTTGAACGCGCGCAGCTTCTTCTCGTCGAAGAACGCCGAGGAGAGGTTGACCTCGTCCAGCCGGAACTCGTCCTCGATGACCGACCAGGGAACGATCTCCCGGTCGCCGGAGGGGGCCCAGCCGAGCAGCATGAGGTAGTTGCGCATCGCCCCGGCGAGGTAACCCTCGTCGCGGTACGCCTCCAGGGCGACCTTGTCCCGGCGCTTGGAGAGCTTCTGCCGCTTCTCGTTGACCACCACCGGCACGTGCGCCCAGATCGGCGGCTTGACCCCGAGGGCTTCCCAGAGCAGCTGCTGCTTGGGCGTGTTGGGCAGGTGCTCCTCGGCCCGGATCACGTGGGTGATCCCCATGGTCATGTCGTCGACGACGTTGGCCAGCAGGAAGACCGGCGAGCCGTCGCCGCGGGCGATGACGAAGTCCTCGATGAGCTTGTTCTCGAAGGTGGGCTCACCGCGGATCAGGTCGACCACCACGGTCGTGCCCTCGTCCGGCGTACGGAAGCGCAGCGCGTGCCCCGGGCCCGGGCCGAGGCCACGGTCGCGGTGGTAGCCGTCGTAGCCCTGGTACTGCGAGCCGGTACGGGCCTGCACGTCCTCGCGGGTGCAGTCGCAGTAGTAGGCGCGGCCCGAGTCGTACAGGCGGGCGGCAGCGGCCCGGTGCTCGCCGGCGTTCGCCGACTGGAAGTACGGGCCCTCGTAGCTGCCCCGGGAGATCCCGATCCAGTCCAGCGCGGAGAGGATGCCCTCGGTCCACTCGGGCTTGTTGCGCGCCGCGTCGGTGTCCTCGATGCGCAGCACGAACACGCCGCCCTGCTGCTTGGCGTAGATCCAGTTCTGCAGCGCCGAGCGGGCGCCGCCGACGTGGAACATACCGGTCGGGGAAGGGGCGAATCGCACACGTACTGTCACGTGCCCCAGCCTACGGCGGTACGCGACTGCTTTCCGCCACCGCCCCCTAGGGCACCGAGCGGATCTTGACGACCAGGGCGCTGCCGAGCAGGGTGACCACGGCGGTGACCGCGTAGAGCGTGGGATAGCCGCCCAGGTATACCACGAGCGGGGCGGAGAGCGCCGGGCCGAGCACCTGCGGTGCCGAGTTGGCGATGTTGATGACGCCCAGGTCCTTGGCCCGGTCGGTGGCCCGGGGCAGCACCTGCGTGATCAACGCGGCGTCCACCGAGAGGTAGACGCCGTAGCCGGCGCCGAGCAGCAGCGCCGCGACGATGGCCATCGGCCAGACCGGCGCGACCGCGAGCAGCAGCGCCGCCACCGCCATGATCAGCCCGGAGACGATCACGTAGATCTTGCGGCGGCCGGACCGGTCGGACAACCGGCCGGCGACCACCGCGGTCAGCATCATCCCGAGCGTGTAGAGCAGGATCAGCACCAGCAGGCCGCCCTCGGGGTCGGGGTGGCGCACCCCGTCGGTGAGGAAGTACAGCAGGTAGAGGGTGCCCAGCGCGTTGCCCAACTGGACCAGGAACCGGGTGATCCAGGCCCAGGCGAAGTCCGGGTGCTGACGCGGGCTGATCCACATCGAGGCCAGCAGCGCCCGCGCCCGGATCGCCGGCCGATGGGTACGCGGCAGCGGTTCGTCGGGGGTGAGCAGCGCGAACGGCAGCGACAGCAGCAGGACGGCCACGGCGATGGCCAGGTAGCCGGCGGCGTTGCCGGTGACCACGGCGGTGACCAGCACCGCGCCGAGCACCAGCCCGAGCGCCTGCGGGATGCCCACCCAACCCGAGACCCCGCCGCGTTGCGTCACCGGAACCCGGTCCGGGATGGCGGCACTGAGGCTGGCCAGCATCGCGTTGAAGCAGACCTGCGCGGCGACCCAGGCGAGGGCGACCCCGAGGATGGTCCGTTGCTGGGCCAGCAGCACCAGGGCCGCCGCGCCGAGCACCGCCCCGCCCGCCGTCCAGACGTGCCGACGACCGAACTCGCGGCCGGCGATCCGCAGGCAGGTCCGGTCGGAGAGCGCGCCCGCGAGGGGGTTGGCCAGCACCGCCGCCAGCGCACCGAGACCGGTGACCACGGCCAGCATGTTCTCCTTGCCGCCGGGCGCGATCTGCTCGATCTGCTGGGGCAGCAGCACCTGGATGGGCGTGAAGAACGCCATCCACACACCGAGGTTGGCCGCGAAGATCAGGCCGATCCAGCCGCGCCGCACCGGCACCGTCGGCTCGGCGAGCGCCGCCGGCAGCGACGCCGGCGTCGGGTCGAGGGTGGTCACCGCGCCGACCCCGGCCGGCTGGCCGCGATCACGTCGCGCAACCAGGTGTACGACGACTTCGGCGTACGGGTCTGGGTGGCGTAGTCGACGTGCACCAGCCCGAAGCGCTTGGTGAACCCCTCGGCCCACTCCCAGTTGTCCAGCAGCGACCAGACGAAGTACCCGCGGACGTCCACCCCGTCGTCGATGGCGGCCCGGACCGCCCGCAGGTGTCCGTCGAGGTACGCGATCCGCTCCGGGTCGGCCACCCGCCCGTCGGCGTCGGGTGCGTCGTCGTACGCGCAGCCGCTCTCGGTGATCTCGATGGGCGGCAGCGCGCCGCCGTACGTGTCGCGCAGCCAGCCGAGCAGTTCGCGAAGCCCGTCGGGGGCCACCGGCCAGTCGAAGGCGGTACGCGGGTAGCCGTCCAGCGGCACGAGGTCGAACGGCAGGGGTGAACCCTCCTCGGCCGCCCGTACCGCGGTGGGGTTGTAGTAGTTGACCCCGAGCACGTCGATCGGTGCGGCGATCGTGTCCAGGTCGCCGGGGTGGATGACGCTCGGGTCGAAGCCGGGCAGCTCCGGGTAGCCGCGGCCGAGCAGCGGGTCGGTGAAGAGCCGGTTGTGCAGCGCCTCGTACGCCGCACCGGCGGCCCGGTCGGCGTCGCGGTCGCCGAGCACCCGCACCGGCGAGTAGTTGTTGGCGATCGCCACCGGGCTGGCGGTGTGTGCGCGCAGCGCGGCGACCGCGAGCCCGTGCCCGAGCAGTTGGTGGTGGGCCACCGGGAAGGCGTCGAACAGCAGAATCCGGCCGGGGGCGTGCACGCCCATGCCGTAGCCGAGGCTCATGTGGATGAACGGCTCGTTCAGGGTGATCCAGAGCCGGACCCGGTCGCCGAGGCGGGCGGCGGTCTTCTCGGCGTACTCGGCGAACCGGGCGGCGGTGTCGCGGTGCAGCCAGCCGCCGGCGTCTTCGAGGGGTTGTGGCAGGTCCCAGTGGTAGAGGGTGGCCACCGGGTCGACCCCGGCGGCCAGCAACTCGTCCACCAGGCGGTCGTAGAAGTCCAGGCCGGCCACGTTGGCCGGGCCGGCGCCGGCGGGCTGGACCCGGGGCCAGGCGACGGAGAACCGGTACGCGGAGACGCCCAGGCCGGCCAGCAGCGCCACGTCCTCGGTGTACCGGTGGTAGTGGTCGCAGGCCACCGCACCGCTGCTGCCGTCGCTGATCACCCCGGGGGACTGGGCGAAGGTGTCCCAGATGGACGGAGCTCTGCCGCCGGCCGTGGTGGCGCCCTCGATCTGGTGGGCCGATGTGGAGACGCCCCAGCGGAAGCCGGTGGGGAACTGGGGCATCGGTGCGGTCGACATGCGCCCTCCCGGTCAACGTGAAACGTGTTCGGGACTTTAGGGCGCTCTCGATGAATGCGCCATAGGCCGGCCTGGCGCAATACGCAATGGTTGATCGGCGTGTCTTTTTCCGAACCCGTCCAGGTAAGTCCGATTTAGCGCATAGAGTGCCGATATCGTGGGATGTCCTCACCGGAGGAAAGACGGAAATGATCCTCGTGGAACGCAGTGCGCACGTGGCGGCGCCAATTGAAGTGGTCTGGGATGTCGTACAGCGGGCCGAGCAGTTGCCGGCCTGGCTGGCCGGGGTCCGCGCGGCCGAAGTGCTCTCGGGAGAGGGCTTCGGACGGCGACAACTGGTCCAGGCGGGGCGCGGCTCGGCGCATGAGGCCGAGGTGATCGCCTACCAGGAGCCGACGCTGATCGGCTGGCGGGAACGGGCCAAGGGCGCCGGATCTCGGGCGGAGGCACGCACCGAGATCTACGTCCAGCTCACCGGAGACGAGGAGGAGGGCGGGACCATCGTGCGCCTCATCGTGGTCCGCTGGCCGGCCGGCCCGGTCAAGGCGGCCCTGCTGCGCCTCGGACTGCGTCGGGTCGGCGCCGACCTGGAGGACTCGCTGGCCCGGCTCACCGACCTGGCCGCCGTCGGCTGACGAGCGCCCATCCTCCCGGCGTCACCCGCGACGGCGGTGGTCCGGATCCCCGCCAGGGCCCCCGGACCACCGCCGCTCCGTACACCGAGAAGGGCCCGGCGCGGGGATGCGCCGGGCCCTTCTCAGTGGTGCTGGGTCAGCTGTCGCCGCCGGTCTCGCCGACCGGGGCGGCGTTGACGTCGTCGATCGCGTACTTCTTGGCGGCCTCGGCCGGAACCGTGGTCGCCACCGCGCCGCTGCGGGCGAGCTGCCGCAGCGTGGCCACCACGATCGACTCCGCGTCGACGTGGAAGTGCCGGCGCAGCGCGTGCCGGGTGTCCGACATGCCGAAACCGTCGGTGCCGAGCGACGTGTAGTCGCCAGGCACCCAGCGGGCGATCAGGTCCGGTACCGCGCGCATGAAGTCGCTGACCGCGACCTTCGGCCCGTCCGCGTCGGCCAGCTTCTGCTGGATGTACGGAACCTTCGCCTCGGCGCCCGGGTTGAGCAGGTTGTACTCCTCGGTCTCCACCGCGTCGCGGCGCAGCTCGGTCCAGGAGGTCACCGACCAGACGTTGGCGCCCACCCCCCAGTCCTGGGCGAGCAGCTGCTGGGCCTTGAGCGCCCACTGCATGCCGGTGCCCGAGGCGAGCAGGTTGGCCTTCGGGCCGTCGACCTGCGGTGCCGGCGAGTAGCGGTAGATGCCCTTGAGTAGGCCCTCCACGTCCACATCGGCCGGCTCGGCCGGCTGCAGCGTCGGCTCGTTGTAGACCGTCAGGTAGTAGAAGACGTTCTCCTGCGCGTCCCCGTACATCCGGTGCAGACCCTGCTCCAGGATGTGCGCGATCTCGTACGCGAACGCCGGGTCGTACGCGACCACGGCCGGGTTGGTGGCGGCGATCAGCAGCGAGTGCCCGTCCTCGTGCTGGAGGCCCTCACCGTTGAGCGTGGTCCGACCCGCGGTGGCGCCGAGCAGGAAGCCCCGGGCCATCTGGTCGGCGGCGGCCCACAGCCCGTCGGCGGTCCGCTGGAACCCGAACATCGAGTAGAAGATGTACATCGGGATCATCGGCTCGTCGTGCGTGGCGTACGCCGAGCCGGCCGCGGTGAACGAGGCCACCGAACCGGCCTCGTTGATCCCCTCGTGCAGGATCTGCCCGGAGGTCGACTCCTTGTACGACAGGAACAGCTCCCGGTCGACCGAGGTGTAGCGCTGGCCGTGCGGCGAGTAGATCTTCGCGGTCGGGAAGATCGAGTCGAGACCGAAGGTGCGGGCCTCGTCCGGGATGATCGGCACCCAACGCTTGCCGAACTCCTTGTCCTTCATCACGTCCTTGAGCAGACGGACGAAGGCCTGCGTGGTGGCCACCTTCTGCTTGCCCGAGCCGCGCTTGATGTCGGCGAACCGCTCCGGGCCGGGGATGGCCAGTCGCTTGGTGCTGGTCCGGCGGGACGGCAGGTACCCGCCGAGCTGCTCGCGCCGCTCCTTGAGGTACGCCAGCTCCTCGGACTTCTCACCGGGGTGGAAGTACGGCGGCAGGTAGGGGTTGTCCTCCAGCGCCGAGTCCGGGATGTCCAGGTAGAGCCGGTCGCGGAAGGTCTTCAGGTCCTCCAGCGTGAGCTTCTTCATCTGGTGGGTCGCGTTGCGGCCCTCGAAGTGCGAGCCGAGCGTCCAGCCCTTGATCGTCTTCGCCAGGATGACAGTGGGCTGACCGGTGTGCTCGGTGGCCGCCTTGTAGGCCGCGTAGAGCTTGCGGTAGTCGTGCCCACCCCGCTTGAGGTTCCAGATCTCGTCGTCGCTGAGCGGCTCGACCATCTTGCGGGTCCGTGCGTCACGGCCGAAGAAGTGCTCCCGCACGTACGCGCCGGACTCCGCCTTGTAGGTCTGGTAGTCGCCGTCGGTCGTGGTGTTCATCAGGTTGACCAACGCGCCGTCGGTGTCCGCGGCGAGCAGCGGGTCCCACTCACGGCCCCAGACGACCTTGATCACGTTCCAGCCGGCACCCCGGAAGAACGCCTCCAGCTCCTGCATGACCTTGCCGTTGCCCCGGACCGGCCCGTCCAGCCGCTGGAGGTTGCAGTTGATCACGAAGGTGAGGTTGTCCAGCTCCTCGCGGGCGGCCACGCCGATCGCGCCCAGCGTCTCCGGCTCGTCCATCTCGCCGTCGCCGAGGAACGCCCAGACGTGCTGCTGGGAGGTGTCCTTGATGCCGCGGTGCTGCAGGTACCGGTTGAACCGGGCCTGGTAGATCGCGTTCAGACCGCCGAGGCCCATCGAGACGGTGGGGAACTCCCAGAAGTCCGGCATCAGCCGAGGGTGCGGGTACGAGGGCAGCCCACCACCGGGGTGCGACAGCTCCTGGCGGAACCCGTCGAGCTGGTGCTCGCTAAGCCGCCCCTCCAGGAACGCCCGCGCGTACATGCCGGGGGAGGCGTGGCCCTGGTAGAAGATCTGGTCGCCACCGCCCGGGTGGTTCTTGCCCCGGAAGAAGTGGTTGAAGCCCACCTCGTAGAGCGACGCCGAGCTGGCGAAGGTGGAGATGTGCCCGCCGACGCCGATCTCCGGACGCTGCGCCCGGTGCACCAGCATGGCGGCGTTCCACCGGACGTACGCCCGGATCCGCCGCTCGACGTGCTCGTCACCCGGGAACCAGGGCTCGCGCTCCGACGGGATGGTGTTGATGTAATCGGTGGTGGTCAGGGGCGGAACCCCGACCTGGCGCTCACGGGCCCGCTCCAGCAGGCGCAGCATGACGTAGCGGGCGCGTTTGGCGCCGCGTTCGTCGATGACACCGTCAAGCGACTCGACCCATTCGCTGGTCTCTTCAGGGTCGATGTCCGGAAGCTGGCTCGGTAGGCCGTCGCTGATCACCGGGCGCTTGCGTTCCGTAGCCACAGGCGTTCCCTCGGTTGTGTGTGGGATAGGTCTCTAGCGCCATCCTGCCCCCTGGTGGCACCCGTCGTCACGTCTAGGTCCCCCCGACGCGATGCTGAACACAGGTACTCGCCGGTAACTTAGCGCGACGACCGGACCGAACCTGAGCGGTTTGACCGCCACTCCTACCGTCACCACCATGAACGGACGCCCTGTCGCGGTCGCCACGAGCATGATCGTTGTCGGGACAGCCGGCCTGGTCATCGGTGCGGTCGCCCTCGTCTCCGGCACCAACTGGCCGATGGTGGGACTGGTGGCCCTCGGCGTACTGCTGGTCGTGCTCGGCGCGGCCCTGCTGCGGCAGACGAACCGCGCGGCCCGCCGGCGCCGTTCACACACCGACGGCGCCGGGTACGGCCTCTACGCCGGGCCGACCGGGGACGTCGGCAGCGGTTGGCACGCAGACCGCCAGCGGGACGGCGACCACGACCACTCCGACGGTACGGAACCGGTCGGCGGCAGCACCGACTCGGGCGGCGGCTGGTCCGGCTGGGGCTGGTCCAGCGGTGACTCCGGCGGAGGCTCATCCGGTGGGGGCTGGTCCGGCGGTGACTCCGGCGGGGGCTGGTCCGGCGGCGGCGACTCTGGTGGCGGTGGCGGCAGCTCCTGACCGCGCCCTGCGGCAGAATGCGACGTATGCGCAGCGACGTGATCACCGTCCAGACCGGGTCCCGGCCGACCGTCCGGGACATCACCGCGGAGGCCCAACAGTTCGTCTCCGGCGAAAGCGACGGCCTGCTGCACGTCTTCGTGCCGCACGCCACCGCCGGCCTGGCGATCATCGAGACCGGGTCGGGCTCCGACGACGACCTGCTCAGCGCGCTGGGCGACCTGCTCCCCGCCGAGGACCGCTGGCGACACCGACACGGCTCACCCGGCCACGGCCGCGACCACGTGCTGCCGGCGTTCATCCCGCCGTACGCCACCCTGCCGGTGCTCGGCGGCCAGCTCGCGCTCGGCACCTGGCAGTCGATCTGTCTCGTCGACACCAACGGCGACAACCCGACCCGCCAGGTCCGCTTCTCCTTCCTCCCCGCCTAACCGCCCGCCGGCGGGCGGTTAGCCCCGCGCTCGCCCTCCGCCGCGCGCCCCAGGCGCCGCGCCTGCAAGATCGTGCTCGATCCTGGATGTAGTGGGGTTTGGCGTGCGGAAGGCCACTAAATCCAGGATTTTGCGCGCGGCGGAGGGCCGTCGCCCCCGTCTGGCGGCTGATCGGCACCTCGCGCAGTCCGTCGCCTTGTCAAGATCCGCGCAACATCAGGGAAACTGCTGCCTGAACCCGTGCTGAGGCAGCAGTTTCCCTGATGTTGCGTGGGCAGCGGCTTACGTGGACTCGGCGAGGCGGGGTGGCGGGCTGGGGCGGGGCGGGGCTGCGAAGTGACGGGCCGAGCGGGGGCCGGGCTGCGGACCGGTGTGGTCGGGCCCTGCCCGTCCGGTCGGTGTGCCCGGCCCTGATCGCGGAGCTGGCCGGACGGGTGTGCTGCGTACGATGTGGTCGTGACGCGGCAGGTGGGTTCCGCAGTGGGCAAGCCGGTGGATCGGGCCGGTCTCGCCGTCGATGTGGTGCGGCGGATGGCGCACGTCACCGACGCGCTGCGGCACCGGCAGGGCTCCGCGTTCGCCGAGTTGGGGCTCACCCCGGCGGCGGCCCGGGCACTGCAGGAGTTGGACCCGGACCACCCCCTGCCGGCCCGGGATCTCGCCGGTCAGCTGGGTTGCGACCGGTCGAACGTGACGGTGCTGGTCGACAAGCTGGAGCAGGCTGGGCTGGTCGAGCGCCGCACCGACCCGACGGACCGGCGGCAGAAGACGCTGCTGGTGACCGGGGAGGGGCGGGTCGTGCGGGCCCGGGTGATCGAGGTGATGTCCGACTCCCGACTCCTGTCCGGGCTGACTGACGAGGAGCTGAACACCCTTCGTGAGCTGGTCTGGAAGGTGTCCGACGGCGGTTGTCCGGAGTCCTGCGGGCCGGAGTGAGCGCAACCCTGCCGGCCGTGTCCCACTGGGCGAGCAGGGCTTCCGTCGGTAATGCTGTCCGACGTGACCACCCCGCAAGATCTCGACGACCGGTTCCGGGAGACGCTGGCGGCGCTGCCCGCCGCCGAGCGGCGGCGTGACCCCGCCGACCCGGTCACCGACGACGCCCCACTGACCGGCGCACAGGTGCTGGACCTGTTCGACGCGCAGGTGACCAGCCGGCAGCTCGACCTGGCCGGGCGCTGGTTGCGCAGTTTCGGGGAGGGTTTCTACACGATCGGCTCGGCGGGGCACGAGGGCAACGCCGCGGTCGCCGCCGCGCTGCGTCCCACCGATCCGGCGTTGCTGCACTACCGCTCGGGCGCCTTCTACTGCCTTCGTGCCGCCCAGGCCGCCGCCGACCCGGCGCTGACCCCCGACCGGGGGCAGACCGCCGACCCGGCGCGGACCCTCGAAGCGGCACGGTCCGCCGACGCGGCGCGGACCGTCGAAGCGGCACGGTCCGCCGACGCGGCGCGGACCGACTCAGCGCGGATCGCCGACGCGGCGCGGACCGACTCAGCGCGGATCGCCGACGCGGCGCGGACCGACTCAGCGCGGATCGCCGACGCGGCGCGGACCGCCGACTCCGAGCCGACCGTCCACGGCGCATCGGCTCACGAACCCGAGTCGACCGCGGATCCGCGGGCGTCGGAGCCGTCCGGGACCGAGCCGACCTCGACGACCGGGGCCACCACCGGGTTCGCGGCGTACGCCGACGCGGCCCGGGACGTGCTGCGCGGGATGGTCGCCTCCAGCCTCGAGCCGGTCGCCGGGGGCCGGCACAAGGTGTTCGGACGGGCGGATCTGGCCATCGTGCCGACCACCTCCACCATCGCCTCGCACCTGCCCCGCGCGGTCGGGATGGGACTGGCCGTGGAGCGGCTACGCCGGTTGGACAGCGTCGGGCGGCGTACCGGGGCCGGGGTGCGGGTGGGTAGCGGCGCGGGCGCGGCGCACGCCCCCTGGCCACCGGACGCGATAGTGGTCTGCTCCTTCGGCGACGCCTCGGTCAACCACGCCAGCGCCACCGCCGCCTTCAACACCGCCGGATGGTACGACCACGCCGGGCTGCGGATCCCGGTGCTCTTCGTCTGCGAGGACAACGGGTTGGGCATCAGCGTCCGCTCGCCGGAGGGTTGGGTCGAGGCGACCCTGCGGGCCAAGCCGGGCATCCGCTACTTCAGCGCGGACGGGGCCGACCCGGTGGGGACGTACGCGGTGGCGGCGGAGGCGGCGGCCTGGGTACGCCGCAACCGGCGGCCGGCGGTGCTGCACCTGCGCACCGTACGGCTGATGGGGCACGCCGGGGCGGATGCTGAGTCGGCGTACCGGAGCCCGGCCGAGCTGGCCGAGGACCTGGACCGGGACCCGGTGGCCGCCACCGCGCGGCTGCTTGTCGACGCCGGCGTGGCGACCGGCGAGGAGCTGTTGGCCCGGTACGACGAGACCGGCTGGCAGGTACGTCGGCTGGCCGAGGAGGTGCTGGGCGAGCCGAAGCTGGCGTCCGCGGCCGACGTGGTGTCGGCGCTGGCACCTCGCCGTCCGGTGCGGGTGGCGCGGGCGGTGGCCGACGCCGCGGCGCGGGCCAGCGGGCCGGGCGCGGGCGCGCGGGAAGAGGCGTTCGGTGGCAAGCCGCCGGAGCTGGCCGGGCCGATGACGCTGGCGCAGAGCATCAACGCCGCACTCGCCGACGGGATGCTCGACCACCCGCAGATGGCGGTCTTCGGTGAGGACGTGGCCGCCAAGGGCGGTGTGTACGGGGTGACGAAGGGGCTGCGTGACCGTTTCGGGGCGGCCCGGGTCTTCGACACCCTCCTCGACGAGACGTCGGTGCTCGGGCTGGGCCTCGGTGCCGGGCTGGCCGGGATGCTGCCGGTGCCGGAGATCCAGTACCTGGCGTACCTGCACAACGCCGAGGACCAACTGCGCGGTGAGGCGGCCACGATGCGGTTCTTCTCGCAGGGGGCGTTCCGCAACCCGATGGTGGTGCGGGTGGCGGGCCTGGCGTACCAGGAGGGGTTCGGCGGGCACTTCCACAACGACAACTCGGTGGCCGTACTCCGGGATGTGCCCGGTCTGGTGGTCGCGGTGCCGGCGCGGCCGGACGATGCCGCGCCCATGCTGCGAACCTGTCTGGCGAGCGCGGCGGTGGACGGCAGTGTCTGCGTGTTCCTGGAGCCGATCGCGCTCTACCACACCCGCGACCTGTACGCGGAGGGTGACGGTGAGTGGTTGGCCGGCTATCCGGAGCCGGGCGGGTGGGTGGCCGGGCACGTGCCGATCGGCCGGGCCCGGGTCTACCGGGTCGGCTCGGCGGACGACCTCACCATCATCACCTTCGGTAACGGAGTGCGGATGTCGCTGCGGGCCGCGGCCGTCCTCGCCGAGGAGGGGGTGGGCACCCGCGTGGTGGATCTGCGGTGGCTGGCCCCACTGCCGGTGGCGGACATCATCCGGGAGTCCTCGGCGACCGGTCGGGTGCTGGTCGTGGACGAGACGCGCCGCTCCGGCGGGGTCGGCGAGGGCGTGATCGCCGCGCTGGTCGACGCCGGATATGTCGGAGCCGCACGTCGAGTGGCCGGAGTTGACTCGTTTGTACCATTAGGTCCGGCAGCACGTCACGTACTGGTCTCCGCGGAAGCCATTACCGACGGTGCCCGTACGCTGCTGGCACGGTAAATTCCGTTCCACCCGGTGCGCCACTTGCGCGCAGACCAACAACTGTGTGGACTTTGCCTGACGGCGTCGCCGACGCCGCGAGCAGGGACGAGATGAGGAGGCACGCGACAGTGAGCGCGACCGCTGGTCAGGCCGCCGACGGGGTACGCAGCCTGGCGGACCGGTTCGGAATCGAACCGGGGATGGTCGTCATGGAGATGGGGTACGACGACGACGTCGACCAGGATCTCCGAGACGCCCTGACCGACCGCTGTGGAGATCTGGTCGACGAGGACACCGACGAGGTGGTCGACGCCGTGCTGGTGTGGTACCGCGACGGCGACGGTGACCTCTTCGAGCTGCTCGTCGATGCCCTCGGCCCGCTGGCCGACAACGGCGTCGTGTGGCTGCTCACCCCGAAGGCGGGGCGCGAGGGGCACGTCGAGCCGAGCGAGGTCGCGGAGTCCGCGCCCACCGCCGGCCTGCAGCAGACCTCGACCGTCAACGCCGGCCGGGACTGGAGCGGCGCACGTCTGGTGCTGCGTCGAGGAGCCAAGGCCAAGAAGTAGCCACCGCCGCTCCGCTGACCCGACGGTCCGCCCACCGCCGGGTTGCAGGCTGCGCCGTTCACCCGGCTCGACGCGAGGAGAGTTCGCATGCCCATCGAGGTTGGTACCGAAGCGCCGGACTTCGTACTCAAGGACCAGAACAACCAGGAGGTCCGACTCTCGGACTTCCGGGGCAGGCGCACCGTGCTGCTGGTCTTCTACCCGCTCGCCTTCACTGGCACCTGCCAGGGCGAGTTGGGCGAGGTGCGCGACAACCTCGGCGACTACGTGAACGACGACGTCCAGGTGCTGACCGTCAGCGTCGACTCGGCCTACAGCCACAAGATCTGGGCCGACCGTGAGGGCTACCAGTTCCCCATGCTGGCCGACTTCTGGCCGCACGGCGCCGTCGCCCAGGCGTACGGGGTCTTCAACGACGTGGCCGGCTTCGCCAACCGGGGCACCTTCGTCATCGACAGGACCGGCGTGGTCCGGTTCGCCGAGATGAACGGCCCGGGCGAGGCCCGCGACCAGCAGGGCTGGCGCAAGGCCATCGCCGAAGCGACCACCTGACCGGGGTACGCCGTGCGCCCGGGTCGGTGGTGGGCAGGTAAGCTTGCCAGCCACCGGCCCGCCACAGGGCGATCCGGGCGCGTAGCTCAGTGGGAGAGCACTCGCCTTACAAGCGAGGGGTCGCAGGTTCGAAACCTGCCGCGCCCACCGTTCACCATCAGCCGAAACCGCCCCGAGAAGATCAGCTC
Organism: Micromonospora sp. NPDC007208; assembly: GCF_042869175.1. NCBI lineage: Bacteria > Bacillati > Actinomycetota > Actinomycetes > Micromonosporales > Micromonosporaceae > Micromonospora > Micromonospora sp. NPDC007208. Next base: position 64,637 of record NZ_JBIAFG010000007.1, on the reverse strand, counting down.
TCGGGGCGGCGACAGCAGCGAGGCGACGGTATGCCGCAGGTCGTGCAGCCGGATGTCAGGCAGCCGGCTTTCTCCCGAAGGCCGGCGAAGTGCGGGTTGAGGTTGCGCGGCTCCATCGGCGTGCCGACCTCGGAGGGGAAGACCAGGCCGTGGGCCGGCAGCCGGCCGGGGCGCGGCGGCCGTCGCACCGCCGCGCCGTAGTGCGAGTCAGCGCCGGCCGTGGTGGGGATGCGGCGCGGAGGATGCGGGGCCGCCCCTCCGACCTCAAGGGTGCTTCGCATCGCTGCGCGACCGCCCTGCGGGCCGCCCTTGACTCCGGAGCCTCTGCGACCCCTCAGGGCCGGCGTCGCCGGCAGGCGAGGGCCTGCCCTGGGTTACAGGCGCCGCATCCCACCACGGCCCTGTCGCGCCTTGCGGACGTCAACCCGCGCTTGGCCCTCAGTCGTCGTAAAGCTCAGGTCGCCACAACAGATCTTCTCTGCGATCCACGCTTGGCGGAGCCTGGAACCTTCGGTGGTCTCATAGCCGGCGGGATCGCTTCCTGGTCAGGCGGTGCCATAGTCGCTGAATGCCCTCGAAGAGGTGGATGCAGATCCAGAGAAGGGCCAGCCATGCTGCACCGGTGACTAGGCCGAGGCACATGAGGCGGCCAATCAGACTCACCGGCGGCCCCTCGATGGCGGCAGGACAAAGGATCGACTAGCAGGCACGAGCATGATCGTGTCACGACACCGACTGAGTGACGACGCGGGCGAGCAGGTCCGGACGTCGGTGGACGATGACGGACTGCTTCGCCAGGACGGGTAGAGGGGGACAGGTGGTGCCGCCACGGTCATTCGTTCACACCGAAGAGGTCAGTCCCGGCCCGTCGTGTCGGCGTACCTGGCGCGCCGGGTCAAGCTCCTAACCCCGAGTGTCAGTGATCGCAGCCTCAATGCGCAGCCCGATTCCTGTCAGGACAAGGAGGCCCGCAATGACATGCGTTTCGGCCTGCCCGGAGTCGCTCGCCATGGTGAGCACGGAGGCTAGGAGACCGCCGGCTATTGCCATCGTTCCAAGTACACGCTTGCTGGCAGCTCGCTGAGATCGAAGGTCCACGGCGTGACCGTACCCGGGAGGCTTTGCGTCGAGACCAGCTCACTCGGCACCGGTCCAGAGTGATCATGAAGATGTGCGGCCATGGGCCCGGACGTCTGGAGGCCGCTCGACGGCAGAGCCGAGCGAGCAAGGCGTTCATGGTCGCAGACCCTGTCGACACTGCCTGTGGGTGCACGAGTCCGGGCACGCGTGCTCGTGACGATGCCGTTTGGTGTCTTCGCCGACATCGAAGGTCAGCCCGATGCGCTGGCTCTGATGGAGCTCACCACGCTCCCGAGCGGCAGCCAACTTCCGGCCGGTGGTGTCTGGCTCGATGCGGTTGTCGTCGACTTCGCTTGTCACAACCAGCAGGTGAGGCTTCGGCCGGCGGAACTCGAAACCTGGAGTGAGTGACCATCGGGGTGAAGAAGGTGGGACGCCCCTGGACGACAGCGGACGTGAGAGCCAGCGCCTAACCCCGATCCGGCCAGGTGGAGACGCCTTGATTGTTGCCTGGGGGTCAAGGGGTCGCGGGTTGACATCCATAGGAGCATCGGGATGGCAACAGCTTGCCGCTGGCCTTTCGATCTGTGGTCAGCCAGCATGGCAGTATCTCGGGCCGTGACTGAAGCCGAGCAGGTTCCGCATCGCGATGATCGTGCGTGGCCGCGTGGAGCGGGGCCAATCTCCCTAGTCGTTGGCCTGGCCGCGATCGCTTTCGGAGTCGCAGTGACCGCAAGCTCTGCACGGGCCCTTACATCGGCGCTGTGTCTGCTCGCGGGTTTGCTGATCGGATCGTCATTGATAGTCGTCGGGATGCAGCGATGGCTTTCCGGCAAGGGGATTCCGGCAGGGCTCGGCATCACTTCGGCAGTCGTTGCCGTGGCCGCCTGGATTTTCTTCAAAGTGACCGGCATGGCTGGCGGGGGAGGCGCACTCTTTGCTGGACTACTGGGCGGCCTTTTTCTCGCCAACGTCTGGGCCATCCAGGCTGCGAGGGCGAACCGTCGACGGTGATGGCATGGCTGACACAGCGTCCAAGCACGCCCGATCCGTGCGCGATACAGCGGTGAGCAACGGTTAACGTCAGCAGATGCGACACTGCAACCAGCCGGGACGAGGACAGTCGCCCCGCAGACGAGCGTGAACTCTCGTCCGAGGTCGCGTACGCAAGCAGATGTCGCCGGACAGTGCGCCCAGAATATAGGCGAGAGGTCGCAGGTTCGAAACCAGCCGCGCCCACAACCTTGACCAGCAAGTGACGAGGGTCGCCGGATACCCGGCGACTTTCGTGGCGGTGGGCCCGCACAGCGAGCCGGCGTGGGCTGCCCCGGCGGGACATGCGCGCATCGGTAGTGGGCTTGGGTGTGGCCCGCGACGCGCGAGCCGACGTACGCGCCTTGGCCAGAGCCTTGGCGGCAATCTGACACGAAGAATCCTCGGTGGCACCCGTACGGTAAAAAGACAGGCTCTAGTGGGACCGAATCTAGCGATACCCGAGCGGGTCCAGCATGGAGAGAGGGTTCCAGATATGGCGCTGGTGTCGTGTCGTGAATGTGGCCACAGAGTGGCGGATAGCGCGCCAAACTGCCCCAACTGCGGTGTGGTCTCGCCCGGCGGTCAAGCACGGCTTGAGGTCCGGAGAGTGGCACGCGTACAAGGGAAATGGGTGCCATTGGCGGTGTGGATCGACTCCGACCACGTGGGAAATCTCGGCGGCGGCGAGAGCGTCACTCGCCTGGTCACACCGGGCCTTCATCGCATCCGTTGTCAATTGCAGCAGGGCCACCTCCAGGCAGGAGAGCAGGAGGTCGACGTTCCGGCCGGCCGCCACCTCGTGGTCACCGTGGCCACCAGCCGGTGGAATGGGAAGCCCAGCTTCACGCCGGAGTTGGCCTGAAAACACCAGGTCGCTCAGGCCGGTTGGTGATCCGTCCACGACTGAACCGACTTCTTCCTCATCCGCAGAGCGGACCCGAGGACACCGACGCAGCTCATCGCGGGGCAGACCCACCAGTCCCCCGGGTCTGGCCCGCCCTTCTGAGTAAAGGCCAGCACGGCCCACACGAGGCCGAGAAGATATCCACCGAAAACACCGAGCAGCGGTGCCCAGTGTTGATCCCCATGCTTCGGCGCTCGCGACGGAACAAGGTACAGGCAGCCGGCGGCCGCAATGAGGCCGAAAATGCCCGACCACTGCAAGAGTTCCCTGAGCCCGCCTCCCTGGTCCGGCGAGAACTGAGAGCCGGCCCAAATCTGGGTAACAAATGAGGCCGCCAGGTAGAGGATGCTCCAGGCCACCGCCATCCGTAGCGTGGCCTGCACTTTGAACGACCCGAGCCTGAACTGGTCGTGCGAGCGGTCCAGTAAGACTGAGGTCACACTTACCGCATCTCGCCCGAAACTCCACCAGGCCCACAGGGTGCTCACTACCAGAAATGTTGAGACCACCAAGGAGGGGGAGCCGAACAATAGCCCCAAAAACCACTCAATAACAGAGTCAGGCGTTGGCGGCTCACTCATTTTCGAAGTGTGTCACGCCCAACTGCCGTGAGATAGGGGCCGAGACCGGCCGTCCTGATCGGCCGGTTGCGAGCCTGACGTGATCAGGTGATGAAAAGTAGGTCAGCAAGGCGCCCGGCACCTATTTCTCATCACTTGATCACGTCAACCAGGAAGGCGTCGGCGCCCAGTGGGCGGGACCGAAGCGGTGACGCCATGATGGGCGGGTGCAGGACACCGTCGCCGTCGCGCTGATCACCTCTCTGTCCACCCTGGCCGCCGCCGCCCTGACCGGGCTGGTCGGCGCGCTCAGTACCCGTCGGCAACTGGCCCACCAGCTCACCGTCGCCCGGCAGGAGAGCGTCGAGCGCCGGGCGACGCGTCGGCACGAGCTGCGGCGGGACGCGTACGTCCGGTTCCTGAGCGCCTGCGACCAGGCGTACCGGCAGTTGGACCGGCGGTGGCTGGACGTCGGCGGGGGTGAGCCGGTGCCCGGCTACGACGAGGCGTACGCGGCGATGCGGGCCGTGGACGAGGCGTACAACCTGGTGTTGCTGGAGGGCCCGACGGAGGTCGCGGCGGCCGGCCGGGCCGTGTTGACAAGCCTCACCACCGAGTACGCCGACCAGCGCCGGTTCGGTGACGAGCCGGGCGACGGGAGCGCGCCGCTGCGCGACCGGCACCGGGAGCGCTGGCTCGCGGCGATCGAGGTACGGACGAATCGGCGGATCTTGTTCGTCGACGCGGTACGCCCGGTGTTGGATCCGGACGCCGCTCAGTAGCCGGTGGCGGGCACACGCTGCCTCCCGCCCAAGAGATGGTTGAGGCCGGGCGGCACCGGATGGCGCGGCGACGCCGCCCGGGTTCCTCAGCTCGTGAAGCCGCCGTCCACGTTGACCACCGCACCGGTCACGTAGCTGGCCTCGGGGCTGGCCAGGTGCGCGACGGTGGCCGCGATGTCGGCGGGGCGGGCGTACCGGCCGACGGCGGTGAATCCGCTTATCGCCGCCGCGTTCGGTCCGTCGGCCGGGTTGGCGTCGGTGTCCGTCGGCCCGGGGTTGACCAGGTTGACGGTGATGGCCCGTGGGCCCAGCTCACGGGCCAGGCCCCAGGTCAGCCCGACCAGAGCGGTCTTGCTCATCGCGTAGAGCGTCAGCCCGGGAAAGACCGCCCGTTCACCGACGTTGCTGCCGATGCTGATGATCCGTCCGCCGTCGCCCAGGTGCCGCAGGGCCGCCCGCGCGGCGACGTACGGTGCCCGGACGTTTACCGCGATCGTCTGCTCCAGCTCCGCCGGGCCGAGTTCGTCCAGGGCGCCGACCAGGAACACCGCGGCGTTGTTCACCAGGATGTCCAGCCGACCCAGTTCGGCGGCCGCCCGGTCGACCGCGCCCTGCACGGCGGCGGGGTCGGCGCCGTCCGCCTGGATCGCCAGCGCCCTCCGGCCCAGCGCCTCGATCTGCTTCACCACGATCGCGGCCCGCTCGGCGTCCTGCCGGTAGGTAAGCGCCACGTCGGCCCCGTCCTGGCCAGGCGCAGTGCGATGCCGGCTCCGATGCCCCGGGAGCCCCCGGTCACCAGGGCGACCTTGTCGTTGAGTGTCGTCGTCATGCGAACGATCATCTGGCCGTGCCGATGTCCTGTCTGGCGGTCATCGGACGCCTCGCTTCGACCGCCAGGTCCGATCCCCGCGACCCTCGACGGCCTGCCGACCCGGCGGGCCGCCATGATCCGTGCAACTTCAGTGATCCGGCTGCCTCGCCAGGCGACGAGACAGCAGGATCACCGAAGTTGCGCGGATCTTGCGAGGTGGGGGAGGGTGAGGCGGGGACTCGGGAGCGTGGTCATGGAACTGGCAGGCATTGGCGCGGTGCTGTTCGACATGGACGGCACCCTTGTCGACTCCGACGCCGCCGTCGAGCGGGCCTGGGAGCGGTGGGCCGCCGAGTACGCCGTCGACCCGGCGTCGGCGTTGGCGATCGCGCACGGCAGCCCGGCCGACCGGACCATCCGCCGGCTGCTGCCCGCGCTGGACGAGGCGGCGGTCGCCGCTGCCGCGGCCCGGCAGTTGGCGTTGCAGTACGACGACCTGTCCGACGTGACGGCCACCCCGGGGGCGCACGAGCTGCTGAACGCGCTGGCCCGGTTGGGGTTGCCCTGGGCGGTGGTGACAAGCGCCGACAGGCGGCTCGCCGAGGCCCGGCTCGACGCCGCCGGCATCAAGGCACCGGTGCTGGTCACGGTGGAGGACGTCAGCGTCGGCAAGCCGGACCCGGAGGGCTATCTGCGGGGCGCGGCGTTGCTGGGCGTACCCGTGGGGCGTTGCCTGGTCGTCGAGGACGCCGAGGTTGGCCTGCGGGCCGGGCGGGCGGCCGGGGCGATGACCGCCGCGCTCAAGGGGCTCGACGGTGACCTGCGCCTGGCCGATCTGGCCCAACTGGCGCACCAACTGGAGTCGGCACCCACGGTGCCCTGACCAGGATCACCGTCAGCCACAGGCAGCGGGTAGCCGAGCCGTCCGTCCGGGCGAGGAAACCATTGGCGTGTCCGGGCCGGTTCTGCTGCACTACCCGCTGCCGACGACGAAGGGGGAGACGCGGTGGAGTTGACGTTGACGCCGATGACCGCACCCGAGCTGGACCGCCTGCTGGGGTCACTGGAGCAGGGGTACGCCGAGGACCTGGTGGCGCACCGGGGGATGACCCCGGAGGCGGCCCTGGAGCGGTCGGTCACCCAGATCCGGGAGTCGCTGCCGGCGGGGGTGGACACCGAGGGGGCGCTGCTGCGGATGGGCCGGGTCGACGACACCGAGGTCGGCTGGATCTGGGTGACCCTGCCCACGGCCGCCGCCCCGGACCAGGCCTGGATCCACAACATCGAGGTGCACGAGGAGCACCGGGGACGCGGGTACGCGCGCCGGATGATTCAGCTCATCGAGGCCGAACTCGCCCACCTCGGCGTGCCCGAGCTGGGGCTGAACGTCTTCGGTACGAACACCGTGGCGATCGGCCTCTACCGCAGTCTGGGCTTCGAGGTCACCTCGCAGCAGATGGCGAAGCGCCTCACCCCGGCGAGCTGACCCGCCGGCGACCCCCAGGGACGGGTCCCCTCGGCAGGACTGTTCACCTGCCCAGCGGGAAACCGGCGCGGACCGCACCTGGGGAGGAGCGACGGATGACGCATGGCGCCGGACTGACCATCGGTGTGCTCGGCTCGTACGGTGGCCGAAACCTCGGCGACGAGGCGATCCTCACCGGCCTGCTCACCGATCTGCGTACGCAGGAACCGAACGCCCGGATCATCGTCTTCTCCCGGAACCCGGAGCACACCCGGGCCGCGCACCCGGACGTCGAAGCGGTGCCCTGGGAGGGCGTGAGCCGTACCGACTCCGCCCTGGTCCTGGCCCAGCTCGACCTGCTCATCCTCGGCGGCGGCGGCATCCTCTACGACCGGGAGGCCCGCCGCTACCTGCGGGTGGTCCGGGTCGCCCAGGAGCGGGGCCTGCCACTGATCACGTACGCGGTGGGGGTCGGGCCGCTCAGCGACGGGGTGGACACCGGCATGGTCCGGGAAACCCTCTCCAGCGCGACCCAGGTGACCGTCCGGGACCAGGAGTCCCGGATGGTGCTGGAGGAGGCCGGTCTACTCAACCCGATCACGGTCACCGCGGACCCGGCGTTCCTCCTGCAACCGGAGGAGTTCCCGGCCCACCTGCTGGCCGAGGAGGGTGTGCCGGTCGGCAAACGGTTGGTCGGGATCAGCGTGCGGGAGCCGGGCCGGGCCGCCGAACGCCTCGACGTGGATGGTTACCACCGGCTGCTGGCCCAGATCGGTGACTTCCTGGTGCACCGGATCGACGCGTACGTGCTGTTCGTGCCGATGGAACGCGACGACATCCGGCACTCCCACGGGGTGCTGTCGCACATGGTCGCCGCCGAGCGGGGCCGAATCCTGCACGGAACCTACTCTCCGCAGCAGGTGCTGGGGCTGATGCGCCACTTCGACCTGGCCGTCGGCATGCGCCTGCACTTCCTGATCTTCGCGGCGATGGTCGGTACGCCGTTCCTGCCCCTGCCGTACGCCGGCAAGGTCTTCGACCTGGCCCAACGGCTCGGTGTGCCGGCGCTACGTGGTGTGGAGCGGGAGGTCGAGGGGCCGCTGCTGGCCGAGGTCGACCGACTCTGGGACGAGCGGGAACAACGCGCCGAGGCCACCGCACGGCGGGTGGCGGAGGTGTGCGATCAGGCGCGGGGCACCTCGGAGGTCACCCGTGGCGTGTTGGAGAGCCTGCGCAGTCAGGCCCTCACCCGGGTCTGACGGGCGGTCACACCGCCGGGCCGGTCCACCGGTAGCGCCACTCGCGGGCCTCCTCGCGGGCCGTCTCCAACTCGTAGATCTGCGCGTCGGCCAGCCCACCGGAGCCGAGGTGGTGGTGGGTCAGCGGCGGCCGGCCGTTGCTGTCCAGTTCGACGGTGATGGTCTGCCCGTCCGCCGTGCCGCCGACGAGAGGGATCTGCACGGATGAAGCCATGCGCCCATCCTGCCCGGCGTAGCGCCCGCCCGCAGCGGATAGCGGGGCAGCGGGGGACCCGGCCGGTGACTAGGGTCGGCGGATGGAGCAGACGATCGATCCCACGCTCGGTCCGGTGCTCGCCCGCACCGGCGACGAGCGCGCCGTCCTGACCTCGTTCCTCGACTTCCACCGGGCCGTGCTGCTGCGCAAACTGCGCGGTCTCTCCGACGCCGACGCCCGCCGCCGGCTGGTGCCCTCGGCGACCACGCTCGTCGGCCTGGTCAAGCACCTGACCCTGGTCGAACGAAACTGGTTTCCGACCCTGCTGGCCCCCGAGCCCGGCGACGTCTACCTGACCTCTGCGGAGGACGCCGCCGCCAGCTTCACGCTCGGCGACCAGGAGACCGTCGCCGGGCTCACCGAGGCGTACGAGCGGGCCTGTGCCCGTTCCCGGGAGGTCGCCGCGAGCGTCGACCTCGACCACGTGGTGCCGCACCCGCAGCTCGGTGAGGTGTCGGTGCGCTGGGTTCTGGTGCACATGATCGAGGAGACGGCCCGGCACGCGGGCCACGCCGACATCCTGCGCGAGTTGACCGACGGCGAGTCCGGCGCGTTCTGACCCGGGTCGGCGCAGACCGTCAACCGGTGGGCAGCAGACCCGGCGGATACTCCATCCCGTCATGCGTACAGGCCGCGGCGGCGACCCGCGCGGCGTACCGGGCGGCACGCTCCAGTGGCTCGCCGCGCAACCGGCCGGCGATCAGGCCGGCCGCGAAGGCGTCGCCCGCCCCGTTGCTGTCCACCACCGGCTTTCCCGGTGCGGCGGGCGGCACCGCCGTGCCGTCGCCCGGGTACAGCTCGGCGCCGTCCGCGCCGCGGGTCACCACCACCGTCCGGGGCGCCAGCGTGCCGGCGAGCGACGCGGCCCGGTCGCCCAACCGCACCCCGCTCAGCAAAACCACGTCGGCGACCTCGACGAACGGCTGATGGTAGGCGTTCTCGCCGTCCCAGTCGTGCAGGTCGGTGGAGAGCGCCACGCCCGCCGGAATGGCAGCCCGCACGGCGGGCAGCAACGGCACCGCCCAATCCATGATCGAAAGGTGTACGTGGCGGGCGTCGCGGACCAGTGCGGCCACCTCGGTGGCGGGAAACGGCGGAGCACCCTGCCATGGGCGCGGGTCGTACAGCGACGTGCGCCGCCCACCCGGGTCCACCAGGTTCACCGATCGGCGGGTGCCGCCCCGGTGCTCGGCCAGCAGCGCCTGCACGTCGGCCCGGGTCAGCGCCGCCCGGACCAGCTCACCGGCCGGATCCGCACCGAGGGTGTCGACCACCAGCACCCGCAGGCCGAGCGCCCGGGCGGCCAACGCCACCCCGGCGCCGGTGTTGCCGATCCGCAGCTCGATCGGCTCGACGGTGTGGGAATCGGCAGCCGGTAGCGGCAGCGCGGGCACCCGAACCCGCACGTCCACCCCGAGCCCGCCAAGGACCAGCAGATCGACCACGGCGCCGACGCTACCGTTGCCGCTCACGCCTCTCCAGCGCCACGCGATCGTGCACGTTCGGTGGCGCCGAGAGGGGCACCACTCGCAGAACGCCGACACGAACCGTTATCGCGCAGGTGGGGGCGTCGGTCCGGTCAGCGGGGCCGCCTATCCTGGGCGCGGGCGGCGACGAGGGGGAGCAGGTGCTGGTCATCCACGGGCTGTGGTTGCCCGGCGACAGCTCGACCGGCGGCCTCGCCGTCTGGGCCGAGGACAGCACCACACCGGTTCCCGCGCCGCGCTCGGGCCGACCCGCCCGGGAACGTCCGCACCCCTTCGCCGCCGGGCACACCGACCTGGCCGCCGTCCTCGCCGACGCCGCCGAGCCGACCCGTCCGGACACCGCGCTGCTCACCCTGCCCACCCTGGCGGGCGCGCCGACCGACTCACCCGAGCTGATCCGGACCACCGTCGCACCCGCGGCCCGCGGCCGGCTCACCCTGGCCGGGTGGCGGGTCCCCATCCTGGTGTACGCCCGGGACGACGCCCTGTCGCTGCTGCAAGCCCTGGACGACGTCCCGGCGGTGTCCGGGGCGACCCTGCGGCACCTCGCCGAGCTGGCCGACTTCGCCGCCGACCTGGTGACCCGTGGCCGCGTCCTCCCCGGCGTACGCACGACGACGGACGACCACACACCCCCTGCCGACGTGCCGGCGGCGTCCGGCGGTGCCGCGCAGGCGGTGTGGCGTCCGCTGCTGACCGGCACCGACGCCGCCTGGGCGCGGTCGCTGGCGCTGGCCCTGCCACCCGCCGCCCGAGCCGCCGTCCTGCCGCCCGCTACCGCCGCCGCTGCTCAGGTGCCCACCGGGAACGCCGCCACCTCCGCTGCGGCGACCCTCGCTTCGGACGGGCGTGAGTTGAGCGCCGCCGCGCTGGTCGCGGATGCGCTCGACGCGTTGACCGACGCCGCCGCGCGGGCCGCCCTGGCGACCACCACGCTGGCCCGGGGGCTACGCCCGGGCGGTCCGGCACCGGCCTGGTTGGCCGCGCTCGCCGGCCCGCAGCGGCACTTCACCATCGACCCGGCCGGGCTGGCCACCCTCTCCGCCGAACTCGACGCGTGGCAGCGCGACGCCGCCGGCGGCCCGGTGCGGGCCAGCTTCCGCCTGGTGGAACCGGCCCCCGACGAGGTCACCGAACCGATCCTGGCCACCCGAGCGGCACCCGCCGACAGCGCGCCGGCACCCACCGACAGCGCGCCGGTCGAGGCGGCCGGTGGCGGACGCTGGCGGCTGGAGTTCGGGTTGCAGGCCGCGGACGAGCCCGGTCTGCACGTCGACGCCGGGGAGGTCTGGCGCGCGCCGCGGACGCTCGGCGGCCTGGCGGGCCGTACGACCAGTCCACAGGAGACGCTGCTCGCCGAGCTGGGCCGGGCCAGTCGGCTCTGGCCGGACCTGGACGCCGCACTGCGTACCGCCGCGCCCGAGGCGATGGAACTCGACGTCGAGGGGGCCCACCGGTTCCTCAGTGCGGGCGCGCCGGTGCTGCACGCGGCCGGTTTCGGGGTGCTGCTGCCCTCCTGGTGGCAGCGTCCGTCGGCGCGCCTGGGTGCCCGGTTGCGGGCTCGCAGCCGCACCGCCCCGGGCACGGTGGGTGGCGCCGATGCCGGTGTCGGTCTGGACGCCCTGGTCGACTACCGCTGGGAGATCGCGCTCGGTGACCAGCCGCTGTCCGCCGAGGAGTTGGCGGCACTGGCCGAGATGAAGACCCCGCTGGTCCGGCTCCGCGGCCGGTGGGTGGAGTTGGACCCGGGGCGACTTGCCGCCGGTCTGCGCCTGCTCCGTTCCGCGGGCGAGTTGACCGTCGCCGACCTGCTCCGCCTCGGCCTGGCCGACGGCGAGGCCACCGGCGCGCTGCCGGTGCTGGAGGTGACCGCCGACGGGGCGCTGGGCGACCTGCTCGCCGGCGCGGTCGAGCGGCGGCTCACCCCACTGGACCCGCCACCGGGCTTCCAGGGGACGCTGCGGCCGTACCAGCAGCGGGGACTGGCCTGGCTGGCGTTCCTGCGCTCACTCGGCCTGGGCGGTGTGCTCGCCGACGACATGGGGCTGGGCAAGACGGTGCAACTGCTCGCGCTGTTGGCCGGGGACCCGCCGGAGGCCGGGCCGACCCTGCTGGTCTGTCCGATGTCGCTGGTCGGCAACTGGCAACGGGAGGCGGCGCGGTTCACCCCCGAGCTGCGGGTGCACGTACACCATGGTGCTGAGCGGGCGCGGGGGGCGGAGTTCACCGCGGCCGCGCACGACGCGGACCTGGTCCTCACCACCTACTCGGTGGCCGCCCGCGACGCCGCCGACCTGGCCGGCATCGACTGGCACCGGGTGGTGGTGGACGAGGCGCAGGCGATCAAGAACGCGTCGACCCGGCAGGCCGAGGCGGTTCGCGCGCTGCCCGCCCGGCAACGGGTGGCGGTGACCGGTACGCCTGTGGAGAACCGCCTCGCCGACCTCTGGTCGATCATGCAGTTCGCCAACCCGGGTCTGCTCGGGCCGGCCGCGACGTTCCGCAAGCGGTTCGCCGAGCCGATCGAGCGGCACGGCGACGCCGAGGCCGCCGAGCGGCTGCGCCGGATCACCGGCCCGTTCGTGTTGCGCCGGCTCAAGACCGACTCGTCGATCATCTCCGACCTGCCCGAGAAGCTGGAGATGGAGGTGCTCTGCAACCTCACCGCCGAGCAGGCCGCGCTGTACCGGGTGGTGGTCGACGACATGCTCGCGCGGATCGAGACCAGCGACGGCATCGAGCGACGGGGGCTGGTGCTGGCCACCATGACCCGGCTCAAGCAGGTCTGCAACCACCCCGCCCAACTGCTGCGCGACGGCTCACCGCTGGAGGGCCGCTCCGGCAAGCTGGCCCGGCTCACCGAGATCCTGGAGGAGGTGCTGGCGGCGGGGGAGCGGGCGCTGCTCTTCACCCAGTACGCCGAGTTCGGCGCGATGTTGCGCGGTCACCTGTCGGCGCGGTTCGGCCGGGAGGTGCTGTTCCTGCACGGTGGCCTCGGCAAGGCCGAACGGGACGCCCTGGTGCAGCGCTTCCAGTCGGCCGAGGGTCCGCCGCTGTTCGTCCTGTCCCTCAAGGCCGGCGGCACCGGGCTCACCCTGACCGCCGCGAACCACGTGGTGCACGTGGACCGGTGGTGGAACCCGGCGGTCGAGGACCAGGCCACCGACCGGGCGTTCCGGATCGGGCAGCGCCGACGGGTGCAAGTGCGCAAGTTCGTCTGCGCCGGCACGGTCGAGGAGAAGGTGGCCGCGTTGATCGCCGACAAGCGCAGCCTCGCCGAGCGGGTCGTCGGCACCGGCGAGCAGTGGATCACCGAGTTGTCCACCGGCCAGTTGCGGGACCTGTTTGCCCTGGAGGCCGGGGCGGTGGTGGAGTGAGCGAGCGGAGCACCGACCGGTTCGCCGACTACGGGCGCCCCCGTAAGGTCGACGGGGGTCTGCGGGCGCGCAGCGCCCGGGGCGCGATCGGCCGGTCCTGGTGGTCGCGGCGTTTCCTGGAGGTGCTGGAGTCGTTCGCGCTCGGCACCCGGTTGACCCGGGGCCGGTCGTACGCGCGGGCCGGTCAGGTGCTCACGCTCGACATCACACCCGGGCGGGTGAGCGCGGTGGTGCAGGGCTCCCGGCCGCAGCCCTACCAGGTGTCGATCGGGCTGAAGCCGTTCCCGGCCGCGCTCTGGTCCCGGGTCGAGACCGAGCTGGCCGGGCAGGCGTTCTTCAGCGCCCGGCTGCTCGCCGGGGACCTTCCCGACGAGCTGGAGGAGCTGTTCGCCGTCGCCGGCGCGCCGCTCTTCCCGGCCGCCGTGGACGAGTTGACCCAGCGCTGCAACTGCCCCGACTTCGCGGTGCCGTGCAAGCACCTCGCGGCGACGTTCTACCTGTTGGCCGAGGCGTTCGACGCGGACCCGTTCGAGCTGCTGCACTGGCGCGGTCGGTCCCGCGCGGAGTTGCTCGACGAACTCCGCGCCCGGCGCGCCGCGGCCACCGGTGCCACCGTGCCGATCGACCCACCGTCCGAACCGGACGGTGATGTGTCGACAGTGGACGTCGTGGCGCCGGTCGGCGCCGCCCGCGCGCTCGCCGGGCTGTCGGCGACGCCGCTGGCAGAGGCGGCGGACCGGTTCTGGTCAGCGCCGGTGCCGCTGCCGGACCGACCGCCCCGACTGGTGACCGGCACCGACCTGCTGCTGCGCCAGCTCGGAGCGCCGGCCCCGGCCATCGGTGGGCCGGGACTGCTCGAACGGTTGCGCCGCGCGTACCGGGCGTTCGGCCCGGCCGACCGGTGAGCTGTCACGCCCACCGGTTGAGCAGCCTCGTCGAGCGGTTGAGCAGTCACGTCCAGCGGCGGCGGAACCGCCACATGATCGCCGCGTTGGCCACCAGCACCACCGCGCAGATCGCGCCGGTCAGTCGACCGGCGAACACGGCTATCGCCGGTAGCGACGCCCACAGCACGATGGTCAACAACATCAGGTAGCGGCCCCTGCGGGCCCGGGCCCGGTGGTCCAGCCGGTTGAAGAAGGCCGGGTCACTTTCCCGGAGCTGACGGGTGATCTGGTCGAATCTGCGCTGATCCTCTTTGCTGAGCATGGCGCTGCCTTCCCCTCACGCGTTCAGCGGTTCGGCGGCATACCCGCTGCGGTGACGGCTCACGCTCACCCGCTGTCGCTACTTTTCCTCCACGCGAGGCCGTCTCATGTCCGGCTTACCTGAACCTTAAGTTTGCCTTTGGTGGTGAACGACGCCGAAACTGTCGCGTACGGCGCCGTGGTCCGATCCGTGCTCGGCTGCCGCACGTACGCCCTGCTGGGAAGCTCTGCCGGCTGGTCCGCCCCACCGCCCGCCGCGGAGGTCGCGCTGAGCGCTGTCTTAAGTGCCCTCTCGGGTGTGTTCCGGCCACCTTGAAGGGCCCTGGGGCCTTGGTTACCTTGCCGTAGCAACCCCCTCAGGCAACAGTCGCCGCACCTGCCGCACCTGCCCGGTAGCAGCTTCCGGCGCTCATCAGAAATCGGGATTGGTACATGGCCGACCAGAATGTGCCACCACGTCGACCGCGGGACGACCGCGGTTGGGACGGACGCCAGCACCACAGCGCTGACGGCTACGGCGACCCCAACACGCCGGCGCCCTACGGCTACGACTCGCCCCACCCCCACCAGGACGGCTACGCCGCGCCGGCCGACCCGCGTCAGCAGTACACCGACGGGTACGCACACGCCGGACAGCCGGCACCCGCCTCGCGCGGCCCGCAGTGGGTCGGCCCGGAGGGCCTTGGCCGCCCGGCCCCGGCACGCCCGGCCGGCACCGGACTGCCCACCATCGACGATGACGACGAGCCGGGTCGCAAGGTCGGCCGACGTAAGGCGATGGTGGCCCTCGGTGGCACCGCCGCCGTCGTCGCCGGTGGCGCGGCGCTCGCCATGACCCCGCAGTTCCGTGGCCTCTTCGGCGACGAGGCGGCGGCCGGCGACGCGACCGGCAGCACGGTGACCGACGGCACCGCGGCGCGGCCCAGCGGCCAGCAGCCCAGCACGGTGCGTACCTACACCGAGCAGAACGAGAGCTACATGGGCTCCCGGGCCGGTGAGGCGCTGAAGAAGAACGCGCCGGCCGGTGGCCGGACCTTCTCCGGCCCGGCCGCGGCCGCGGCGGCGACCACGGTGACCGTGAAGACGGTGCTGTCCAAGGACCCGATCCTGCACCTGGCCCGGCGCGCCACCTTCGGCGCGACGCCCGCGGTGATCGCCGACATCAAGCGCGAGGGCATGGACGCCTGGATCCGCGCGCAGTTGGACCCGGACAAGCTGGAGCCGACCAAGGGCGAGCTGAAGCTCGCCGAGCTGCCGACCCAGAAGCTCTCCGTGCAGCAACTGCGCGACCAGCGGGACAAGCTCAACGAGCAGGACGCCCAGCCGGAGCGGGAGATGGTCGACGCCACCATCGCCCGGCAGATCTGGTCCAAGCGCCAGCTGTTCGAGGTGATGGTCGACTTCTGGAACGACTTCCTGCACGTCGCCGCGGACTTCGACGGCGGCGAGGTGTACCGCAACTCGTTCGACCAGGACGTCGTGCGCAAGCACGCGCTGGGCAGCTACCCGGAGATGCTGGTCGCCGCGAACAAGCACCCGGCGCTGCTGATCTACCTGAACCAGAAGGACTCCCGCAAGGACGCGATCAACGAGAACCTCGCCCGGGAGAACCTCGAGCTCTACTCGGTCGGCGTCGACGGCGGCTACAAGGAGCCGGACGTCCGGCAGGCCGCCATGTTGCAGACCGGCCGCGGCGTCGACGACAAGGGCAAGTACGTCTTCCGCCCCGAGCAGCACTACGTCGGCAAGGTGAAGATCCTCGGCTTCACCCACGCGAACAACTCGGCCGACCCGAAGAAGGCCGAAGCGGCGATCGACGCGTACATCACCTACATCGCGACGCACCCGTCGACCGCGAAGTACGTGGCGCAGAGCCTGGCCACCCGGTTCGTCTCGGACACCCCGCCGAAGTCCCTGGTGGACCGGCTGGCCAAGACGTACACCACCAACAAGGGCATGATCAAGCCGGTCCTGATGACGCTGTTCTGCTCCTCGGAGTTCTGGGCCGGTGTGGGCCAGAAGGTGCGCCGGCCGATGGAGTACCTGGTCGCCACGTACCGCACCCTGGGCGTCTCGCCCGAGGCGTCGCCGAAGCACAACAACGGCGACAGCAAGCGCACCGCGTACGCCCGGGGGCTGCGCCAGATCCACGACAAGATGCGCGAGCTGGGCCAGTCCCCGATGGGTCACCCGACCCCGGACGGCTACCCGGACGTCTACGTCGCCTGGACCTCGGCCGGCACCATGGTCAACGGCTGGAACGAGGCGGGCGAGATCCTCGCCGGCTACCGCACCACCTTCACGTACACGGCACCGGAGAAGTTGGTCGCCAAGGCGCCGGCGACCGCCGGGGCGTACGTGGACGCGCTCTCCCTGCGGCTCGTGGGCCAGAAGTTGAGCACGCGGGAGAAGAACCTCATCCTCGGCGTGGCCGGTGTGACGGCGACCGCCAAGGTCGACGCCACGTTCAACGGGGCCATCACCGCCGTCGCGCGGGCGATCCTCGCTTCCCCCCAGCACCACCTCCGGTGAGGCACCCGATGGAGAAGACTGTGTACAACTCTTTCCCCCTGCACCCCGAATGCCCCGACGTGCGACGGCTGGCCGACAACCCGGCCGAGGCGTTGCTGCGCGCCGAGGCGGACATCGTCGCCGCCGAGAACGCCGCCGAGTTCGACAGGTACCGCACCCTGGAGAACCTGGAGGAGGCCCAGCAGGACGGTCGCGGCGTCACCCGGCGGACCTTCGTCGCCGGTGCCGCGGCCACCGCCACCGCGCTGGCCACCGCCCAGTTCGTCACCACCTCGGCGTCGTTCGCGGCGACCAAGACCGGCACCCTGATCCACGTCTTCCTCTACGGCGGGCTGGACGGGCTGAGCCTCGTCGCACCGGACAACGACCCGGTGCTCAACAAGGCCCGCCCCGACCTGCTGCTCGGCAACGACTCGCTGGCCCTGGGCCGCGGCTTCAAGCTGACCAGCGCGTTCAAGCCGTTGGAGAAGTGGCTCACCGCCGGTCAGCTGGGCTTCATCCCGGCGGTCTCGGACGAGCGGCTGTCCCGCAGCCACTTCCAGGCCGCGGACGCCTGCAACCTGGGCGGGCTGCCCAACGAGACCGGCGGCCGGGGTTGGCTCGACGGTCTGGTCGACAACCTGGGCAAGGGCACCGCGTTCCGCAGTGTCGGCGTCGGCAGCACCCTGCCCCGCTCGCTGGTCGGCAACAACGGCGCGATCTCGCTGAACAGCGTCGGCTCCCTGCGGCTCAACGGTGACGACCGGTTCCGGGCCGCCACCGAGAAGGCCATCAAGGGGCTCTTCACCGGGATCAACCACCCGGTCGAGGAGGCCGTGCAGGAGGGCATGGGCGCGCTGGCCACCGCCCAACGGCTCGCCGCCAAGCCGTACCAGCCCGCCGAGGGCGTCAAGTACGAGGGCGTCGGCGGCGCGTTCCAGCAACTCGCCCAGCTGATCAAGGGCGGCGCCAACGTGCGGGTCGCCACCGTCGGCATGGGTGGCTACGACACCCACGAGAACCAGGGCACCCGCGAGGGCGGCCAGCTGTACCGCCGGCTGAACGAGCTGGCCAGCGCCATGGCCGCCTTCTTCACCGACCTCGGCCCGAAGGCCGCCGACGTGACGATCATGGTGTCCAGCGAGTTCGGGCGCCGGGTCGGCTCCAACACCGGCGGCACCGACCACGGGCACGGCGGCGTGGTCACCCTGCTCTCCGGCAAGAAGCTGGCCGGCTCGCTGCTGGGCACCTGGAACGGCCTGGACAAGCTGGACTCCGGTGACGTGCCGGAGTACAACAACATGTTCAACGTCTACGGCGCGGTGGCGCAGGGCCGGTTCGGGCTCACCAACGCGGAGGTCGACAAGGTCTTCCCCCGCCAGAAGTACGCCCCGATGAAGCTGTACGCGTGACGCATTCGCACACCCACGCCGCCGGCCGTCGTACCGGGACCTCGTCCCGGCACGGCGGCCGGTCGGCTGCGCCCGTACCCCCGCAGATCCCGGCCCGGCGCGGACCCGGCGGCCGACGGTTGCTGGGCGTGCTGCTCCTGGTCGGCCTGCTCGCCAGCGTGCTGCCGTGGTGGCTGGGCACCCCCGCCGGATCGCTGCGCAGCACCGCGGCCACCGTCACCGCGGCCGGCCGGATCACCGGCCTGGTCGCCGGCTACCTGCTGCTGGTGCAGGTGCTGATGATGAGCCGACTGCCGGTGCTGGAACGGTGGATCGGCGGCGAGCAGACGGCCCGCTGGCACCGGGACATCGGTGCCACCCTGCTGGTCACCGTGCTGGCGCACATGTCGTTGATCCTCGTCGGCTACGCCGACCTGCGTAACCAGTCGATCCTCGCCGAGGTCGGCACGTTGCTCGGCGACTACGAGGACATGCTCTCGGCGTTCGTCGCCACCGGCATCATGATGCTTGTCGGGTTCAGCAGCGTCCGGGCGATCCGACGGGCGTTGCCCTACGAGCTGTGGCACCTGCTGCACCTGTCCAGCTACCTGATCCTGCTGCTCGGCTACGGCCACCAGTTCACCCACGGCGCGCAGCTGTACAAGCCCGGTCCGGTGCGCACCGGCTGGATCGCGCTGTACCTGCTGGTGGTCGCCGCCCTGCTCTGGGGCCGCGTGATCGCGCCGCTGGCGTTCAACCTGCGCTACAAGCTGCGGGTCGCCGACGTGGTCGCCGAGAGCACCGACACCATCTCCATCTACCTCACCGGGGAGCGGCTCGGCCGGCTGGCGATGCTCGGTGGCCAACACTTCCGCTGGCGGTTCCTCACCCGCGGCTGCTGGTGGCAGTCGCACCCGTTCTCCGTCTCCGCCGCCGCCAACGGCCGCTGGCTGCGGGTCACCGTCAAGGTCGTCGGCACCCACACCGCCGACCTACGCAACCTGGAACCGGGCACCCGGGTCTGGGCCGAAGGACCGTCGGGCACCTTCACCGCCGCGCACCGGCTCCGCGAGCGGGCGCTGCTGATCGCCGGTGGCAGCGGCATCACGCCGATCCGGGCCATGCTGGAGGAGTTGCCTCCGGGCGCCGCGCTGATCTACCGGGCCCGCACCCCGGCCGACGTGCTCCTCAGCCGCGAGTTGGACTGGCTGGCCCAGGAGCGCGACACCTCCGTCTGGTACGTCATCGGCTCCCGCGACGACCCCGGCCCCCGCCAGCTGATGAGCCCGGACGGGCTGCGCCAACTGGTGCCCGACGTGGCCCGGCGCGACGTCTACCTGTGCGGGCCGTCCGGGTTGGTGGAACAGTCGGTGCGGGCGCTGCGGCGGGCCGGCGTGCCCCGACGGCAGATCCACCTGGCCACGTTCGAGCTGTAGGAAGGGCATCCCCATGCGTCGCGCGCTCCTCGCGATCACCGGCCTGGCCGCCAGCACCACCGCGCTTGTGGTGTTCAAGGGCTCGCCAGGCACCAGCCAGGTCGCCCAGAACCTGCCGACCGCCCAGCCGGTCAACCCCTCCGGGGCGGGCACCGACCCCGGCGCCGCCGCGGGTGCGCCGGGCGCCGACCCGGCCGGCGGCACGCCGACGTCATCGGCAAGCGCCAAGCCGTCGACGTCGCCCAAGCCCGGCAAGACCACCGCCCGCCCGTCGGGCACCAAGACGACGAAGGCCCCCAGCGCTCCGCGGACCACCACCAAGGCACCCCAGTCGACCACCCGCCGGGTCACCGGCAATGGCTTCGAGAACGAGTACGGGTACGTGCAGGTGCAGATCGTCGTCTCGGGTAACCGGATCGTCGAGGCCGTCGCGCTGTCGCTGCCCAGCGGGGGTGAATCCGACATCCACAGCGGCGATGTCCGCGACACGTATGACGGCACGGGCGCTCCCGGCACCCCCAGTGAGGTGGTGCGGAAGCAGAACGCCAACCTCAACACCGTCTCCGGGGCCACCGAGACCAGCAACTCCTACAAGCAGTCGCTGCGGTCCGCCATCGAGCAGGCATTCTGACGTGCGGGCCACGCTGACCCGACCCGGGCTGTGCCGGGTCGAACAGATCATGGGTACGACGATCACCCTGGACCTCGCCGACGATCTGCCACCGGCGACAGTGCGCGAGCTGGCGGACGAGGTCTTCGCCTGGATGCACGAGGTCGACGCACGGTTCAGCACCTACAAGCCGGACAGCGAGGTGTGCCGCTTCGACCGGGGCGAGGTGCTGCTCTCCGAGGCGTCAGCGGACCTGCGGTACGTGCTGGAGGCCTGCGCCGACCTGTGGGGCGCCACCGACGGGTTCTTCGACGCGTACGCCACCGGTCGGCTCGACCCGTCCGGCTTCGTCAAGGGCTGGGCAGCTCAGGTCGCCTCGGACCGCCTCGTCGCCGCCGGTGCCGTCAACCACTGCGTGAACGCCGGCGGCGACGTACGGGTGCGGGGCCTGTCGCCGTCGGGGGAGCCGTGGCGCATCGGCATCCGGCACCCGTGGGACGCGATGGCGGCCTGCCTGGTGCTCAGCGGCACCGACCTGGCCGTGGCCACCTCCGGCGTGTACGAGCGGGGACGGCACGTGCTGGACCCGCGCCGGGGCGCCCCGGCCAGTGGCCTGCGCTCGGTGACCGTGGTCGGCACCGACCTCGGGGTGGCCGACGCGTACGCCACCGCCGCCCTAGCCATGGGCACCCCCGGCCTCAACTGGCTGGCCCGCCTCAATGACCACACCCATGCGGCGATAACCGACAACGCCCGCCAGTACCACTCCGTCAATCTCCCCCTGACCGACTAGCCCCTTGAGCCCTCTCGCTCCCCCTCGCGCCCTCTCGCTCCCCGCGATCTTGCAGTTTCGGTTGCTGTTTTGTCCCGTTACGTGGAGATTGTCGGGACAGCAAGTGCAAGATCGCCGAGAGCGGGGTGGGGGTCGCGGCGACCGGCTAGCGCAGGGGGCGGTGGGTGCCGGCCGGGCGGGAGCCGGTGGGGCGTGGGCGGCCGGGGCGGGAGCCGGACGGTCGGGTGCCGGCCCAACGGTGCCGTGGGTGGCTGCGCCGGGGCGGCTCGGTGCCGCCGGGATGAGAGGCTCTGTCGTTGGTGGACATCGTTCCCCCGTTCGTGGCGCGCGTTCGCACCGTCCCCCTGTCAACGAGGACCGGCGCCCCGGCGACGCTGTCGGGCACCGGATCGAATCGTCGACCGGCCGGTCTCACATGCCTCGTCGGGGCAGCGGCAGGTGACCGGGGAGCAGGTCGGGGGCGAGCGTCACCCCGGCGGCGCGCAGCGCCCCGATCAACGTGTTCTGCACGAGGTACGAGTCCGGAAGCTGCCAGCGCGCCTGCTCCGGGGCGACCGCCCAGCGGACCGTGCCCTCGGGAAGCCGGGTGGGTGGCGCGGGGATCCACGAGCCCGGCCCGTGCCGGACCACGTGGAAGCAGTGCTCCAACTCGGGCCGCAGCGGGTCGCCGGGGCGGACCAGGAACATCCACCGCCCGGTGGGCGTGACCAGCACCGGTCCGCGTACGCCGGTGCCGGCCGGGTGGATCTGGACCGCGTCGAGCACGTGCCGGCCGAGGTGGGCGGGCACCTCCAGCACGTCGAAGGCCCGGCCGGTGGGCAGCAGCACTCCGTGCGGTCGGCTCCGCCACCAGGTCGCCACCCGGGCCGGGTCGGCGCTGGCGGCCAGTTCCCAGTTCTCCAGGGCGGGATGGCAGCCCACTGTGGGACAGCCGGCCCGGCCGCAGACGAAGCGGCTGCGGGCCAGACAGGCACCCGGGGTGACCTCCCAGCCGTGTACGGCGTAGCGGATGGCGACCCGCCGCAGCCGGACCCGTTCCAGCGGCGACAGTTCGGCAACGCGCGGTCCGACATTCCCCCACATGTGTGCCAACTCCTCTCGTCGGGCCCGGCGTTCGCCAGGTCGCATGTCGAGCACCGTCACTGCCGTAACCCACGATCGTTGAGGTTGACGAACGGCTCGTGCAACTTGCACGAAAAGTACGAGGACTAGCTGTACGGCTGACGTACATCCTGTGCGACCAGGCAAAACCTGAAAGTGAACGGCAGTCGCCGCACCCGCGGACATCGCCCCGACTCGATTGGTCGTCGGTGGCAGGGGAGGATGGGGAGATGGACGAGCTACCCATAGGACGGCGAGTTGCCTACTGGCGGGGGCGTCGCAAGATGTCGCAGCAGGTCTTCGCGGACCGGCTGGGCAAGTCCAAGAGCTGGGTGGACAAGGTCGAACGCGGCGTCCGCCGGTTGGACAAGTTCTCCGTCCTCTACGAGATCGCCGACATCCTGCAGATGGACGTGCAGCTGCTGATGGGCAAGGATCCGGAGCGGCGCGCCGACGCCCTCAACTGCATCGACCAGGTCGAGGTGCAGGAGATCCGGGCGGCGCTGGAACGCTACGACTCGATGAGCGCGTACTTCGACGCGGCGCCGTACCCGCCGCCGATGGACGACATGCGCAAGGCCGTCAACCACGCCTGGCTCACCTACCAGTACGGCCGCTACGGCATGCTCACCCGGGCCCTGCCCAAGCTGCTGCGCGACGCCCAGGCGGCCGACGCCGCGTACGGCGGTGACCAGGCCGCCGAGGCGGCCCACCTGCTCGGGCAGGTCTACCAGATCGCCTCCTCGGTGCTGCGCAAGCTGGGCGAGTGCGAGCTCGCCTGGTTGGCCGCCGACCGGTCGATGGCGGTGGCCCAGCGGGCCGACGACCCGCTGCTGGCCGGGATCGCCACCACCCGGGTGTGCAACGCGCTGGTCGCGATGGGGCGGGCCCGCCCCGCACTGGAGCTGAACGTCCAGATCGCCAACCGGCTGGCACCGGGTGGGAGCAACGAGGTCTCCCCGGCCCGCCTCTCCGTCTACGGGATGCTGCTGCTCCAGGGCGCGATGGCCGCGTCCCGCATCGGTGACTCGGCCAGCGTCGACGACCTGATCAACTGCGCGCAGGAGGCCGCCACCCTGCTCGGCGGCGATTACAACCACTACTGGACGTCGTTCGGCCCGACAAACGTCGAACTGCACCGGGCCGCCGCCGCGGTGGAGCTGGGCGACGGGGGGCGGGCCGTGGAGGTGCACCAGCTACGCATCGCGGAGCCCTCCTTCAACGCCCTGCTGCCCGAGCGCCGCGCCCACCACCTGCTCGACATCGCCCGCGGGTACGCCCAGTTAGGTGACGTGGCGAACGCCGGGGAGATGCTGCTGCTCGGTGATCGGCTCGCCCCTTCGGAGATCCGCTGCCGGCCGATCGCGCACGAGGTGATGTCCGACATCCTCCGTCGCACACGTGGTGCGCCGCCTTCTCCGGTAGCGGAGTTGGCTGAGCACATGGGAGTAGGGGTATGAGCGCGGAGCCGGTCTGATGGCCGGTGCAGCGCGCAACAGCGGGCACCGCGAGGTGCTCTACGTCATCGCCTGCGGTTCGCCGCTGGCCCGGCACGTCGGTCGTCTGGTCGACCTCGCCCAACAGGACGGTTGGGACGTCTGCGTGGTCGCCACGCCGGACGGCGCGAAGTTCGTCGACCAGGCGGCCCTGATCCGGCAGACCGGCCACCCGGTGCGGACGCACTACAAGAATCCCGGTGACCCGGACGTGCTGCCGCCCGCCGACGCCATGATCGTCTGCCCGGCCACCGTCAACACGGTCAACAAGTGGGCGGCCGGGATCACCGACACCCTGGCGCTCGGGCTGTTGGTCGAGGCCCAGGGCAAGGGCGTCCCCATCGTGGCGGTGCCGTACACCAACGCGGCGATGGCCTGCCACCCGGCGTTTCGGGCCGGGGTGGCCCGGTTGGCCGAGTGGGGTGTCACGGTGCTCTTCGGCGACGATGTGATCGCTCTGCACCCGCCCGGAACGGGGGAGCAGCACACCCACGCCTTCCCCTGGGCGATGCCGCTGGCGGCGCTGCAGACCGTCTCCTGGAGCGCCGCCTAGCGCGTCCGGCGGATCCTCCGCCCGACGCGGCCGGGCCGGGTGTCACCGCCCGGTGGCCTCCACGCCGGTAAGCTGGCCCGCCGTGAGCACAAGCGGATCCGCCCCCACGGTCAGCGACGTGGTGGCCGAGCTGGAACGGCGCTTTCCGCCGGTCTGGGCGGAAGAGTGGGACCGGGTCGGCCTGGTGCTCGGCGAGCCGGCCGCCCCGGTCCGCCGGGTCCTCTGCGTGGTCGACGTGGTGCCCGAGACGGTCGACGAAGCCCTCGCCGCCGACGCGGACATGATCGTCGCGCATCACCCGCTGCTGCTGCGCGGGGTGTCGTCGGTCGCCGCGACGACCTTCAAGGGGCGGATCATCCACCGGTTGATCCGGGCCGGGGTGGCGCTCTACGCGGCGCACACCAACGCCGACGTGGCCTCCCCGGGCGTCTCCGACGCCCTCGCCGCCCGGTTCGGGCTCACCGGCCTGCGCCCGCTACAGCGGCCCGCGCCCGGCTCGCCCGCCCACGGCGACGACAGGGGTTTCGGCCGGATCGGCGAGCTGCCCGAGCCGATGACCCTCGCCGAACTGACCCGGCACGCCGCCGCGGTGCTCCCCGTCACGTCCTGGGGAGTTCGCGCGGCGGGGGATCCCGGGCGTATGGTTCGTACCCTCGCCGTCAGCGGCGGGTCGGGGGACAGCTTCCTCGGCGCCGCGACCGCCGCCGGGGTGGACGCGTTCCTCACCGCCGACCTGCGGCACCACCCGGCCGGCGAGCACCTCGCCGCCGACGGTCCCGCCCTGATCGATGCCGCCCACTGGGCGACCGAACGACCGTGGCTGGACGACCTGGCCGCCTTCCTCCGGGAGGCGCTGGACGTCGAGACGCTGGTGTCCGACCTGGACACCGACCCGTGGACCGTGCACGCCGCCGCACCCGTTGTGGACGACAAGGAGCCCGACCGTGAAGGCTGACCCTCAGGTGCAGCGCCGCCTGCTCGACCTCCAGGCGATCGACACCAACCTCGCCCAGCTCGCCCACCGCAGGCGGACGCTTGCCGAGCGGGCCGAGCTGGAGTCGCTGGCCCGGGAGCTGTCGTCGATGGAGGACGAGCGGGTGCGCGCCCAGGTGGCCGTCGACGACCTGGACCGGGACATCGCCCGGTTGGAGAAGGACGTCGAGCAGGTCCGGGCCCGCAAGGAGAAGGACGAGAACCGGCTGGCCGCCGGCACCGGCCCGGCCCGCGAGTTGGAGGCGCTCCAGCACGAACTGGTCTCGCTGAAGCGCCGCCAGGGCGACCTGGAGGACGCCGAGCTGGAGCTGATGGAGCAGCGGGAGACCGCGCAGGGCGTACTGGACGGCGTCGAGCAGCGGCTGGCCGAGACCCGGGACAAGCGGGCCGCGACCGAGCAGCGCCGCGACGAGGCGCTGGCCGAGATCGCCAAGGAGGAGGAGTTCAAGCGGGGCGCCCGGCAGCCGCTCGCCGCCGACCTCCCGAGCGAGCTGGTCACCCTCTACGACAAGATCCGCGCGGACACCGGGTTGGGTGCCGCGCTGCTCACCGCGGGCCGCTGCGGCGGGTGCCGCCTGGAGCTGTCCGGCGCTGACCTGGCCCGGATCCGCAAGGCCGCCCCCGACGACGTGGTCCGCTGCGAGGACTGCCGACGGATCATGGTCCGCACCAACGAGTCGGGCCTGTAGGTCGTGGCGCCGCGCGTCGTCTCCATCGAGGCCGACGGTGGGTCCCGGGGCAACCCCGGCCCCGCCGGCTACGGCGCGGTGGTACGCGACCCGGAGACCGGCGAGGTGCTCGCCGAGCGCTCCGAGTCGCTCGGCACAGCCACCAACAACGTCGCCGAGTACCAGGGCCTGATCGCCGGGTTGACCGCCGCCGCCGAGCTGGGCGCCGCCGAGGTGGACGTCCGGATGGACTCCAAGCTGGTGGTCGAGCAGATGTGCGGCCGGTGGCAGATCAAGCACCCCGGCCTGCGGCCCCTCGCCGCCCAGGCTGCCGCGCTGGTGGGCCGGTTCACCGCGGTCCGGTTCAGCTGGATCCCGCGCGAACAGAACCGGCACGCCGACGCCCTCGCCAACGCCGCCATGGACGCCGCCGCGGGCCGTCCCCCGGCGACCGCGGCCCCCGCCCGCCCTGCGACGACTGCGGCCGCCGGCCAGCCCTCGACGACTGCGGCCGTTCCGATCGTCGGCAGTGACCCGGCGACCGCGCCGGCCTCCTGGGAGCCACGGCCGAGCTTCACCGCCACCCGGCTGATCCTGGTCCGGCACGGCGAGACCCCGTACACCGAACAGCGGCGCTACTCCGGGCGCGGCGACGTGCCGCTCTCCGAGCGTGGCCGGGCCCAGGCCCGCGCCACCGGCGCCCGGGTGGCCGAACTGGCCCCGTCCGTCGCGGCCGTGCTCAGCTCACCGCTGTCCCGGTGTACGGCCACCGCGGCGTCGATCGCCGAAGCGCTCGGCGGCGACGTGCCGGTCCGCACCGACGACGACCTGATCGAGTGCGACTTCGGCCAGTGGGAGGGGCGCACCTTCGCCGAGGTGCGCCAGCAGTGGCCGGGGGAGATGGACGCCTGGCTCGCCTCACCTCGGATCGCGCCGCCGGGCGGGGAGTCGTTCACCCACGTCGCCGAACGCGTGCACCGCGTCATCAGCGGGCTGCTCACCGCGTACCCCGGTGAGACCGTGGTGGTCGTCTCGCACGTCTCGCCGATCAAGCTGGTGCTGCGCGACGCCCTCGCGGCCGGTGACGGCTTCCTGCACCGGCTCTTCCTGGACGCGGCCGGCATCTCGGTGCTCGACATGTGGCCCGACGGCGGCGTGGCCGTGCGTACCGTCAACGACACCGCCCACCTCTCCAAGATCGACTAATTCCCATCTGTCGGGAGGGTTTTGGCGTGCGGGCCGGAACCTGTGGGGAACCTGTTGACAGTGGTCGGACCCCGAACCAAGATCGGTTCGTGCGAAGCGTTCACCTGACGAAGCGGGGTCACATCGACCTCCTGCGCGTCGCCAGCGCCGCCTGTCGACGCTCCATCTGACGCCGGGTTCCTCCCTCCCTCTCGCACGCTGTAGGCGTTTCCCATCCCCGCTGGTCTCCGGCCCCGCGGCGCGTCCGCCTGCGCGTACCCCTCCGACAGGAGATCCGTTCATGCTGTCCGCACGACGTTTACGCCGGCTCACCGCGACCGCGGTGAGCAGCGTCCTGCTCGGGACCGTGGTCCTGACCGGACCGGCGTCCGCCACCTCGCTGCCCACGGTGCCGCCGACCCCCGTCGACCTCTCCGACGTGCGGGGCTACCCCCGGCAGAGCGCCCTCCCGATCTGGCCGGACAACCCGGCCGACGCGTCCATCCCGATCGGTGTGATTCCGTACGACGAGATCGCGCCGAAGCTGAACGCGATCCAGCGGGCGAGCGACCGGGTCTCCGCCCGGGTCGCCGGCAAGTCCGCCGGCGGCTACGACCTGTACGCCGTCACCGTGACCGCGCCGGAGAGTCGCGCCGAGGCGCGCCAGCAGGAGACCTGGAAGCGGCGCATCGAGGACGAGCCCGCCCAAGCGCAGCGGGACCGTAGGTTGCTCGCCGGCTACAAGACCCCGCTGTTCGTCAACGCCAACATCCACGGCAACGAGTGGGAGGGCACCGACGCGGCGCTGCGGGTCATCGAGGAGTTCGCCACCGACCGCAGCCCGGAGGTCGCCGAACTGCTGCGACGCAACCGGTTGGTCTTCAACATCACCTCGAACCCGGACGGTCGAGTCGCCGGCACCCGGGCCAACTCGGCCGGCTACGACCTCAACCGCGACCTGACCATCGTCGCGCAGCCCGAGACCAACCTCATCCGTGACCTGATCATCGACACCAAGCCGATCATCACGTTGGACCTGCACGGGTACGTCAACCCGACCCTGCTGCACCCCAGCACCCCGCCGCACAACGTCAACAACGAGTACGACCTGTACATCAAGCACGGCCTGCCCAACGCGTTGGCGATCGAGGAGGACCTACGCGGGCTCGGGTACCCCGAGACCCAGCGGGCCAGAATCCCGTTCCGCGACGACGAACCGGGCGTGTGGGACGACTTCCCGCCGATCTACGTGCCGTCCTTCGCCATGTTGCAGAGCAGCATCCCGTACACCATCGAGGCGCCGCTCAACCCGCGCGGCAGCACGCTGACCCCGGCCGAGCGGGTACGCCGCTCCGGTATCAACACCGACGTGCACGAGGTGGCGATCCGCACCTCGCTGCGCTACATCCAGGAGCACCGGGCCGAGGTGCTGCACGACCAGGCCGAGGTCTACCGCCGGGGCCTGGCCGGTGAGCCGTTGCGCGACATCCCCGACGGCTACGTGCCGGGCTGGGGGCCGGAGGACAACTACCACACCACCTTCCCCCGGGCGTACGTCATCCCCAGTGGCACCGGGCAGCGCTCCGAGCCGGCCGCGGCCCGCCTGGTCGATCTGCTGATCAGCAGCGGTGGCAGGGTGTGGCGGGCGAAGCAGGCGTTCACCGCCGGCGGAAACCGCTACCAGGCCGGCTCGTACGTCGTCGACCTGCACCAACCCAAGCGCGGCCTGGTCAACTCGCTGCTCGAACCGGGCGCGGACATCACCGACCGGGTCAACGACCTCTACGCCGGCCCAGCCGCCTGGAGCCAGGGGCTCACCTGGGGCGCCACAGTGGACACCGTGTGGGACACCCTGCCCCGGGTACGCCTGGAGCGGACCTACGACGGTCGGGCCGAGGGCACACTGCCCGCCGGTCGGTCCGACCTGCGCCTGGATCTGCGTGACGCCGCCGACCTGCTCGCGGTGAACTCGCTGCTCACCAAGGGCGTCGAGGTCCACCGGCTCGCGGACGGGTCGGTGGTCGTCCCCGGCACCACAGCCAACCGCAAGCTGGCCGGTGCCGAGGTCCGAGCCCACGCGGTCAGCTTCGAGCGAGCGCCGGCCGGTTGGCGGGGCACCCCGCTGGACCGGGTCGTGGTCGGCTATCTCGGTTCGGTCGAGGAGCGCGACACCCTCGCCGACCTCGGCTTCGAGGCGCGGGCGCTGACCGCCGCGACGCTTACCGGCACGTTGACCGATGACGTGGACGTCCTGCTGGTCGCCGACAACATCAACCTGGCGAACCTGACCGCCGAGAACCGGGCGGCGCTGGACCGCTTCCTCGCCCGGGGCGGCGGCGTGGTCGGCCTGGGCACCGCCGGGGCGTCCTTCAGCAACGCCACGACGCTGCTGACCGTGACCGCCACCGCCGCGCCGAGCCTCGCCAGCGGGGTGGCCAACATCGTCAACAACGGGGGACCGGTCACCACCTCCGCCATCCCGCACGCGTTCATCAGCCAGCCCGTCTGGTTCACCGGCCTGGGCGCGGGCGTCGAGGTCGAGCAGTCGTACGCCGCCGACCCGCTGCTCGCCGGCTGGTGGGCCACCGACGGCGCCAACGGGCAGGCCGCGGCGGCCAACCAGGCCAGCATCGTGCGGAGCGTCTCCGCCGCCGGAAACGGCGTGGTGCTGTTCGGCACCGACCCGACGTTCCGCCTGCACCCGAAGGGCCTCCAGCCGCAGCTCGGGCGGGCCCTGCTCTGGGCGGCGCAGCGCTGACCCCGGCTGGGTGAGCCAGCGACCAGCCGACGTGAGGCCCGGGTGCGAACCGCACCCGGGCCGCACGCCGTCGAGGGCCAGCCGCACCTGCTCATCCATCAAGCGAGCCGGGTACGCCGTTCGGCGCAGACGGCCGGCCGTTCGGCGCAGCACCCTCCGGACGGGCAAGGTGACCGCCATCACAGAGTCGTAGCCTCCGGCCGTTACATCGGAAGTCACGACTCCCCGGAGGTGTGTCAGATGGCTGCACCCGAACCGGAGGCGCCGACCACGGCGCCAACCAGGGCGAAGGACCACAGCCCCTGGAACTGGTTGCTCTTCATCCCCATCGTGGTGCCGCTGATCCCGGCGTTCTTCAATGGCGACTCGCCCCGGGTCTTCGGCTTCCCGCGCTTCTACTGGCTGCAACTGGCCTTCATCCTGCTCGGCGTCGGCACCACCACGTTGGTCTACCAGATGACGAAGAAGCGGGGAGGCCGCTGATGTGGCGCGACCATCTCACCGAGATCATCGTCTTCTCAGTGCTGTTCCTCCTGGTCAGCGTGATGGGCTTCGTGGCCGCCCGGTGGCGGGCACCGAAGGACATGGCGCACCTGGACGAGTGGGGGCTGGGCGGGCGCAGCTTCGGCGGCTGGATCACCTGGTTCCTGGTCGGCGGTGACCTCTACACCGCGTACACCTTCGTGGCGGTGCCGGCGTTGATGTTCGGTGCCGGCGCGGCCGGGTTCTTCGCCGTGCCGTACACCATCGTCATCTACCCGCTGGTCTTCCTTGTGCTGGTGCGGCTCTGGTCGGTGTCGCACCGGCACGGGTTCGTCACGCCGGCCGACTTCGTCCGCAACCGGTTCGACTCGCCGGTGCTGGCGCTGCTGATCGCGATCACCGGCATCGTCGCCACCATGCCGTACATCGCGTTGCAGTTGGTCGGCATCGAGGCGGTGCTCAAGACGATGGGCGTCACCGGCGACAACGCGCTGGCCCGGCACCTGCCGATCATCATCGCGTTCGCCATCCTGGCCGCGTACACCTACCAGTCGGGGTTGCGCGCGCCCGCGCTTATCGCGTTCGTCAAGGACAGCCTGATCTACATCGTCATCCTGGTGGCGATCGTCTACCTGCCGTACAAGCTGGGCGGCTGGGGTGACATCTTCGCCGCCGCCGATGCGAAGTTCGACGCCTCGCCCAACCCGAACGACGGCATCCTGCTCAACGGCAACAACCAGCTTCAGTACGTGACGCTGGCGCTCGGCTCGGCGTTGGCGCTGTTCCTCTACCCGCACAGCATCACCGGTGTGCTGGCCAGCAGGAACCGTGACGTGATCAAGCGCAACATGTCGGCGCTGCCCGCGTACAGCCTGCTGCTCGGGTTGATCGCGCTGCTCGGCTACATGGCCATCGCGGCCGGCGTGAAGCCGCTGCCCGGCAACTCGGCCGGCTCGGTGGACAACAACACCATCGTCCCGTTGCTCTTCGACCAGCAGTTCCCGGACTGGTTCGCCGGTGTCGCGTACGCGGCGATCGGCATCGGAGCGCTGGTGCCCGCGGCGATCATGTCGATCGCGGCGGCGAACCTGTTCACCCGCAACATCTACAAGGAGTACCTGAAGCGGGACGCCTCCCCGGCCCAGGAGGCGAACGTCTCGAAGATCACCTCACTGGTGGTGAAGGTCGGCGCGGTGGCCTGCATCGTCTTCCTCGACCCGCAGTTCTCCATCGACCTCCAGCTCATCGGTGGCGTGATCATCCTGCAGACGCTGCCGGCGGTGGCGCTGGGCCTCTACACCCGCTGGTTCCACCGCACCGGCCTGATCGCCGGCTGGGCGGTCGGGATGGGGTTGGGCATGTGGATGCTCTACCAGGTGGCCAGCCCGACCCGGAAGCACTTCGGCGGCTCAGCGTTCCCGCTGTCGGAGTTCGGGTTCGACACCACCCGGACGATCTACGTCGGCATCGTCGCGGTGGCGGTCAACCTGGCCGTGGCGGCGCTGGTGACGCTCGCGCTGCGGGCCGCCAAGGTCGACGAGGGAGTCGACGGCACCGAGCCGGACGACTACTTCGCCGACGAGGGCGACCCCCGGGTCACTCCGGGCGCCGACCGCGACGCCGACTCGGCCCGCGAGCCGGTCGCCTGACACCGCTCCCTGTTCAGGTCTTCTGTTCCCGCTCCCCGGGCGCCCGCCGCGAGGCCGGCGCCCGGGGAGCCCAGGGGCCCCGCTGCGAGTCATTGACCCCCAAGGTCGTGCTCGATCCCTGTTGTAGTGGTGTCGGGCGGCGGGGAGGCCACTACATCCAGGATGTTGCGCGATCTTGGCGGTGGGAGGGCCGCGCACCGACCTCCCGCGTCGATCATGGAGTTGTGGTGCCCGGATGATGGCTATTGGCACCTATCCGTTCCCCACCACAACTCCTTGATCGACCGGGGCGGGCGGGCGGGTGTGTGGGTGGGGTTGGGTGGGTTAGCGGGGGCGGTTGCGGTTGATCAGGGCCTGGTTGAGGCGGCCGAGCAACCGCGCCAGGGTTTCCCGGTCTTCGGGGCTCCAGTCGGCCAGCATGTCGCCGTAGAGCCGGGTGCGGGCGGCCTGGACGGCGGCCATCCGCTGGAGACCAGCCGGGGTGGGGGAGATGACCGTGCCGCGGCCGTCGGACGGATCCGGGGTACGGGTGATCAGGCCGTCCCGCTGAAGCGCGGACACCTGCCGGGTGACTGTCGAGCCGTCCAGGTTGAGCCGGGCGGCGAGCGCCGAGACGTTCTGCGGGCCGGCGTCGGCCAGGTGGCGCAGGATGACGTACGCCGCGCGGTCCAGCACCCGGTGCTCGGCGGTGCCGGTGGCCCGCCGGGTGGCCTCGCCGAAGCGCATCAGCAGGGCCACCTCGGTCTCGATCCGGCCGAGGGTGCTGCTCTCGTCATGGTCGTCGCTCATAGCTGTATGATACAGAATAAGTACCTGTACGATACAGCTATCTGAGGAGTCGGAGTGGATCGGCGTTCCGAACCGAACCGCAGTGCCATCTACGCCACCACACTGGTGGCCTTCCTCGCCATCGCCGGCATCGCCGTCGTCGACCCGATCCTGCCCGCCATCGGCGAGGCGATCGGGGTCACCGCCTGGCAGGTCGAGCTGCTGTTCACCGCGTACATCGCGGTCATGGCCCTTGGCATGATCCCGGCGACGCTGGCCAGCGGCCGGTTCGGCTTCAAGCCGGTGCTCATCACCGGCGTCTCCGTGGTCGGCCTCGCGGCGATCCTCGCCTCGTTCAGCGACAACATCGTGCAGCTCTCCGTGCTGCGCGGTGTCTGGGGGCTGGGCAACGCGATGTTCTTCGCTACCGCCATGGTGGTGCTGGTCAACCTGGCCATCGACCGAGAGTGGGTGGTGGGCCTCTTCGAGACGGCCCTGGGCCTCGGCTTCGCCGTCGGACCGCTGATCGGTGGCCTGCTCGGCGAGGTCAGCTGGCGGCTGCCGTTCTTCGTCTGCGGCGTCTTCATGGTCCTCGCCCTCGGCGTGGCCTCCCGCAAGCTCCGCGAGCCCACCAACCGGCAAGCCCCGGTACGCGTCGGCCAGATCTTCGCCACCTTCCGCCGGCCGGCGTTCATCGCCCTCTGTGGGGTCACCGCCGCGTACAACTTCGTGTTCTTCGTGGTGCTCGGCTACACGCCGCTCTTCCTCGGCCTGGACGTCATCCCGCTGGGGCTCGCCTTCACCGGCTGGGGTCTCGGCCTGGCCGCCGGCATCATGGTCATCGGTCACCGGCTGGCCCACCGCATCGGCGCGGTACAGACCGTCGGCGTGGCCATCGCCGGGCTGCTGGTCTGCATGGTCCTCTTCGCCACCTCCACCAGCACCGCCGAGGCGCTCGTGGTGCTGGTGCTCGCCGGGCTCTGCATGGGGCTGGCCAACGCCAACCTCACCGACCTGGCGCTCGGCCTCGGCTCCAGCGACCGGCGCGTCGCCACCGGCGCGTTCAACCTGGTCCGCTGGGGTGCCGCCGCGCCGGCACCGATCATCTCCGGCAAGCTCGCCGAGCAGTCGCTGGCGCTGCCGTTCTGGGTCGGCTTCGGGGTGCTCGCCGTCGGCGTGCTCGTCTACCTGGCCTTCGCGCACGTGATGGCCGCCGGCTACGGCGAGCGGGTCCTCTGGTCCCGCTGGAACCGCGCCGCCGCCGACACCGAGCACACCGCCGAGGAGCCGGTAGGCGAGGCGTACTGACCGAGGCTCGTCTCCAAGATCCGCGCACTTTCGGGGCTGCCTCAACGCTGATGGAGGCAGGACTTTCCCTGAAGTTGCGCGGATCTTGGCCTCGAGCGCCCGTCAGTTCAGGGCGCGCCAGAGCAGGTAGAGGCCGATCGTCGTACCGAACACCACGATCACCGTCTTGAGCACCACCGGCGGCAGCCGGCGGACGAGCCGGGCGCCCGCGTACCCCCCAATCAGCGTGGCCGGCGCGACCACCGCGACCGCCGCCCAGTTCAAGGGGCCGAACAGGGCGAAAACCACCAGCGTCGTGAAGCCCACCACCGCCGACAGCAGGTTCTTGATCGCGCTCACCCGGGCCAGGGTCGCGTCCAGCACCAGAGCCAGCCCGGCCACCAGCATCACCCCGAGCGCCGCACCGAAGTAACCGCCGTACACCGCACCGAGCGCGACCATCGTCTGCACCGCGATCGTCCGCCGGCGTGGCGACAGGTCCCGGGGATGACCGACCAGCCGGCGCAGCGGGTCCTGGAAGGCCAGGACCGCTGTCGCGCCGAGGACCAGAAACGGTACGACCAGCTCGAACGCGCGGGCCGGGGTGGCCAGCAGCAGCAACGCCCCGAGAATCGTGCCCACGATGGTGGTGGGCACGAGCGTGGCCAGCGCGCGGGGGCGCGGCAGGTCCTGTCGGCTGCCGGCCACGCTGGCCAGGTACCCGGGGAAGACGGCGACGGAGTTGCTGACGTTCGCCGGCACCGGGGGCAACCCGATCGCGATCATCGCCGGAAAGGTGATCAGCGAACCGCCACCGGCCACCGCGTTGACCGTGCCAGCGGCGAGACCGGCGGCGAGCAGCAGCGCGGCGTGAGAGAGATCCATAGCCCCACGAGGCTAGCCGCCGCCCCACGGCACGCATTCGCCGGACCGTTCTTGAGCTGCGCGATCTTGCCCAGGCGGGGTGGCAATACCGGCAGCACCCTCGTCGTTAGGATGAGAGCGCGACGGACGAGTCGACCGGGCGGCCGCGTCGGCGGGCTTCGGCCCGCCGCCGAGGAACGTCCGGACTCCACAGGGCAGGGTGGTTGTTAACGGCAACCCGGGGCGACCCGCGGGAAAGTGCCACAGAAAACAGACCGCCGACCCCAACGGGGACGGTAAGGGTGAAACGGTGGGGTAAGAGCCCACCAGCACCCCGGGTGACCGGGGTGGCTCGGTAAACCCCACCCGGAGCAAGGCCAAGCAAGGGCCGTCACCGCAAGATGACGACCCGGCGCAGACGCTTGAGGGCTGCCCGCCCGATGTCTGCGGGTAGGCCGCTGGAGCCTGCCGGCAACGGCAGGCCGAGATGGATGGCCGCCGCCGGCGCAAACCCCTCGGGGTACGCGCCGCGCACAGAATCCGGCGTACAGGTCGACTCGTCCGTCGCCCACCAGCTCAGGGCCGCGATCAAGGCTCTGAGCTGTCGTTTGTCGGGTGCCGTTGGTTGACCTTGGTCATCGTTGGGTGGCGGCGATCGTTTGACGGCCTGGCCACGGCCCGGAGACGGCTTGAGTGCTGGCTTAGTCGGGCCTCGGATCCGGCCTGCGCTCTGCCGTCGTCTGAGGGGCCCGGTGGGGCTCTGCCGCCGACTGTCGTTGATGCTGGGCGCGTCCTGGCGGTGGAGCTGGTGCCGCGACCCGGTCATCTAGTGGCAAGCCAGTCCCGGGCTTGGACTGGCGCGGCAGGCGGAAGCCCCGACCATCTGACCAGAGCGGCCCCGCTGGCTTTCGTCACGGCCTCGCTGAGGCTGGTTCCTCTTCTCGTGGGGGGTGTCCCGGCGGCTTGCCGCCGGCCGGGCTTGCCGCCCCGCACCGCGCGGAGCGCGGTGCCTTGATACTAAACAGAGAAATTCGGCAGCAATGCGGGAAGAGGCCGGATAGCTATTGACATTCAATCAATCCCGCGGTTGCTGGGTCTCCCTTCCCTGGCAGCCTTGGACTTGTTCGCGATTTCATAAGCGCGGTCGACACAGCGTCGAGCAGTTGCAGTGCTTGGGTGGTCCTTGCCGAGCAGTCGAATTCGATCAGCCAAAACGTTCTCGTGTTTAGTGATCGCTTCGTCTATCCGCCCTAAAGCCTCGTAGGCGTGTGCAAGGCAATGACGTGCATTGAGCGTACCAGGGTGGTCCTCGCCAAGCACCCGTTCATAGCTAGCCAATACGTGCTCATGCTCGGCGACCGCTTCGTCGGCTTGTCCAATATCGTCGAGTCCATGCGCGATACCGTGGCGGGTAGCCAGTGTGTCAGGGTGATCGTCGCCTAGAACTCGCTCTTGATCTTTAAGAATGCTTTGTAGCTCCTGGAGGGCGACATCCGTCCGCCCTGAAGCCCTATGAGAATCCGCAATGTTCGAGCGAATTCTGAACGTTACGGGGTCATGATGGCCGAATACGCGACGATAGTCGCTCAAAAGTTCTTCGAATTGCGCCAGGGCTTCGTCGTTCCGACCTGCCGCTCGGTGCGATCGCGCAATATTATGGCGGGTGACGAGCGTGTCGGGATGATCGTTTCCGAGCACGCGTCTTCGATCAACAAGCAGTTGCTCCAAGGCGGCAAGAGCCTCGTCTGTACGGCCACCGGCTTGGTATGCTCTACCAATACCGTGGCGGGCTGTAAGGGTTTCTGGGTGATCTTCACCTAGCACCCGTCGATAGTCGGCCAACACTCGCTCATGTTCCGCGAGCGCTTCGTCAATCCGCCCGGCTGACTCATAAGCATGAGCTAGCCTGTGGCGGGTCGCCAACGTGTCAGGGTGATCCACTCCGAATACGCGCCCGAAGTCGCTCACTACTTGTTCGAATTCAACAACCGCTGTCCTAGCATCACCTTGTCGCTGTCGGAACGCGGCCGCATCACTTTGGAGCCACAACATTGCTTTTGATGTGTGATTGGGCGGAAGGTTTTCGGCTAGAGCGCTAATGTGGGGCAGTAACGCAGTGCCCTGCTGGCGCATGTCGGCTTCGGAGACCTGCACCCGCGGCATGGCAAACCTTAGCAAGCCAACGGCCATCGCTTGGATATCGGTCGCCGTGCTGTTGGTTAGGGCAGCATTGCGAATGATCGCTTGAACTAGGCGGTGTACGGCCACCGTCTTCTCCGTCAACGTAATCATGTTGTAAGAGGCCAATACTCCCAAAGCGTGATCTATCTCCGAGCCGTTGATGGCCCCGTTGCGAATCACACTCCGTGGCAGTTCATCCGGAGCCAGCCAGCTGAGTACATTAAGGACGGCAACAGCCGTAGGAGCCAAGCTTGCGATATGCGCGAGAGTGACCGACCATACTCTGGCAACAGCTCGTTCGGCGCCGTTATCTGGGGCGACGCTGCCAAGGGTCTGTGCTGGGTCACGACGCAAGTCCTGTAGATAGCTCGCGAGCGTCGTGCGGGTTTGTCGCAGATAAGCCCCTGCTTGTTGCAATGCCAGTGGTAGACACCCAAGCTCGCCAGCGAGAACGGCCGCGGTTTGTTCATCTTTCTGTGATGAAAGCTTTAATAGTAACTCAACGGCGGCCGAAGGGTCTAGGACTTCGACTCGCAAGCATCCGTCCGTGATTTCCTCCCAACCAACGTCCCGCCGAGTGGTGATCAGGATGTGGCCGTCAGCGACTTGTCCGAGCAATGGCTCGACGTCAGCGCGGTGCTCGACGTTGTCTAGGATCAGTAGCCAATCAGAGTGCGCTTGAAGCCAGCCCAACGCCCAGCGCGCGGACTCCTGATTCATTGCTATGTATTCTGATTCTGGATGCAACCGATGTGCCAAGTCGGCTAGGCCCGCTTCAATAGACGACGGGCTGTCCGCTGTTATCCACCACACTAATGAATATTCTGCAATATGACGAAGAGCGTATTGCAAGGCCAGTTCACTCTTGCCCACACCACCCAAGCCGTGAACTGCCTGAGACTGCGCCACTACCCCCGAACCAGTAACCATTACTGTTGCTAGCTTGGTTAGTTCGTCTTCGCGGCCAACGAAGCTTCTCGCCGGCGGCTTAGGCAGTCCAATCAGCTTTGGTGCTGGCACCGGCACGTCCTGGGGCCGACCTAAGGCCGCTACCTGGGTCTGAATGACCCGAGCACGGTCGCCGGTTTGAACGATTCCGGAATTGTCGCGAAGCGCGGCCGACTTGGCCCCGGTCGCTGCAGCGTTGCCGGGCGAAGTCACGGCAGGTCCCTTCCTTGCCACGCCGTGCTGCTATCGCCGGTCTGCACAATCCCGGTGTTATCGCGCATCGCAACCGATTTCGCACCGAACGCGGTGACGGTCGTGCCGGCCGAAGCTAGCAGGGTTGCGACATCGGCAGCCATCTGGGGATCGGCCTGCAATGCCCGTCGGACCTCGGCCCGTAGCACCGCTATCCGATCAAAGTCAGCGCCTTCTTCCGCTACTTCGGACACGGCCTGCTGAATCGCTGCCGCCGATTCCTCTCGTCTCAGTAGCCGCCGCATCAGTCGACTTCCGAGCTGTACCGTCGCTGTGGCGGATGCTTCCTCCGCCTTCGATGCTACCGCTGCACCGTACACCCCGATCGCTGCCAACACATGAGGCACTGCCGCCGCCGCCAGACCTGCTGCGTCAACATTCACTCCACACCACCGCTCACTGGTCCCTCCCATCGGACCTCGACTATTAGCACACCTGTCACATGCACCACCAGCCTTCGATGGCTAGAACACCGGGTATGGACCGAATTCCATGCCGTCATCGTGGGCTTGATCATCCATGGAGCGGGCGTCTACGTGCTTGGCCGTCAACTTCGTCATGGTGTGATGGCCGATCTGGTGGATGCCACGGCTCGGCCCCTCGGACTGCTCGAACCGAGGATGGCGAGACAGTGGTCATTCAGGGCTGGCTCGTGGGCGTGTCAAGTTGGCAGACGACGTCTACTGCTCGGCTTGCGGTAGCCGGTAGATCCTGATGACCGCTCCGATTGCTCCGTTTTTTCGGATGATGGTCTGTTGTTCAACAAGGGGCGCCCCTGCCTCGACAGCGAAAAGGCGCGCAGCCCTTCCTGCAATTGATGGTTGGCGTCCGTCCGCTGAGTTGTTTGGCGACCTAGTCGCCGCGTCCGAGTGGACGGACCCTCTCAGTGGAACCCGTCGAGGATCGCGTAATTATCCAATGCCGCCTTGCTGACCATATGGACTATGACCAGCCTCTTGCAGGGGTTATCGACTCTGGTGCAGTTCATCCACCTGAAGACCGATGCGCTAGACGTACTTGATGGCGTCTCCTGGTCCGCTCGTGACAGCAACCGGCATCCACCTTCCTAAGGGATGTCTCGTAACTGGTTGGAGGCGTTGCCGGGGGCGGGGCCGGTGGTCAGCTGGCGAGGATGATGTTGTGGAGGTTGGCGATACCGGAAGCGGCGTCGGCCAATGTGTGGGCGGCGCGGCGGTAGTCGCGCAGGATCTTCCAGTTCTTCATCCTGGCCAGGGCGTGTTCGACCCCTGCCCGGACCGTGCGGTGCTCGACGTTGAGGGCTTCCTTCCAGTCCGGCAGCAAGCTGCCGTCAGAGGGCTTGCGGTACGGCATGATCACCTCGGGGTTGCCGCGATAGCCGCCGTCGGCCATCACCGGCCGCCCGTCCAACTTCTCGGCGATGCCCGAGGTGCGGTAGACGATCGTGTCGTTGCGGTTGCCGGGCTGCGGGTCGCCGACAGCGATGACCAAGCGGGTGGAGGCGTCGATGGCGACCTGCAGGTTCGTTGAGTACCGGTAGTTCTTGCTCCGGGCGGCCAACCGGTGATCGCGGGTCGGGACCAGCGTCCCGTCAACGATCGCGATCTGCTCGACTGGCCGTTTGCGCACCGGCGCCAGGGCCAGCAACGGCGCGAGTGTGTCGATGACCCGGTGCGCTGCGGAGTGCGACACCCCGAACAGCGGGCCGATCTGGCGCATCGTCAGGTTCGTGCGCCAGTAGGTGGCCACCAGCAGCACCCGGTCGGGCAAGTCGAGGGCCCACTGTCGGCCCGGCCGGCCGTCAGCGATGGCGTCCCCGCCGCCTTCGGCGACCAGTCGGACTAGCTTGCGGAACTGGGCGGGCTGCAGCCCGGTGAACGGGAGAATCCAAGCCGGGCGGGCTGCGGTGATCACCTGCACCCAGGCAGCCTGACCGACCGTCTTAACCAGACAGTCACCGGGGTGAGGAGACCTCCCGTGGACGATCTTCTTGTGGTGCTGGAATCCTGCTCAGATGAGCCAGGACCAAGCGCAGGTACTGTCCCGTGGTACCAACTTTGCCGTCGTGCAGCTTTCGGGTAGGGCCTTTCCTGGCATCCATCTGCAGGGCGATACGTTCGCTGCCCTGCTGGTGCAGCTGGCGGACGCGGCGCGCCTACTGCGCCGCGACCCCGCTGACCGCGCAGTTCTCGACGAGCTGGACGACGCAGTCGGAGAGTTAGAGCGCTTCCTCGGCTTCTACGAAGCGACGCTCTCGGAGCGAGGGATCCAGCGGCCGTACTGATACGGCGGTCACCGGCGGAAGCTCACCTCGAAGACCACCGTCGGTCGGACCACCGCACCAGCGACAGACATCTCACGATCGTCGAGATACGAGACGTCCCTTAGAACCACCGCATCTCTAAGAATCAGCACACCAGTCCGCTTACCTCGGGACCGCCCTGGATGTCCCGGGTCCCCCAATGCCCCGGTCAACCGCTTCGACAGCGGCCCGGGGCTTCTTCGTGTGCCGCGTCGCCCGGCGGGTTGCAACCGTCGCGCTGGCGGCCGAAGGCCAGAGGCGCGGCGGCGGGCCAACGGCCCGGCCTCGGTTCGGCGACGCGAGCGGCCTGCGAAGCGGGCCGCCTTGATCTCGTACAGAAACTTCTCACACCCGCCTGAGGGCACAGCTTCTGCCCACCTATCCAGGCCAGGCAAACCTGATCCGCGGTCACCATCCATGTGCCCGATCTCGGGACAGCAAAAGGCCAATAGGGGCGGTAACCTTAAAGGCTTCCAGCCGGTCGCACTCGACGGAGCTCCGTAACATTGGAGAGTGGCATGATTTTCCGCCGCAAGTCCGAACGCCCTCAGCCTGCTCCAGCTTCTCCGCCGGCCAGTATGGTGGCGGGCGACGACCCGATCACCAAGTCTGAAGAGGACACCCTGGCGAGGTCAAGAACAGCAAAATCGTTTGCGGCTCAAATCCTCGCAGTTGACTCAAGTCGCGGTCTAGTGGTAGGTGTGCTTGGGCCGTGGGGGTCCGGCAAGACGTCCTTTGTCAACTTGGCGCGCGAGCACCTGCGAGAGTCCTGCTCTGCGATTATTGACTTCAACCCATGGATGTTCAGCGGAACCCAGCAGCTAGTTGAATCCTTTTTTGTGGAGCTTTCGGCTCAGTTAAAGCAACGCCCCGGACTTGCCGACATCGGCAAAGGGCTTGAGGAGTACGGCGAAGCGTTTTCAGGATTGGCCTGGTTACCGTTCGCCGGACCATGGATTGAGCGTGGCCGTGGAGCGACAAAGATCCTTGGCAAGGCACTTCAGTATCGTGATGAGGGCAGTGATGGTCGGAGGAAGCGGCTTGTTCGCTCTTTGCAGATACTTGATAAGCCGCTACTTGTGGTCATTGATGACGTGGACAGACTATCCAGCACCGAGATCCGCGACATCTTCAAACTTGTACGCCTGACGGCGCACTTTCCGAACATCATATACCTCGTAGCCTTTGACAGGGCACGCGTCGAAGCGGCGCTTAGCGAGGAAGGCATTCCGGGGCGCGACTACCTTGAGAAGATCCTACAAGTAGGGGTCGACCTGCCTGCAATTCCAACATCAGTATTGCTCTCCCAGACGCTGGCCACGCTCCAAGCAACCCTCGATAAGATCGAGCTTACTGGACCGCTTGATGAATCGGCATGGGCTGACATCTTCATGGAGATAGTCCGCCCGCTAGTCCGAAACATGCGAGATGTTCGGCGGTATGCGGCTGCGGTGCACGGAACTGTGAGCGCCTTGGATGGACAAGTCGCGCTCGCTGACGTGCTTGGCCTTGAAGCTGTTCGGGTATTCATGCCCGATGTCTTCTCGTTGCTGCATCCGGCTGCTGATGCCCTGACTGAGACAAGAGACTCAGCCATCTCCATGGGCTCAAGTGGCAGCACCCCCAAACAGATCGAGGCGCTCCTCACGGCCGATGGGGCGCGTGAAGATGTTGTGAGGGACATGATTTCCAGGCTCTTCCCCGCAGCCCAACGGCACATTGGCGGAGGTTCCTTCACGGCAAGTTGGAAGGGTGACTGGCTCAAGAATCGGCGCGTGGCTCACGAGGAAATTCTCCGGCTATACCTTGAGCGAGTCGCTGGCGAGGGCTTTGAAGCGTTCCTCGACGCGGAGCGTGCTTGGCCCTTGATGACGGATGCGAGCGCATTCGAAGGATACCTTCGCCAACTGCCGCCTCAACGACTCCGAGACGTGATAGCAAACCTCACGTCATACGATAATGAATTCACGCTGGCGCATGCACGCTCTGCGATCGTTGTCCTGTCAAATCTAATGCCGTTAGTCCCCGAGAAAGAGACCGGGATGCTGGG
The DNA here is from genome assembly GCF_042869175.1 of Micromonospora sp. NPDC007208. Lineage (NCBI taxonomy): Bacteria > Bacillati > Actinomycetota > Actinomycetes > Micromonosporales > Micromonosporaceae > Micromonospora > Micromonospora sp. NPDC007208. Next base: position 22,155 of record NZ_JBIAFG010000007.1, on the reverse strand, counting down.
GATAAGCGGCCGACTGATTGTAGGGCGAGTGATCTCCCGCCTTCTTAAATCGTCGGGCGATCCTGAAACAGTAGAAGTTCTAGTGCGGGAAATTCTCCCAAAGGTCGATAATCTGTCTGCCAAGCTCGAACTAGTCACAGATGTCGGGTATCGCGAGGGCGCGGGGCACAAACTGGTGAGCGAGCAGGCGGCAAAAGACTTTGAGCGGTCATGGCGTACGGAGGTTCGATCGGCGTCGGCAGAGGAGTTAGCGCAGGAACCCGAACTCCTGCGGATGCTCTATATCGTTCGAACGCATTCTCTACCGAACGAAGATGCCCTCGTGGTACCAACGACGCCTGAGGTTGCGCTCGCTCTCCTCCGACAAGCTACAAACGAGGTACGAGGTCAATCGGTAGGAAACCGGTATGTGCGCCGCTCCGCGCGACTGTCCTGGGATGCCCTCGTCACCGTCTACGGCGGCGAGGAGATTTTGCGAGAGGTGATTGGCAAACTGGCCGAAGAGCACCTCGCCGACGGAGAGGATGTCCTCGATTTGGCAATCAGATACGCAAGCGGAAATCCCCCTCGGGATCTCGACGACGAATAGCGAGCGCTGTCCTTGCACTCAAGGCCGGACAAGCGTGGACGAGCTTGTTCGTAGGGCGGCCAGCGACGCGGAGCTTCATCTGAGGGAACCACTTCCTGATCCTTTAGGCGCCTAGCGGCACGACAGGCCGAGGGTGCTAACGCCTCTTTCGGCGTTGTGATGCCTTCCAACTACCCAGCGCGTCAATGCCGAGATCTTGCCTTATCGCGTTCTTCAAGTCCATCTCTTCGTCCAGGAAGTCTTGCGTATCGTAGTCGCTCTTCCCAGGTCACCGCCCTGGCCCTGGCTATTGCCGACACCGACATGATGGCCGCCTACGACATCCCTAAATTCCCACCCCACGAGGTGGTCGCCGTGGCCCTGAACGGCCTGGAAGCGGGCAAGCTCGAAGTGATTGCCGACAGTCCCACCGCCAAGGTCAAGGCCTCGCTGTCCCGCGATCCGGCCCTCTTCTACGCCGACATCTCTGCGGCCCTCTTCGGCTGATACCACCACCTCCTGGGCAGCCGGCCAGGCAATGTGAGGCGGCCTGATACGCCAGCAAGAGATCTGGTCTGAACTGCGGCGTCGGTGTCGTTTGTCGGTAGACGTTGCAGCAGCCACCGCCGAGTCTCGACGGTCGTGTGGGCCCAAGACGAGGCGGCGGCTGCCGCCGCTACGGAAACCGCAGTTGGCGGGTCGGCTGATGCGCGCGAGGCGTCCGGCAACTGCATAGGGGATCTCGACCGTGCGCCAAAGTGGGCATGCCAGCCCAATGCACCACGCCCGCCCGCCCGCCTCGGGGACGGACGCTCTTGCGTCTGGCGTTGTCTACGGCCGCTCGGTGACCTGGGCGACGAACGCGGCCCAGGCGGCCTGGGGGAAAGCCAATGCTGGTCCGGCGGCGTCCTTCGAGTCACGGACGGCCACAACACCGGACAGATTGTCAGCCACCTCTACGCAGTTCCCGCCGCTCGCGCCGCTGCGGGTGGACTTGCGCCACCGGGCGTTACTGAGGTCCATGATGGCTCTCAACTTCCTTCAGCAGGTCGATGGACTGCCGGCGCGGTAGAGCCTCGTTCCGGACGCTCTCCCACCTTGCCTGAAGCGTAGCTACATCATCGTCCTTGTCGATGACGTCCCCGCCAAGCTGGTTTTCGAGGTGGCCAACCCACACGCCCTCGCTGGACCGAGCCAGCGCGAACGGTCCGGACAGCCCGATGTGCAGGCCGCTGCCGATCGGAATGACGTGGACGTGAACGTGCGGAAGTTCGGCCATCGCGACCAGGTGAGCCACCTGCTGGGCCATGATCCCGCCCAGACCATCACCCGTGCGCCGTATGGCGGCTTCGTCCAGCACGGCGACGAACTGTGGCCGGCGCTCGCCGGTCAGGATCGCCTGCCGGCTCATGCGCCCTTGCACGCGTTGCTCAACCTCGTCATCGGTGAGGCTTTCGACTGTTCGCAGGACGGTGCGGGCGTAGTGCTCCACCTGGAGCAGGCCGGGGATCAGGTTGGGCTCGAAGTAGCGGAGCTGTGTCGCTTCGCGCTCCGCGTCCAGCCAGGGCAGGAACCACGACGGTGCGCCGAACTTCGTCGCCAGGCGCTCAAAAAGCCCGCCGTTGTTCAGCCCTCGATCGGCACCCTTGATGAAGTCGATCGTCAGCGCTCGCGTGCCGCTCTCCACGGCGCTGACGTGTGAGGCACTGAAGCCCGCAGCACGGCCAAATGACTCTTGCGTCATGCCTGAGGCCCCTCGGGCGCGGCGGATCTCGCCAACGATGAACGCCGATAACGGCCCTGGTACGTCAGCCATTCAACGCCCCTCAACTCAAAGATCGACTACCCGAGGTGCCACACGTCGGGGCCCTGTTAGGCCAGGTCACCCCGGACGCTGGAACCACCTTCCGAGCGTAGTGGTCTCCACAGCAGAGTGTCACCAAGCGGCGCGGCTGGCAGGCCCACGAGATCCGGCGGTCGCGTTCGTAGCGGGGCCGCTCCCGTCGGGCGAGCACTCACGGGAGCGGCCCCTTCCCAACGGCACCAAGGGGAGATCGTGCCCGACGACAAACCCGAGAAGATCGGGAAGATGACGGCCGGCGACGTGGTCTACCTGACCACTGCGGCGAGCGTGCAGTTCCTGCGCCCGATCTTCGTGCGCGTTATCCGCGAGCTGCCCGAGCGGCACACGTACCACGGGTGGGTCTGGATTGAGGGTTACCAGCTGAACGCGGCGGGCGACGCCGTGGCGCGGCGCGAGTTGTACGTGATGCGTGCGGGCGTGCGGTTGCAAGCCCTGCCCGTCACACCGACCAGGCCAGTCAAACGCCGGCGGCGTCCGGTGCGGGTCGGATGACCGCCCGCCCTCGCCCGCACCAGCCGATGCGCCCGGCGTGGCTGTGCCGCAACTGCGCCGCGCCCTGGCCGTGCGGCCCGGCTCAGCTCGCACTCGTGACCGAGTTCTACGGCCACTCGATCGCGCTGGCGTTCTACCTGGCCGCGTCGATGCAGGAGGCGATCGACGACGTGTACGGCCTGGGGCTGCGCCCGAACCCGGCCGCGATGCACGCCAGGTTCCTCGGCTGGCTGTCGCTGGCCCGCCGGCCACACCGGTAGCCGGGAAAAGAACCGGCCGGGTGGGTCGCCCCCACCCGGCCGGCAACCGGATCCCTGAAACGTCAGTGCTTCTTGAACACCGGCATGGTGTCCAGCGTGGTGGTGATGTTCTGCGTGGTGCCGCCCCGGTACGTCTTCCCGGTGAAGATGTCGGTCCAGCTGTTGCCCGGCGGGAACCACACCGACGTCGTGGCGGTGGTGCCGGGCGTCGTCACGGGTGCCACCAGGTAGTCCGGGCCGTAGAGGTATTCGGAACCGGCGGTGGCGTAGGCGGCCTGCTCATTCGGGTACGCCAGGTACATCGAGCGGACGATGGGCGTACCCGTGCGGGTGGCCTCCTTGGCGGCGGCGTAGGTGTACGGCAGCAGCTTTTCCCGCAGGTTCAGGAACTTCTTGGCCGACGCGTTCGCCGCTGGGCCGTACTGCCAGGGCAGGCGGTCGCTGTGGTTGGAGTGCAGCCGGTCGATCGGCTGGAACGTGCCGAACTGCACCCACCGGGCGTAGAGGTCGTCGGGCAGTTTGGTGCTGCCCGGTTCGGTGCCCGGCTCCTGGAGGCCGCCGGTGTGCCCGCCGATGTCGTGGCTGACCGCGGCCAGCCCGGTCGCGGCCGACTCGCCCGGCGTGTAGCCGACCTCCATCTGCAGCGTTGACCAGTCGGAGGTGGTGTCGCCGGTGAAGTGCAGCGTGGTGCGCTTGTCGGCCCACGGTCCGGTGGACACCGGGGTCGGGCTGCTGTAGCCGCCGGCCTGCAACGAGCCGTACGCCCGGGAGAAGGCGAAGCCGGTCTTGTCGGCGTACTGCTGGTTGATCCATGCGTCCGCGGTCACCCCTGCGAGGGAGGACTTCGTGTTGTCGCAGCACCAGTCCAGCCACCAGAGATCCGGGCCCTTGGTGCCCTTCGGGAGCATCCCGTCGTGGAGCTGCATGTACGCCTTGAGCTGGTCCGGGTCGCCGAAGTCGAACGCGTAGCAGTCGGGACCGCCGTTGCAGCCGACGCGCTGGAGCTTGCCCTTCGCGGTGGCCTGCGCCTGGGCGAACTTCGGGTCGGAGCCGAGGATGCTCGGGTGGATGTTGATGCCGGTGTGCAGGCCCTGCTTCCTGGCCCAGTCGAAGAACGCCTTCGGGTCGGGGATCCGGGTGGGGTCGATGCTCCAGCCGTTCCACTTGTCCGGTGCCTTGACGTCGGTGTCGAGGACGAGCACATCCAGCGGCACGCCCTCGGCCTTGGCGCGGGTCACCAGGTTCTGGAACTCGGTGGCGGTGCGGTCGTAGTACTCGGAGTACCACACTCCGTACGCCCACCTGGGCAGCAGCTTCGTGGGCCCGGTCAGGGTCGACAGGTCCTTCAGTCCACGGGTGAAGTCCTGCCCGTACGCGAAGACGTAGCCATCCTGTTCGGCGGCGGGCCGGGGCTTGGTGTTGCTCAGGGCCGAGGCCGAGTCGTCGAGCAGGTACCAGCCGTCCTGGTAGAGCAGGCCCGGAGCGGTAAGGGCGGAACCGGTCACGCCGTCCAGGCCCCGGCGGTAGCCGCCGAGCGGCGCGTGCGGGGCGAGCATCGGGGAATCCTTGCTGGTGACGGCGACCGTGTCCACGTTGACGTTGCAACTGGCGTCCGTGGGGCAGCCCAGCGTCACGGTGTTGGTGCCGCGGTCGAGGTGGACCGGGACGGAAACGGTGTTCCAGTAGTCCCACCCGCTGGTCGGCGGAAGGGTCGCCGTGACCGGCGCCGCCGTTCCCGCCGTGACCGACATGGTGCGCGCCTGGCTCGGCTGGGCGCCGGCCTGGCCGTTGGCGTACCGGATCTGCACCTGGTAGTCACCGGCGGACGGAACATCCGTCACGGTGAGCGCGTCGGCCGACGAGGTGCTCTCCAGGCCGGCCAGGAATCCCGTACCGGAAGCGCCGTTGTGGTCGTTCGCGGGCTTCGCGCCGCCGGTCAGCGCGCCGGTCTCGGCCTCGCCCAGCGTGCCGAACCGTAGGGGCTGCGGCTGGGGCGGGGTCGGTGCCGGGAACGCGTCACCCGGGTTGACCACCGCGAGGCTGTCGACGTTCACGTTGCCGGAGTCGTTGGGACCCCGCACGACGCTGATCTCGTGCCGGCCCGCGGTGAGGTCGACCGGCACGTTGGCCAGGCCCCAGGTGTCCCAGTTCGCGGTGGGCGGCAGCGTCAGCGTGTGGCCGGCGTCGCCGTCGACCTGGACCGTGAGGGTGCGGGCCACGTTCTGGCCGTCGCCGCCGGTGCTGTTGGCGTAGCGGACGGCGAGCTGCTTCGTGCCGCCTTCCGGAGCGTCGAGCGCGAACGTGACCGAGTCGCCGGACGAGGCGAACCCGGCCGCGAAGCCGCGTCCGGTGAATCCCTGGTGGTCGGTGGCCACGCCGGGGCCGTTCAACTGCAACGATTCGGCCTCGCAGAGCGCGCCGAACGCGCAGGCCGGGGCGGTGTGGCCGGCCCAGGGCTGGCCCTGCACGGTCTGCTTGCCGGCCTTGAGCTGCACGGTGAGGTTGTCGGCGGTGAACGCGCCCGAGCCGACTTGGTAACGCAACGTCATCGCGCCGGTGTCGATGGTGAGCCAGCCGTGGTCGACGTGCTTGGTGAAACGCGTACGGGGGAAGTCGTCCCGCCCGATGACGTTGAAGGTGGCGGCGTCGGTGAACCTGCCGTCCTTCTGGTACTCGGTGCGGATCAGGGTCGGGGACAGCACCTCGAAACGTGCGTTGCCCGACCGTACGGCTTCGTCCTGTGCCCGGCGGTGGTTGGCCTGGGCCGGCGCGGACGGCGCGAGCGCCAGCCCCGTGATGAGGATGCCGACGGCGGCGGCTGCTGTCGCGCTGCGACGGGGTGAGTTCCGATAGAGCAAGATGCGCTCCTCGTCTCATATGGAGGAAATGAGTCGATGACAACGCTGTCACTCGGTAGAAACGCATGTCAACGGATCTTGGAGGGTGTCCCTTCTCTCTTTCGTCAGCGGCGAGGAGGGCGTGAGCGCGGATCGCCAGGGTGATCCAGCGGTGCGTCAGCGGGCGAGTTCGTCCTCGACGAACGCGGGCCTTGCGAGCGTGATCGCCGGGATGGTCGCCACGAGGGCGACAGCGAGCAGGAACAGCAGGGGCAGGGTCCACCCGCCGCTCACGTCGTGCAGCAGCCCGACGAGCAGCGGACCGAGCGCGCCGAGCGCGTACGCGACCCCCTGGGCGAAGCCGCTCAGCGCGACGGTGCCGCCGTGGGTTCGGGTGCGAACGTTGATGAGCACGAGGCAGACCGGGAACAGGATCGACCCCGAGCCGATGAGCAGCACCCAGAGCAGGGTGAGTGTGGCGGGCGCGAGCAGCAGGCCGAGGTAGCCGAACACGAAGCTCGCGACACCGGCGGCGATCAGCCAGCCGACATTGCGCAGCCGTGCGACGAGTAGGGGCGCGATGAATGCGCCGGGCACGCTGATGATGCCGGTGACGGCGAGCAGCACACCGGCCTCGGTCGGCGTCGAACCGGCGATGTCGCCGAGGATCTCGGGCAGCCAGGCGAAAGCCGCGTAGGTGCAGATCGTGCTGGTCGAGAACACGACGGTGATCGACAGGGCCACGCGTGACCGCCACAGTCGCGTGACAAGGGCGGAAGGCGCGGACTCGACGGCGACGGCATCCGAGCGTCGCTGGCGGCGCTCCCGCGCGATGATGACGAGCCACGGAACGAGCGCGACCACCGAGGTCACCGACCAGATGCCGAGCAAGAACCGCCAGCCGATCTGCTCGGCGACCGGAGCGGCGACCGCGGCGGGCACGGCCGTGCCCACGCCCACGACGCAGACGTAGACGGCGGTCAGCAGCGCTACCCGGTCGGGGAAGTAGCGCCGCACGATCGGCGGCAGCAGCACATTGCCGATGCCCGTACCGGCGAGCGCGACGACACTGCCGACGAGCAGCACCGCGAAGCCCGGGGCAAACGCGCGCACGAGATGGCCGAGGGTCATGAGCAGCAGCGCGAACACGATGCCGCCGTCGAGGCCGAAGCCACGGGCGACGCGCGGCGCGATGAACCCGGATGCCGCCAACAGGATCGGTGGCAACGTGCCGAGCAGCCCGACGCCGATGTTCGATATCGGGATGTCCACCCGGATGTCGCCGAGGATCGGCGATATCGTCGCCACCGCCTGACGCAGGGTGAATGCGACGAGCACGATGCCCAGCAGCGCGGCAGTGCGTCCCGCCCACAGCGGAAGGCTGCGGTGCTCGGACACCCCCCGAGCCTAGTACTCCATCCGGGAATGTTGACCTTGGGTCAGCCGACACGTCGGGTGGCCAGACGCCTTGAAGGTTCCCGGGATCACCGTCGGAAGGTACGGCGGGTACGGAGGACCGAGGCGCGGCGGTGGCTACCGCCCACCGCCGCCGCGGCTCGGTCAGCAGCGGGGGCGGTCGAGTGGAGCGGCGGCACCCGCGAGCGCTTCGACTGTCGCCGTAGGTGCGGCCGACTCCGCCGGTGTCGGTGTGGGCGCGGTGGTGGGGCTCGGCGGGGCCGCGGGTGAGCTGCTGGGCGTGGGGGAGGCGCTGGCGAGGATGGCCGTGCTGCGTTGCACCTGCTTGGTGACCAGGCGAATGCCGGTGGCAGTCGCCTGGCGTCCGTACACGTCGGTGACCCTGATGCTGTACGGCCCGGGGCCGATCCCGCCGTCGATGGTCCAATGGTTGTCGCTCTGCCGGGCGGCCTTGCGGAAGCCGCCGCTTGGGCCCTTTGCCTCGACCGAGCGGAGCGGGTTGCCGTGGTTGCCGACCTGCACCGCGAACCAGTATTTCGAGGCGCCGCCCTTCATCCGGAAGGTGAGGCCTCCGTCGAGCGGCGGGTTCACCACCGCCCGGTACGTCACGGATGCGATGCCCTGCGACCGGTCGGCGATCTTGGTGAACGCCTCGGTGGAGAGGTCGATCTTGGTGGGTCCGCAGCCGCCGCACTGGTCCATCACCATGACCCGGACCTTGCCCTTCGGGCCGCTCACCTCCAGGTAGCTGCCGCAGGCTGCCGATCCGGCGTACTGGGACGCGCCGAGGGCCACGTAGAGCCGGTCCGCCGGCGGGCCCGGGAAGGAACAGTTGCCGCCCGAGCGGCCCGCGTCGTAGAAGCTGGCCTTTCCCTTGTGGACGGCGTTGCCCGTGGGCGGCGCGGCGCAGGCCGGGGTGGCGCCGCCGCGTACGGCGAGGGTGATGCCGAGGACGGCGGCCAGGGCGGTGACTCCGGCGCCGGCCAACCAGTGTCTGACCCGTCGACTCAACCGAGGTGTGCCGTTGTTGCTGGCGGGGGTGTCGTCGTCGGGGGCCGTGCCTGGTGCCGTCACGGCGCCTGATGTTGCCGCACCGTGCTGTGGCAGCGCAAAGCCGTCCCACCGATCGTCACTCGCCGGATCGGCGGGGGCGCAATCCGTTGAGGGCGGTGCTGACGACGAGGTCGACGTACTCGGCGGTGAGCGGCCCGCTGCGTTGCAGCCAGCGGTTGAGCACCGGCCCCCAGATCATGTCCACCGCCACACCGAGGTCGACGTCGTCGGCGATCTGGCCCGCCTCCTGGGCGCTGCGCAGGCGTTGCCGCTTGGCCTCCTTCAACGGCCCGTCCAACCGTTCGGCGTACGCCGCCGCCAGCTCGGGGTCGAGCGCGATCTCGGTGGCCAGCGCGCGCATCGGCTGCTCGTACCGGGGATCGTTCATCTCCTCGACCGTCGCGTGCAGCACCACTGTCAGGTCCGCCGCCAGGTCGCCGGTGTCCGGCAGCGTCAGCGGGCCGCCCTCGGTGGCCTCGCTGAGCATGAGGAAGGCGTCGAAGATGACCGCACCCTTCGAGGGCCACCAGCGGTAGATGGTCTGTTTGCCCACGCCGGCCCGCGCAGCGATGCCCTCGATGCTGAGCTTCGCGTACCCCATCTCCTGAAGCAGGTCGAAGGCCGCGGTGAGGATGGCGCGCCGGGAGGTCTCTCTCCGGCGGGCCGTGTTCGGGGTCATGGGCGGAAGCATACCAGCGAACGAGACGAACCGTCTCGTCTTGACGGCGGTGGTCGACGGGCCTAGTCTTCTGGCATTACGAGACGGACCGTCTCGTCTTGAAGTGGTGGGAGACGCACATGCGTACCTGGTTCATCACCGGCGCCAGCCGCGGCCTGGGCCGCGCCTTCGCCGACGCCGCGCTCGATCGCGGCGACCGGGTGGTCGCCGCAGCCCGGACCATCGCCCAGGCCGACTTCGACGAGAGGTACGCCGACCGGCTGCTGACCCTGACCCTCGACGTGACCGACCGGGCGGCGGTCATCGCCGCCGTGAACACCGCCGTCGAGCACTTCGGGCGGCTCGACATCGTCGTCAACAACGCCGGCACCCTGTCCATGGGCATGATCGAAGAGTTCACCGAGGCCGAGGCGCGCGGCCAGTTCGAGGTCAATCTCTTCGGCGCGCTCTGGGTCAGTCAGGCCGTGCTGCCGCACCTGCGCGCCCAACGGTCCGGCCACATCGTGCAGGTCTCCAGCATCGCCGCGCTCGGCGGTTTCCCGAGCACCGGCCTGTACAGCGCGAGCAAGTTCGCCCTGGAGGGCATGAGTGAGGCCCTGGCGATGGAGGCGGCGGCCTTCGACATCAAGGTCAGCATCGTGCAGCCGGGCGGATACTGGACCGACCTCTACACGAGCGTCCGCGCCACCACCCCGATGGACGCCTACGCGCCACTGCGCGGCGAGCTGGAACGGCAGTGGGCGGAAGGGTCGATCGACAGCGAACCCCGGCTGGCCGCCGAGGCGCTGCTGCACCTGGTCGACAGCGACGACCCGCCGCTGCGGCTCCTGCTCGGCAGCATGGTGTACGACCTGGCGTTCGACATCGCCCGGCGGCGGATGGACACCTGGGCCGGCTGGGAGCAGGTCAGCCGCGCCGCCGAGCACGCCGTCGCGGCCCCCGGGGCTGACGGATGAGAGGGCTGCTCGTATCGCCACGGGCAACCGGTGCGGCGTTCTAGGCTCCGAAGTATGGCGGCGGCGTGCCCATCGTTGGCACATAAGTCCGGGCGAAGCCTTTCACCCATGATTTCTCCTCGCGAGGCGCAAACCTAGACGGAGAGGAAACACGCATGGCTGTCAAAACCAAGACTCGTCCGGGCACCACGGAGATTCGGCCGTTCTCAGTCGACATTCCCCAGGCCGACCTCGATGACCTGAAGAGGCGCATCAAGGCCACCCGCTGGCCGGACAAGGAAACGGTGGACGACCAGTCACAGGGCGTGCCACTCGCGACGATCCAGGCCGTCGCCCGCTATTGGGAAAATGAGTACGACTGGCGCAAGGTCGAGGCGCGGCTGAACGCCGTACCGCAGTTCATGACCACCATCGACGGGGTGGACATCCACTTCATCCACGTGCGCTCGAAGCACGAGGACGCGATGCCGCTCATCGTCACCCACGGGTGGCCCGGGTCGATCATCGAGCAGATGAAGATCATCGAGCCGCTCACCGATCCCACGGCGCACGGCGGGAGCGCGTCGGACGCCTTCCACCTGGTGATCCCGTCGCTGCCCGGCCACGGTTTCTCCGGCAAGCCGACCGAGCCGGGGTGGAACCCCCAGAAGATCGCAACCGCCTGGACCGAGCTGATGAAGCGGCTCGGCTACAACCGGTTCGTCGCGCAGGGCGGCGACTGGGGCGCGGTCATCGTGGACCAGATGGGCATCCAGGCGCCCCCGGAACTGCTCGGCATCCACACCAACATGCCCGGTGCGATCCCACCCGAGATCGACCTGCTTTTCCAGGGCGACACCACCGGCGCGAACAACGCCATGGGCTCGCTGCCATCCGGCCTCTCCGACGACGAAATGCGTGCCGCCGAGGAAGCCAACTACGTCTGGAAGCACGTCGCGTACGCCCTCATGATGGCGACACGTCCGCAGACGCTGACCGGGCTGGCGGATTCTCCGGTCGGCCTGGCGTCCTTCCTACTCGACCACGACGCGAAGAGTCTGGCCCTGATCGCGCAGGTCTTCGACGGCGCCACAGCGGGCCTCACCCGCGACGACATCCTGGACAACATCTCGCTCTACTGGTTGACGAACACCGCGATCTCCGCGGCCCGTCTGTACGCGGAGAACAAGCTGTCGTTCTTCGCCGCCAAGGGAGTGAAAATCCCGGTCGCCGTGAGCGTCTTCCCCGACGAGTTGTACGAGGCGCCGCAGAGCTGGGCCGAGCAGGCGTACTCCAACCTCATCTACTACAACAAGCTCGACGTGGGCGGACACTTCGCGGCCTGGGAGCAGCCGAAGATCTTTTCCGAAGAGCTTCGCACCGCCTTCCGGTCGCTTCGCTAGATGGCCGTGCACCTGCCCCCGCTCAGCGGGGCGGTCGAGTGGCTCAACTCCGAGCCACTCGACCCCGCCGACCTGGGTGGGCGCGTCGTCCTGGTCAACTTCTGGACGCTGACCTGCATCAACTGGCTGCGCCAGGAGCCGTACGTGCGTGCCTGGTCGCAGGCCTACCGCGATGACGGGCTGGTCGTCGTCGGGGTGCACACCCCGGAGTTCCCGTTCGAGCACGAGGTCGACTGGGTGCGGCGGGCGGTCGCGGCCCGCTCGATCGACTACCCGGTGGCGGTCGACAACGACTACGCGATCTGGCGCGCCTTCGCCAACAACTACTGGCCGGCGCTCTACTTCGTCGACACCGGCGGCGTGATCCGCGACGAGCACTTCGGCGAGGGACGCTACGAACAGTCCGAGCAGGTGCTCCAGCAACTGCTCGGCATCGAACGCGCACCCGTACCCGTCAAGGGGTTCGGCCCGGAGGCGGAGGCCGACTGGACCAACCTGCGCACGCCCGAGACGTACCTCGGTTTCAGCCGCGGCGAACACTTCGCGTCGCCGAACGGCCCCGCGCTCGACGAACGCCGCGCCTACCAGGTGCCGGCGAGCCTCGACCTCAACCAGTGGGCCCTGGCGGGGGAGTGGACGATCGGGTCGGAGAACGTCGTGCTCGACGAGGCCGGCGGCGGCATCGCCTTCCGGTTCCACGCCCGCGACGCGCATCTCGTGCTGGCCCCCGGGGCCGGCCGGTCGATCCCGTTCCGGGTGCTGCTCGACGGCGCGGCTCCCGGCCCGTCCCACGGCGTCGACGTCGACGCCGACGGCAACGGCGTACTCCAGGACGGCCGGCTCTACCAGCTCGTCCGCCAGGACGGCGCGGTCGGTGAGCGGACCCTGGAGATCACGTTCGGCGAGCCCGGCGCCGAGGCGTATGCCTTCACCTTTGGCTGACGCGCGCCCAACCCGGCGCGCGGCCCCGGATAGTGTCGACTGCTGTGACAACGCCCGAGATCACCATCGCCACCCCGGCAGATCGCTCTGCGGTGGTCACTACGTTGGTCGCCGCGTTCGTCAAGGACCCCGTCCTGCGGTGCCTTTTCCCCGACGAGGAAACCTATCCCCGGTACGCCGCCGCCTTCTTCGGTCACCTCTTCGACAAGCGGGTGCACCGGTCGTCGATCTGGACGATCGGTGGCGGCGCGTCCGTCGCCATCTGGGAGCCGCCGGTTGACGCCCCGGCCGTTGCGCCGGTTGACGCCCCGGCCGTTGCGCGGCACGTCGACCCCGGGTCGCCGGAGGAAGCGCGATACCCCGCCGACGTGCTGGCCCGGGTTCAGAACTACGACGACGTCGTGCACGCCGCCCTGCCGACGTACCCGTTCTGGTACCTCGGTGTCCTGGGCACCCACCCCGACAGCGCCGGACGCGGTTGGGGTCGTGCCGTCATGCGGGCCGGGCTGCGTCGCGCCGCCGCCGACGGCCTGCCGGCGATCCTGGAGACCAGCAACCCGGGCAACGTGGATCTGTACCGTCGCGCCGGCTGGGAGGTGGTGGGCTCCCTGTCCGAGCCCGTGCCCACCTGGATCATGCAGCAGCCGGCCCGCTGAGAAGTCACGGTCGGTGGTGACGCGTGGCCCAGTTCTGCTGGCTCGCATCCACGGCTACCGCAGATCTTGGACAGTTTCCGTTAGCTGCTAACGGAAACTGTCCAAGATTTACGTGAACCTCGGCGAGGCGGCGAAGATGCGCGTGTAGATCTCGTCGATGACGTCGTTCTTCGCCAGGCTGTAGTCGCGGGGCCGGTGCGCGGTGTCCCGCGCGAGGCGGCGCTTGGTCGCGGCGACAGGTGCGGCCCACCCGACCGATGCGGGCACCGGATGTCGGGTGGGCCACCACTCCCGCCGCCTAGCGTCGGTGCTCGAAAGGGAAGGAGGCCCGGGTGTTGGATCGGCTCAACGAGGCCCTGGCGTACATCGAGCGGCACCTCGACCAGAAGATCGAGGTGGCCGAGCTGGCGCGGATCGCGCTGACGTCGGAGTACCACTTCCGGCGGCTGTTCTCCGCCCTGGCCGGCATGCCGCTGTCGGAGTACATCCGTCGGCGTCGGCTCACCGTCGCCGGTGCGGACGTACTGGCTGGGGAGCGGACGTTGCTCGACGTGGCGGTGCGCTACGGCTACGGCTCCACGGAGGCGTTTGCCCGTGCGTTCCACGCCGTGCACGGCGTGGGGCCCGGAGAAGCCCGGCGTACGGGGGCAGCGTTGCAGGCCCAGCCCCGGATGTCCTTCCGACTCACCGTCGAAGGGAGCGGCAGCATGGAGTACCGGATCGTCGACAAGGACGCGTTCGCGCTGGTGGGGCGAAAGGCCCGGGTCCCGCTGGTGCACGAGGGGATGAACCCGGCGATCGTCGCGTTCATCCGGAGCATCGATACGGAGATGACCGGGCGGATCGAGGCGCTCTCCGATCAGGAGCCGAAGGGGATTGTCAACGTCAGCGACAACCTCGCCGACAGCCGGCAGGAGGGCACCGAGCTGGACTACTGGCACGGTGTGGTGACCAGCGCCGCGCCGCCGGAGGACCTGGACGCGCTGCCGGTGCAGGCCGGGTCGTGGGCGGTGTTCACCACCTCCGGTGCGTTTCCGCAGGCGGTGCAGTACCTGTGGCGTGACGTGTTCACCCAGTGGTTTCCGTCCAACCCGTACCGCAGCCGACCCGGACCGGAGATCTCCCGGGTCCGGGTGTCCGCGGACGGCACCCAGGCGGACGCCGAGCTGTGGATTCCCGTCGAACGGGTACCCACCCCTATGTAGAGTTCCGATACAGTGGTGGGATGCGGATGACGATTCCGGTCGCGAAGGTGCTCGCGGCGCTGCTCGCCGAGCCCGACGAGCAGCGCTACGGGCTCGACCTGATGCGATTGACCGGCCTGCCCAGCGGCACCCTCTACCCGGTGCTGCACCGGCTGCAGGGGGCCGGCTGGCTGGCCGCCGACTGGGAGACGATCGACCCGGTCGCGGCCGGCCGGCCGGCCCGCCGCTACTACCGGCTCACCGCCGAAGGGGTGACGCAGGCCCGACAGGCACTCGCCGACCTGCGGGCCGCGATCCCCGACGGTCGCCGCTCGTGGGGCGGCACCGAGCCCACCGGAGCGCCGGCGTGGTGACCCGCCGGGCCGCCGAACTGCTGTTGGAGTTGGCCGCGCGCCGCTGGCCGGCCGACGTCCGCGACGACCTGCGCCGTGAGTGGGCCGCCGAGCTGCACGTCCTGGCCGAGAGCGGCCGCCGGACGAAGATGGTGGGCTTCGCGGTGAGCCTGGCCGTCAGCCGCGCCGGCGCCCCGATCGTCGACCGCACCCTGATGCGTGGTCGGGCCGGCCGCACCGTCGCCGCACTACTGCTGTCCCCGATCGCCTGCGTCGGAATCGTGCTCGTCAGCGCGTACACGCTGTACCCGATTCAGCGTTGGTTGATGTCCGAGACCTTGTCCGACCGTACGCAGAAGCCTCTCTGGACGGCGCTCACCCTCGGGATGGCGCTGCTGCTGGCGATGTTCGCCGCGCGTTGGGCCCGACACACCGCACTCGATGGTCCGCTGCGCATCGCGCTCGGCGTGGTGCTCCCCGTCGGGGTGGCAGCGGTTCCGTTCGTCTACGTCATCTATCCGGACCGGCCGTTGGCTGCCGTACCCGGTCTCCTGCTGTGGCTGCTGGGCCTGACGCTGGCGGTCTGGGCAGCGGCGAGCCTCGCCGCCCGGGGTCGACTCCGCGCGGCCTGGTGGGTGGGCGTCGTCGGCGCCCTTGTCGCGGCCGACCTCGCGGTGATCCTCGCCATCGCCGGCACGGTGCCAGGTGGTTTCAGCGGCCCCCCGTTGTCACCGGACACCGTCGACGGGATCTCCGCGCCGCTGTGGCTCTTCGTCTCTTGGACGGAGTGGGACTTCGGCCTTCCCCGACCGGTCCAGTGGGAGATCATCCTGATCAGCGAACGGCTGTTGGTGGAACCGATGTTCTACCTGGCCTGCACGCCGTACGCGCTCTCGTACACCATCCGGGCGGCCCGGTCCGCGCCCACCGCGCCGGTCGCTCTGGTGCAGACGCGCAGCGCCACGGGCTGGACCTGATGCGGATGACCGGCCCGCCCACCGGCATGGTGACCCGCCGGATCGCCGAGCTGTTGCTGGAGTTGGCCGCGCGCCGTTGGCCAACCGACGTCCGCGACGACCTGCGCCGTGAGTGGGCCGCCGAACTGCACGTGCTGGCTGAGGGCGGCCGCTGGACGGCGATGGTTGGCTTCGCGGTGAGCCTGGCCGTCAGCCGGGCCGGTGCCCCGCTCGTCGACCGCAGCATGATGCATCGGCGGGCGCGGCGTACCGCCGCCGCCCTGCTACTGGCCCCGCTCGCCTGCGCCGGCATCGTGGTCGTCAGCGCCCTGGCAATGAGTCAGGTCTACATCTTGCTGTCGATGCGGGTGAGCTGGTCGACCCCGGTGCAGTTGCCGCTCTGGTCGACGCTGACCGTCGGCCTCGCGGTGCTGTTGGCGAAGTACACAGCACGGTCGGCCCGGCACACCGCGCTGCGGGGCCCGCTGCGTATCGCGCTTGGCGTTGTGCTCCCCGTCGGTGTGGCCGCACTCGGGCTCATGTCCGTCCTCAACGGCAGCATCTTCGGCAGCTTCGTACCCGGTCTGCTGCTCTGGTTGGCTGGTCTGACGCTGGCCCTCTGGGCTGCGGCGGGCCTCGCCGCCCGGGGTCGGGTTGGCGTCGCCTGGTCGGTTGGCGTCGTCGGCGCGGTCGTCGCTGCCGACCTGGCCGTGATCCTCTCCGTGGTCCAGACCATTCCGGGGCCCGGCACCGTACCGGCCGACGCGATGACATCGGACAGCGTCGACCGGATCTCCGCGCCGTTGTGGCTCTTCGTCTGCTGGACGGACTGGAACTTCGGCCTGCCCCGCCCCACGTCGTGGGAGGTCTTCCTGATCACCGACCAGCTGTTGGTGGAACCGATGTTCTACCTGGCCTGCACGCCCTACGCGCTCGCTTACGCCATCCGGGCGGCCCGATCGGCGCCCCCCGAGCCGGTCGCCCTCGCGCCGACCCCGGTGTGAACCTCAGTCGGGTACGTCGTCCCACGTCGTACCCGACTCCAGGTAACCGGCCAACGGGTTCTCGCGCAGCGCGTACGCGATGACCAGCAGGGCGTGCTTGTCCAGCTCGGGCAGCCGGTCCAACGGGAACCACCCCACGGCCAGCGACTCGTCGTCGTTGACCCGGGCAGTGCCGGCCACCAACCGGCACAGGAACCCCAGGTTCAGGTATTCGCAGCGATCCCCATTCGGGTACGTGTGCGGGTGCGACACGGCGCTGGACATCCGCACCGGCGCGACGTCCAGGCCCGTCTCCTCGCGCACCTCGCGGACCAGCGCGGTGGCCGGCTGCTCGCCCGGCTCGACGAAACCGCTGACCACCGACCAGCGCCCGTCATCGGCGCGCTGGCCGAGCAACAGTTCACCGGCGTCGTTGCGGACCACCGCGCTGACGCTCGGCAGCCAGAGCAGGTCGTGACCGACGTGCTTGCGCATCCCCACGATGTAGTCCGGAATCGCCATCCGGCGATCATAGGCCGCGACCGCTCTGCCCAACGCCGCCCGCGGGCCCGCGTCCGGCGTCAGCCCGACCAGCTGACGGTACGGCGGAAGCGGTCGTACTCCTTGCCGAGTTCGGCGTCGATCCGCTCCATCCGGGCTTCGGTGAGGACCACCGAGGGATCCTGCCATGCGCGCCCAGCGAGCATCTGGCGGCGCAGTCCGGTCGGTGGGTGAGCGGCGAACAGCGACGCCTCGTCGCGGACCGACAGTTGCCGCAGCAGCGGCAACTGGTCGGTCTTTGCCGCACGGGACTCGGCCAGCGCGGAGCGCCACCGGTCCGGGCCGTGTCCCGCCCGGCTCTCCCGACGCACCGCCAGCGCCAGCGACTCGGTGGCGAGCAGGGTGTCGAGAAAGTCGGTCGCGGCGGTCGTGCCGGCCACCCGGGCGGCCAGTTCGTCGGCGAGGTACTCGGCGCGCTGGCTGTCCCGCAATGCCACCGCCACCAGAAGCAGGTACGCGACGAACAGCACCCGCGACACCACCCACTGGAACGCGCGGCCCAGCGCGTCACCCAGCATCTCCACCAGCCCGGCCCCGACGCTGGTCCGCACCGGCCGGAACAGGTCGGCGGCCGAGCCGAGCATGGTGAACGCGGGCTGGGTGAACAGGCCCCGGCGCGGGTCACCGTTGACGAAGTGACCGAGCTCGTGACCAAGCAGCGCCACCCGGCCACCGGCGGGAAGCGAACCCCACAGCGGAAGCCCGAGACCGAGCACCTTCCGCCGCCGCAACCCGACCGTGCCTGCGTACGCGTTGATGGTGTTGTCCACGCCCACCACGTCCGGCGCCGGCGCCCCGACAGCAGTGGCCACCTCGTCGATCAGGCCGAACAGCTCCGGCGCCTGGTCGCGGGTGAGCACCTCCAGTTCCGGGTCGAGGCGACCGAACCGGGGCCGCAACGCGATCGCCAGACCGACCATCGCCACACCCGGCACGATCGCCAGGTTGGGAAACGGGAACGCCACGATCAGCCAGCCACCGACGACCGCGAGCGCGAGCACCGCGGCGATCAGTAGCAACGAGGCTGCCGCGGTGAGCGTCCGGGCGGCTCCGGATCCATTGGTGCCCAACGGTCGCCCAACAAGTTGGGTGAACTGCCGCCTGGTCGCCCGGAACGCCGTTCGGTAGGTCCACCGGTCTACCCAACTCCACCCGAACTCGCGTTGGCGTCGTACCGGGTCATAGGCGTCCAGATTCCACTCGCAGCCGGGACACCAGGGCACCGCGTCCCGTACCGATGCCGTCGTCGCCGCACACCCCGGGCACGCCCCCGTGCCGGTCACCGTATTGATCACGAGCGCAGATCATGCCTCAGCCCTGGATTGCACCGGAACTGACTGTTCGTCCGACCCTATTTCCGCGTTCCGCCCCGGCAAACGCAATGCATATCTACTGTGGAGATCGTCGGCGACTTGTGCGATCCGGTGGCGGCCGGCCGGTTCGCGGTGCACAGTGATTCCCATGAGCGACAGCGGACGTGGTGGGCAGTTCTACTGGTGCACCCGGCATCACCGGGTCGAGACGGACGCCAACGTGTGTCCGGCGAAGCACGTTCTCGGCCCGTACGACTCGGCAGCCGACGCGGAGAACGCCCTGCAACGGGTGCAGGAGCGGAACGAGGCGTGGGATGCCGAGGACGCTCGTTGGGCCGGGGAGGACAGATAGGCGGCGCGGGACGGCTCGCGTCGAGGTATTTCGTGCTCCGCGAGGACGCACGCGAGAGCACGTCCCCCGAGGAGGGAACCACGATGGCCGAAGCACAGCAGGCCACCAAGCGCCCGGCCGCCCGACGCACCACCGCGAAGAAGACCGCCGCGGCGGAGCGGAACACGGCGGCGAGCCGGACCACCCCCGTTCGCAAATCCACCACGGGTGCCGCGAAGGCACCGGCCCGCAAGGCCGCCGGCGGGGCGGGCCGCGCCCCGGCCAAGAAGACCACGACGGCGGCCAAGAAGGCCCCCGCGAAGAAGGCCACGACCACGACCACCGCCGCGGCCAAGAAGGCGCCGGCGAAGACCTCGACGGCCACCCGCAAGACGACCGCCACCGCCAAGCGGGCCCCGGCGTCCACGGCGCGTAAGACCACCGCCGCCGCGAAGAAGACCACCGGTACGGCGAAGAAGACCGTGAGCGCGGCGAAGAAGACCACCGCCTCGGCCGCGAAGAAGACCACCGCCGCGGCGAAGGCCCCGGCGCGCAAGGCCGCGACCACGGCACCGGCGCGGAAGACCGCGACCAAGGCGTCCACCGCCAAGAAGACAGCGACGAAGAAGGCCGCCGCCAAGAAGGCCCCGGCCAAGAAGGCCGCGTCCACCCGCCCCAGCGGCGGCGCGCGTAAGGCTCCGGCCAAGAAGGCCCCGGCCGCGAAGGTGACGGGCACCTCGTCGACCACCGCCCGCAAGGCGGCCGCGAAGAAGGCCCCGGCGAAGAAGACCGTCGCGGCCAAGGCGCCGGCCCGCAAGGTGACCGCCCGCAAGTCACCGGCTCGCCCGGTCGCCGCCCGAGCCACCGCCCCGAGGGGTACGCGCAGCGCCGCTCGGAAGGCGACCGGCTGAGCGCGGGCCACCCCTCGCCGGGCGGAATTCTCGGCCGGTCACCGGAAGCGGATCACCCGTGGCGCTGTCAGGATTGACCCGTGGTCATCCGACGCGTACTCGCGCCCCGCATCGACTTCGGCGCGTTGCGCCGCGAACTCGGCCTGTCCGAGGAGTTCCCGGCCGACGCCCAACGTGAGGCCGACGAGGCGGCTGCGGCACCGCCGCGGCCGTCCGTCGACCGCACCGACATACCGTTCGTCACTGTCGACCCCGCCACCTCGCGGGACCTGGACCAGGCGATGCACCTCGCCCGCCGCCCGGGTGGGGGCTACCGGGTGCGGTACGCGATCGCCGACGTCGCCGCGCACGTCACCCCCGGTGGGGCGTTGGAGGCGGAGACCTGGCGGCGGGGGCAGACCATCTACCTGCCCGACGGGAACGTGCCGCTGCACCCGCGCACCCTCAGCGAGGGTGCCGCGAGCCTGCTGCCCGACGACGACCGGGCCGCGGTGGTCTGGACCATCGACCTGGACGCCGACGGCGGCACCGTGGCCGTCGAGCTGGAACGCGCCCTCGTGCGCAGCCGGGCCAAACTCGACTACACCGGCGTGCAGGCGGCGGCCGAGGCCGGGCGGCTACCCGACCCGATCGCGCTGCTGCCGGAGATCGGCGACCGGCTGACCGCCCGTGGGTTGCGGCGTGGGGCCATCAACCTGCCGCTGCCCGAGCAGGATCTGGAGCCCGACGGTGAGGGCTGGCGGCTGGTGCTGCGCGCGCCGGCGCTGATGGAGGAGCACAACGCGCAGATCTCCCTGCTGACCGGGATGGCCGCCGCCGACATCATGCTGGCCGGTCGGGTCGGCCTGCTGCGGACGATGCCGGCGCCCAAGCCGGAGGCGGTGCAGCGGCTGCGGGCCGCCGCCGCGCCGCTGGGCGTGCACTGGCCGGACGACGTGGGCCCGGGTCAGGTCATCGCCGGTCTGGACGCCGCCCAGCCGCGCGCCGCCGCGTTCATCGACCAGGCGGCCGAGTTGATGCGCGGTGCCGCGTACACCGCCTTCGACGGGGAGCTGCCGGAGCAGCCGGAACATGGTGGCGTGGCGGCCGCGTACGCACACGTGACGGCTCCGTTGCGGCGGCTGGCCGACCGGTACGCGACCGAGGTCTGCCTGGCCCTGCACGCGGGCCAGCCGGTGCCCGACTGGGCCCGCGCCGCGCTGCCCCGGCTGCCCGAGGTGATGGCGAGCACCGACCGGGTCGCCTCGGCGGCCGCTCGTGGCGCCGTCGAGTTGGCCGAGGCGGCGGTGCTGGAGCACCGGGTGGGCGAGACCTTCGACGCGGCCGTCCTCGACGTCGACGCCCCGCCCAACGGCAAGTCCCGGCCCCGACCACCCGGTGGGACGGTCGCGTTGGACGCCCCGCCGGTACGCGCCCGCTGCCACGGCCAACTGCCGCTCGGCGAACGGGTCCGGGTCCGCCTGGTCACGGCCGACCCGGCGGCCCGCACCGTCCTGTTCGAGCTGGCCTGACGGGCCGCCGGCCCTGGCCCTGTTCCCGCCCGCCGGTGGCAGCGGGGATTCTCACAACGCTCGGCGCTGCTGACGGACCGAGCGGTTTGCGAGGATGAGGCCATGGCATACGACGCGAGCACGCTGCCCGACGTGTCCGGGCTGACGGTCGGCATCATCGGCGGCACCGGCGACCAGGGGCGGGGCCTCGCCTACCGCTTCGCGCGGGCCGGCCAGACGGTGCTGATCGGGTCCCGGTCGGCCGAGCGGGCCGCCGAGTCCGCGGCCGAGATCGCCGCCCTGCCCGGGGTGCCGGCCGGCGGCAGCGTCACCGGTGCGGCCAACGACGAGGTGGCCCGACGCAGCGACGTGGTGATCATCGCGGTGCCGTGGGACGGGCACGCCGCCACCGTCGCCGCCCTCGCCGAGCCGCTCGCCGGCCGGATCGTCGTCGACTGCGTCAACCCGCTCGGCTTCGACAAGCAGGGCCCGTACGCGCTGACCGTCGCCGAGGGCAGCGCCGTGCAGCAGGCTGCCGCGTTGCTGCCCGACTCCCGGGTCTGCGCGGCGTTCAACCACGTCAGCGCTCCGCTGCTGGCCGACCCGGAGGTCGACCGGATTGACCTGGACGTGCTGATCTGCACCGAGGACCGCGAGCTGGTCGACATCGTCGGCGCGCTCGCCGCCCGGATCCCCGGGATGCGGGGCATCTACGCCGGCCGGTTGCGCAACGCCCACCAGATCGAGGCGTTCACCGCCAACCTGATCGCCATCAACAAGCGCTACAAGGCGCACGCGGGCATCCGCGTCACCGACCTCTGACCCGAGCGGCGTGATCCACTCCGGTTTCACGAAGTCGCGGTGTTCCGGGCACTTGGGCTCAAGTGGTTGTTGCAACGGGGTGGATTCTCGTCAGGATGAGGGGTCATGCCGGGGCAGAGGTTGTCGTCCGCGGAGCGGGCGCAGAT